>NZ_SMKZ01000002.1 GCF_004349065.1 Jiangella asiatica
GGCCGGTGGGCTGGTAGATGCGTGTGGGGTCCAGGACGAGCTCGCGTAGGAGTTCGCCGGTGGGGGCGTTGATGATGCGGATGTCGAGGTCGTGGACGAGGGCCAGGACGTAGGTTCCGGTGTGGGTTCGCCCGATCCCGATGCGGTGGAGCGTGCCGTTGTGGCGCAGTGTGATGGATCCGGCTGTGGAGACCCGGTCATGGCGGACGCGGTCGTGGGTGTCGCCGGAGCGGTCGGCGCCGGGGGTGGCTTTGGGGCGCGCGGCGTAGGCGGTGGCCGGGGTGGCGCGGTGTGGCAGGGACCGGTGCGGGCGGCGGTGGTTGTACTCGTCGGCGAAGTCGTCGAGCAGTGCCTGCAGCTGGTCGATCGTGGTGGGCTGGACGGGCTGGGCGGCCAGCCACTTCTTCATCGTGGCCTGGAATCGTTCGACCTTGCCCTGGGTGGTCGGGTGGTTCGGTTTGCCGTTCTTCTGCACGATGCCTCGGCGGCGCAGCTCGTGCTCCAGGGCGGTGCGTCCGCCCTTTCGGCCCTGTCCGGCCAGTCGCACGGTGTAGACCATGCCGTTGTCGGTGAGCGTGGAGGCGGGGTATCCGTGCAGGCTGGCGGCTTGGCGGACGGTGTCCAGCACGATCTTGGCGGTGACGCGTGGCCAGGCGCTGAGGTGCAGGGCGTAGCGGGAGTGGTCGTCGAGCCAGGTGATGATCTCCACGTCTGCCCCGGGTCGCCCGTCGGGGCGGGTGAGGCGGTAGTGGGTGAAGTCGGACTGCCAGCACTCGTTCGGCATCGAGGCCTCGAAGCGGATGTAGGAGCTGCGGGGCCGCTTCTTCGGCTCGGGGGTGACGGCTGCCTCGCGTGCCAGGACGCGGTGGATCGTCGCGCGGGAGACCTTGGCGCCGTGGTGGTGTTCCAGGTGCCAGGCGATGGTCTCGGCGCCGCCGTCCAGGCCGGCCTCGGTCAACTTCTTGCGCAGGACCAGGATCTGCTCGACGACCGCTGGCGGTGTCGCCGCCGGGTTGGTCTTCGGGGCCCGGGAGACGGGCTCGAACGCGGCCTCGCCCTGCTCGCGGTATCGGGCCATGAGGCGGGAGATCCAGCCCTGGGAGACCCCGTAGGTGCGGGCGACCTCAGACTGGGATGTACCGGCGAGAACGGCAGTGATGACCAGGCGTCGCTTCGACATGGCGAAGCGTCCAACGCCCAGCGGTCAGCCTCGCGACGCCATGCCGATGCCCCGAGACACCCCTATTCCGATGTCGTGAGACACCCCATTCCGATGTCCTGCGCCAGGACACTGCCCCCGCTACCATGTGATGTCTCAAACATCGACGACAGTCGAACCCTCGGTTGTGGGTTCGGCTGTCGTCATTTTCGGGCCTGGTGGGTGGGCTGGTGGTCGCGTGGGGTCGATGGTGAGTTCGCGGAGGCGTTTGCCGGTGGTGGCGTTGACGAGGCGGACGTGTAGGTCGTGGACGAGCAACAGGACCTGAGTTCGGCCGACGCCGATGTGGTGCAGGCGGCGTTGACGCGCAGGGTGATTACGCCGGAGCCGTCGATCAGTTGGTGCGGACCCGGTCGTGGGTATCGCCGGATCGGTCGGCGGACGGGGTGGCTTTCGGGCCGGTGGGGGTAGGCCGTCGCGAGGGTCGCACGGTGCGGGAGCGAGCCGTGCGGGCGGTCCTGGTTGTAGGTGTCGCGGAACTGGTCGAGCAGGGCCTGCAGCTCGGAGATGGTTTGGGATTGTTGGGTCCGGGCACGTAGCCAGTTCTTCGTCGTCTGCTTCGTGCCGTGGTGGTGGGTCAAGTGTGCCAGCCGATGCTGTCCGCGCCGGCGTCCAGACCGGCTCGGTCAGTTCTTTGCAAAGACGTAGGACGCTTTTTCAGCTTGTAGACCCAGGCACGGTGCACCCCTTAGCGGCGGGCGACCTCGGCAGGCGTCTGACCCTCGACGAACAGGGCCGTGATGACCAAGCGAGCCTTTGACATGGCCGACGATCTGGCACATCAGCGCTGTCGGGTGGGAGCCCGCCAGTGAGGCTCCCGGACCCAATCCGGGTCCGGGAGCACGAGCCGACGATGACCCCTGGGGCCGCGGCGACCTCGTCCTGCGCGGCGCGTGCGTCCGGGTGCCGGCACCGGCCGGTGGGCGCCGTCGGCCTCGCTCCGTGAACCTTGATCAGAAGCGGGTTGTCATCGCCCTGGTGACCACAATCCGCTCCTGATCAAAGGATTGGCAGGCCGACAGCCGACATCGATGACGCGGCCGCCACGGGCACGGGCGAGCACCGGGCCCCGGGCGGGTCGGACCTTGGGCTCACGGTGACGTCACCGACCACAGGGCCGGCCCGAACTCGATTCGTTTGCCGAACCGGTAGGTGTTGGCCGTCACAGTGGATGACGATGTGGACCTCACCTGCGTGACGACGAACTATGTGCCACCCTTGCGGGCCACCTCTCGCTCCCTCGAGATCCGACCGATCCGAAACGGACCGTGTCGGCGACGCTCGAAAACGAGGCCACCCAGACGGATTGGATGGGTGATATCAGTGGAGGATTTGGGCGTTGATCCGCCGGCTGGCACCTACCTGCCCGCACGGCGATCGACGACGAGGCGTACTGCGCATCGCGACGCGTTTACGGCTGAGCGAACGTTCTCCTACGGGAGGGGCCGTACGCTGCGCGTCTGCGCTTCCGGCCCGGCGAAGGCCGTTGACCGCCGTAAGGGGCATCTCCTAGCGTCCTGGACGAATCGCTCGCCCGACTCGATGGCATCTGGAGTGAGAGGTCACCTGAATGAGCCCATCGAGCCCGAACCGCGCCACAGTTCGTGCTCATCCCGAGGTCTGCACCGGGATGCTGGATCCAGTGGTCGATGCGCGAGGCTGGTTCCCGCTCGTCGCGCAGGCCGACGCAACCTTGATCTCGACGCGGGACCGGTTGGCGTACGACGGCGTCCAGTCTCGCGCCTACTGCCTGGTCACCTCCGGGACGGGGCACATCGTCGTGAACGGCATCGGCTACGAGGTCGGCCCTCGTTCGCTGATCGGCATGCCGTGGGGGCATCACGTCGAATATCGCCCGGCCCGCAACGATCCGCTGCTGGTCAGCACCGTGCACTTGATTCCGCGACACGATGCGGCGGTGCCGGTCACGCTGCGCGTCGCCCACGCGCCTGATGATCCGTTGTGGGACAGCTCGCATCGACAGGATCTTCCGGCGCTGCCGCAGGTACCGTTCCAACTCCGACACGGTGATCGCGTCGGCCTGGCACTGCTCATCGCCTTCGCGGCGCATTACTGGGGGCGCGGCGATGTGACCGCCATGGTTGGCCGGCACATCGGTGCCGTCCTCCTCGACGAGGTGTTAACCGCGCGTCGTCGGCTTGCCCCGCAGTACGACCCGAATTTGCCACCGACGTTGCGCCGTGCCATCGCGTGGGCGGTCGGGCACGTCCACCGGTCATTTAAGCTGGCCGATCTCTGCGCTGCCGCCGGAGTGAGCCCGACGACCCTCGGCCGGCTGTTTCGGTGTCACCTGGGTGCGGCGCCGATGACCTGGGTGCAGCATTTGCGGCTGGAGCGGGGTGCGCGGTTGTTGCGCGAGGGGACGCTGACGGTCGGTCAGGTCGCTCGGCGCGTCGGGTTCGCCGACGCCGAGTACTTCGCACGGCTGTTCCGCCGGCGCTACCGCATGACGCCTGGCGAGTGGCGGCGGCGCTCGATGAACGTGCCGTGAATCGATGCCCGAGGCTGGCCTCCTCGGTCCAGGTCACGCGTTGCCGGTGACGACCACCTGCTTGCGGCCGCGTGGTGCGACAACGTCATCGTCGAATCCGTTCACAGCGTTACCGGTCACCGCTCCGGTAGCCGTCGCCGAGACCCGGATGCCGGCATCGCCGCGACCGGACAGGACGTTACCGGTAACTGTGAAGCCGTCTCCCCCGACGTACACGGCCGCTCCACCGCGCGAGGGGCTGATATCGGTGCCGACGTTCGCTGTCACGCTGACCCCTGCAGACCTGTCGTCCACCCGCACCAGCCCGGCCGGACTGCCGCTCTGGCTGGTGTTGCCCGACACGCTCCCCACCGTCACGCGTTCCAGGTCCACGCAGAGCTCATCGATGGCGGAGAAGGTGTTGTCGGTCACCCGGACCCGTCGGCACGTCGCGACATGGATCCCCGCAGGTGCGGCGCCGAAGGTGTTGCCCCGGATCTCCAGGCCGTCGGCGTAGTTCGCGCTGATGACGTAAGTGTCGTCGCCAGGCTCGGTGAGGTCGTCGAAGGTGTTGTCCGCGATCACCACGTCGGTGATCTCGCCGCCGCCGGGCAGGCCGCGCAACCAGATCACCTGCTGCCCGGGCACGTCGTTCGAGGTGCGGCGGAAGCCGGTGAAGGTGTTGCCCAGGATGCGAATGCGTTTGGCGCCGATACCGCTGTCCAGGGTGATCTTCACCGGCGGGCGCACGTTGGGGTCCCAGGTCTTGGGGATGACGACGTTCGGTGCGACGAAGGTCAGCACCCGTCCCATCCCCGGGGTGGTCTGGATGAACCTGTTGTCGGCGATGAGCACATCGGCGCAGGTCGGCAAATGCAGGATCCCGATGTCGGCCGACGCGTGCGGAGTGTCGTCCACCGCCGGCTGATGCCCGGGATCCACCACCAGGTTGTTGGTGAACCGAATTCGCTCCATCCACGAATCCTGCTTGTACCCATGACACCCGACCGGCTTCGGCGACGGATAGGTCACGCCGCCTACGGTTAAGGGGAGGAAGGCACAGTGATCGATTGTGACGTCGCGGGTGAGCAGCCCGCTGTATGACCCGGTCGGCTCGGTGGTCCCTGTGGCGCCGAAATAGGAGTAGTCCAGCTGGATGCACTCGCGCCCGGCGGACTTCGGTCCCTCGTCGTCGTGGAACCCGGCGAACGTGCAGCGCTCGATCAGCACCCGCTCGCAGCCCGCCAGCGGGATGCAGTGCCGCGACCCCTGGCACTCGATGAACGAGCAATCGCTGATCACCACGTCGCTGGCGTGATGGAGGTTGAACAGTGAGATCGGCCGGGCCTCGGCGTAGGAGCCGCGCATGGTCAGCCCTCGAATGGTGATGTTCGTGGCCCCGCCGCCGTACCAGGGCCGGCCCGGGGAGGTCACCGCGAACGAGATTCCTCGGGCGCGGGTCAGAGTGGCACCGTAGCCGATCAAAGTCAGGTTGCTGGGCAGGATCAACGGAGGTGGAGAGCCGGTCTTCGGGCTGATCCAGTACGGCTTCGGCGCCGGCGGGACGATCACACACCCGCCGCCGGACTCCCGGACAGCGTCGAACGCGGCGATGAAAGCGCCACTGCTGTCGGTCTCGCCGTCACCCCTCGCGCCGAAGTCGGTGACATCGTAGACCGGGCCGTTCTCGGCGGCGGCGGCCGGGGATGACATACCCGCCGTCGCCGCAACGCCCAGGCCAGTGGCCAGGCCGGCCAAGCCCAGGAACGACCGTCGTCGGGTGGACTCGACGGGTGCGTCGGTGCTGCGATGCTCCATGCCGGTCAACCTGCCGTACGCGGCCTGTAGCGGCCAAGCGATGCGGCGGCCGACGGTCAAATCCTCCGGCACATGACCGATCAATCCGGGGCCCTCAGTCGCCGTTCGCGCGGTGGAGCGGTGCGGTCGAGAACCGTAGACCATCGATGCCGGGCAGCGTCACCGACACGGGCGGGTTGTCCTGGTTTCGGGTCGCAGGGACTGCAGCAGCCGGCATCGCTGATGTGGTCCGTCGCAGTGGCGAACGCGGCCAGGTCCAGGTTGCCGCCACGCGCGCGAGGGCTTCCTCCCTGCCGGCCAGGACCGTTGCCAGCGGATCACCGTCGGCGGATCCCGGCCGTACGGCGGCCGTACCACCGGCGCTATCGGGAGCCAACACCAGCTTTACGTCCTGAAGACCCTTGTAATCCACCCGCTGACACGCCCGGCAACCGTCCACGCCGAAACTCCGCCAGAACACAGAGGCACATCGGACGCGAAGCGGCGTTCGAATGGAGCTTGTAGTGATCCAGCCTGAAGGTGTCTGTCTCATGACCATCGGCTCGTGAACCGCCCGGCTAAGTCATCGTCCTGCCTGCGTGCTCCTTCCTGCGACGCCAGCGCCGCCGTGCAGGCGACCTGACACCACCTTCCAGAACTCACGGGGTGAGCAGGACCTTGATCGTGCCGTCGGTCTTCTTCTGGAACATGTCGTAGGCCCTGGGTGCGTCGTTCAGCGGCAGCTTGTGGGTGTGGAAGTGGTCGACGCCCAAGGGGTCGCCGGCGCCGGTGAGCAGGGGCATGATGTCGTCGGTCCAACGCCGGACGTTGGCTTGGCCCATGCGCAGTTGGATCTGCTTGTCGAACAGCGTCAGCATCGGCAGCGGGTCGGCCATGCCGCCGTAGACGCCCACGAGGGAGATCGTCCCGCCGCGGCGTACCGCGTCGATCGACGTGTACAGCGAGGCGAGGCGGTCGATGCCGGCTTTCTGCATCATCGGTTCGGCGAAGGTGTCAGGCAACAGTCCGACCAGCTTCTGGGCGAATTGTGCGGTCGGTGAGCCGTGCGCTTCCATGCCGACGGCGTCGATGACCGAGTCCGCGCCGCGGCCGTCGGTCAGGTCCCGTACGGTGGCGGCGAGATCGTGCTCGGCGTCCGGGTCGAGGACGGTGGCACCGCGCTCGGCGACCCTCGTTCGGCGTTCCGGGACGGGGTCGGCGCCGATGACGGGGTGGCCGCGGTGCAGTGCGATGCGGGCGGCCATGTCGCCGATCGGTCCGAGGCCCATCACCAGGACGGTGCCATCCAGCGGGATTGCGGCATACTCGACGGCCTGCCAGGCTGTCGGAAGGACGTCGGAGAGGTAGACGAACCGCTCGTCCGGTCCGTCCTGAGGCACGTTGATCGGTGCGTACTGCGCCTGCCGCACACGCAGGTACTCGGCCTGCCCGCCGGGCACCTGGCCGTACAGTTTCGTGTATCCGTAGAGCGCGGCGCCCATGCCGTGCTCGCGCACCTGGGTCGTCTCGCACTGGGTGTGCAGGCCGTGCTGGCACATGTAGCAGCGCCCGCAGCAGATCTGGAACGGCACGACCACCCGGTCGCCGGGGCCAATCTGGGTGACCTGGCTGCCGACTTCCTCGACGATGCCCATCGACTCATGACCCATGACGTCGCCGGGCTCCATGAACGGAGCCAGCGGTTCGTACAGGTGCAGGTCCGACCCGCAGATCGCCGTCGTGGTGACGCGGACGATGGCGTCCGTGGGCTCGACGATCCGGGGATCGGCGACATCATCGACCCGGAGGTCGCGCTTGCCCTGCCAGGTCACGGCCCTCATGGCGCTGGTCCTCTCCCGTGATGTCGTCTCGGTGTGGTCGGTGTACCCCGAGACGACACGGCCATTCGGGGGTGCCGAGCCGGTCGGTCGGCCTCCGGGCGCGTGGAGCTATCGTCCCGACCGACGGTCACGACAGCCATCATGAATGGTTTTGGTGGCGGTTCGGGTGTGCGTCCCCGGCGTGCTCATCACGGTGCTCGGCGGGCAGGTGACCTGGGCGCTGGGCTTGCAGTTCGTCTTCCTTCTCAGAACTGCCCGGCACGGCCTCCGGCACCGTGGCCGGTGTGTCCGGCGCCGTGACGGCCGCCGGCTTCTGCGGCTCGGTTTCAGGGGCGACCGGCGGCGTGGCCACCGGCGACGAGCCAGATGCCACCTGCGGACACGCGGCCGGATGGAGCCCGGGCGATCGCGCGGAGCGCGACCTGCAGGACATGGAACGCGCCAGCCGCGATCGGCTCGAGGACTGGCGGCGGCGAATCATTCCGCCGGTACCGGCAGCGACTCATGAACGCCGCTCTCGCGGGCGTCGTCCAGCTGCAGTCGGTGGTCGACGTGATGGCGACAGACGTGGTGACGTGCAGGCGGCGACATCATGACCGTGTCGCCTTCCGCGCCGATCGACGAGGTCGTCCAGCTGATGCGACGAGACATCTACGATCGAGACGAGCTGGTCGGCCCTGCGGTGGCCGAGGCGGTGTCCTGGTTCCGTGCCCACCTGTCGTGAGAGTCCTCGCCACCGGGGGAGGCGGGACGGTCGTTGGGGTTGGGCGCGGGGATGGCGGCCCGCACCTCCGTCAGCCACGTGTCGAGGGTCCGGGCCAGCCGGCGCGTGTCAGCCGGCCTCTTCTCCGCGAGGTCCTCCGTCTCCGAGATGTCGTTTCGGAGGTCGTACAGCTCCAGGTGGTCGTCCTCGAAGAAGCGGATCAGCTTGAGGTCGCCCCACCGGACGGCGGCGCCAGGCGTGCCGCCCTGGTTGCCGTAATGCGGGTAGTGCCAGAAGACCGGACCGCGGTCGAACGTCTCGCCGCTCAGCAGCGGGAGGATGCTGACGCCATCGGTGTGCTGCTCCGGACGCAGCGGCAGCCCGGCAGCCGCCAGGAGGGTCGGGTAGAGGTCGGGGCTGGTGGTCAGCTCGCCGGTGGTCGTTCCCGGTGCCACCACGCCGGGCCAGCTCACGATGAGCGGCACGCGAACCCCGCCGTCGTACATCCATCCCTTCCCCTCGGCAAGGGGCGCGTTGCAGGTGGGCGATCGCTCCGCCGTCGACAGGCCCCCGTTGTCGGAGGTGAAGATGACGATCGTGTCGTCGAGCTTTCCGCACCGTTCCAGGCCGTCGAGCAGTCGGCCGAGGTTCCAGTCGAGGTTCTCGATCATCGCCGCGTAGGCCGGATCGGACTGGACGGTCCGGCGCTGCACCCGTAGGTGCCGCAGATGCCAGGGCGGCAGCCGCTCGCCGGGTTCGAGGGCCTCGACGTCGGCCAGGCCGAGCTCGCGTGCCTTGTCCGCGTACTTGCGGATCAGGTGTTCAGGTGCCTGGATCGGCGTGTGGACGGCGTAGTGCCAGAGGTTGAGGAAGAACGGGCGGTCGTCAGCTGAGTTGATCAGTGCGATGGCCTCGTCGGTGAGCCGGTCGGTGAGGTACTCGCCGTCGGGGCCGTCGGTCAGGGTGGGGCATCCGTACGGACTGACGTAGGTGGGCGGGCGCCCCCAGTCGCAGCCGGCCACGTTGACGTCGAAGCCGTGCCGGTCCGGCCACGTCATGCGCGAGCCGAGGTGCCACTTTCCCACGTGCCAGGTGCGGTATCCACCGTCTCGCAGCGCTCGGGCTAGGGAGATCTCCTGGCTCGGAAGACAGTGGTGGTAGGGCACGTCGCACAGACGTCCCACCGCATGGCCGCCGATGTAGTTCGTGACGCCGACGGTGGCCGGGTACTTGCCCGTGAGAACGCTCGCCCGGGTGGGCGAGCACACCGGAGCCGCCGCGTAGGCGTCGGTGAACGCCATGCCGTTGGTCGCCAAGCGGTCCAGGTTCGGCGTCTCGTAGAACGTCGAGCCGTAACAGCTCAGATCACGCCAGCCGAGGTCGTCGACGAGGATCAGGACGATGTTCGGCCTCGAGGTGACCGTGTCTGTCATGGACCGTTGCTCCCTAGCCTCGCCGGCCGCGACGCCTCCTGGACAGCTCGCTCGCCGTGCATGAACACGTTCTACGATCGGCATGCTAACGATGGGGTCGGCCCGCGATCCTGACCACGTCCGTTCCCGCAGGGCGGTTGGACGGTCATCGCGGTGCGAGCTGCGGGGCGCTCGGAGCGCTCGGAGTGCCGGCAGGGAGCACCTGGATCTCGGCGGTGGCGGCACCGAGTGCGGTGTGCTCGGCGTGCAGGCGTACGGGCCCTGGCGTCTCCGTGGTTCGCAGCCACACCGCGCCCCCGCCGCCCACCAGCGCGAACGGGTTGTCTCCGATGATTCGAGCCGGCCCTTCCACTCTCAGCGAGACCGCGCCGGTGGCGTATGGCCGGCGGTTGCCGAACTCGTCGGTGACGCGCAGAACCACCCGGGTGGCGTCGCTTCCGTCCGCGACGAGCGTGGTGTCGTCGGGCTCGACCTGGAACAGCGCGTCCACGCCGCGTCCGCTCAACCGCCGGGTCGTCACCAGGCGGCCTTCCAGGTACCCCTCGATGCACAGGTCGTGCCAGTCGGGTCCCCACTTGGCGGACAGGGCATCGGTGATGAACGGAGGGTGTGGCAGGTGGCCGAAGGCCTCGCGAGCTGGCTCTAGGCGAGACACCATCCGATCACCGACGTACAGACGCAGTTCGTCGCAGTTCGAGCAGATGACGGCCAGCCCGCTCGATCGATGCCCGGCGCGGTCGTCGTACATCGTGTTGTGTGTCTCGACGGCGTGCGGGTGGAACTCCCCGCGCGACCAGTGGAAGGCAGGCTCGAGCACGATGGCCTCGGCCGGATCGCACTGTGACCGATACAGTGCGGCGGCGGGCTTGGGGATGCGGAAGATGTCCGACACGCCGTGGTAGCAGACGTGGTCGCCGGATCCGGCGTCGCCGCGGGTGTTGTAGTCGAACGCGCACCACCCGATGCCCCCGGCGTGCCGGTCGTCGCCGTAGATCTGGTCGAGGACGCGAGCGTGCCGCAGAACGTGCTCCTGGACCCGGTCCAGGTGATCGGTCTGCTTGGTCGGGAAGGTGTGACCGCCGAACTCGGTGACGAGGTACAGCTGATGGTTGGGTCGCCGTAGCTCGCCTATGTCGAAGTCGTTGACGGTGTAGACGTCCTCCAGCAGTTCTGAGTCGAAGAAGTTGCGGATTCCACCGGTCTGACGGGAGTCGTCGAGGGTGCGTGCCAGCTGATTGGTGCGGGTGTAGAAGTCGTGGTGGTCGCGCGACTCGTTGATCCGGACGCCCCAGAGGATCACCGACGGCCGGTTGCGGTCGCGGCGCACCATCGCTTCCACGTCGCGACAGGCGAGCGCCTGCCACGCCGCGTCGCCGACATGGGACCAACCGGGTATCTCCTCGACCACGAGCAGGCCGATCTCGTCGCAGCGGTCCAGGAAGTGTGGCGACTGCGGGTAGTGAGACGTCCGGACGACGTTGCACTTGAGCTCGTGCCGGAGGATCTCGGCGTCTCGTCGCTGCACTCGCCGGGGCATGGCGCCGCCGACGAACGGGAACGTCTGATGTCGATTGAGCCCGCGCAGCTTGAGGCGGCGCCCGTTCAGGAAGAAGCCGGCCGGCGTGAACCGCGCCTCGCGCAGGCCGATGCGGCGGGTGTGCTCGTCGTCGGACGGGCCGTGCAGCCTGACCACGACGTCGTACAGGCGTGGCCGGTCGATGTCCCACAGCTCGATGTCTCCGAGGTTCTCGAGCAGCAGGTCCACGGTCGCGGTGCCCCGATCGGAGACCCGCACCTCACGCTGCGACCGCGCCAGTATCCGGGCACCGTCGCGCAGCTCCGCCTCGATCGAGAGCGGTCCGGGGACCGCGCCGTCCGCGTCGAGCTCGCACGACACTTCGATGGCACGCTCGGCCTCGAGGACGCGCACCGGCTTGGCGAACACGTCGGCGACGAAAACCTGAGGAACGAGGCGGAGCGTCACGTCGCGGTAGATGCCGCCGAACGTCAGGTAGTCCATCCGCCCGCCGAACGGCGGGATGTCGGGCCGTTCCGTGGCGTCGACCCGGATGGCGATCACGTTCGGGCGGTCCCGGGCGACCTGAGCGGTCAGCTCCATGGAGAACGGTGTGTATCCGCCGAGGTGCTCTCCGACGAGAACGCCGTTGCACCAGACGGTGGAGGCGGTCATGGCGCCGTCGACATCGAGGAACACTCGGCCGGTGAACCCTTCCGGCACCTCGACGGTGCGGCGGTAGACGGAGACGAACTGGTAGGCAGCGCGATCGAAGCCATGCCAGGGAAGGGTCGTGGTGCTGTGCGGCAGAGTGACGCGCTCCCATCCGGAGTCGTCGAGGTCGGCGGCCTCGTCTCCGGGCGAGGCCGGGGCCGTGTGGCGCCAACCGCGGTCGAGGTCCAGCAGGTGTCGTGGCACGAGTCGATCAGCTCCTGTCGGTGTGGCCCGGATCGGGCCGCAGGTCGGGGGATCAGTCCCGTGGCTCGTACGGCCGTCCCGTCGCGGGGTCGAGGAGATCCACGACGACCTGTTCGAGCCGGCCGCTGAAGTCGAACGGCCCGTCGGCGTCGGCGCGGACGGGGGACAGCCGGTCGCCGCCGATGTCCAGGCCCTGGAAGGCCACGAAGTGCTCGAAGGTCTCGTCGAGGCGCAGGTGCCCCGCTTCGTTCCCGCCGATCAGCAGGGTGGCCGTGCCCGCGGAGCTGTCGGTGTCCTTGATGAACCGCACGGCCACCTCCGAGGCGCCGAGCGGGACGGGAACGGACGAGCGCAAGATTTTGTGGTCGCCGTAGTAGTTGTAGTCGTAGACGAGCCGGCCGTCCTCGACCATGAGGCAGTAGCCGCTGTTGACGCTGCCGTGCGCGATGAGCACGCCGTCCGCTGACCGGTCCGGGCGGACGATCCGGGCCGAGATCTGAACGGACCGGCCCGCGACCGGGGGCGCCGCGGCGGTGGGGATGTGCTGGACTCCGTCGAGGTAGACGAATCGGTGGCGATCCTTGGGGGAGTGCGGGCGGAAGTTCGCGTTGGCGCGCTCGGCGAAGCCGCGGTCGTCCAGTGGCAGGACGTTGTTGCGGCGGGCTTCCCGCCACCAGGTGTCGACCAGCTCGCGAAGCTTGCCGGGCATGGCCGCTGCCAGGTCCTCGGCCTCGGAGAAGTCCTCGGCCGCGTGGTACAGCTCCCACCGGTCGGTGTCGAAGTCCGCGCCGCGGCGGTGCCAGGCGACGGCCTTCCACCCGTCGCGCCAGATGGCCCGGTGCCCGTCGGTCTCGAAGTACTGCGTGCGCTCAGAGGTCGCGGCCGACGCGTCGTCCAGCACGGCGCGCATGCTGACGCCGTCGAGCGCTCGCTGCGGCACCCCCCGGTACGTGCGCGGCGCTTCGATGCCGATGAGGTCCAGGACCGTGGGCACGATGTCGGTGACGTGCTGGAACCCCGAGCGGCGCTCCCCTGCACCCATCCTGTTCGGCAGGCTCATGATCATCGAGGTGCGGATGCCACCGGCGTGCGTGTTCTGCTTGTACCGCCGGAGGGGCGTGTTGGCGGCCTGCGCCCAGCCGAGGGGGTAGTTCACGTGCGTGGTGCGCCCGTCGATCTCCTCGATCCGGGCGAGGTTCTCCGCCAGGGAGGGCAAGCGGCCGTTCTCGTAGTGCGTGGTGTTCAGGACGCCGTGCTCCCCTCCCTCCTGGCTCGCGCCGTTGTCACCCAGCAGCACCACGATGGTGTCGTCCAGGCGGCCCAGCTCGTCCAGGTAGCTCAGGAGCCGGCCGATCTGGGCGTCGGTGTGCTCGAGGAACCCGGCATACACCTCCTGGAAGCGTGCCGCGAGTCGCCGTTCGTCCGCGGTCAGCTCGTCCCACGGGCGCACGTCGTCGTTGCGCGGCGGCAGTGCGGTGCCGGGCGGGATCACTCCGGTCTCGAGCTGCCGCCGGTAGCGCCGTTCCCGGATGACGTCCCAGCCCTCGTCGTAGGCGCCGCGGTACCGTTCGACGAACTCCGCCGGTGCCTGGAACGGCGTGTGCGTGGCGCCGAACGCGAGGTAGAGGAAGAACGGCTTCTCCGGCGCGATCGATGTCTGGTCGCGGAGGAACTCGCACGACTTGTCCACGAGGTCGGCGGTCAGGTGATATCCGTCCTCCGGTGTTCGCGGCGCCGTCGTCTGGTGGTTGTCGTGGTACAGCTCCGGGTAGTAGTGGTCGGTCAGTGCTTCCATGAACCCGTAGTAGCGCTCGAAGCCCCGCCCCAGTGGCCACTGGTCGTACGGGCCGGCCGCCGTCGTCTGGTCCATGGGCGCGAGATGCCACTTTCCGACGGCCATCGTGTTGTAGCCCCCGGCCACCAGCATCTCCGCCAGGGTCGCGCAGTCGTGACCGACCCTGCCACGGTAGCCGGGGTAGCCGTCGTCGACGTGTGACAGATACGCCATGCCGACCGCATGGTGATTGCGGCCGGTCAGCAGGCAGGCCCGCGTCGGTGAGCACAGTGCCGTCGCGTGGAAGTTGGTGAACTGCACGCCGCGCGCGGCGAGCTCGTCCATCGTCGGCGTGGCGATCTCCGAGCCGTAACTGCCGAGGCTGGAGAACCCGATGTCGTCGAGCACGAGGAAGACGACGTTCGGGCGACCGGCCGAGGTCGGGACCGGGGGCCAGGACGGGGTCGAGTCGCGGTACGTCGTGCCGATCGTTGCTTCGCGTGATGCTTCGCCCGGTCGCTGCCCGGTCGGCCGGTTCGGTTCGGTCACTGCCATGTCAGCTGGGCCCTCTCGTCGACGTCTGCCTGCTCGTGCACCGGTGGCCCGAGCTCGACCACGACGTTGTCGAGGGCGCCGGTGAAGGTGAATGGAGCCTCGTACTCGTCGCTGACCGGTGACGGGGCGTTGTGTCCGCACTGGACCGACACGCACGCGATGCCGGCGGGCACCAGCCGCGGAACAGTGCGGCGGCCGACGGGGCGGCCGTCGATCGACAGGACGGCGTGCGCGCCGGGGCCGGCGGGCTCGATGTCGAGCCGGAGGAGCGCTGGCCCGGTGGGCAGGACCTCCGTGGCCGTGAGCACCGTGTGCCGGCCGGCCAGGTTGTAGTCCAGCATCAGCCGGCCGTCCTTGACGAAGAAGCTGAAACCGAACGCGCGCCGTCCGTACGCCAGCAGTACGCCCTCGTCCGACGGCGAGCACCGCGCGGTGGCGGTGATGCGGAACGCCCGCTCGGAGAACCTGGGCCCGACGACGTGGTTGAGCAGCCGGGTACCCGGCAGCAGGGTGTAACGGCGCCGGTCCGTGGCGGGGTCGAGCGCCAGTACCCGCTCGCCCATGCGGTCATCGAGCGGCAGCACCGCATAGCGTTCCGCTTCACGCCACCACAGGTCGGCCAGCTCGCGGGTCCGTTCCGGCTCGGTGCCGGCCAGGTCGACGGCTTCGGAAAAGTCCTCTTCCAGGTGGTACAGCTCCCAGCGGTCCTCGTCGAACGGCGTCCCGGGCCGATGCGCGGTGACCGCCTTCCAGCCGTCGGCGTAGATGCCCCGGTGGCCGGCGGTCTCGAAGTACTGGCACCGGGGCTCGGTCGTGGCCTTCGCATCGGTGAGGGCAGGCAGCATCGAGGTGCCGTGCAGCGGGAGTTGGGCGACACCGCGGTGGGTCCGCGGTGCCGTCGTGCCGGTGAGCTCGAGGATGGTCGGCGCGAGGTCGATCGCATGGTGGAACTTTGTCCGGATCGGCTGGCTGGTGTCCAGGTGTCCGGGCCAGTGCGCCACCAGCGGCACCCTGACGCCGCCGCCGTGAGTGAACCTCTTGTAGTACCGCGACGGAGTGTTGCCGGCCTGTGCCCAGCCGGCCGGATACTGGTTGTGCGTCCGTGGGCCGCCGAGCTCGTCGATGGCGGCCAGCCCGTCGGCCACGGAGTCGTCGAGGCCGAGGAAGTACCGGTACTCGTTGACGGTGCCGTGTGCTCCGCCCTCGCCGCTGGCACCGTTGTCGGACATGACGATGACGAGCGTGTCGTCCAGCACCCCGCGCGCTCGCAGGACGTCGACGACGGCACCGACCTGGGCATCGGTGTGCTCCATGAAGCCGGCGAACACCTCCTGCATGCGCGCATAGAGGCGGCGCTCGTCTTCGCTCAGGTCCGACCACGCCGGAACGCCGGGGTCCGCCGGGGGTAGCCGGGTCCCCGCGGGCACCACTCCGAGGTCGATCTGACGCTGCAGGACGAGTTCTCGCTCGCGGTCCCACCCATGGTCGAAGGCGCCTCGGTAGCGGTCGATGTAGTCGCGCGGGGCTTGGTGCGGCGCATGGCAGGCCCCGAAGGCCAGATAGCAGAAGAACGGGTCGTCCGGCCGCGACGTGAGGTGATCGGCGAGGAACTCCTGCGCGCGGGCGGCCAGGTCCTCGCTGACGTGGTAGCCGGGGCGGTCCGGGGTGTCGACACGGTGCTGGTCGTAGAACAGCTCAGGGTGCCACTGGTCGTCCTCGCCCCAGAGGAAGCCGTAGTACCGGTCGAACCCGCGTTGAGTCGGCCACTGGTCGAAGGGTCCGGCGGTACTCAGCTGCCCGGGCGGTGTCAGGTGCCATTTCCCGACCGCGTAGCTGCCGTAGTGGCGGCCGTGCAGCATCTCCGGGATGGTGGCAGCCGCTGGTGACACGTGGCCGCGGTAGGAGGGGAAGCCGGTGTCGAACGCGGCCAGGAAGCCCATGCCGACGGAGTGATGGTTGCGGCCGGTGAGCAGGCTGGCCCGGGTCGGCGAACACAGCGCCGGCACATGGAAGTTCGTGAAGCGCAGGCCGGCCGCGGCCAGCGCGTCGATGGTTGGCGTGGCGATGGAGGCGCCGTAGCAGCCGAACTGGCCGAAGCCGACGTCGTCCAGCAGGACCAGCAGGACGTTGGGCCCCTGACGTGGTTCGCGGGCGGGCCACGACGGTTCGCTCATCCCACGTGCCTCCTCGGCATCGTCGCGCTAGGTGGGGAAACGTTTCACCACCAGCGCGAGTCTAGCGGATGTCCGCGAGGCGTCGCCGAGGAAGGGTGCGGATGACCGCCGCGAACCTGCTCTACGTCATCGCCGACCGGGCGACGCCACGGGTGTCGTCCGGGGGTGTGCGCACGCATCGATGGACCTACGCCGTGCGCGGGCCGGACCTCGACCGGACACTGCGCGCGCTCTGGCGGGAGCGCGCCGGTGCGGATCAGGCCTCGAAGGCCTGAAGCATGCCGTCCATCCCGGCCACGACGAACGTCGTGTCGCCGTCGCACAACGCCGGCGTGGCGATGATGCCCTCCTTGCAGACCTGACGCAGCTCGCGGTGGCCGCCGGTTCGCAGGTCGAGGAGGTGGACGCTGCCGGTCGAGCTGGTCACGTAGGCGTCCGAGCCACGCGTGACCACGCCCGGACCGAAGAGCTGGACCGGAAGGCTCGCCTCCCACCGTGCCGCACCGGTCGACGGGTCCACCAGCAGGGCGTGGCCGGCCTCGTCGATCGTCAGGACGTCCGACCCGACCAGCACGGGCGGGCAGAAGATGAACGACCCCGGCCTCGACCAGGCCGGCGTGCCACCGTCGTCGAGTCGCAGTCCGAAGCCATTGTCCTTCGTGCCGACCACCGCGGTGCGCCCGGCTAGCAGGACCTGGCAGTCCCACGGGCCCTTGGTCAGCCTCCCATGGGTGTCGGGCCGGTCGGTGAGCAGCTGCGTCCAGGCCGTGCGCCGCGGATCGCGCGCGTCGATGGCATGCACCCGGCCGTCGCCCACGCCGACGTAGACCAGCTCTCCGTCACAGGCCGCGCGGCCCATCGACCGCACGCCGAAGTCTCGCCGCCATCGCACCCTGCCGGAGCCGGCATCGAGGCAATAGAGCGTCTCGCCGGCGAAGAGGATCGCTTGGGGCTCGCCGTCGATCTGCGTCACGAGTGGATCGGCCATCACCGGCACGCCCAGGTCGGTCCGCCACAGCTCCCGTCCGGTGCGGGCGTCGAGTGCGTACAGGTGGTGGTCGCTGGAGGGTGCGTAGATGGTCCCTCCGTCGGCAGCGAAGGCGAGCCGCGAGTAGACCGGACCGATCCGGCGGGTCCACTGCGGCCGGCTGCGCCCGGCACCCGGCCGGAAGGCCGAGACCCGCCCAGCGACCGTCGCCGCGACGAGGAGGCCGTCGTGGTGCGCCAGGGCGCTGTGGACCATGTCGCCCATAGAGTGCCGCCACATCGGCGCGAACCCGTCGCCGGGCTTGGTGACGGTCACGATCTCGCGCCAGATCTCGCCGCTGGTCCCCTCGACCCGGAGGATGGCGCGGTGCTCGCCGGGCGGCTCGTGTCCGAACGGCAGGTCGCCCGCGAAGCCGTTGCCGTCGGCGACCAGGGGCGTCCACGTCTGGCCGTCCTTGTCTCTCCCGACCCAGATGTCCTGGTTGTAGACCAGGGCCGAGACCGATGCGACCGGCTGCCCACGGTCGAAGCCGGCCCGGACGGTGAGCGCGTCGCCGGTGCGGTCGACGCCCGCCGAGATCTCGGCCGGCTCGAGGTCGGCGACGTCGGCGGCCAGGTCGATGGAGGTCACCGGGCGGGGTTCGGCGGCTGCCGTGGCCGGCGTCAGCGGCACGGAGACGAACTCCACCGTCAAGACGTCGCGATCCCCGTCCTGGACCCTGGTCAGCAGGTAGAAGCCGATGTCGCCGGTCACCTGTTTGAGGGCCTTGCCGGCTACCACGGTGAGCCCGTTGAGCCGCCGGACCCGCTCGGCGTGCATGTGGCCGCACAGGATCGCGCGCACCCGGAAGGGCTGGATGGTTTCCGCGAACGTCTCGGAGTTCTGCAGGAAGTAGTACTCGTCGCCCATCGGCGGATGGTGGCTGACGATGACCGTCGGGCGGTCCGCACCGTTGCGCTCGAGGGCTCCTCCGAGCCAGTCCCGCGTGGGCTCATCGAGCCTGACCGCGCTCTGCTGAGCCACCGTCAGGTCGGGCAGGCACCAGTGCAGGCCATCGGGCGTGACGACGGAGGAGTTACGGGCCCCGCCGAACTCGTCGTTGGCGAGGAAGCGGTCCCAGGTCTCGTAGGCCGAGGCATCGTGCCTGGCGTCGTGGTTCCCCGGCACGTGGAGCATCCGGCCGCGCAGTGAGTCGGGTACCAGGTCGCAGTAGGCCTGGTACTGGTAGGCGCTGCCGTCGTCGGTGACGTCCCCGCCGTTGACGACGAGAGCCGGGTCCTTCGCCTCGATCGCGGCCAGCACGGCACGCAGGGCCGCGGTGCGGTCTTCGATCTCCGGATCGACGTGGGTGTCGCTGATGAACGCGTACGTCGTGGTTCGCGCGGAACGGGCGGCGCCGCTGGCGACTCCTGGCAGCGTCGCCATGGCGGCAGCCGCCCCCGTGGCCTGGAGGAATTCTCGGCGACTGGGCAGGAACCGGGAAGGAGTCATGGGGCAGACCATACGATAAAGTGGTGAAACGTTTGGCCGTTGGTAGCTGAACGTTATCGAAACGATCGATTCCCGGCGAGTCGGTCATGCCCGACACCGGCGAAAGGTGGACATCCGTGCGGCTGCTCGTGATCAGACATGCCGATCCCGACTACGCCGCCGACGCGATCACCGAGCGCGGCCGGCGCGAGGCCGATGCACTGGCCGCGTGGCTGAGCAGCCAGGACGTGACGCACGTGTTCACCTCGCCGATGGGCCGTGCCCGGCAGACGGCGCGGCCGACCGCCGCCGCCACCGGTCTTCGTCCGCACGTCCTGCCCTGGACGGCAGAGCTGCGGATGGTCAAGGTCGCCGACTCCCTCGGCGGGGTCGGCCCGGTATGGAACCTGCCCGGGGAGCTGGTGCGGGGCGGCCGCGACCTGCCCACCACCGTGGACTGGGACCGGCTGCCGGCACTGACCGGGTACGACTTCCGGGCTCGGTTCGAGCAACTGCGACGCGACTCCGACGCCTTCCTGGCCGAGCTGGGTTATCGGCGCGAGAACGGCGTCTACCGGGCAGCCGCGCCGGACGAGGATGTCGTCGCCGTCTTCTGTCACGCGGGTTTCGGCCTGGCCTGGCTGGCGCACCTTCTCGCGCTGCCGTTGACCCTGACGTGGTGCGGCCTCTACCTCGCGCCGACCTCGGTCACCACGGTGCTGATGGAGCGTCGTTCACCTGGTCTGGCCGTCCCGCGCGCCTTGGCCATCGGCGACACATCGCACCTGCGGGCGGCCGGCTTGACGGACAGTACGCGTGGCCTGACGGCCAACAGCCGTTAGGCCAGCCCCAGTTGGCGGCTGGGCTCGGCGCCGAACCCCTCGACCACGAGCCGGTCCGGCTCGACGTGACAGATCGCGAACGCCGTGCCGCCGCCGTTGACCATCGCGGCGAGGGTGAGGAACGGCCGGCCCTGCCGGTCGGCGAGGTCACCGCGGTGCCGATGCCCGTTCAGGTACCCGATGACGCTCGGGTGACGGTCCAGCACGCGCAGCACGTCGCCCGCGTTCAGGACGGTGTGCTTCTCCGCCGGCAGGAGCGGCTGGTGGGCGAGGACGATGACGCGCTCGCCGTCGTCGTCGGCGGCGGCCAGGCGGGACTCCAGCCAGCGCAGTTGCTCCGGCCCGACGCCGCCGTTCCACGGATGCGCGTTGATCTGTCCCGAGGCCAGCTGCTCGCGGAGCACCCGGCGCCGTTCCAGCCACCGCGGCGATCCGGTCGGCTGGTCCAGGGCCGCTGACTCGTTGGTGTCGAGGACCAGGAACCGCACGCCGCCGGCACGGTGTTCGTAGTACGCGGCGGTCATGGACAGGGCCGCCATGACCCCGCGGCGGTCGCCCCGGAAGCTCTGGAGGTCGTGGTTGCCCAGGACGTGCAGCACGGGGACGCCGGACGTGCGCAGAACGCGCAACAGGGGCGCCAGGTCGGCCGGGTCGCGATCGATCAGGTCGCCGAGCTGGACGATGAAGTCCAGGTGCCGGCCTGTGAAGAGCGCCACGGCGTCGTGAAGCCGGCTCAACCCAGCGCGGTAGGCGCGCGGCTGACCGGACACCGGTGGATCGGCGTCGGCGTACTGACAGTCGGCGACGACTCCGAAGGAGACCATGGCCCGCCGAGAGGCGCGGCTCACGAGTCGAGCGGATCGGGCGCCGCGGCCCTGGCGGGCTGATGGCCGTAGCGGACGCCGCGCAGGCCGTTGGTCCGCACCCGGGGCGCGAGCTTGCGGCGCCGCACCATCTCACCGGAGGAGGCCACGATGGTGGGCGTCACCCCCTCGATCCGCTTCACCCAGCCGGCGAGCCGGTCGGCGAGCTCGAGCCGGACCGCGACGTGTTCGTCGTTGTCGATCAGGTTCACCAGCTCGTACGGATCGAACTCCAGGTCGTACAGCTCACGCTCGACGTACCGGTCTGCCGTTCCGGTGTTTCGTGGATCGGCGTCGGGGGCGGCGACGTAGTACTTGTACTTGGGTGTGCGCAGGACCCGGCCGACCTCGTTCTCGCCGACCTGGCTGAACCCCTCGCCACCGGCCTCCGGCGCGTGCCCGCCCAGCAGCGGCACGAGCGACGAGCCCTGCATGCTGTCCGGCACCTCCAGGCCCGCGGCGTCGAGGAGGGTG
The DNA here is from genome assembly GCF_004349065.1 of Jiangella asiatica. Taxonomy (GTDB): domain Bacteria; phylum Actinomycetota; class Actinomycetes; order Jiangellales; family Jiangellaceae; genus Jiangella; species Jiangella asiatica. Next base: position 21,059 of record NZ_SMKZ01000002.1, read on the forward strand.
GGCACGAGATCCACCGTGTTCACGATCGACGAGATCCGGCCGCCGCCGCGGAACACCGGGCCGTCGAGGACCATCGGGACCCGGATGGAGGCGTCGTGGCTCGACCGCTTGAACTCCTTGTTGCGGGTGCGGAAGTGAGAGCCGTGGTCGGACGTGAAGGCGATGATGGTGTCGTCGAGCAGGTCCAGGCTGCGCAGGGCCTCCCGCAGCCGGCCGAGGCACTCGTCCAGGCGCTTGACCTGCCCCAGGTAGCCGGCCAGCTGGCGGGCCGCGGTTCCGCCCAGCTCGGCCAGATCGGGGGGCATCCAGCGCCCGCCGTAGTACTCGGCGTAGCCCTCGGGCGCATCGTTGCTGTCGGTCTCGTTCTGCTGGTGCGGCTCGATGAACGAGAGGAACAGGAAGAACGGTTCGCGGTCGTGATCGGCCACGAACCTGATGGCCGCGTCGGTCAGCGCGTCCGCACGGTATCCAGGCAGGGCCACGGGGTCGTCGTCGTCGTCGAACAGGATGGTCCGGTAGGCGTCGGAGGTGAACTCCAGGATGTTGGAGGCGAGCCAGGACGTGTAGCCGGCGCGCTGATCGGCGGGCACCGCGGCCGGGCCGTCGGCCAGGTGCCACTTGCCGATGTAGCCACACGCGTAGCCCGCGGCACCGAACCGTCTGGCGACGGTGTCCGCATCGGTGGCGAGCGAGAGGTCGTTGCGGTGGACGCCGGTGGCGGTCGGGTACAGCCCGGTCTGCAACGACGACCTCGCCGGCGCACACAGCGGATTCGGCGTGATGGCGCACGCGGCATGCGTGCCCTGCAGAGCCATCCGGTCGAGGTTCGGTGTCAGCCGCAGCGGATTGCCCGCGTAACCGGTGGTGTCCCAGCGCTGCTGGTCGGTGAGGAAGACCACGACGTTGGGTCTGCGGCTGGTACGGTCCGTTTCGCTCACGGTCGTGTCCTGTTCGTGGTCGGGTGCGCGTTCACCGGGGATCCTGGTGGTGTGGGACGACGTCGGCCGTGGCGATCATGCGATCCAGCAGCCTGACGCGCAGCTCGTCGATCGCGCCCGCCGCCGCTTGGACATGGATCAGGTTGCGCTGTTCCGCGGGATCCAGCGTGAGATCGTAGAACTCGTCGTCCTCGTACATCCGGCGCACGTACTTGTATCGGTCTGTTCTGATCATGGTCGCCTTGCCATGTGCGACGGGGTCCTCGCGCTGCAGGCTCATCCGCGGGTAGTAGAGACCCTCGGGCTCCTGTGGCGAGGCCAGTTCGGCCGCGTGCGTCTCGCTCTCCCGCCGGCCCCCCTCGCACAGCACGTCCGGGCGGTGCTCGTTCGCGCCGTCGCTGATCAGTGGGAGGAGCGATCGGCCGAAGTGGTCGTAGTCGCGCTCCAGGCCGGCCAGCTCCTCGATGGTGGCGGTCACATCGACGAGCTCGGTGAGCGCATCGGTGACGCCGACGCGGCCGGCTCGGTCGCGTGGCGGCTTGATGACCAGGGGGACGCGCGTGAGCGAGTCGTCGAACACGTTCTGGGCCTTCTCCGGCAGCCCGAAGTCGCCCGCGAAGTCGCCGTGGTCGGCGAGCAGGACGATGGCGGTGTCAGGATAACGACCCGACCGCCGAACGGCCTGTACGACCTCGCCGAACATCGCATCCGTGCGGGTGCACATGTCGTAGTAGGTGGCCCGCAGCTCCCGCCATCGCTCGGGCGGCCAGTCCTCGAGCCCTTGGCGCCGGGCCAGCTCCGTGATCGTCCGAGGCTTGTGGTCGCCGGCCGCCGGGCGAGGCAGCGGATCGGGCACGAGCCGTCGGTCGGTGCTGCCGTACCACGGTGCCGCGACGCCATAGGGGCAATGCGGGGTGAGCAGTGTCAGCACGACACAGAGCGGTTGGTCGACGGGCCGGTTCAGAATCAGGTCGACGGCCGCGTCGACGTGATGACGATCGTCGTCGACGTCTAGCTCGTCCGGCAACCGGCCAGCATAGAAAGAGTAGTACCCCGGCACATCGGTGCTCGGCCACCACTCCCGCCAGCGCGCGGCCCACGACAACCCCGTCGGGCGCTGCTGGTTCTCGACACGCACGTCGACCGACCCGTCGATGGCGCGCGGCGACAGCATGTCGTTCTTCCCTGCCCACCACACGAAGTAGCCGGCCTCGCGCAAGCGCCGCAGCAGGTTGGGCTCGTCCTCGCGCAGCAGGTGGTGCTGCGTACGGTGGCCGCGGACGTGTGGGTACCAGCCTGTCAGCACCGAGCACCGGCTGGGTACGCAGATCGGGTTCTGGCAGAACGCTCGGGAGAAGGAGACCGCGTCCGACTCCACCAGCCGGTCCACCTGGGGCGTGGCCACCACGGGATTGTGGTGGCCCAGCGCGTCGCCGCGCCACTCGTCGGCCACGAAGATGATCAGGTCCGGACGGGAGGTGGTCACCGGCCGGGACCCCCCGCCTGGTCCGCGCTGCGGTCCCGGCTGGACGACCTGACGATCAGCTCCCACGGCCGCTCGATGATCCGGCCCGGCTGACCCGGCTCGTCGATCCTCGCGAAGAGACGTTCGACCGAGGCGTCCGCGGATCGGGTGGGGTCTCCCACCGAGGTGAGGGACGGCTCGATCCGCTCGCCCTCCTCGGTGTTGCCGACACCCATCACGGACAGCCGGCCCGGAACGTCGATACCCAGACGATGTGCCGCCCACACCGTGGCGACGGCACCGCGGTCGGTCATCGAGAGGACCGCCTCGGGCAGATCCGTTCGCAGCAGCCTGGTCGTCACCTCATACATGTCCTCGCGCCGGTTGCTGGTGGTGATCGGCTCCGGGTCGAGCTGGTGCCTGGCGAGGGCTTCCACCGCGCCGGCCAGCCGCGCGGCATGGTCGGCCATCTGGCGGTGCTGGGCCAGGATGCGGATCTTTTGATGCCCCTGCTCGACCAGGTGATCGACGGCCGCCGCGAGAGCCGCCTTCTCGCCGTGCCTGACGACGTCGAATCCGTGGGGCCGCATCGTCTCCGAGTGCACGACGAGACTCAGCCCGGCGGCCGCCAGAGCACGGATGACTCGTGTCTCCAGGTGCTGGGTGCCGAGCATGATTGCGCCGTCGACCATGCCGGACTGCAACAGCGTCGCGACGCGCCGGCCCGATGCCGTGTCGCGGAACGGCAGGTGCACGACGCCGTAGTCACGCCGGTCGGAGAGCTCTTCCATCTGCTCGCTGATCGCGTCGACCCACGGTGTCATGGGCCCGTGCCAGACCAGGGCCACCAGCTCCGTGCGTTCTTTGCGCAACGCGCGAGCGGTGCGGTTGCGCCGGTAGCCGACCTTCTCCGCGGCGGCGAGGACCTTGCTCCGCGTCGGCTCCGGAACCCCCGAGCGTCTGTTGGCGCGACCGCTGACCACGTAGGAGACCGTCGTGATCGAGACGCCCGCCAGCTCGGCGACGTCCTTGAGCGTCGGAGGCCGCCGGGGCTGCGCCGGCTCGGTGGTTTTGATCCTGGTCTCCTTCTCGAGGACGGCCTCAGCAGGGTCCGTGCACATTATCTCGCGCTGGGTGGGCGACCGCCGGATTCGCGACGGTGCTCGTTCCAGCCGTAGGGCGCTGACGAGGACGAAAAGCGCGGCGCTCCCTCGCACCGTCGTCATCGGTTGGTTAATCGTTTGGCCAGAGTCTAGGGGATTCGGGAGGCGAAGTGAAGCCTGCGTGGCCGGAACGGATCGGTCGACTCGAACGCCTTGACAACCCCAGCATAGTGGTTAATCGTTTGGCCCACAGCTCAACATTTCCGTCCGAGATCCATCCGTCTCCGGATGAGCGGTTCACCTCTCCGATCCCCGCAGTGGTCGCCTCGCGACGAGTGGGAGAGGGACGTCACCGGCACACCGCGAAGGGGAAAGTCATGAAGGCCACGCCACGGAGTCGGGGCGAGCTGTCCAGGCGACGCCTGCTGGGGATGGGATTCGGCCTGGCAGGGCTGGCCGCCGCCGGCTGCCAGGTCAAGGTCGACGACGATGCTGCGCCCCGGCCGGCCGCCACGGTGTCGATACCCGATCCACAGCTCGAGCTGCCGGACGGGGATCTCACCTTCCGATGGGTCGACAGCGGGTCGCTGAAGGCGCTGTTCAACGAGGCTGTCCTCGAGGCGTACCACGAGAAGCACCCCAACGTTACGACCGACTACACCGGCCAGGGCTGGCCGACGGTCAACGACACCGTCACCTTGGGCATCAGGAACGGCACCGCGCCGGACATCTTCGCCATGCCGCAGTCGGTACCGCCGGCGACCGCGGTGGAGGAAGGCTGGGTACAGCCGATCGACGATCTGATCCCCGACTTCGACGCCTGGCGGGAGCAGTGGCCGGCGGACGCTCTCGTGCCCGGTGAGCACATCTTCGACGGCAAGGTCTACACGCTTCCGCTGGGAAGCAGCCTCGTGCTCAGCCAGTTGCTGATCTACGACGTGGCCGTCCTCGAAAGCGCCGGCGTCGACCCGGAGCGGGACCTGGGCTCGTGGGACCAGATGCGCGCCGCGGCGCGGACGGTGACCCAGCAGGGCGGTGGGGACGTGTTCGGACTCATCATCCCCGGCGGACAGCGCATCGGCCGGATCGTGATGGAGCTCGCCGTGAGTGCCGGCTGGCGGTCGTCGGAGACCATCTGGGGCTTCGACTTCAGCACGGGGGAGTACGCCTTCGATGCGCCGGAGATCATGGCGGCGCTGGAGCATCTTCGGGCCTTCGAGGCCGACGGCAGCCTGTTCCCCGGCTCCTTGACCTTCAAGAACGACGACGTGGTCGGCCGGATGCCGAACGGCGTGGCCGGCATGACGTTCCACGGGAACTACTACGTCGCGGAGTGGAAGCAGGGCTCGCCCGGGTGGGAGTTCGGGTTCGCCGGACAGCCTCCGCAGGAGGAGGGCGGCGCCGTCTTCGAGCCGTACCAGGCGCTGGGCAACAACAACGTCTGGGTCTACGCCGACACGCCGTATCCGACCATAGCGGCCGACCTGCTCTCCTACGTCGGCTCGGTGGAAGGGCAGACCCAGCTGGTGCGGATGACCAGTGGCCTGCTCCAGTCGGTCATCCCCGAGGCGAACGAGGCGGCCCAGGGGTTCGACCTGGACCCGCACGGTGTCAAGTCCGCCGAGCTGGCCCGCGAGCAGATGCGCAAGTGCCCGATCCCGTCGGCGCGCAACCCGGAGGTCTCGGCCGCGCTGGTCGAGGCACAGACGATCAAGCCCGACTTCAACGAGCTGGTCCAGGGCGTCTTCACCGGCGACATCACCGACGCGGCGAAGGCATTCGCCGAGTACAACGCCACACTGAACCGCTCCCTGGACGAGTCCATCGCCGAAGCCCGTGCCAAGGGAGCCGACATCTCCCGCGACGACTGGGTCTTCACCGACTGGGACCCCACCCAGGACTACACCGCCTAGGAGATACGAGGCCGATCCGTGTCCGTCACCCAGCCACGCCGATCCAGCCGGGACTGGAGCCGCTTCGCCACGCCCGCGTGGTGCTACGCCTTCATGCTGCCCGCGCTGGTGCTGGCCGCGTTGTTCACCTTCTACCCGATGGTCATGTCGTGGGTGTACTCGACCGTCGACTGGAACGGCTTCTCGTCCGACATCGAGTTCGTCGGCCTGGCCAACTACCGCGAGCTGATGAGTGACGGACTGTTCTGGGACGCGTTCGGGCGATCACTGATCTTCGTCCTGGTGGGCACCCCGTTGCGGGTTATCGGAGCGCTCCTCGTCGCGATCGTGCTCAACCAGCAGGCGCTCAAGCTGAGCCCCGCGTTCCGGACGATGTTCTTCATGCCCGTCGTGACGACGGCGGCGATCGTCGGCATCGTCATGACCTTCATCTTCGGTCCCTACGGCGGGCCGTTGAACGAGGTTCTCGTGAGCCTGGACGTGGTCGACGCGCCGGTCGACTTCCTCGGCGACAGCGACACCGCCATCTGGGCCGTGCTGCTGACCCACACATGGAAGAACTTCGGCATCACCATGATCTACTGGCTGGCCGCCCTGCAGACCGTTCCGCAGAGCTACTACGAGGCAGCCAAGGTCGACGGCGCCGGCGCATTCGCCCTGCTCCGCCACATCACGCTGCCCGTGTTGCTGCCCTTCGCCGTGGTGATCATCGTGCTGACGGCGAACGAGAACCTGCACGCGTTCGCGCTCGTGCAGGCCATGACCGCGGGCGGGCCCTTCTTCAGTACCCAGGTGATCGAGGTGTACATCTACCAGACCGCGTTCGCGGCCGACGCCACCGGCGGGGGCGTGCCACGGCTGGGCTACGCCTCGGCGGCCGGCTGCTTCTTCGGCACGGCCGCGCTCGTCCTCGCCCTGATCCAGGGCATCGCGGTCCGCCAGACATCCCGTATGCGCAAGCAGCTGAAGGCGTGAGAGCCGATGACATCGACCAGTGAGGCCGGCCCGTCCATGGTGGACGATCAGACGGCGACGATGCTTGGCCGGCGACGTGCTGGCCGGCGGCGAGGCCGTGGCCGGCGCCGCCGGAGCAACGTGGTCCGCGCCACCATCCTCAGTGTCGTTCTCGTGCCGATCTGTCTCGTGTGGATCTACCCGTTCATCTGGATGGTGTCGGCTTCGCTGAAGACCAACGCCGAAGTCTTCAGCGGTCTCGGGCTGTTCACCGACGTCGTCCGGCTGGACAACTACGTGCGCGCCTGGAACGAGGCCAACGTCGGGCGCTACTTCTTCAACAGCGTGTTCGTGACGGTCTTCTCCGTCCTGATCGCCGTCACCGCCACCTCGATGATCGGGTACGTGCTCGGCCGATACCGGTTCCGGGGCAAGAAGGTGATCATCGGGATCTTTGCCGCCGCGATCTTCCTGCCCGAGGGGTACACGATCATCCCGGTCTTCGACCTGATCTCCAAGCTCGGGCTGACCGGCTCGCTCTGGGGAGTCACCCTGGCCGAGGCCGGTGGCGCTCACGTCGTGATCATCCTGCTGTTCGCGGGGTTCTTCGCCCAGCTGCCGGGCGAGTTGGAGGAGGCGGCGCGGATCGACGGCGCCGGCTTCCTGCGGATCTTCGCCAGCGTCTACCTCCCATTGGCGAAACCGGTCATCGCCACCGCCGTGATCCTGCAGTTCATGCACAGCTGGAACGACTTCCTGCTGCCTCTGGTGCTCACCTTGTCGCAACCGGACCTGCGCACGCTCGCCGTCGGCATCTACGCGTTCAAGGGCGAGCACCTCACCGACTGGTCCGGGATGGCCGCGGCGTCGACCATCGCCCTCCTGCCGATCATCCTGCTGTTCTTCTTCCTCCAGCGCTACTTCGTCGAGTCCGTCGCCGGCGCCATGAAGGGATGAGTAATGGGTGGAATCATGCAACGCGGAACCGGCACGTCCCTGAGCGCGGCCGCGCGCCTGGCCGCGCTCGCCTCGACGCTCGTCCTGGTGAGCCTCGCCGCACCGGCGAACGCCGCCCCAGTCGGGTCATTGCCGCCGATCACCGATCCGGCGCCGTTCGGCTGCTTGCCGGCGACACCCGGCGACACCGTCGGCGGCCGGTACCTGGTGTGCACCAACGACCCCAGCTCCAGCGACCCGGCGCAGCGCGAGCCGTACCTCGAGGAGCTGACCCGGCTGACCGAGCTGGCCGTCGCCGGCGACCAGATCCACATCGCGATGTACAACTGGTGGTACCGGAAGGTGGACCAGCCCACCTACGACTACAGCGAGATGTACGACTTCACCCACGCGCTCATCGACGCCGCCGACCGCGGCGTGGGTGTGCACATCGCGCTCGACGAGCACTCCGACCCCGACCACTACGCCGACATCGACGTGCCCGGCCTCGCCCAGCCGTGGGACGAGCTCTCAGTAGCCGCGAACGTCGATTTCGTCTCGTGCGGGGAGACGACCGCGACCGACTCGCTGTGCCTGCAGACGCCCGGCAACGACTCCGCCATCCAGCACAACAAGCTCTTCCTCTTCAGGCTCGGCGGCACCAAGCACGTTCTCGTGTCGTCGGCGAACCTCGGCGCCCCGGGGATGGGCGACCAGTACCAGAACCTCGTCGGCATCCGTGACGACGTCCGGCTCTACGACTTCTTCGCCGACTACTACCGGCGCCTGGTCGACAACGACTGGGACGGCTGGACCACCGCGGCGGACCGGCGCTCGAACGGCGACGCGAACCCCTTCACCGGCGTGGTCGAGACACGGGGTTACGTCTACCCGCATCCCAAGCCGGAAGACACGGTCGCCAACATTCTCGGCAAGGTGCAGAGCTGCCCGTCCTCGGGCGATCGGAAGATATGGCTGGCCGAGCCCTCCATCAAGAACAGCCGGCTGACCGCGAACGACAACCAGCTGCTCGACCTGCTGACCAGCCTCGTGAATCTGGGATGTGGTGTCAAGATCATCACCAAGTCGGTGGACGACCCGGCCGACCCCGACGACGTGTTCTCGACCTTGACCAGCACGGGTGCGGAGGTGGTGACGGTGTCGTGCCTGCACAGCAAGTACATCATCGTCGACGCGGTGAGCAACGGCATGAACGGCGGCGATCCAGGCAGCCGTGAGTACGTGTGGACCGGGTCGAGCAACCTGGGGCCTGGGTCGGCGTGGAGCTCGGCCAACAGCAACGTCTGGGTCGAGCAACACGACGTCGTGCGCGCGTATGTCTCGAACTTCACCGCGATCTGGAACCGCAACTACGCCGGGGAACCCGACCCGTCCTGCACGTAGCCGGACTCAGCGATATCGCGCGGCGAGCGAGGTGAGTACCGTCAGCATCGCGCTCGCCGCGGCCGTCCCGGGCGGCCGAGCTGGCCAGCGTCGACATGATGGTGACGCCCGTCCCGCCGCGACCAGTGCTTGCTTTCCGGTCCAGTCGTCGCAGGTGAAGCCGATGTGCGGTGGGCCTCCGAGGGCCTTCGCGAGGGGTCCAGCGGCCCGAGGCAGTCCGGGTGGCTGCCCTCGATCCGGGCCGCCGCGCAGCTCGCGCAACGAGACGGTGGTACGGCTCGCGCGAACGCACCCATCCGTGCCTCCAGGGCTCCCAGCCGGGCGAGGATCTCGCGCGCCTCATCTATGGCCGTGACTCCCGTATGGCCGTGACTCCCGCCGCCGTGGGCGCGACGCCACGCGGGATCCTGCGGAACAGCTGGACGCCCACTCATGGTCGAGGCCATCTCCCGGCGCTTCGCCGTCACCTCGCTCACGAACGTGTCGTACTCGCACCGATACCTCGGCGACGAGACGCTGCGCGACAGCGAGTCGGTGCTCGGTCTCCAGCTCACCGCGGTCCGTGGCGAGCGGGTTCTCGAACCTGGCGTGCCCGCGGCGAGCGCGTGAGGACCAGGTCATCGGGTACCGGTCGACGAGTGTCGGACGGACCGAGGAGTGATCATGGCCGAGACCGTGGCGGACCGGTTGGTGGGACGGCTGCGCGAGTGGGGCGTTCAGCAGGTCTTCGGCTATCCGGGCGACGGCATCAACGGCATCGTCGCGGCGTTCGAGGCGGCGGACGGCGAGCCGCGGTTCGTCCAGTCGCGGCACGAGGAGATGTCGGCGTTCCAAGCGGTCGGCTATGCCAAGTTCAGCGGCCGGCCCGGGGTCTGCGCCGCGACGTCCGGCCCGGGCGCGATCCACCTGCTCAACGGCCTGTACGACGCCAAGCTCGACCACGTGCCCGTCGTGGCGATCGTCGGCCAGACGGCACGCGCGGCGATGGGCGGCCACTACCAGCAGGAGGTCGACCTCCAAGCGCTGTTCAAGGACGTCGCAAGCGACTACCTCGCGGAGGTGAACGTGCCGGAGCAGCTGCCCAACGCCGTGGACCGGGCGTTCCGGGCCGCTCTGGCCCGGCGAGGGCCGACGGCGTTGATCGTCCCGGCCGATGTGCAGGAGCTCGACTACAGCGCGCCCGGTCACGTGTTCCGGCAGGTGCCGTCTGGACCGCCGGACGCCCCGGAGGCCGTGGTAGTGCCGAGCGAGGATCAGCTCGCGGCGGCCGCGGGCGTGCTGAACGCCGGACGGAAGGTCGCCATCCTGGTCGGCCAGGGTGCCCGGGGTGCCGCCGACGAGGTGATGCAGGTCGCTGAGACGACCGGGGGCGGCGTGGCGAAGGCCCTGCTCGGCAAGGACGTGCTGTCCGACGATCTCCCCTATGTCACCGGCTCGATCGGCCTGCTCGGCACCCGAGCCAGCTACGAGCTGATGCGGGGCTGCGACACCCTGCTGATCGTCGGCTCGAGCTTCCCGTACACGCAGTTCCTGCCCGACTTCGGCCAGGCCCGCGCCGTGCAGATCGACCTCGACGGCCGCATGGTCGGCATGCGCTACCCAACCGAAGTGAACCTGGTGGGCGAGGCACGGGCGACGCTGCGGGCGTTGCTCCCACTGCTCCGGCCGACGACCGACCGCTCGTGGCGTGAGGAGGTGGAGGGTCACGTCGCCGACTGGTGGGGGATCGTCGAGCGCCAGGCCATGATGGACGCACGGCCGGTCAACCCGATGCGCATCGTGCACGAGCTGTCGCTGCGCGTCCCGGACGACGCGATCGTCACCGCCGACTCGGGCTCGTCGACCACCTGGTACGCGCGCCTGCTCCGGATGCGCGGGCGGATGCGCGGTTCGCTGTCGGGCACGCTGGCGACGATGGGTGCGGGCGTGCCGTACGCGATCGGTGCGAAGTTCGCCCACCCCGACCGGCCGGTCGTCGCACTGGTCGGCGACGGAGCGATGCAGATGAACGGGCTGGCCGAGCTGATGACGGTCACCCGGTACCGGGACCGGTGGGTTGACCAACGCTTCGTCGTCTGTGTCTTCCACAACAACGATCTCAACATGGTGACCTGGGAGCTGCGGGCGATGGGCGGCGCGCCGAAGTTCGAGGACTCGCAGACCCTGCCTGACGTCGACTACGCCGGCCTGGCACGCGGCCTCGGGTTCGAGGCGATCAATGTCGACGAGCCCGGTGCGCTGGGGGACGCCTGGGATCGGGCGCTGTCCGCGGATCGGCCGGTCCTGCTGGACGTCCGGTGCGACCCGGAGATCCCGCCGATCCCGCCGCACGTCACCTTCGAGCAGCTCAAGGACACCACCGAGGCGCTGCTCAAGGGCGACCCGAGCGCATGGCGGGGCCTCGTCCACGGTGTGCGGGCAAAAGCACAGGAGTACGTCCCGGGCCAACGGTGACCGCTCCCCCGGCGCACAGCACTGGCGAGCCGCAGGTAAGGCGGGCGGATGGCGTCTGAGAGACGAGCGCCCGCCGAACCCCCGCTGGCGGGCGCCGGAGGGGGCGGGCACCTCGCCCGGTACGGCCGGACCATCCGGGGCATGGCGCTACCGGCCGGTACATCACATTCGCCCCACAGTCGATATTCGTCAACATGTGTCGCGATGTCGGTGGCGGCGCCCGCGCGGCTGAGGGCTCGACCGCACGCCGTGCGGCGATGGTCCGCTGAATGAACGGCCGCGCATAGGGTATGAAAGGTCCGTGGGTCGCGGCGGCTGACGTGGCATCAGGGTCTAGCCGCCGCGACCCGCGTGGATGTGCCTCCTGGATGCGGTGCGGCCCGGTGGTCCGGACCATCCTCGCGGAGAAATTTCTGATCGTGGTTCCCGGGTCGGTCCCGCCGGCGGGCTGGTGTTCCGGGCGCCTCGATCAGGTGTACGCACCTGACGGCAGCTGGCCGCGGCCCATTGGACTGGAAGACGGACCGTTCTGTACCGCAAGGGGTTGATAGCGGCAACGCAACGTGCTTTCGTGGATCTAGCGTGGTCAAGCAATCGCCACCGCCCTTCGATTTTCTGGAGAGGTGTCGGCATGCAGGCCCAGGTCTTCTCGTCCATCGACGAGCGCGCACAGCACCACCGCCAGCACCCCGAGAGAACAGATCGCCGAGAGGCGGCGAACGACCTGTTCAGGAGGGCCGCCCGGGCCAAAGGCCACGAGCGCCAGCGGCTGATCGACGAAATCGTCCTGCTCCATCTCGGCCTCGCGGAATCCGTCGCCAGGCGCTACAGCAACCGCGGCATCGAGCGTGACGACCTCGTCCAGGTCGCGAACCTCGGGCTGGTCAACGCCGCCCAGCGGTTCGATCCCGACCTCGGCAAGGACTTCGTCTCCTTCGCGATGCCCACCATCACCGGCGAGGTGAAGCGGTACTTCCGCGACCATGGCTGGGCCGTCCGGCCGCCGCGTCGGGTCCAGGAACTGCATGCGGCTTTGAGGGTGGCCACGGCCCAGCTCTCGCAGTCTCTCGGCGCGGCGCCGACGCATGCGGAACTGGCCGAGCATCTCGGCGTCGACGTCGAGGAGATCAGGGAGGCCACCGCTTCACACGAGTGCTTCACGACCGCCTCCATCGATTATCGCGGTGGCGATGGTGACGAGACGCCGATGGCGGACTCACTCGGCGAGGAGGAGCGCGGTTTCGCCCGCGCCGACGCTGTCGTGATGCTGGCGCCGCTGTGTCGCGAGCTGCCGCAGCGGGATCGCCGCATTCTCTACCTCCGGTTCTTCCGCGGCTGGACACAGCAGGAGATCGCCCAGGAGTTGGGCGTCACCCAGATGCAGGTGTCACGCCTGCTGGCCCGAATCCTCGGTGCCTTGCGATCCGGCCTCGGCGCGCCGGAGCCCGACCGGCCCACCCGGCGGCGTCGCGCGTAGCCGGCTGGCCGCCGACACACGAAGCCTGAGCCGGTCGACCCGGACCGGCCGGCCACAGGTGTTCGCACCGGGCGACAGCCCCAGCAGGCACATCGAGCACATCACCGTCGTGACCGGCGTAGGGAGGGCTCTTCTGGTCAGCTCTTCTTCCGAGCGGCCGCCTTGCCGCCCTTGCTGCCGGCCTTCTTCTTCTGGGCGGTGGTGCCGCCTTGCGAGCTGTCGCCACCGGAACCACTCTTCGTGCCGCCACGGCTCGATGAGCCGGGGGAGTTGGCGATGCGTGCCGCTCGCTCCTTCGACATGCCCTTGTCCTTGAGGGCTTCGTACTGCTTCTCGTTCTTCACGTTCGCCGACTTGCGGGGCATTGCCACCTCCACGTCTGTGCTGCTCGTGAGGGTCTCCTACCCTTCCGTTACCGGTTCACACGGCCGTGGTTCCGTGCCCGGGTACCGTCTGAGGCGCCGCTGGCGGGGTAGATGGTCACCATGCGCGTCGACGGCTCGATCGGCCTGGTCCGCCTGGGGTATCGGTGGGCAGCGGAGCTTCGGCGAGGGCAGCCTGCCGTCGAGACCCGGTTCCTCGGCCGACCCGCCGCCGTCATCGGTGGTCCAGCTGGGGTGAGGCGCTTCTATGACCCGCGGCTGCGCCGCCAGGGTGCGGTTCCCACGCCGGTGAGCTCTGTGCTCTTCGGGCGAGCGTCGATCCATGGTCTCGACGGCGACGAGCACCACCACCAGAAGACGATGTACATCGAGGCCCTTGGTCCGGACTCGCTGGGCCGGCTGCGTGACCAGGCACGCCGGCAGTGGGCGGCCGCCGCCCGGGCCTGGGAGCCCGGGAGGCCGTTCGTCCTGTTCGATCAGGCCGTTCACGTTCTGTCGGCGGTGGCGATCGCGTGGTCGGGCATCCCGTGCGGGCCGGGGGAGGTCTCGCGCCGCGCTGGCCAGCTGGTCGCCGTCCTCGACGGGTTCGCCAGCCCTGGCCCGCGCTACCTGAGGGCACGCCTCGCGCGCCGGCGGCTCGACCGATGGGCGACCGCGCTGATCCGGGCCGTTCGCACCCACCACATCGTTCCAGACCCCGGAACCGCGCTGGAGACCACGGCTGAAGCGCGGGACGTGACCGGACGGCTCTCAGCGGATCCGGCAGCGGCGGTGGCCCTGCTGAACCTGGTGCGCCCCATGGTCGCCGTTGCCTGGTTCGTGGCCTTCGCCGGTGTCGCACTGGACCACCAGCCGTGGTGGCGTGCGCGCATCGCCGACGGGGACGCGGCCGCGTGCACCGCGTTCGCACACGAGGTCCGCCGCCGATATCCGTTCGTTCCGGTGCTGGCCGCTCGTGCCCGCACCGACCAGGACGTCCTTGGGGTTCCCGTGCCGGACGGCGGTTACGTGATCCTCGATGTGGACGGCACCGACCGGGACCCGCGGCACTGGCCTGACCCGGACAGGTTCGATCCCGGCCGTTTCCTCGGCCCGACGATCGCCCCTGGCACACTCGTACCGCAGGGCGGCGGAGACCTGCGGACCGGCCACCGCTGCCCTGGCGAAGCCGCCACCCTCGTCCTACTCGAGGAGGCGGTCCGGCGGCTCGCGCTGACCCGATACGACCTGCCACCGCAAGACCTCACCGTCGACCTCGCGCGGATCCCCGCCCGACCGCTCAGCGGGGTCGTCGCCGTGACGCGCCGCTGAATCAAGGCCGCGGTCGCCAGCGGCGTCAGCTGGTCGAGGCTCTCCAGGAGCCCGCGCAGCGACTGGCGACCGGTGAGACCGTGGGTCGAACATGATCTCGTCGGCGCCGACGTCGCGCACGGCGGGTGGTTCCCCGGCATCGACTGGGTGGCTGTCGTCCTCTGCAACGACGCGGACGTCGCGCCCGTGTATTCGCGGGCCCGCGAACTCATCACCGCCGGCTGACCAACTCGGCGCGAAGCCGGCGGTGAGGAGCTCGCAGCCGGTTCGCCCCAACTCCGGCGATGCGCTATCCTCGGGCAGGCAAGATCGAGGGCCGGAACGGCAGAAGCCGCATCTGGCAAGGGTTCTTGTCAGGCTTCCGTACAGCACGGGAGTCGGCGACGCGGGGTGGAGCAGCTCGGTAGCTCGCTGGGCTCATAACCCAGAGGCCGCAGGTTCAAATCCTGCCCCCGCTACCAAAACCGCAGGTCAGGCAAGGTTTCCCCTTCTCGGATGGGGAGAGAAACCATGCAAGACTCGGCGAAAAGTCGGCGCGATCACCAGTCGCGCCGACTTTCTTCATTTCCCACCAGGTGCGTACTCGACACCGCTCGGCGGCGCTCGGTCCGCCTCGCACACCCGACGTGCATGAGCGAACCTGCACACCCCGTTTCCGGCCTCGAGCCGGTGCTGACGATGTCGGAGCTGGCCGCCCACCTGGGCGTCCCGGTCCAGACGATCCACGACCATCGCCATCGTGGTCGCGGACCTCGCGGCATCCGCGTCGGACGCGAGCTGCGCTTCCGCCTCTCCGAGATCCAGGCATGGCTAACCGAGCTCGAGGAGCACGACGACGCTGCCTCGTCTCGGGCCGGTGAGGTTCGATGAGCGCAGGACGCAGCCGACTGGAAATCGGCACCTACGGCGACATGAGCACCATTCGCACACCCCGCGGGCACCGTCCGAGCCGAGGCACGCTTCCGGACTGGACGGTGAGGTCCGCAATGTCACCGCCACCGGCCCGACCGTCAAGGCAGCCAAGCAAGCCCTGCGGCAGAAGCTTGCCCGGCACGTCACCGCGACTGGATCCGGCACGACGCTGTCCCCGGAGAGCACGGTCGCCGAGCTAGCGGCCGCCTGGTTGGATGACGTCCAGGTCCGCACCGATCTGGCAGAGGGCACCAGGGACCTCTACGCCCGCGAGGAAGAGTCTGATCCTTCCGCACCTGGAAATCCTGCGACTGCGGGAGGTCACCGTCGGACGGATCGAGCAGCTCATCAAGCGCCAGGCAACCGTCTCATACGCGCACGCCAAGCACAGCCGCCGGATGGTGTCGATGATGTTCAACTTCGCGCTGCGCCACGACGCCGTCCACATGAACCCGGTCGCCGGGGCCGCCCGCCTCTCGGCGCCGAAGAGCCAGCCGAAGGCGTGAGGTACGAGGAGGTCGAGCAGGTCCGCAATGCTGCCCGAACCTGGCGCACCGGCAAGTCGGTCAGCGGACCCCGCCCGGACGGGCAAGTTCGCGAACTGTCATCGCCCGCGCGACCGACGCCAGACCGCAGCTGAGATGCTCGGCATTGCTCCGTCCCCGGACCCTGTTCTGTGACAAGCCAGGAACCTAGGGGACGACACCGGCGTGCGCCCCACGAGACGCCAAACCCACCCACGGATGTGTCAGAAGAGCCTCAAATGACGTCCGACGGCTTGGCAGGAGGTTCAGATGGCGCAGGGGTGAGGTGTCCTCCGACGACGTTCAGCGCGGTCGTCCGGAGAGTGGCCTGACTAAAGATGATCTCATTCATGGTTCCGAGCTGGGTTCGGTAGATGACGACATCTGGAGCATGACGTGGTCGCGTAGTTCTCGCCGATCTCGTCGTGAACGCTCATGCGTCCCTGTGCGCATGTCTTGCGCCGACCGTCACGAGCAGCGCGTGCGGAATTGCGGGGAAGCTGCAGGTAGCTGGCTCCCTTGCCGGCAACATCACGACGAGGGATCATGGCAGGACGGCTACACACCGTCACGGTCCGGTCGCAAAGCGCGGACACTATAGCCCCTGTCGATTCATTTGAGTCGGGCATGTAACGGTTGACCGGCATTTCGGCAAACTTCCGGGAGACTATTCGTCTGGTAGCGATGCAGTTCGATGGTCATAGTCTATTGGGGGCCTCGCACAGGGTTTGTCTACTCCGCGCAACCCAATGAGTTGCCGATTCCGGAGACAGTCACTCAGAGTGACGTTCCGTACGCGTGAACTTCAAGATCATTGCTTGCCCGATCAGGCCTCGAACCGGTTGCCCCGCAGTAAACATCATGTAGAATGTTCCAGATCCAAGCCGGGTCAGGGTGACGTTCGACTGATCCGCCGTAGTACGGCGGCCACGTCATAGAAGGAGCCACCGTCGAGACAGCCACGAGGGTCAGGCAACACCGTGCTGATCCCGCGGCCCAGCGGGAGGAGTAGCGAAGATATGAGAATGAGAACAGTGGCGATCTCTGTGCTTGCCGTGGGGGTGGCGGCGACGGCGTGCGGTTCTACGACGGGCGAGACGAGCTCGGACGGCGCAGCAGGATATCCCGAACGGGCCATTACGTTCCTCGTACCGTTCGACACCGGCGGATCCAGCGACCTGACGGCGCGGGCCATTGCTCCAGCCCTAGAGCAGGAGCTCGGTCAGCCGGTCAACATCGTCAACAAGGGCGCCGCAGGTGGAGTGACAGGGCTCACCGAGCTGATGAACGCCAAGAGCGACGGGTACACCATCGGCCTCGCGGCATCCGGACAGTTCAGTGTGGCGCCGTTGACTGCGGACGTGCCTTATACCATCGACGACTTCGCCGGCTACGTGGGGCTGATCGAGGAAGCGAACATGCTCACAGTCAATGCGTCGTCGGAATGGCAGGATTTCGATGACCTCGTGGACGCCTTCGAGCGCGGAGAGACCATCCAGTTCGGTCACTCGGCCGATCTCCTCCGGCTGATCCAAGCGCGAGTGTTCACCGACGCAGGTATCGAAGCCACTGGCATCCCGTTCTCCAGCGGCGGCGAGAGCAACACGGCGCTGCTCGCTGGCGACGTCGACGTGATCGCGCAGTCGTTGGCGGCCGGCGTGCCAATGGTGGAGAACGGTCAGACCAGGTTCCTCGCGACGTTCGCGTCTGAGCGGCTCGAGTCGTATCCGGACGTGCCGACGCTTGCGGAGCTGGGCTATGACGCCGGGCAGAGTGTCGCCCGCAAATTCATCCTTGTCCCGAAGGACACCCCGCCCGAGATCGTGGCTGTCATCGAAGAGACGGCCACTGCGGCCATGCAGGACGCGACCTACAAGGAGTTCGTCGCGTCGTCCTCGTCGTCGTTGCCCGAAGACGTCACGGGAGATGCGTTGAAGGAGCAGCTCGACACTGAGCGATCCACCTACGAGAGCTGGATGGAAGAGCTGGACACGGTGCAATGACGCTGGACCGCGGACAGCGTTACGCGGGTGTTGTCGCGATCGTCGGCGGAGCGCTCTCGATCGGCTATTCGATGATTGCCCTGTCATTGGGGGCACTGTCGCAGCCCGGCTCGGGATTGTGGCCGCTGATCGTGAGCGTCGGTCTTCTCGTTGCGGGCGTCGTGCTGGTAGTGCGGCGCCCGCGGGACGCGGATACCGGTGATGATTCGGACACCGTGGTGGAGGAGGCCGGACCGTCGGGCCGATTCGTGGTGATCGCCGTCGCGGTGCTGGTGGCGTACGTGATCGTGCTGCAACAGTTCGGCTTCGTGGTTGCCGCCGCTTTGGGCACGATCGCCTGGCTGCGCTGGTTCGGCCGCGAGTCCTGGGTGTCGTCTGCGGTGATCGGGCTGGTCGCCGCTGTCTGCCTCCACTTCTTGTTCGTCGAGGTCCTCCACGTGCCACTTCCCTGAGTAGGGAACTTTCTCATTGATCACTTGACCAAGCTCGCTCGAGCCCCGGGAGGGACGCGTGGACGCGATCAACGGACTGGCCGACGGCTTCGCCGTGGCGGCGTCGCCGGCGAACCTCGCATACGTCGCGCTGGGCGTGCTGTGTGGGATGATCGTCGGCATCCTCCCCGGCCTCGGCCCGGTGGCCACGATCGCGCTGCTCCTCCCGCTGACTTACCAGGTGGAACCGGCATCGGCCGTCATTCTGTTGGCCGGGATCTTCTACGGCGCCATGTACGGCGGCACGATCACCTCGGTGTTGTTACGGCTGCCCGGCGAGGCCGCCTCAGTGGTCACGACCTTCGATGGGCATCCGATGGCCAAACAGGGTCGGGCCGGGCCGGCGCTGGGAATCGCCGCCATCGGGTCATTCATCGGCGGTACGGCGGCGGTGGTCGCTCTTACCTTCTTCTCACCGTGGATGGCCAGCGTCGCGCTCGAGTTCGGCCCGCCGGAGTACGCCTTGCTCGCGTTGCTCGGGCTCAGCCTGGTGGTCAGAGTGGGGACGGGATCGACCGGGGCGATTCTGCTGAGTGCATGTCTCGGACTGCTGATCGCCACTGTGGGTCAAGACTTGTTCACCTCCGAGCCCCGCTACACGTTCGACGCGGTGGGCTTGCTGGGTGGTCTCGACATCGCTCCGATCGCCATGGGTCTGTTCGGCATCGCCGAGGTCTTGGACACGGTTGGGAAGCGCTATGGCGACGCGGTCAAGACGCACGTCGGCCGCGTGTTGCCGAGCAAGAACGATCTCAGGCGGTCGGCTGGGGCCATCGTCCGTGGCTCCGGGCTGGGATTCCTGGTCGGCGTCATGCCCGGAATCGGCGGTACGGTGGCGTCGCTCGGGTCGTACGCCGTCGAGAAGAAGTGGGCCAAGGACCCCAGCCGATTCGGCAAAGGCGCCATCGAGGGAGTAGCCGGCCCCGAGTCGGCGAACAACGCGGCGGCTAGTGCCTCGTTCGTGCCCCTGCTGACGCTCGGAATACCGGGCAGCGCGGCCACTGCGATTATGTTCGGGGCGTTGCTCTTGCACAACGTGACCCCCGGCCCGCTCCTCGTCGAACAGCACCCCGAGGTGTTCTGGGGAGTCATTGCCTCAATGTACATCGGGAATCTCATTCTGTTGGTGCTGAACCTGCCGCTGGTCGGGATCTTCATCCAGATCCTCCGGGTGCGTACCGGCATCATGACCGGTCTGATCGTCGCCGTGACCATCATCGGGGCCTACGCGTTGCACAACGACTTCTTCGATGTGTGGGTGATGCTCTTCTTCGGCGTCGCGGGCTACGTGATGAAGAGGGTGGGACTTCCGCCAGCGCCGCTCCTGCTCGCCTTCGTCATGGGGCCAATTCTGGAGACGGCCATCCGGCAGTCGTTGCTTATGTCCGGTGGCGGACTGGGAATCTTCGTCAGCCGTCCGGTATCACTTGGGCTGATCATCGTGACGCTCATCGTCGTGGTCCTCCCGGTCGTCATGAAGACGGCGGGTCGACAGCTGGCGCGTCGGCAACGGTCCGGGACCGGTAGGGGATGACTGCGGCCGAGCGACGTCCCTTTGTCGTCGGCATTTCGCCAGACGTCGTGGCGGGCGCGGTGGATGATCCCCTTTACCGGCTTCGGGAGGATTTGAAGGGGGAGGGCATCGATGTCGTCCCGATGCCGGCCGACTGGCCCGAACGTATCGAGCCGTCAGTTGAGCGGTACCACGCGGTCGTGGTCATGCGAGAGACCGTCACGGCCGCCACGCTGGACGCGAATCCCGCGTTGCGGCACATCTGCCGGTGGGGCTCCGGCGCCGATGCCATCGACCTTGGCGCGTGTTCGGCGCGAGGGGTTGCGGTATCGGCGACGTACGGGAGTGCTGCGTCGGTAGCCGGGGCTGCCATGACGCTCATCCTCTCGCTGGCGTACCGGTTGCCGGAGAAGCAGCGCTTGATCGCTGCCGGCCGATGGACGAAGCGGCGGACGTTCCCGGGCCGGGGGCTTCGAGGCCGCACGGTGAGCATTCTCGGCATGGGCCGGATTGGAACCGAGGTCGCCCGGTTGCTTGCACCGTTCGGCGTCCGGCTGCTCGGCGTCGCAGGCAGAGGCGACCAGGCCGCGGCGCAACGGCTCGGGGTTGAGCTGGTGACCTTCGAGACGATGATGCGCAAAGCCGATTATGCGGTTGTGAGCTGCGCTCTCAACCCGGCCACCCGCCATCTCGTCGACCAGTCGGCGCTTCGCATGCTCAAGCCGAGCGCTTACATCATCAACGTGTCGCGCGGTGAGGTCATCGACCAGGAGGCGCTGTGCGACGCCCTCGCCGAGGGTGCTGTCGCCGGTGCCGGGCTGGACGTGTTCGAGGAAGAACCCCTGCCGGCCAGCCATCGGCTAGTGGGCTTCGACCAAGTGATTCTCACGCCGCACTCGCTCGGCCACACCGAAGACGCGATGCGCGCGAATCACGCCGCCGCAGTAGTCCAATTGGAACGCGCCGCGAGGTGGCAAGCGCCGGGGGACGTCATCAACGAGGACGCACTACGACACTATCGGTGGAACGCCGAGAGTCCACGGTAGCGCTCCTGCTCGCTTTGTGACCGCGATCGGTCGGTTCATGTATTATGTAGTCTGTGTCGGATCTTGGGCTGCCTGTTGCGGAGGGTGCTCCCGGACTGGTGGACCGCGTCTACCTGTCCTTGCGCGACGCCATCGTGGTGGGCGAGCTGGCGCCTCGAACCAGGTTGCGCGAGAACGAGCTCGCCGAGCACTACTCGCTCTCCAGCACCCCGGTCCGGGAAGCGCTTCGGCGGCTGGCCTTCGAGGGGCTAGTGGAGCTGCTGCCGCGGAGAGGCGCGATCGTCGCGGAACCCGACTTGTCGACCATCGCAGATCTGTACACGACGCGGGCGCTCATGGAGTGTGCTGCCGTGAAGCTGGCCGCAGCAGCCACCGATAGGGACCTGACGCGGGTCGAGGCGGTGTTGGCCGAGGAAGAAGCGGCGGTGAAGGCGACCGATCATCGTGCTTTCAGCATTCTCGACGTCGCCTTCCACCGCGCCCTGTCCGATCTCGGTGGTAACGTCGTCCTGGCCCGCGAGGCCGAGCGACTGCACCGGCAGATTCAGGCGGCCAGGTCACGCGCCGCGGTTCATCTTCGAGACCGGCTCGCACGTTCCCATGCCGAGCACCTCGAGATCGTGCGGGCCGTGAGCGACGGTGACCCCCGCCGTGCACAGCGTCTGGTCGGAGCGCACATCGCTGGTGTCAAGGAGACCGTCCTGCGTGCGCTCGACACCGAGAAGACCACGACACTCGGTAGTGCGGTCTCTCAGTAAGCCGGGTACTGCGGGCGCTTGCCACCGTGGCTCGAGGGGCCACGTCGGTTGGCTGAAGTGGCCTCCGCTGCCACGGAGGCGTAGTGCGCCAGTTTGTCGGCGTCGAGCTCCACGCCCAGGCCGGGCTGCTGTGGGATCGTGAGGCTGCCGTCTCGGAACGTGAGCGGGCCGCCGACTATGACGTCGTCCATGACGTGGCTGTACATGCTGTCCATTGCCGGGATCAGGGTGGGCAGAGCGGCGGCGAGCTGCAGGACTGCGGCGGTACCGATGCCGAGCTCTGACGCTCCTGCACCGCCGCTGTGCAGGCCGATT
This sequence comes from Jiangella asiatica, assembly GCF_004349065.1. Classification (GTDB taxonomy): domain Bacteria; phylum Actinomycetota; class Actinomycetes; order Jiangellales; family Jiangellaceae; genus Jiangella; species Jiangella asiatica. Next base: position 42,959 of record NZ_SMKZ01000002.1, read on the forward strand.
CCAAGCTGCCAGGCGGCGCACGCCCGGGCGAAACCTGCCGCTGAGCGCATGCCGCCGAGATAATAGATGTCCAGAAGGACGACGTCCACCGCATGGGCCGCGACGGCTGCTGGAAGCTCAGGCCAGTCGGTGAGGCACATGTTCGTAGCAGTGGGGATGCCACCGCGTGCCGTGACCTGGCTCATTCCCTCGATGCCCAGCACGGGGTCCTCCAGCCACTCCAGATCGGCTTCGGCGAGCTGGGCCGCGGCACGCAAGGACGTGCCCAACGACCACACCGCATTGGGATCGACGCGCAGCTGATGGTCGCGGAAGCGATCGCGTAGAGCCAGTGTGACCGCCACGTCTTCGGCCCACGCAGCTGAGCCCGCCTTGAACTTGATCGTGGTGCAGCCAGTCGCCGCGACCAACCGCTCCGTCTCGGCCACGATGTCGTCGGCAGTGCGGACGGCCGGGCGTCCGTCGTGGTCGAGCAGCCGGAAGACATAGGCTGTCGTGGGAACCGACGTCCGCAGCTGCCCGCCGAGCAGATCTGAGACCGGTCGACCCAACGTCTTGCCCTGGATGTCGAGCAGGGCCATCTCGAACCCGGCGTAGAGGATGTTTCCCCCACGGTCGGCGAACTTCCCGCCGGTCAGCCGCCCACGTAGCTCCTCGGTGGCGAACGGGTCGAGGCCTACGATGTCGTCACCGGCGGCACGAACCCGGGCGTGGGGCGACCGGCCGCCCAGCTCGCCGAGTCCGGTCACTCCTTCGTCGGTCCTCACTTCGATGACGATCCGGTCGAGTGATCTCGTGACACCGTCGGAATGCAGACGGGGAGCGTAGATGGGCACCCGCACGGGTGTCGCCGTCACCGAACTGATGCGCACGAGGAACTCCACGTGGTCGAAAGCCCGGTGACGTGGTGCTCGATGGCCCGGCGGAGCTTCGCCGAGGCCGCGTGCAACGGAGCCTGCGGCGGGTCGGCTGGCAGGACGCGGGCTTCGCACGTGGCTCGCGTCGCCGGGACGGCGTACTTCGGCACCGTGGCGAGCACAAGATCGTCGCCGGCATCGGCCGCGGCTTCGGCGAATGCCATAGCATCGGCAGGCCGGTCGGCGCTGATACCGACGATCGTCACGCCGTCGTCGCCCATTTCCTCGACGAGTGTGCTGATCAGCTGAAGCCGCTCGTCGGGCGTGAGCGTCGAGGACTGTCCGCTGGTTCCAGCCGCCACAAGGCATTTCACCCGATTCTCGGGCTGGTTGTCGAAGCCTGGTGGGTCGACGCTGCCGTCATCCGCGTAGCGTGTGATCAACGCGGTCGGCTGTCCGGTCAGCGGACCGAAGAGATCATCTCGTGCAATCATCTCGACTCCTTCGGGGTGCGGTGTCGTCGCCGGTACACCTAGGCCTGGGCACCCAACGGACGCAATCGTGCTCGCGCCGGGTGCCTCCGAACCAGCTCACGATCCAGCTCGATGCCCAGGCCGGGGCGGTCGGACAGGACGAGGCAGCCATCGCGGAACACCTCGGCATCGCCCACGAGCGCGCTTCGCCACGGGACGCCTTCTACCGCGTACTCCAAAAGGTCGTCGTCGGGTGCGGCGCACATCGCGTGCAGGCTGGCGAGGACGGCGACCGGCCCATGCGGGCAGTGTGGGCTGCTCCGATGTCCAGCCGCCTGTACGGCGCGCGTGATGTCGTGCAACGGCTTGATGCCGCCGACGTACACCACATCCGGCATGGTCACGTCGATCTTCGCTTCGTCGAACAGGGCCAAGTGCTCCGGCGTTGTCGCCAAGGTCTCGCCGGCCGCCTTGAGCACACCAGGGGGTGTCTGGACACTCCGCCACCCATCGGCTTCGTCATCGCCCAGCAACGACTCGATCCACGCCGGCGCCGCGGTGGCCATAATGGGGTCGACCATCTCATGTGCAGAGGCCCCGAATCGGCCGTGGCAATCGACGAAGAGGTCGAAATCTGCGCCGAGCTCTCGGCGGACCTCGCTCAGCCGGGTGAGTCCCTCGTCGACCAGGCGATCGCCCTCTGGAGTGCCGAGCAGTTCTGCAGACACACCGTCGAACGGCGCGCACTTCACAGCCGTGAAACCGGCGTCGCGGGCTCCGCCTGCCGCGGCCGCGAAGGCAGCCGGGGACCGGTCGGCCAGCAGACTGCGGTTGACGTTCGCGTAGAGGCGGACCGACCGGCGTTGACGGCCACCCAGCAAATCGACGACCGGACGGCCGAGCAGCTTGCCGCGCAGGTCCCAGAGGGCCATCTCGATACCGCTCCGTGGGGTGATCTGAGTCAGCGGCATCCCTTGGGTGACGGTCAGCGGCTGGAACACCTGGTCGTCGAGAACGGAGAAACCGAGCAACCGGGGCGCCAACTCGGCGATGACGGCGCTGACCGTTGTTTCTCGGCCGTTCAGCGTTGCCTCGCCGACTCCGTACACGCCGGATGTGGACACCACTTCGACGAAGAACCAGTTGGAACCCTCGGTCGCGCCGACGATCACAGGCCGGATCTCGGCGATCTGGACGCCATTGAGGAAGGTCACGACACGACCGGCGGGGGGACTGGCCGGGCTCCGGCGATCTGCTGACAGGTCTGTCGCACGCGACCTTCGATGACGTCCCAGCGTCCTTCGTTGATCAGCTTGTCGGACAAGGCCCAGGTTCCGATGCCCACCGCGGTCGCGCCTGCGGAGACGTACGCGCCGGCGTCCTCGGCTGTCACCCGGCCTGTGACGACCAGCTGCACATCGTCGAGCGCCGCAGTCAGATCGGCGACGTACTGCGGACCGGAAATACCGGCCGGGAACAACTTCACCAGGTCGGCTCCTGCCGCCACGGCCGCTTCGATCTCTGTCGCGGTGTAACAGCCCGGCATGGCCGCGGCCCCGGCGTCCTTCGTCGCGGCCACGACGGTGGGCACCGTTCCAGGCGACACGATGAGCCGGGCCCCGGCGGAAACGGCGTCACGCACCTGACCTGCCGTGCGGACGGTCCCTGCACCGAGCAGGATGTCCTCGCCGTATCGAGCGGCGGCCCGTTCCAGCCACGGCAGTGCTCCCGGTGTGTTGAGCGTCACCTCTAGAGCCAAAGCGCCGCCGCGTATTGCGGCGTCCGCGGCGTCGTCCAGACCGTCGGTTCCGCTGAGTCGGGCGATCACCACTACGCCAGGGTCGATGAGTGGAGCGAGGGACTGTCCGGGCATCGCTTCCCCATTCTGCAGAATGTATTCCGTAATTATGGCACAGGCCAGGCACCAGCTTGGTCCTGCTGCCGCGTCCGCCGGCGAACCGGACGGAAACCATGCCGTTATCGGTGAGCGTGGAGGCCGGGTGGCTGTGCTGGGCTGCGGCATCGTCGAAGCTGGCCAGCACGATCGGTGCGGTGATCCGGTGGTGAGCTGAGATGTGCAAGGCCGTTCTGCTTGCGCAGCCTGAGCACAAGGTCGATGGTCTCGGTGCTGTCGCGGATGGGCTGGCCTTCGGGACCCGCGAGCGTGGCTGGAACGCCGCCTCGCCCTCGGCCCGGTAGCGGGCCACGAGCTTGGAGACCCAGCCCTTGGAGACCTCGTAAGTGCGGGCCACCTCGGCCCGGCTACGACCCTCGACGACTGCAGTGATGACGACTCTGGCCTTCGACACGACCGAGGCTGTCCCGGCCCTGAGGTCTTCAGTGACCCGACACGCCGGTTTCCGATGTCGTAAGACATGGGTTCCCCATGTGCTGGGCCAGGACACTGCCCCCGTTTACCACGTAGGCCGGATCAGGCGTCGGTGGCCTGGGCTTTTGCATGTCAGGGCCGGGCCGGCGGTCGGGTGGTGGCCCGGGGTCCTTGCGCTCACCCGGGTCTGTGCCTGTTGGGCTGTGAGGGCTGTCTGTGGTGTGGAACCGGGTTAGCGTGAGATCGTTTCGGCGCCAGCGCCCGGCGGCCACGGGCCGCTTGATCATCACGATCTCTGACATCACCAGGTGTTCGTGTGCGTCCGGAGGCTTGCATGCGTGGTGTAGCGCACAGAGTCCTGGTGTCAGAGATCGAGGTCGTGCTACCGGCGACGCTCCCGGCCAGCTGGTCAGAGCGTCCTGCCGCGTGCGGTTCCAGCGAGCCTCAACTGGCCGGGACCGTCGTCGGCGCCGGCCTCCTGGCCGCGGTGCTGCCGAGGCGTGATGCCCCGGACCCGTTTGAAGGCGACGCTGAGTGCGAAGGCGTTGGCGTACCCGACTCGCCGGGCGATGGCGTCGATCGTGGTGTCGGTCCCGCGCAGCAGGTCGGCGGCGAGGGTGATCCGCCAGCCGGTGAGGTAGGTCATGGGCGGCTCGCCCACGAGGTCGGTGAACCGGCGGGCGAACGCCGCGCGGGAGGCGCCGGTCGCGGCGGCGAGCCGGGCCACCGTCCATGGCCGGGCGGGATCGTCGTGGATCAATTCGAGCGCCGGGCCCACCAGGGGGTCGCTGTGTGCGCGGTACCAGCCCGGCGCCGCGGCGTCGGGCCGGGCGAACCATGCGCGCAGGGTGGCGATCAGCGTGAGGTCGAGCAGCCGGTCCAGGACCGCCCGCTGGCCCGGCTCGTCCGCGGCGACCTCCTGCTCCAGCATGGTGAGGATGGGTATCCGGGCGTCGGCGCGGGGAACGTGCACGAGTGGCGGCAGGGCGCTGAGCAGGCGCGCGCCGACGTCACCGGTGACCTGGTAGGTGCCGCTGGCGACGACGGCGGAACCGTCCGCGCCGTGGCCGTAGGTGTTGGGGCCCAGGTTCAGCTCGCCGGTGACGTCCCGGCCGTCGGCGTCGGTCAGGCGGTTGCCGGCATGAAGCGTGAGGGACGGCTCGGTCTCCGGGTGGTCGCTGACGGTGTAGGGGTGCGGTCCCTTGATCACGACGACGTCGCCGGTGCGCATCAGCAGCGGCTCGGCGTCGTCGGGCACGATCCAGGCGTGCCCGTGTACGGCCGCGGCCAGGGCGAGCGGCGCACGGTCGGCGATGCGCAGCGCCCAGGGCGGCTCCAGCACGGCCCGGCAGAAGGCGGCGCTGCGTGCCCGGACACCGTCGAGCAGGTTGGCGAGCGCGTCCATGATCAGCAGTTTAGACGCTTTGACATGGAATCGAGTCGAACGAATATGGATCGTCTCGATCCGCGACGGCTTCACTGGGACTAACTCGATCCATCCAGCCGAGGAAGGAACCCGCTGATGTATGCGATCATCGGAGCCACCGGCCACGTCGGTGGCGCTACTGCTCGTGAACTGCTCGCCGCCGGTGCGCCGGTCCGGGTCGTGGTCCGCGACGAAGTCAACGGCCAGGACTGGAAAACGCGCGGCGCCGAGGTCGCCGTCGCCGACCTCGCCGACCAGGAGGCGCTGAGCGCCGCCTTCGCCGGCTGCCGCGGTGTCTTCGCCATGCTGCCGACCAGCCCAACCACGACGGACGCCGAGCAACGCCGGCTCGCCGACACCCTGGCCGCCGCGGTGGCCGACCGGGTCGCCGCCGCGGCCGCCGCCGGTGAGCCGGTCACCCACGTCGTCATGCTGTCGTCGGTCGGCGCCGACCTGGCCGACGGCACCGGACCGGTCCGCTGGCTGCACCACCTGGAGGACAGGCTGCGCGCCACGGGCACGGTGCTGACGGCAATCCGCTCATCGCACTTCCAGGAGAAGGTCGAGGACGTGCTGGGCGCGGCCATCGACGCCGGGATCTACCCGGTGTTCGGCGACGTCGCCGACATGCCGACGCCGCTGATCGCCACCCGCGACGTCGGGGCCGTCGCCGCCCAGAGCCTCCTCGCGCCGCCATCGGCCAGCGAGGTCGTGGACCTCGACGGCCCTCACTACACCGAACGGCAGGTCGCGGAGAAGCTCGGCGCGTTGCTCGGTACCGAGCTGCGGGTCGTGACCATCCCACGCCTGGGGTGGATCTCCGCGCTCACCGACGCCGGCCTGCCGGCTCCACTGGCAGCCGAGATCGCGGAGCTCCACCTGGCCGGCGAGCGCGGGCTTCTCCGACCGCGGGGCGACCGGACCCGGCGCTGCACGACCGAGATCGACCAGACCCTGCGCGACCTCGTGCCGAGCCAATGACGGCGAGGACCGCGGCGCCGGCTAGGGTGCGGTGACGCTGACGAAGCCGGATCCGGGTTGGTAGTCGGGCGACTGGTGGCGGAAGTAGGTGTTGTAGACGTCGCAGTACGCGCCGCCGGCGCTGAGCAGGGACTCGTGCGTGCCCTCCTCGACGATGGCGCCCTCGCGCATGACGATGATGCGGTCGGCGTGCTCGATGGTGGACAGGCGGTGCGCGATGACGATGGACGTGCGGCCGGCCAGCGCGACGTCGAGGCCCTCGGAGATCTGCGCCTCGGTCAGCGGGTCGACGCTCGCCGTCGCCTCGTCGAGGATGACGATGGACGGGTCCTGGAGGAGCAGCCGGGCCAGCGCCACCAACTGACGCTGACCCATCGACAGCGCCGAACCGTGCTCGCCGACCTCGGTGTCCAAGCCGTCGGGCAGGGCCGCGATCCAGTCGCCGTCCGCCACCTGGCCGGCCGCCGCCCGGACTTCGTCGTCGGTGGCGTCCGGACGCGGGTAACGGATGTTGTCGGCCACGGTGCCGGAGAACAGGAACGGCGACTGCGGCACGACGCCGAGCTGGCGCCGGTAGCTGGTGAGGTCGACGGTGCGCAGGTCGATGCCGTCGATGAGGATGCTGCCGCCGCCGAACTCGTAGAAGCGCACCAGCAGCCGGCCGATGGTGGACTTGCCGGCGCCGGTGTGTCCGACCAGCGCGATCGTTTCGCCGGCCTCGATGGTGAGGTCGAAGTGGTCGAGCACCGGCCGGTCGGGCGTGTAGCCGAACGTGAGGTCGCGAAACTCGATCCGGCCGGCCAGCCGGCCCACCGGGCGCGGGTCGCGCTGTACTACCAGCGGCTCGGCGTCGATGAGCGCGAACACCCGCTCCGACGCCGACAGGCCCTGCTGGAACTGCGACCAGAACGAGGCGATCGAGGTGAGCGGCAGCCAGAACAGCAACACACTCTGCAGGAACAGGTACCAGTCGCCGGCGGAGATGGTGCCGTCGAGCACCCGGCCGCCGCCGACGTGCACCAGCATGACGGTGGCGAAGCCGGCCACCGCGAACAGGGCCGGAAAGATGGCGGCGAACACGAACCCCTGCTTGAGGGTGACTCGGTAGTTCTGCCCGTTGATGGGCCGGAACTCGTCGTAGACCGTGTGCTCCTGGCGGAAGTTCTTCGCCACGGAGATGCCGCTCATGGTCTCCTGCAGCGTGGCGTTGACGCGGGCCAGGGACCGCTGCTGGTGGCGGGTGGTGTCGCGGGCGATGCGGCGGAAGCCCAGCGCCATGGCGACGATGATGGGCACCACCGCCATGACCATCAGCGCGAGGCCGACGTTGCGGGCGAACAACAGCGCGGTGATGAGCCCGACCATCAAGACCTGGCTGATCACGTTCAGGGTCAGCGTCACCACGGTGGCGAAGTCCTCGGTGTCCGACGTCACCCGGCTGACGACCTTGCCGGACGGGTTCTCGTCGTAGAAGGACATGTCGCGTTCCAGGACGGCGGCGAAGGCGTCCTCGCGCAGGTCGAGGACCACGTCGCCGACGACCTTCGCGGTGTACCAGCGCTGGATGAAGTTGAACACCCAGCTCAAGACACCGGCGACGAGGACGGCCGCCACCAGCGCCACCACCAGGCCGGTGGAGCGGTCGTCCACGACGCGGTCCAGTCCGGCGCTGATGACCACCGGGAGTGCCGCCTGCATCAGCGAGTGCGCCACGATGCCGAACGCGACCAGCCCCATGGTGGCCCGCTTGGGCCGGAAGTACCGGACGATGCGGCGCAGGAGCTCGCGGTCGTCGTAGGTGCGGTCGTACTGTTCGGCGTCGAGGCCGTCCATGATGAAGGCCATCAGCCGGTCACCTCCACGTCGTCGTGCGAGTCGACGCGCGGCCGGTGTGGCGCGAAGATGCGGCGGTACAGCGCGCTGCGGGCGAGCAGCTCGTCGTGGCTGCCCTCGTCGACTAGCCGGCCGCCGCGCAGGAGCAGCACTTTGTCCGCCCACCGGATCTGCGACAGCCGATGGGTGATGAGCAGGGTGGTGCGGCCCTCGAGGACCCGCTGGATGGCCCGCTGGATCTGGTCCTCGGTGGCGCTGTCGATGGCGCTGGTGGAGTCGTCGAGGACGAGGATGGCCGGGTCGGTGAGCAGCGCCCGGGCGATGGCCAGCCGCTGCCGCTGGCCGCCGGACAGGGTGACGCCGCGCTCACCGATGACGGTGTCGTAGCCGTCGTCGAGCGCGGTGATGAACTCGTGGGCCTTGGCGTCCTTCGCGGCCTGCACGATGTCGTCGCGGTGGACCTGCTGGCCCCGGCTGAAGCCGATGTTCTCGGCCACCGGCCGGGAGAACAGCACGATGTCCTGCTCGATGGTGGAGATCTGCGAGCGCAGGGAGTCCAGCTTCCAATCGCGCACGTCGGTGCCGTCGACGAGGACGCGGCCCACGGTGACGTCGTAGATGCGATTGACCAGTTTCGTCAGCGTGGTCTTGCCCGCGCCGGTCTCGCCGACGACGGCGACCGTCTGGCCCGGCTCGATCTCGAAGGACAGATCGCGCAGCACCGCCTGTCCGCCGTAGGAGAACGTGACGTTCTCGAAGCGGATGGCGCCGCGCATCTCCGCGGCGTGGCCGCGCTCGTTGTGGTCGAGCTCGGTCTCCTCGCGCATCAGCGTCAGCAGCCGGTTGGCGCTGGCGATGCCGTTCTGCACCAGCGAGAACGAGAAGATCGAGATGAACGCCGGGAAGCCCAGCAGTCCCATGAGACCGATGTAGGTGATCAGCTGGCCGAGCGTGAGCTCACCGGCGTCGAGCAGCCACAGTCCGTGCAGCAGCCCTCCGGCGGTCGTGATCGAGAGGAGCAGCGTCGGCAGGTAGCGCGCCTGGATCAGCCCTTGCTCGACGAAGGAGTTCCGGTAGCGGCTGGCGTTGCCCTCGAAACGGTCCTCCTCCTGCTCCTCCTGGCCGGTGGCTTTGACCACCTCGATGCCGCGGATGGTCTCGTTGAGCCCGGCGTTGAGGTTGCCGTAGTCCTCGCGCAGCCGGGCGGACACCGGCGACAGCCGGCGTGTGAACCACCGGACGGACACGACGAACGCGACCGCGAACACCAGGGGCGCGACGAGCAGCCGGGGGTCGAGGAACGCGATGAACACGATGGGCACGATGCCCTGGGTGAGGGAGTCGACCAGGAGGTCGATGCCAGGGCTGAACATGGTGCCCAACTGCCGCACGTCGTTGGCGCCGCGGGCCATGAGGTCACCGACCCGCTGTCGGTTGTGGAACGTCTGGCTCTTGCCGAGCAGGCTGACGTACAGCTCGTCGCGGGCGTCGCGCTCCATCCGCTTGGCCAGTACCTCGGTGCACAGCCTGGCCACGAAGTCGAGCACGGTCCGCGCGACCACGATGACCAGCAGGGCGACGACGACGGCGGTCAGGGCGGCGTCGCGGTCGGACCGGTCGCTGAGGACGATGTCGAACGCCTCACCGACCTGGCCCGGGATGGCGGAGTTGAGCACCACCATGACGACCGAGCCGATCAGGAAGCCGGCGAGGTGCCATGGATTGCGTCGTTGGTGGGAAAGGATCCAGCGCACCGGACCGCGGCGGTCGAACGCCCTGCGGCCGGCGACGGTGAACTCGGTCCGCGCGGTCGTCACCGTTGGAGTTCTAGCACGTGGCACTGACAGGTCACATCTGCATTTCACCGGCGGCAGCCGCTGCCGGTGCCAGGGGGTCTGGGCAGCGGTGAGCGCGGCGCGGGTCTGCGCTGGGGGAAGTGAGGATGCTCATCGGCGAGCCTGCCGGCCGGCGGAGTGCGGGCCCGGCGTTCGCGCGGATCGGCCGGTGATCAGGCGGCCGGCCGGTGAAGGGGTGGTCGGTGGCCGTGGGGGCGGGGTCTGAACCCGGCAGCGACGGTGTTCGTGTCGACCGCGAGCTGTGGGCAAGGGGCGGTCGGGACGGAGCTGTGCGCCGGCTCAGCGGCGCGACCAGCCCCGCTCGCTCTCGGTGAGCCCGCCCCAGATGCCGTAGCGCTCCGGGAGGGCCGCTGCGGCCTCCCGGCACTGCTGGGCGACAGGGCACGTCGTGCAGATGTTCTTCGCGATCTGCTCCCGGGCGCGCAGGGTGCTGCCGCGGCCCTCGGGATAGAACAGATCTGTGTCCATGCCTCGGCAGGCGGCGTACGCCCGCCATGCGTCCCGCAGTTCGAACCAGTCCTCGGCGTGCGTGTTCATGTGATCGGCCAGTGCAGTCATGCGGCCATTTCCCCCTTCGCCGTCCTGGATGGATCAGTGCCTTTGATCACCTGGACAGTGGAGCGGGCTGGTGATGACGCGCCTACGCGGAAAATCTCGAGAAATTTCCGCGGGCCGGCCGCGTGGCCGGACGAACCGGGTGAACCACGCGTTCTGACCTGATCGTCGTCACCCTCGGCGAGGGTCTCCGCCGCGCCGGCGGGGCCTTGGGCAGGCAGACAACGCGGCCGAGCGGGTCACGCCGGCACACCAACGTGGCGCCAGCGTGACCCCCTCGGGATCGCAGCCCTGTCGGGTCGCTTGGACCCGATTGCGCGCTACGGCAGGACGTACCGGAACTGCTGGTTGACGCCCCCGTGATGCGGGAAGAGGATGAGCCGTCCGTCCGGCGCCACCTGCTCGATGTCGAACACGAAGCCGGGGAACGCGTCGCTCTTGACGCTCTGGGCCGCGGCCGACGTCGGGTCCAGCGTCCATTGCTGGCTGCTGCTGCCGTCGCAGGGCGCCAGGATCACCGCGTCGAGCGGGATGGTCGCGTCGAGGCACCGGCCGGTGTCCAGCCAGCGGATGGTGCCGTCCTCGGGCACCTCCCACGCCCGGGCCGGCGAGTCTGCGCAGTCGCCGGCCCGCGGCTGCCCGTCGGCGCCGACCACGATGCAGCGGGTGCCTTGGTCGCCGAGGTCGATCTCGAACCGACCGGCGCGGACCACGTCCAGCTCGGCGGGATCGGTCGTGACAGTCCCAAGCTCGTTGGTGAACTCGGCCCGGTAGAACGTGCCGTCGTCGGCCAGCTCCAACCCGGGCAGCGCCAGCGTGGCCGCGTTGCCGGTGCCGGTGGCGTCGTCCACCGCGGTCCACGGCCCGTCCGCGGCCGGCGCGGTCTCCCAGAGCCAGGTGGACTCGGGGTTGCCGGAGACGCTCGCCGCGAGCTCGGCGTCGTCACCGGGCTCGGCCTCGACGTCGGCAGGATGCTCGGTGACCTCGGGCGCCCACCGCACGGTCAGGCCGGCCGGCTCCGAGATCGCCCCGCCGACGTCGTTGGTGAAGACCGCTCGGTATTGGTAGCCGTCGAGGTCGCGGTCGGCAGTCACCTGCAGCGTCGAGGTGGTGCCCTCCTGACGCGTCGTGGCGACCTCGGGTCGCGGAGCGCGCCAGTCGCCGCCGGGGGGCAGGACCTGCCAGGTGATGCTGGCGACCTCCGGATTGGCCTTCGCGGTGGCCTCGAAGGTGACCTCCTGGCCTTCGTCCGCGGTGGCGCTCCGCGGGTGGCTCTCGATCTCCGGGATGTACTGCACCGAGATCACGGCCGGCTCGGTCGTGATGGTGCCCAGCGGGTTGGTGGCCCGCACCCGGTACGCGCGACCGTCGATCTCCGACGTCGGCTCCGGGATGACCAGCGTGTCGCTGTTCTCGCCGGTGATGTCGACCCAGTTCTCCTCCGGCGGCTCCTGGTCGGGGGGCGCGCCGGAGTCGTCGTCGGGCTTCTCGCCTTCGACGGCGGGCACGAAGCTCGGCGCGTCGGACGGCGCCAGCATGAACGTCGCAGGCGCGGCGCTGGTGGCCGCGGCCGTGGTCTGCGCCGGCGCCTGCTCGGACTCGGGGTCGGCGAACTGCCACTGCAGCTGCGGCGGCGGGTTGCCCGACACCTCGACGGTGAGCACGACCGGCTCGCCGGCCACGACGACGGGGTTGGGCTGCGGCTGCTGCTCGATGCTCGGTGCCTCCTCGGCCGGCGGCTCGCTCGGCTCGTCCGTCGGCTCTTCGCTGGGCTCGTCCGTCGGCTCTTCGCTGGGCTCCTCCGTCGGCGGCTCGGTCGGCTGCGACGTCGGCTCGTCCGACGGCTCGGACGGCTCGACGTCGGGCGGGTCGACCACCGGCGGCTCGGGCTCCTCCTCGACCGGCTCGTCCTCGACCGGCGGCTCCTCCTCCTGCACCGGCGGCTGGTCGGGCTCGGTGTCGGGCGGCTGCTCCTCCGTCGGCGGCTCGGTCGGCTGTGGGTCGGCGTCGTCGGAGCCGCCCGGCTCCTCCTGCTCGGATGTGGCCGACGGTCCCGCGGCCGGCTCGTCGGGCGGTCCGTCGTCGTTGACCGCCACGTACGCGGCAATGGCGATCGCGGCGGCGGCAGCGGCGGCGGCACCGCCGACGGCAAGCTGCCGGGCCTGCTTGCCCCATCTGGAGGGGGACAGGATCGCCAGCACGCCGCCACCGGCAGCGCCGGCACCGGCCACCGCGGCCGCACCGACACCGGACGCGGGAAGCAGCAGAGCCGGCCAAAGCACGCCCCGCATGTCCGAGACCAGCAGCAGCAGCTCGTCGCGGCGTTCGCGGCAGTGCGTGCAGGTGGCCAGGTGGGCGCTCATCTCGCGGGTGTCGTGCGCGGACAGTGTGCCGCGGACGTAGGACGCGATCTTCGGCGCGTACGGCCGGCACTCCGGCTGTACTTCGGCCGACAAGTTCACCGCCAGGTAGGCCTGGCGCAGGCCCTCGCGAGCCCGGTAGGCCAGCGCCGCGACGGAGTTGGCGGAACCGCCCAGCGCCGGCGCCAGCGACGCCGGGGAGCGGCCCTCGATCTCGGTGTGCCACAGCACCTGCTGCCACCGCTCGGGAAGCGTCTCGAACGCGTGCCGGACCAGCTGGCGGTCGGTGGACCGGGCCATGGGGTCGTCGGTGTGCGGCAGGATGTCGAGGATGGACGGGTCGGCCACCTGATTGGCCCGCTGCGAGCTGCGGTGCCGGTCGATGGCCAGGCGGCGCACCACCGTCTTCAGGTAGGGCGCGAACTCGAGGTCCGGACCACCGCCTTCACGTAGCCGGGTCAGGACCCGCGTGAAGGCTTCGGCGACGACGTCCTGTGCTTCGTCGCTGTTGTCGGTGACGATGCGGGCGACCTTCGAGGCGTCGTCGACATGACGGCGGTACAGCTCGTCGTAGGCGGCCATGTCGCCCGCGCGCGTGCGCGCGATGAGCTGTTCATCGCCGGCGGCATCTGCTGGTGTGGTCACCTGATCTCGCTATCCATCCCCTTCGGGCAGGTCAGTCCAGGGATCCGGTCCCTGAGTGGCGGTAACTGGGCAGCCCAACGGCGTGATCGACATTAGCCCCCCCACGAAGCCGTGTCACGAGTTCAGGCAATCGTGCTCTGGTGTCCGGGACAGCAAAGACGTCGACCTGTACGTGTGCAGTGCTCAGTTCACCGTTTTCGACCGCCTTCGTCAAGGAGATCCGTTCCACTCGGGCCCGCGCATCGTCAGGTACGAGCGCCAGCGCCATGGTCGTGCCGACCTGGCTCAGGGTCGCGTCCGGCCGGACCCGCGAGCGCAGCGCCGAGGCGGCCTGCAGGATGCGGGCGATCCGCAGCCACGGCCCGGACGCGCCGGCCCAGCGGATGACGATCAGGACCAGCGCCGTCGGCTCGGTGCCGGAGAGCCGGTCGAGCTCCTGGACCCGGCCGTAGAGGTAGCCGGCGGTGTGCAGCCCCGACAGCGGGTCGATGCCCGGCGACCCGCGCTCGGCAGCGACGGCGTCGACCCACGCGTCGACCAGCCGGTGCCGGGCGGCGGGCGCCCGCAGCGGCACGCCCCCGGCGTCCTCCAAGGTGGCCCACAGCTCGTCGACCTCAGCCATGACGCAAGTCAGGTCGCGGGTCTCCGCGGCGCGCTCCCACGCGAACACCGTCAGCGCATGAGAGATCTCCTCGGCATCCGGCGGGTCGGCAGCGAGCGCGTCGAGCACCGCCTCGACCCCTGGTGGGGGCAGCGCCCCGGACGCTGCCCCCACGTCGTGGGGTGAGATCGTGGTCTCACCCGATCCTCGCGAACCGGTCGCGGCCCGCCCCGGCCGCTCCAGCCATGCGGTCAGCAGCGACGGCATCGGCACGCCGCCGTGGTCACAGCCCGTCATCTCCGGCATTCCCCCGCCTTCACGCACGCTTCGGAATCGTCCCTTGCTCTATCACGACGGGGGAGCAATGGCATCATGACGCGGCGGCGTCGACTAATCCGGGCCGAATCGCGAGGCCACTGATCGCGTGTGTCAGGCTGACCCCTGTGCTGGACCGCATGGAGCGCGTGATCCGCTGGTGGAACGATGTCCGCGAGCGGGTCGCGCGGGCCGCCGCCGAGCGGGAGGCACGCGCCGAGGCGAGAACGGAGGACCAGGACGCCGGCCCTGGCGGGGGTGCCTCGTTGCCGCCGGGGGCCACTGTCACGTCGCGGAGCCCGCAGGCGCCGGCCGTCCCGGCACCAGGTGCGCCGTCGGTGCCCGACGACGCAGCGGGCCAGCCGCCGGGAACGGGCTCGACGCCGACCGCGGCCGCGCCGCCAGGTCCAGGCAGGGGCGCGGCCACACCGCGTGAGCCGGACGCCGTCGCGCAGGCCGCCGATCAGCCGGCCGCGCACCGTGGGCACCCGGTACCGCGGGCGGTGCGTGACGCCGCGGACTGGAGCTGGCGGCTCCTGGTCATCACCGCGGCCGTCGGCGGGGTTGGCTGGCTGGCGTGGGAGCTGCGGCTGGTCATCTTCCCGCTGGTGGCCGGGCTGCTCATGGCAGCCGGACTGCAACCCCTGGTGAGCCGGCTTCGCCGAGCGGGCTGGCGGCGCGGGTTCGCGGCGGCCACCGTCTTCGTCGGGTTCCTTGTCGTCGTCATCGGGTCGCTGACGCTGGTCGGCAACGCCGTCGGAGGGCAGTTCGGCGATGTCGTCGACCAGGCGGAGGAGGGCCTGCAGGAGATCCGTGGCTGGCTGGCCGGCCCGCCGTTCGGCGTCGACGAGGCGCAGCTGGACCGGTGGATCGACCGGGCGCTGTCGTACGTGCAGAGCGACGACTCCGTCGCCGAGCAGGCCACCACCGCCGCGACGGTGGCCATCGAGATCTTCGTCGGCATCGTGCTCGCGCTGTTCGCGCTGATCTTCTTCCTCTACGACGGCGAGCGCATCTGGGCGTGGCTGGTGCGGCTGTTCCCGTCGCGGTCGCGGGTGCGGGCGGCAGCGGCCGGCGACGTCGCCTGGCGCACCCTGGCCCAGTACATCCGGGGCATCGTGCTGGTCGCGCTGTTCGACGCGGTCGCCGTCACCGTGCTGTTGTTCATCCTGCAGGTGCCGTTGGCGCTGCCGCTCGGCGTGCTGATCTTCTTCGGCGCGTTCGTACCGCTCATCGGCGCGTTCGTCACCGGGACGGTCGCGGTGCTGGTGGCTCTGGTGACCCAGGGGCTGTTGACGGCCATCGTCGTGCTGGCCGGACTGGTCATCGTCCAGCAGATCGAGAGCAACCTGTTCCAGCCGTTCATCCTGGGCCGGATGGTGCGCATCCACCCGCTGGCGGTGGCGGTCGCCGTCGCCATCGGGACGCTGGCCGGCTCGATCATCGGCGCGATCATCGCCGTCCCGATCGTGGCCGTCGTCAACACCGTCGGCAGCTACCTGGCGTCGTCACGCGACCAGCCCGACGAGACGCCGGCCGCCGGCCGCTAGTCCGGCGCCGGTCCGGTCGACCAGCCACTGCATGGCCATGCCGTTGATCAGTGACATCACTAGGTGTTCTCGCGCTCCACCAGGCCTGCAAGCATGGTGAAGCACACACGATCCTCGTGGTGTCGGCGATCGTTGATGATCATGGGGGGGCAGCAGGGGGAGGGCCAAGCCCCGAAACCCCGTTGACCATGGGCGAGGGCTGCAGCCGATGGTCAATTGGGCGGGGTCAGGCGCTCCAGGATCTCCTCGTGCAGAGGGCCGTTGGTGGCCAGTGCGTCCCTACCCAGCGGGCCGGGCCGCCCGGTGAGGTCGGTGAAGCGGCCGCCGGCCTCCTCGACGACGATGGATGGCGCGGCCATGTCGTGGAGCGACAGCTCCGGCTCCGCGGCGATGTCGACGGCGCCGTCGGCCAGCAGCATGTATGACCAGAAGTCGCCGAAAGCGCGAGTGCGCCAGCAGGCCCGGGTCAGGTCGAGGAACGCCGACAGCTGGCCGCGATCCTCCCAACCCGCCAGCGACGAGTACGACAGCGACGCCTGCTCGAGCGCGTTGACCGAGGAGACCCGGCAGCGGGTGGCCGACGACAGCGACCGGCCGGTCCACGCGCCGGTGCCGCGAGCGGCCCACCAGCGCCGGCTCAGCGCCGGCGCGGACACCACGCCGGCCACGACCTTGTCCTCGACCATGAGCGCGATGAGCGTCGCCCACACCGGGACGCCGCGCAGGTAGTTCTTGGTGCCGTCAATCGGGTCGATGACCCAGCGGCGGGCGCCGTAGCCCTCCGAACCGAACTCCTCGCCGACGACGGCGTCGCGCGGGCGGGCCCTGGACAGCGTGCGTCGGATCGCCTCCTCGGTCGCCTTGTCCGCGTCGGTGACCGGCGATTGGTCGGCCTTGGTCTCCACGCGCAGGTCAGCCGCCCGGAACCGGGACGTCGTCTGTGCATCGGCGTCGTCGGCCAGGACGTGAGCGAAGCGGAGGTCGTCGTCGTGGGCCACGACCGCAACCTACACGCTCGCACGTGCTGTCCGGAGTTGCCGGGCGCGAGGGCGGACGCTGGGTCAGTCGCCGGCCTGCCGGTCGCGGCTGGCCAGCAGGCGGCGGAAGGAGTCCAGCCGGTCACGGTCGACGCGGCCGGTGGCCAGCGCGGCGTCCAGGGCACACTCGGGCTCGTCGGCGGCGTGGGTGCAGCCGCGTGGACAGTCGGCGGTCTCGGCGGCGAGGTCGGGGAAGGCGAGGATCAGCCGTGCGGGATCGACGTGTGCCAGCCCGAACGAGCGGATGCCCGGTGTGTCGATGACCCAGCCGCCGGCGGGCACCGGCAGCGCGACCGCGCTGGTGGAGGTGTGCCGGCCGCGGCCGGTGACGACGTTGACCTCTCCGGTGACGCGGTCAGCGCCCGGCACCAGCTCGTTGACCAGCGTCGACTTACCGACCCCGGAATGGCCCACGAGCGCGGTCACCCGGTCGCGCAGATGCTCGACGACGGAGGACGCGTCGATGCCGCCGTCGTCGGTGGCCCGGGTGACCACCGTCGGCACGTCCAGCGGCGCGTACGTGGCCAGCAGCGGTGCGGGGTCGGCGAGGTCGGCCTTGGTGACGCACAGCAGCGGCTCGATGCCGGCGTCGAAGGCCGCCACCAGGCACCGGTCGATCAGCCGGGGCCGCGGCTCGGGGTCGGTGACGGCGGTCACCACCAGGAGCTGGTCGGCGTTGGCCACGACGATGCGCTCGACCGGATCGTCGTCGTCGGCGGTGCGGCGCAGCACCGTGGCGCGTTCCTCGACCCGCACGATGCGGGCCAGTGAGCCCGGCTGGCCGGACACGTCGCCGACCAGGCCCACCTGGTCGCCGACGACGACGGCCTTGCGGCCGAGCTCGCGGGCGGACATGGCGGTGACGGTACGAGTCGGCGCCCCGTCGACGAAGCACGTGTACCGGCCGCGGTCGACCGCGGTCACCAGGCCCCGGCGGGCGTCGGCGTGCGCCGGGCGGCGCTTGCTGCGAGGCCGCGAACCGCGGCCGGGGCGGACCCTGACGTCGCCCTCGTCGTACGAGGCGGTGGCCCGCCGTGCCATCACGCCGCCGGCTCCGACCCGAGGAGAGCGGACCACATGCCGGGGAAGTCGGCGAGCGTCTTGGACGTCGTCGCGATGTCCTCGACCCGGACCCCGGGGACGACCAGGCCGAGGACGGCGCCGGCCTGGGCCATGCGGTGGTCGGCGTAGGAATGGAACACGCCGCCGCGCAGCGGCACCGGCCGGATGACCAGGCCGTCGGGGGTCTCCTCGACCTGGCCGCCCAGGCTGTTGATCTCTGCGGCCAGCGCGGCCAGCCGGTCGGTCTCGTGACCGCGCAGGTGGGCGATGCCGCGCAGGTGCGACGGCGCGCGCGCGACGGCTGCCAGCGCGGCCAGGACGGGCGTCAGCTCGCCGACGTCGTGCAGGTCGGCGTCGAGCCCGCGGACCTCGCCGGTGCCGCGGACAGTGAGGACGCCGTCGTCGAGCGAGACGGCCGCACCCATGCGGGAGAGCAGGTCGCGCAGCTCGGCGCCGGGCTGCGTGGTGGCGGCCGGCCAGCGCGGCACCCGCACGGTGCCGCCGGTGAGCACGGCCGCGGCGAGGAACGGCGCGGCGTTGGACAGGTCGGGCTCGACGACGGTGTCCAGCGGCCGCACGGCGCCCGGCTCGACCCGCCAGGTGCTCGGCGCCTCGTCGTCGACCTCGACACCGCGCTCGCGCAGCATGGCCACGGTCATGTCGATGTGCGGCAGCGACGGCACCGGCTTTCCGTCGTGGTGGAGCGTGACGCCCTTGTCGTATCTGGCCCCTGAAAGCAGCAGTCCGCTCACGAACTGCGACGACGCCGACGCGTCGATGGTGACCGCGCCGCCGGGCAGCGCCGCGGTCCCACGGACGGTGAAGGGCAGCGCGCCGCGGCCGTCGTCGTCGATGGTGGCGCCCAGGCTCCGCAGCGCGTCGAGCACAGTGCTCATGGGGCGCCTGCGGGCGGGTGGGTCGCCGTCGAACCGGACGTCGCCGTCGGCCAGCGCGGCGACCGGCGGGACGAAGCGCATGACGGTGCCGGCCAGGCCGCAATCGACGAAGCCGCCCCCGGCGACCGGCGCGGGGATGACCCGCACTCCGTCGCCGGTTGGCTCGATGGTGGCGCCGAGCGCGCCCAGCGCCTCGATCATGAGCCGGGTGTCACGGGCGACGAGCGGATGGCGCAGCCGCGACGGCCCGGACGCGAGCGCGGCGAGCACCAGCGCGCGGTTGGTCAGCGACTTGGATCCGGGCAGCTCGACGGTGGCGTCCACCGGGCCCGAGGCGGTCGGTGCAGGCCAGAGCGGGGCGGTCGGTTCAGTCATCGGGCACCAAGCCTATCGGTGCCCGACGACCGAACCGGTCGGATCATTCGTCCTCGACCCAGTCGAAGGTCTTCGTCACGGCCTTCTTCCACGTCTTGTAGATCTTCTCGCGGTGGGCGTCGTCCATGGCCGGGTCCCACTGCTTGTCCTGCGCCCAGTTGTTGCGGATGTCGTCCTCGCCCTCCCAGAAGCCGACGGCCAGGCCCGCCGCGTACGCCGCCCCGAGCGCCGTCGTCTCCGCGACGACCGGCCGGATGACCGGGACGCCGAGGATGTCGGCCTGGAACTGCATGAGCAGCTCGTTGGCGACCATGCCGCCGTCGACCTTGAGCGAGGTCAGGGCCACCCCCGAGTCGGCGTTCATGGCGTCGACTACCTCACGGGACTGGAAGGCCGTGGCCTCCAGCACCGCGCGGGCGATGTGCCCCTTGTTGACGAACCGGGTCAGCCCGACGATGGCGCCGCGGGCATCGGAGCGCCAGTACGGCGCGAACAGCCCGGAGAACGCCGGCACGAAGTACGCGCCGCCGTTGTCCTCGACGCCGCCGGCCAGTGCCTCGATCTCCGGCGCCGAGCCGATGATGCCGAGGTTGTCACGCAGCCACTGCACCAGCGAGCCGGTGACCGCGATCGAGCCCTCCAGCGCGTACACCGAATCGTTGGATCCGATCTTGTAGCAGACGGTCGTGAGCAGGCCGTTCTCGCTCATCACCTTCTCGGTGCCGGTGTTGAGCAGGATGAAGTTGCCGGTGCCGTAGGTGTTCTTCGCCTCGCCCGGCGACAGGCACGCCTGCCCAAAGGTGGCGGCCTGCTGGTCGCCGAGGATGCCCGCGACCGGCAACCCAGCCAGGGCACCGCGCTCGCGGATGTTGCCGTACACCTCCGAGGACGAGCGGATCTCCGGGAGCATGGACAGCGGGATGCCCATGTCGGCGGCGTTGTTCTCGTTCCACGAGAGGGTGTCGAGGTCCATCAGCAGCGTGCGCGAGGCATTGGTCGGGTCGGTGTAGTGCAACCCGCCGTTGGGGCCGCCGGTGGCGTTCCACAGCACCCAGGTGTCCATGTTGCCGAACACGAGGTCGCCGGCCTCGGCCTTCTCACGGGCACCGTCGACGTTGTCGAGAATCCACTTCACCTTGGGCCCGGAGAAGTAGGTGGCCAGCGGCAGACCGGTCGTGGATCGGTAGCGGTCCGGGCCGCCGTCGCGGGCCAGCTCGTTCACGATCCGGTCGGTGCGGGTGTCCTGCCAGACGATGGCGTTGTACACCGGCTTACCTGTGGTGCGGTCCCAGACCACGGCGGTCTCGCGCTGGTTGGTGATGCCGACCGCGACGACGTCACCGGTGACGAGGTCGGCCTTGGCCAGGGCGCCGGCGCACACTTCACGGGTGTTGCGCCAGACCTCCTCGGGGTCGTGCTCGACCCACCCCGCCTGCGGGAAGATCTGTTCGTGCTCGCGCTGGTCGACGGAGACGACCCGGCCCGAGTGGTCGAAGATCATGCAGCGGGTGGACGTGGTTCCTTGGTCGATGGCGGCTACGTACTTGCTCATCCGTTCTCCTCACGTCGTCGTGCGGGCCTGACCCCGTTCTGCCATCACAACACGGCTTCGGCGTCGGGGGCAGGCCTGGGCTCGGACAACTTCAGTAGACGGCGCGGGCGAGGAGACCGCCGAGAATGCCGCCGATGATCGGACCGACGATCGGGACCCACGAGTAGGCCCAGTCGCTTGAGCCCTTGCCGCGGATCGGCAGGAGCGCGTGCGCGATGCGTGGCCCGAGGTCGCGGGCCGGGTTGATGGCGTACCCCGTCGGTCCGCCGAGCGAGGCGCCGATGCCGACGACCAGCAGGGCGACGGCGAGCGGCCCGAGGTCGACGGGCTGGTTGCCGAACGACAGGATCACGAAGAGCAGGACGAAGGTCGCGATGATCTCGGTGACGAGGTTCCATCCGTAGTTGCGGATCTCCGGGCCGGTGGAGAACACGCCGAGCTTCTTGGCCGGGTCCTCCTCGAGGTCGAAATGCTGCCGGTACGCCGCCCACGCCAGTGCCGCACCGACGATGGCACCGGCCATCTCACCCAGGAGGTAGGCCGGAACGTCGGACCACTCCGTGGTGCCCTCGAACGCCAGGCCGAACGTCACCGCCGGGTTGATGTGTGCGCCGGAGTCGGCCGCCACGAACACGCCGGCGAAGACCGCGAGGCCCCAGCCGAAGTTGACCATCAGCCAGCCGCCGCCGAAGCCCTTGCTGCGGGCCAGGATGTTCGTGGCGACGACGCCACAGCCGAGGAGGGTGAGCATGCCGGTGCCGAGGAACTCGGACAGGAAGATGTCGCCGAAACTCAGGTCCATGTGAACCTCCGCTTCCGTGGACGGCAACGGCCGCGGCGTCCCCGGTGTCCCGGCTGGTCTCGGCAGCGTTGCCAAGGGTCATCTCGAAAGCTACTGGTGCGTAGACCAACTGTCTACGTCCTTGACGACGAGAGCGGGTAGCGTGTTGCTGAGTGTCCTCGGCGGGGCGGACGTGACCCTGTGCGGCAACGTCCCGCCTTTGGGGGCATTCGGCACCTTTCGCTCTCTGAGCTGCGAGGAGATGTGACAGACGTGACCGCCAACAGCGCTCCCGGCGGACTGACCGGGTCCAGCGGCCAGCTCAGCCCGCAGGCCCGGCGGGAGAACTGGGACCGCCTCGGTGCCGAGCACTTCGACGTCGTCGTCATCGGCGGCGGCGTGGTGGGCGCGGGTTCGGCCCTCGACGCGGTCACGCGCGGGCTGCGGGTGGCGCTGGTCGAGGCTCGCGATCTCGCGGCCGGTACGTCCAGTCGGTCCAGCAAGCTGTTTCACGGCGGCCTGCGTTACCTGGAGCAGTTCGAGTTCGGGCTGGTCCGCGAGGCGCTGCACGAGCGCGAGCTCATGCTGAGCCGCATCGCGCCGCACCTGGTCAAGCCGGTCAGCTTCCTGTATCCGCTGAAGCACCGGATCTGGGAGCGCCCGTACACCGCCACTGGCCTGCTGATGTACGACACCATGGGCGGCGCGCGGTCGGTGCCCGGGCAGAAGCACCTCACCCGCGCCGGCGCGCTGCGGCTGTTCCCGTCGATGCGCCACGACGCGCTCGTCGGCGGCATCCGGTACTTCGACGCCCAGGCCGACGACGCCCGGCACACCCTCACCGTCGCACGCACCGCCGCCCACTACGGCGCCGTCGTGCGCATGTCGACACAGGTGGTCGGGTTCCTGCGCGAGGCGGACCGCATCACCGGGGTGCGGGTGCGCGACGTCGAGACCGGGGACGAGCAGGACGTCACCTGCGACGTCGTCGTCAACTGCACCGGCGTCTGGACCGACGAGATGCAGCGGCTGGCCGGTACCCGCGGCCGGTTCCGCGTCCGGGCCAGCAAGGGTGTGCACATCGTCGTGCCGCGCGACCGCATCGCCGCCGAGACCGGGCTGATCCTGCGTACGGAGAAGTCGGTGCTGTTCGTCATCCCGTGGCGCAACCACTGGATCATCGGCACCACCGACACCGACTGGACCTACGACCTCGCGCACCCGGCGGCTACCCGCGCCGACATCGACTACATCCTCGAGCACGTCAACGCGGTGCTCATGACGCCGCTGACGCATGACGACATCGAAGGCGTCTATGCCGGGCTGCGGCCGCTGTTGGCCGGCGAGAGCGAGCAGAGCTCCAAGCTGTCGCGCGAGCACGCGGTGGCCAGGCCGGCGCCTGGCATGGTTTCGATCGCCGGCGGCAAGTACACGACGTACCGCGTCATGGCCGCCGACGCCATCAACGCCGCCTCCGTCGACCTGCGCGGCCGCATCGCGCCGTCCATCACCGACAAGGTCCCGCTGCTGGGCGCCGACGGCTATCACGCGCTGGTCAACCAGGCCGAGCGCCTCGCCGACGAGCACGGCCTGCACCCGCACCGAGTGCGGCACCTGCTCGACCGGTACGGCTCGCTGGTCCACGAGGTGCTGGCGCTGGCCGAGGACCGCCCCGAGCTGCTCGAGCCGATTCCCGGCGCCGCCGACTACCTCCAGGTCGAGGTCGTCTACAGCGTCACCCACGAGGGGGCACTCCACCTGACCGACGTGCTCACCCGGCGCACCCGGGCGTCCATCGAGTACCCCGACCGCGGCATCACGGCGGCCGAGCCGGTGGCGCGGCTGATGGCGCAGACCCTGGGCTGGGACGAGAAGACCATCGCGCGCGAGGTCGAGCTCTACGCCGAGCGGGTCGAGGCCGAGCGCGCGTCGCAGACCAAGCCCGACGACGAGGCCGCCGACCAGATCCGCTCCGCCGCCCCCGAGGTCCGTCCCCTGGTCTCCGACCCCGTCACCAAGTGACCCGAATCGCCCCTCCCTTGCGTCTGCCCCGCTCCAATGATCTTCTGCTGCATCCGTGGGTTCGGATCGCGCACGGCCCCCGAAATGATCACGTTCAGCAGGATCCTCCGAGCCTCACCATGATTGCGAGCATGGTGTGACACGAGATCTCGTGCTGAACGTGATCATTCGGGGGCCACGCGTTCGAACAATGCCTTGAGCGGGCCATGACTCAAGATCCAGGACCTGAGGTCTCGGGCAGCCTCTGAGGCACGGAGAATCCTGGTGCGGCGCGGCTCAGGTACGCGGTGCCGGGTGTTTCGGCGTGGGGGTCGCGAGTACCAGCCAGACGGCGACGGCGCAGACGGCTAGGCCGGCCAGCGCGCGGACGCCGACGCGCTCGTCGAACATCGCCCAGGCCCACAGCGCCGTCGTCGGTGGCGTCAGGTAGAGCAGGCTGCTCACGCGGGTGGCCCCGGCACGCCTGAGCACGACGAGGTACGCGCCGTAGCCGCCGGCGGTCGACAGCACGAGGACCCACGCCACCGCCCACCAGAAGCCGGCCGTCGCGGGCGGCTCGATCCGTCCCGCCACCACTGCCTCGGCCACGAAGACCGCGGCCGCGACGGTGGCGTGCACGGTCAGCGACTCGGCCAGGCCGCCGGCGGGGCGCCAGCGCTGCTCGAGCACGGTGCCGGCCGACAGCGCGAGCATCCCGCCGACCGGCAGCAGGTACGCCCAGGCCGGGGCGCCGGTGCCGACGTCGTCGGCCACTACGAGGGCGACGCCGGCCAGGCCGAGCCAGAGCCCCAGCCCGCGACGGGCGCCGACCGGCTCGCCGAGCAGTCGTGCCGCCGCGGTGGCGACGACCAGCGGCTGCAGGGCCGCGATGAGCGCCGCCGTGCCGGCCGGGACGCCGGCACCGATCCCGGTCACGACGCCGCCGAGGTACAACGCCTGCGACAGCAGGCCGACGGCGGCATGCCGGCGGAGCGCGCCAGGGGCGGACCGGGCCAGCCGGGCCAGCCGCGGCGCCACGACCGGCACCAGGACCGCGACCGCGATGAGGTACCGCCAGGCCAGCAGGGTGTCGGCGGGCGCGTGCTCGGTGCCGAGCCGGGCACCGATGAATCCGGAGCTCCAGAAGACGACGAGGCCGGCGGCGGCCGCGACGTCGACACCGGAGGTCCGTGGCCTGGTGGCGAGGTCGGTCATGCGAGCCATGTAAACATACCGGTCGGTATACTGTCAGTGTCCTCATCGCCGCGCTGGGAGGTCCGATCATGCCTCGTACGCCGTCCGCCCAGCTCACGCCGGCCGGGATGCGACTGCTCGACGCCGCCTCGGACATGTTTTATCGCCACGGCATCCGGGCCGTCGGGGTCGACGCCATCGCCGAAGCCGCCGGCACCACGAAGAAGACCCTCTACGACCGCTTCGGCTCCAAGGACGCGCTGGTTGCGCTCTACCTGCGCCGCCGGTTCGAGCGGTGGCAGGCGTTCGTGCTCGCGTACCTGGAGGAGCA
This sequence comes from Jiangella asiatica, assembly GCF_004349065.1. Classification (GTDB taxonomy): domain Bacteria; phylum Actinomycetota; class Actinomycetes; order Jiangellales; family Jiangellaceae; genus Jiangella; species Jiangella asiatica. Next base: position 67,969 of record NZ_SMKZ01000002.1, read on the forward strand.
TGCGCCCCAGCCCGGCCCGGAGCGGGTGCTGGCGGTATACGACGCGCTCGCGCAGTGGCACGGCGAGGCGGTCAGGGGATGCGCCTTCGTGAACGCGTTCGCGGAGGTCGGCGGCTCGCAGCACCCGGGCATCGAGGTCATCCGGGCGGAGAAGAGCTGGGTGCGGCGGCTCTACGCACGCCTGGCGGCCGAGGCCGGGCTGGCGCCGGCGGAGCGCGCCGACGAGGTGGGCGTCAGGCTGGCGCTGCTGCACGAGGGTTCCATGATCATGAGCACGGTCGGCGACGACGACCGGGCGATGGCGCACGCCCGGGCCGCGGCGGCGGACCTGCTGGAGGCCGCGCTGGTCAGGTCTGGACCTGGTCCTGAAGCCGACGCGGACGACGGCCGCTGACCCGCCGACCCCGGATCAGGCGCGGCCTCAGGACGAGATACGGTGCGACAGCCCGGACTTGGCGCGCCGAGCGGTCATGCGTGCTTCGCGCTTGGCCGTGCGGGTGGCGCGGCGCGCGTCCTTCGCGGCCCGGCGGGTCCGCCAGGACAGGCCCGGCTTGCCCTCGGTGTCGACGGCGGCCAGCAGCAGCCCGCCGGCCATGCCGACATTCTTCATGGCCTGCACGCGCTGGGCGCTGCGTTGCGCGGGGTCGTCGGTCCTCCAGTACGGGTGACCGGCGAGCGTGGTGGGCAGCAGCGAGCCGAGCAGGACCACCGAGGCGAGCCGCGGGAACCGCCCGGTGGCCAGCGCCAGCCCCGCGCCGAGCTGCACGCCGGCGTTGATGCGCACGAGCGTCGCCGGGTCGCTGGGCAGCGACGGGACCCGCTTCTGCAGCATCGGGCCGAACTGCTCGGAGAACTGCGTGGCCGCGGGCAGCGCCGGCTCCGGGTCGCGCAGGTTCTTGGCGCCCTGGGCGATGAAGATGGTCGCGAGCATCGGACGGGCGATCATGCGGACGAGACTCATGACAATGGCTTACCACGAAAGGCTCCGATCCACTCCTCGCGGTCCGATACCGGATCGCGAGGAACGGACCGCCTGTCGGTGCCTGGTGCGAGGATGGATGACATGTGCGGACGGTACGCGGTCAGCCAGAGCGCGGACGACCTTGCCGACGAGTTCGGGGTCGACCGCGTCGACGTGCGCGAGCGGTTGCAGCCGGACTGGAACATCGCGCCGAGCAAACAGGTCTACGCGGTGCTCACGCGGGGCCGCAAGGACGAGTCCGAGGCGCCGCCCGAGCGTCGGCTGCGCACCCTGAAATGGGGTCTGGTCCCCTCGTGGGCCAAGGACGCGTCCATCGGCAACAAGCTGGTCAATGCCCGGGTCGAGACGGCGGCGGAGAAGCCGGCCTTCCGCCGCGCCTTCGCCGCCCGGCGCTGCCTGCTCCCGGCTGATGGCTTCTACGAGTGGCGTGGCGAGAAGAAGGGCCAGAAGCAGCCGTTCTTCATCCACCCGAAGGACGGGTCGCTGGCCATGGCCGGCCTCTACGAGATCTGGCGTGACAAGAGCCGCCCGGAGGACGACCCCGACGCGTTCCTGTGGTCCGTCGTCATCCTGACCACCGACGCCACCGATGACGTCGGCCAGATCCACGACCGCATGCCCATGCTGGTCGAGCCGGACAAGTGGGAGCAGTGGCTCGACCCTGGCCGGACGAAGCCCGCCGAGCTCGGCGGGCTGCTCACGCCGGCCGTGCCGGGCATCCTCGACGCCTACCCCGTGTCCACCGAGGTGAACCGGGTTGCCAACAACGGCCCGCAGCTGGTCGAACCGGTGAAGCTGTGAGGGCGCCGGTCCGCTCGACGGTGTCCACGCCCGTGGGCGAGGCGGCCTTCTGGGTCGACGAGGCCGACGAGCCCAGCCTGCGGCTGGTCCTCGGCCACGGCGCCGGAGGCGGCCCGAAGGCCGCCGACCTGGACGCGCTGGCCGGGCGGCTGCCCGCCGAGGGCGTCAGCGTGCACCGCTTCGAGCAGCCGTGGCGGCTGGCCGGCAAGAAGGTCGCGCCGCGCCCGCCGGCTCTCGACGAGGCCTGGCTTGCCGCCGTGGCCACGCTGCCCCGCGACGTGCCGCTGGTGCTGGGCGGACGCAGCTCCGGCGCGCGGGTCGCCTGCCGCACGGCCCAGCAGCTCGACGCCGTCGCCGTCGTCGCCCTGGCCTTCCCGCTGCACCTGCCGGGCAAGCCGCAGAACTCCCGGCTGCCCGAGCTGGCCGGCGCGGCCGAGAAGCTCCCGGTGCTGGTGGTGCAGGGCGAGCGCGACTCCTTCGGCGGCCCCGGCGAGTTCCCGCCCGGGCCGCACCAACTGGTCACCGTCTCGCACGCCGATCACGGCATGCGGGTCACCAAGGGCCACGAGCAGGGGGCGGCCATCGACGCCGTCGTCGACGCCGTCCGGTCCTTCCTGGCGCCGTTCGCCGCCGGCGCGTCCTGAGCCGACACCGCCGCCGGGGAATGCCCGTGACCCGCCCGCCGTTACGGCAACGAGTGGATGACGACCCGGGAGGTTCCCATCAGCGTGGGTGCAACGTGCTTGGAACGGTTGACCGTTGACGACGCCCGCCCAGCGGACCGACGAGCATGGGCGCAGACGACGCCGGTAGCATCGTTGGTGATGACCGAACCGGAGAGCGACGAACAGCGCACACAGCGATTCGAGCGTGATGCGCTGCCGTACCTCGACCAGCTCTACTCGGCGGCGCTGCGGATGACCCGCAACGCCAGCGATGCCGAGGACCTGGTACAGGAGACCTTTGCCAAGGCATACGCCTCGTTCCACCAGTTCAAGGAGGGGACGAACCTCAAGGCGTGGCTCTACCGCATCCTGACCAACACGTTCATCAACACGTACCGGAAGCGGCAGCGCGAGCCTCAGCAGAGCGCCACGGAGGAGATCGAGGACTGGCAGATGGCCAGGGCGGAGGCGCACACCTCCACCGGTCTGCTCTCCGCGGAGGCGGAGGCGCTGGCGCACCTGCCCGACTCCGACGTGAAGAACGCCCTCCAGGAGATCCCGGAAGAGTTCCGCATCGCCGTCTACCTCGCCGATGTCGAGGGCTTTCCCTACAAGGAGATTGCCGACATCATGGGCACACCGATCGGCACGGTGATGTCCAGGCTGCACCGTGGCCGCCGTCAGCTTCGCGGGCTGTTGGAGGACTACGCCCGCGAGCGTGGGCTGGTGCCGAAGGTAACTCAGGAGGTCGGAGGATGAGCTGCGACGACAACGACGTCGACTGCGCTGAGGTTCTCGATCGGGTCTATGTCTTCTTCGACCATGAGCTCGATGACCGCACCATCACCTACGACGAGATCAAGGCGCACCTCGACGCGTGCCAGCCGTGCCTGTCGAAGTACGACATCGAGCGGGTCATCCGCGAGATGCTGGCGCGCTCCTGCGGCTGCGACCACGCGCCGGACGAGCTGCGCACCAAGATCCGGGCGCGCATCCAGGAAGTCCGGGTGCAGATCAGCCGGACGCCCTGAGCGCCCTGCGGCCACAGCCAGAGTCGCCTGACCAAACGACGAGAGCCCCGGACCACTGCCGACGCAGGGTCCAGGGCTCTCGTGCGTACGGGGCGCCTCAGGAGTTGGGGCGCTTGCCGTGGTTGGCCGCGCTCTTCTTCCGCGAGCGGCGCTTGCGTGCCTTCTTGCCCATGGCGAGCTGACTCCTCTCGATGGATCGATGACCGGCGGACGACCGCCGAACCCGCGACGACGGGTGCCGTCATGCGGTGACGCGCGGCGACTCCGGCTTGGCGTCGGCGGTCACGTCGGCGTCCATTGTCGCACGTGCGGCGGTGCGCTCCGACCCGTCGTCGTCGCCTGGCCGGGAGTCACCGGTGTGATGCTCGTCGCGGTCCGGCGGCGGTGGTGGCGGGCCGTCGGCCGGGCCCGGACGGGGTCCGCGGCGGACCGGCTCACGACGGGGTCCGGCCGGCTCACGACGGGGTCCGCTCGGCTCACGACGGGGTTCGCGCGGCGCCGCGGGTCGCTTGGCGCCCGCCGTCACCGCCCGGCGTCCGGTCATCCCGGTGGCCAGGGCGGCGGCGCAGCCGGCGGCGACGGCGATGTCGCCAGGGCTCACGACCTCGGGTCGGGGCGGGAACGCCACCGGGACCACTTTGCCCAGCCAGGGCAGCGCGGTCCGGTCCCCGGTCGCGGCGATCCGGCCGTTGTCCTCGGGTGCCTCCTCGGCCACCGTCGGTGACACCCCGGCCCGCTCCTGCGCCGTCGCCGACACCGGCATCGCGCCGTTGAGCATGATGACCAGGCCGTTGGCGGCGAGCCCGAGCGCCACCAGCCGGGCGCCGTGGTGGCCGCGGTTGAGCCACGCGTAGAAGCCGAGCGTGAACCAGCACAGCGCGGTCAGGGCCGGCAGCAGCGGTTCCCAGACCCAGCTGCCGCCGACGCCGAGGGCGTACAGGCCCAGCGCGGTGAGGATGAGGCGGCTGCGTACGGGCGGTGCGGCGGCAAGCCGGCGTAAGCGTCCACCGCGTGCGTATCCCGCCGCCCAGGCCGGCGGCCAGGGCGAGCAGGACGAGCGCCATGTTTTCATCCTGACCCGGTCGCCGGCGTTGGTGTGGGTGCCACGCCCGCGAGCACGACGGTTCGTGGTGGAATGCACAGGCAGGAATTCGAGAGGAGACGGCGTGGCCGAGATGGTGGCTGCCGAGATGGTGGCCAATGTCCATTCTGTGGCGGTGTCCGTGGGCGACCACGTCGACGCCGGTGCGACGCTGCTGATCCTGGAGTCCATGAAGATGGAGATCCCGGTGCTCTGTGAGGACGGCGGCCTGGTGTCCGACGTCAAGGTCGGGCCGGGCGACGTGGTCCAGGAGGGCGACGTCCTGGTCGTCATCTCGTGAGCGCGCTCGAGCCCGGACTGGCGGCGGCGGAGGAGCACGTCGTCACGGAGGTCGACACCGCGCTGGCGGTCGGCTCCGGCGACGTCCCGGTGCTGGCGACGCCCCGGCTGGTCGCGTGGATGGAGGCGGCGACGGTCAGCGCCGTCGCCGATGCCCTGGCCGGCGGCGACACCACGGTCGGCACACGGATCGAGGTCGACCACGTCGCGGCCAGCGCGCTCGGCGCGCGGATCGAGGTCGGGTGCGCGCTGCTGGCCGTCGACGGGCGAGTGCTGAGCTTCGCCGTCACCGCCCACGACGGCGACGGCGTGCGGATAGCTGGTGGGACGATCATCCGCGTCGTCGTGGGGCGCGAGCGATTCCTGGCACGGCTGACTCAGCCGGCGTAGGGGTGGTTCGGCAGGTTCGGCGACCACTCGTCCTCGGCGCGCGGTAGTGGGTCGTGGCGGGGTCCGCCGTCGGAGTCCGCCCACCGGGCCGCGGCGATCGCGGCGACGATCACGGCTGCCAGCAGAAGCATGATGACGATGTCCATGGCAGTAATTCTGCTACCGTTACCTTCCTGCCACTAGTGGCAGGACTGCCGCCGTCCATCGACATCCTGCCAAAGATCTGGCAGACTGTCCGAATGCTACGAAATGTCGCTGCCGTCGTGCTCGACGGCGTCGCGCCCTTCGAACTCGGTGTGCTGTGTGAGGCCTTCGGCATCGACCGGTCCGACCAGGGTCTTCCGGTCATGGACTTCGACCTTGCTGGTGTGAACCCGGGGCCGGTCAAGACGTCGCTGGGCTTCGAGCTCATCGTCGAGCACGGTCTGGAGCGGCTGGAGTCCGCCGACCTGATCGGCATCCCGGCGATGCCGCGCAACAACGTCTTCCCCGCCGACCTGCTCGAGGCACTGCGGGCCGCGGTCGACCGGGGTGCTCGCGTGCTGTCGGTCTGCTCCGGCGCGTTCGTCCTGGGCGCCGCCGGCCTGCTCGACGGGCGGCGGTGCACCACGCACTGGATGTACACAGACGAGCTGGCCGCGAGGTTCCCGCAGGCCAAGGTCGACCCGGGGGTCCTGTACATCGACGACGACCCCATCATCACCAGCGCCGGCACAGCCGCGGGCATCGACGCGAGCCTGCACCTGTGGCGCAAGGAGTTCGGCGCCGACATGGCCGCCACGGTGGCCCGCCGGATGGTCGTCCCACCGCACCGTGACGGCGGCCAGGCCCAGTTCATCGAGGCGCCTATCCGGGCCACCCCGGCGCGCACGCTGGCCGCCGTGGTCGACTACATGGCCGCCCACCTCGACCAGAACCTCACCATCGAGGACCTCGCCGCGCTGGCGAACATGTCGCCGCGTACGTTCGCCCGGCGATTCCGCGCCGAGACCGGCACCACGCCCTACGAGTGGCTCCTCACCGCCCGCCTGGCCGCGGCCCAGCGGATGTTGGAGCGCGGCGACGACGTCGTCGAGACGGTCGCGGCGCGGGCCGGCTTCGGTACCGGTGCGGCCATGCGCCACCACTTCGCCAAGCGCCTGGGCACCACGCCGCAGGCCTACCGCGCCGCGTTCTGTGACCGCGGCAAGCTTCAGATGCCGGTGGTGGAGCGGGGGTAGGCCACCTCCGGGTCGCACTGCACGTTCAGCAGGTACGGCACGCCGGCGTCGAACGCGCGGCGCAGTGCCGGACCGAGATCGCCGGGCTTGGTGATGGTCTCGCCGGCCCCACCCAGCGCATCGACGACGGCGTCGTAGCCGGTCTCGGCGCGCAGATCGGCGGCGACGTCGTAGCCGTACAGGAACCGCATCGGGTGCTTCTCCAGGCCCCACGCGCCGTTGTTGCCGACGATCATCACCGCCGGGAGCTGGTGGCGGACGAGCGTGTCGACGTCCATCAGCGACATGCCGGCGGCGCCGTCACCGTAGAGCAGCACCACCTGGCTGGACGGCCGTGCCAGGCGGGCCGCGGCCGCCGCGCCCGCCCCGGCGCCCAGGCAGCCGTACGGGCCGGGATCGAGCCAGCAGCCGGGGCGGCCGGGCTCGATCAGCTTGCCGGCCCACGACACGAAGTCGCCGCCGTCACCGATCACCACGGCATCGTCGTCGAGCACGCGGCTCAGCTCGCCGTAGACGCGCGCGGGGTGGATCGGGTCGCCGTCCGCGGCCAGCAGCGGTGCGTCGGACTCGACGGCGGCGGCCGCGGCCTCGCGCAGCCGGCCGGCCCACTCGCCCAACGTCGGGGCGGGTCGTGTCGCCGCGAGGACCGCGTCGAGCACGCTGGTCAGGTCGCCGGCGGCGCTGGCGGCCAGGTCCACGTGGCCGGCGATGCCGTCGGGGGAGTCCATGACGTGCACGACGCGGGCCGACGGTGCGTCGTCGCCGCCGCCGAACGTGCCGAAGCCGAGCCGGAAGTCCAGCGGTGTGCCCACCACCAGCACCAGGTCGGCGTGCTTGAACGCCGTCGACCGGGCCCTGTTGACCAGCAGTTCGTGGCCGCGCGGCAGCACGCCGCGGCCCATGCCGTTGGCGACGACCGGGATGCCGGTCTCGTCGGCGAAGCGCCGCGCGGCCACCTCGGCGCCGTCCATCCAGACGTCGGAGCCGAGCACCAGGACCGGGCGCTGCGCCGAGCCCAGCGCCGTCGCGATGGCGGCGACGGCGTCAGGGTCCGGCTCCGGGCGCGCTGCCGGCGGGGTGACGTCGAGGGGTAGGTCGGCGAAGCTGTACAGCTCGTCCATGGGGACGTCGACGAAGACCGGCCCGCGGTGCGCCGACCTGGCCAGGCTCAGTGCGCGGTCCAGGACCGGGCCGACGTCGGCCGCCTTGGCCGCGGTGGTCGAGAGCTTTGTGACCGGTGCGAGCAGCGGCGGGTGGTCGAGCTCCTGCAGCGCGCCGGTGCCCCAGCGCCAGGCCGGTGCGCGCCCGCCGATGGCCAGCAGCGGAACGCCGGAGAAGTACGCCTGGGCGATGCCGCTGATGCCGTTGGTGACGCCCGGGCCGGCGGTCAGCACGGCCAGGCCGGGCTCGCGGGTGAGCTTCGCAGTCGCCTCGGCGCCGAACACGGCGGTCTGCTCGTGCCGGACGTCGACGATGCGGGTGGTCGTCGCCTCGCCGGCCTTGACCACTGCGTCGTAGAGCGGGAACACGTGGGCGCCGGAGAGGGTCCACATGGTCCGCACGCCGTGCGCCTCGGCGACGGCGAGAGCGTGTTGACCGGCATGTCCGCTGAGCGTCAAGTTGTTGCGCTGCGAAATACTCACGACCTTACGGTAGCGCCGCGACCCATGATCATCAACGATCTCGGGCGTCATGGCACCCGAGATCGTTGATGATCATGGGAGGAGGGTGGCGGCGTCGCGAATAGTCCGCAGACTCGCGGCGTCGAGCTCGCGCAGCTCGGCAGGGGGCGCGTACATGGCGCGCATCAGTTCCGCGCGCATCGCCGCGCCCTGTGGCGTGAGCACCACCAGCCGGGCCCGCCGGTCGGTCGGATGTGTGCGGCGCTCGGCGAGATCCAAGCGTTGCAGCCGGTCGACCGTCCAGGTAGCGGTGGACGCGTCGCATCGCCACTCCGCGGCCAGCTCCTTCATGGTCCGTCCGCTCGTCGCGTCCAACGAGTGCAACGCCTTGTACTCGTTGGCGGTCAGCCCCAGCTCGGCCAGCGCGGTGTCACGCTCCGGTCGGGTGCGGATCAGGAAGTCGAACATCATCCGCCACGCTTCGCCGGCCAGGGCGGCCCGTTCCTCGTCGTCGGTCACGGTCCAATCATAATGCTTGGGTCATTCCAATAGTTTGACTTGTCCAAGCATTCTTACGTAGGGTCGTTTCGAAGGCGATGACCCGACCCCCGAGGTGACGACCATGCGAGTCAGCATCAGCATCACCAACTACTGGCCCGGCGAGGCCCAGCACGAGCAGCTGGCCCGCGTCGTGCGTACCGCCGACGAGTCCGGCATCGACAGCGTCTGGGTGGCCGACCACCTGATCCAGGGCGACCCGGTCGCCTCGATCGACGACCCGATGCTCGAGGCATACACCGTGCTGGGCTACGCGGCCGCGCAGACCGAGCGCGTCCGGCTGGGCTGCATGGTCTCGCCGGTCAGCTACCGCGAGCCGGCCCTGCTGATCAAGGCGGTCACCACGCTCGACGTGCTGTCCGGCGGCCGGGCGTGGTTCGGCGTCGGCGCCGGCTACCAAGGCGAGGAGGCGGGGATGATGGGGCTGCCGCTGCCACCCACCGCCGAGCGCTTCGAGCGTCTGGAGGAGCTGCTGAGGCTGGCTCGCCAGATGTGGGCCGGCGACGACGCGCCGTTCGAGGGGCGGCACTATCGCCTGGAGCGGCCGGTCAACGCGCCGAACTCGGTGCGCCGCCCGCATCCGCCGATCCTGGTCGGCGGCATGGGCGAGAAGCACACGCTGCGGTTGGTGGCGCAGTACGCCGACGCGTGCAACCTCCCCGACATCCCCGACGGCGGCGAGACCGTCCGGCACAAGCTCGACGTGCTGGCACGGCACTGCGACGCCGTGGGCCGGCCGTTCGGCGCGATCGAGAAGACCCTGGGCATGGCGCTCGCGCCGGGGGAGTCGGCATCGTCGTTCGTGCAGCGGTGCCGGGTCGCCCGCGAGCTGGGCATGGAGCACCTGGGCGTCATCACCCGCGGCGTGCCGTGGACCGAGGAGACGGTGCGGACGGTGGCGGCCGCCGTCGACGCCTGACCGGGTTGGGTCGGGGCCTATGTCTGGCGGTAGAGCCAGGGGGCGCTGGCGCGCAGCGCCGCCTGCAGCGCGATGAGGAGGTCCGAGCGCACCGACGGCATGGCCTTGGCGGTGCTGGCGACGTCCTGCGCCGGGGTTCCTCTCACTCCCAGCAGCAGCTGCAGATGCAGCGAGCGGACGTAGTCGAGCGTGTTCTCGCGGGCCGCGGCGCCCGGTGCCGGTGGCGGGGAGTCGTCCTGCCAGGCCAGCGTGAGCCGCTCCAGCCAGCTCTCCAGCGACTCGATGGCGATGAGGTCGCGGTGCAGGATGGACATGGTGGCGTAGGCCAGCCGCTGCTCCTCGCCGGCGGAGAACCGGTGCCGCGTCGGTGTGCCGAGCCGCTCGGCGACGACGTCGAGCAGCACCCGTAACTCGTCCGCGCCCAGGTGCCGTGACGCGCTGAGCGCGCCGAGGACGTCGGCACCGTGTACGACGGCGTTGGCCCAGCCTTGGCTGGGGGTCCAGCCGCGCAGGTCGCGCTCGGCGAGGAACCAGCCGACGGCTTGGTCGGCCCACGTCAGCACCGCGGTCGGATGCAGCCCGTGTGTGGTGTTGTCGCGGGCGATGACCTCGGCCAGGATGCTGGCGGAGTAGGAGCGTCGGAGCACCGACGTGGTGCCTTCCTCGCCGATGCCCTTGCGCAAACCGACCGCGAGCCCGTCGCCGAGACCGATCAGCAGCTCGTCGTACACGCCCTCGCGGACCCAGGCCTGCAGCACCGAATGCGCGATGTCCTCACGCACGTGCGGGTCGGTGTCGCCGAGCATGGTGACCAGCTCGATCGTCAGCTCGTCGAGGGCGGCGCCCTGGGGTAGCCGGAAGCCCCCCGCGACCACACGCTCCCAGTACGACTGCTGCACGGAGCAATCCTCGCAGAACCCCCTCAGCTGAGGGAAGCGAGGTGCTGCGGGCTACGCTCGACATCGTGCCGTCGCTCAACGACGTGGTCCACCGTCACACCGACCTCTCCGAGGCCGATCTGGACTGGTTGCATGCCCTGATCGCCGACTGGCAGTTGCTGGCCGACCTGTCCTTCGCCGACTTGGTGCTCTGGGTGCCCGACCGCGACGGCGACGGCTACCGCGCGGTGGCCCAGATGCGCCCCACCACCGGCCCGACGGCCTACGTCGAGGACCTCGTCGGCTCCTACCTGGCCAAGGGGCGCCGGCCACTGATCGATACCGCGTACACCGAGGGCGTCATCCGCCGCGAGGGCGACCCGGAGTGGTGGGACGACGTGCCGGTGCGGGTCGAGGCCATCCCGGTGCGGCACGAGGGCCGCGTCATCGCGGTCATCGGCCGGCACACCAACCTCGTCGCCGTCCGCACCCCGAGCCGGCTGGAGCTGTCATACCTGGAGTGCGGCAGCCAGCTCGCCACGCTCATCACCGAGGGCAGGTTCCCGCACTCCCGCGCCACCGACATGGGACGGCGCGGCGCGCCCCGGGTCGGCGACGGCCTGGTCCGACTCGACGCCGACGGCGTCGCGCTCTACGCCAGCCCGAATGCGGTGTCGGCGTACCGGCGGCTCGGCCTGGCCGCCGACCTGGTCGGCCAGCACCTCGGCAAGGCGACCGCGACGCTGGCGCCGCCGCCGGGAGCCCGCGACGAGCCGCTGGAGTCGGTGCTCGGCGGGCACCAGCACATCCGCACGGAGATCGAGGGCAACGGCGCGGTCATGACGCTGCGCGTCATCCCGCTGGACCCCGGCGGCCGGCACGTGGGCGCCCTGGTGCTGTGTCGCGACGTCACCGAGGTGCGCCGGCGCGAGCGTGAGCTGCTGACCAAGGACGCGACGATCCGCGAGATCCACCACCGGGTCAAGAACAACCTCCAGACGGTGGCGGCCCTGCTGCGGCTGCAGTCGCGGCGCATCGCGTCGGCGGAGGGCCGGGCCGCGCTGGACGAGGCGGTGCGCCGGGTCGGGTCGATCGCGATCGTGCACGAGACGTTGTCGCAGACCGTCGACGACACCGTCGCCTTCGACGACGTCGCCGACCGCCTCCTGGCCATGGTGGCGGAGGTCGCCTCGACGTCCGCGGAGGTCAAGGTGGGGCGCACCGGCACGTTCGGCGTGCTGGGTGCGGAGATCGCCACGCCGCTGGCGATGACGCTCACCGAGGTGCTGCAGAACGCCGTCGAGCACGGCCTGGACCGCCGGCAGGGCTCGGTCACGCTGACGGCGGACCGCCGCGACGGCCGGCTCGCGGTGACGGTTGACGACGACGGCGTCGGCCTGCCGGACGGCTTCGACCCGGCGACGACGGGGAACCTGGGGCTGCAGATCGTCCGGACCCTGGTCGTCGGTGAGCTGAGCGGCACGCTGGACATCGGGCCCCGCCCCGACGGCGGGACGCGGGTCGTGCTCGACCTCCCGGTCGCCACCTGACCACGAGCTGACGCCCTCGCGCCGTCTCCTCGGCGCGCCTACCTTTCCGGCCGCCTTTGCCCTGGGCGCACATAGGCGTCACCGCTGGGCCGCCATCCGCTGACCATCGCTCCGGCCGCGATGGTGCGTATATGCCACCAGCGCAAAGCGGATGGGCGCGGTGATCGGAGCCGCAGAGGCGCCCGGGCTCAACGCCGCAGGCCTCGGGCCTGCGCTTGGACATGCCGACGCCCCGCCGTTGGAGCGTTGGCGGGGCGTGAGCGGAGCCGGCCTGGACATGCCGACGCCCCGCCGTCCGGGGTCTGGCGGGGCGTGATGCGTCGGGGATGGTGCTGATCAGTAAGCGCGCGCCCGGGCTCGGGCGTTGCGGCGCTTGAGCGCGCGACGCTCGTCCTCGGACAGTCCACCCCAGACGCCGGCGTCCTGGCCGCTCTCCAGCGCCCAGCTCAGGCAGGCTTCGCGGACGTCGCAGCGCCGGCAGACGGTCTTGGCCTCCTCGATCTGGAGCAACGCGGGCCCGGTGTTGCCGATCGGGAAGAACAGCTCGGGGTCCTCGTCGCGACAGGCGGCACGGTGGCGCCAATCCATGGTTCTCACAGCTCCTTTATGGTGGTGCCGGACGGGTGACCGTCCAGCCACGTTGCACTACGTGAATTCGTTCACGAATCCCTGCCCGGCCGTGTCGCTGGCGACCGGAGGGGGATGGCGCGAAGTTCTGCGTGCGGCCTACCGCGCGCTCATGGCGCGCGTGTAACCGCGTGGCACTACCAGGGTGACAAGTTCGTAAGGCTTGTACAAGGGCTTTGTGTAATCCGTCTCATGAAGGTCGGTGTAGCGTCGGTCACAGTTCCAGTCCAAAACGGACAAGATGCGACCATAACGGCCGTCTACGGGGCTGGCAAGGGTCTGAGGACCCTGATCCCGGGGCAGCCCGGCCGGCCTGGCTTCGTATCGATGGCCGATGCCCTCAGTAGGCGACCCGCAGCGCGTTCGGCACCGACGTCAGCACGATCTCCGCGCGCTCGCCGATGTAGTCGCCGTCCACCTGGACCGGGAGCGGATCGGCGGTCGCGCGCAGCACGACCTGCTTGCGGTCGTGCAGCGAGACGACGTTGCGCCCGCGAGGGCCGCGGCGGGTGACCATCTGACCCAGCCGCATCAGCGTCGGGCCCAGCCGCAGCCCGGTCAGCCCGAACACGTCGAGACCCGCGTTGAGGTCGGCGTACGGGGTGGGCCGCAGCGGACGCGCACCCAGGTACGTCCACGGCGTGCAGTTGGTGATGATGACGACGGACAGCCCAGGCACCGGGTGGCCGCCGTCGGCGACCAGCTCGATGGTTCCGTGTGCGCGGTCGGGCTGGGCGAAGAAGCGCTTGATCGCGGTGCGCACGTAGAGCGGGACGGTGGACGTGCGGCCGCGGGCCCGCTCGGCCTCGACGGAGCGGATGACGTCGGCGTCCAGGCCGAAGCCCGCGGCGAAGGTGAAGTAGCGGTCGTCGAGGCGGCCCAGGCCGATGCTCTGCCGCCGGCCGGACCGCAGCGCGTCCAGGAGCAGACCGGTCGCCTCGACCGGGCTCTCCGGGATGCCGAGGTTGCGGGCCAGCACGTTGGTGCTGCCGCCCGGGATGATCGCGACGTCGGGCCGGTCGGCAAACCCGCCGGGGCCGGGAGCGGGCCGGTCGCCGTCGTCGTCGGCGAGCAGGCCGTTGGCGACCTCGTTGATCGTGCCGTCGCCGCCGACCGACACGATGAGGTCGACGCCGTCGGCGCGGGCCCGCCGGCTCAGCTCGGTCGCATGGCCGCGATGGGTGGTCTCGGCGACCTCGAGATCGAGGTCGTTGCTGAGCGCCGCCAGCAGCACGTCGCGGGTGCGCACCGACGTCGTGGTGGCGTTGGGATTGAGCACGACCAGAGCCCGCATGCCCGACAGCCTAAGAGGCGCGGTGTCGCCGGTGCGGCGGCAGGTCAGCGGAACATGCCCTCGCGTAGCTGGATGAGGGTGCGCGACAGCAGCCGCGACACGTGCATCTGCGAGATGCCGACCTCGCCGGCGATCTGCGACTGCGTCATGCCGCGGAAGAACCGCAGCACGATGATGCGGCGCTCCCGCTCCGGCAGGCCGGCCAGCAGCCGCGCCAGCGTCTCGCGGTTCTCCACACCCTCCAGGGCTTCGTCGTCGTGGCCGATGGTGTCGATCGTCGACGGCGCGTTCTCGCCCGGCTCCGGGGAGTCCAGCGAGACGGTGCTGTAGGCGGCCGCCGTCTCCAGCGCCTCGAGCACCTCCTCCTCGGTGGTGCGGGTGGCCTGCGCGAGCTCGGCGATGGTGGGTGACCGGCCCAGCTGCTGCAGCAGGTCGGTGGTCGCGGAACTGATCGACAGCCGCAGCTCCTGCAGCCGGCGCGGGACCCGGATGGCCCAGCCCTTGTCGCGGAACCACCGCTTGATCTCGCCGAGGATGGTGGGCGTGGCGTAGGTGGAGAACTCCGCGCCGCGCCCGGGGTCGTAGCGGTCGATCGCCTTGATCAGCCCGATGGTGGCGACCTGCACGAGGTCCTCGTACGGCTCTCCGCGCCCGGCGAACCGGCGGGCCAGGTGCTCGGCGAGCGGCAGGTGCAGCGTCGTCAGCCGGTTGCGGGCCTCCGCGCGCTCGGGGTCGTCCGGGTCGAGACGGGCGAGCAGGTCGAGCAGCGCCCGGCTGGTGGCGCGGTCGATGCCGGTGCGCTGCTCCGGCGGGTCGAAGGGATCGAGGTCGGCCGCGTCGAGGACGTCGGAGTCGGACTCCGAGCCGACCGCGGACGCGCCGCCGGCCGCGTCGGCATGGTCCGCATCGAGGGCTCCAGCGGCCGGCGCTTCGGCTCGGCTGGAGTAGCGCACCTCGGCAGGTCCCACCGGCTGTCTCAACCTCTCTTCTTGCGCAGCATGATGGACACCCGGCCGTCCTCCACGCGCGAGTGCACCTCGCCGGCCAGGGCTGACAGGACGGTCCAGGCGAAGCTGTCACGGCTGGGCAGGTCGGTCTTGGCCGCCGGCACCGAGACCACGACGTCCAGGATGTCGGGGTGGAGCTGGAAGCTGCAGTGCATGGTGGCGCCGGTCGTGGCGAGCGGCAGCAGCATCGCGCCCGCTTCGTCGACGGCGATGCGCAGGTCCTCGATCTCGTCGAGCGTGAACCCGATCCTGGCGGCCAACCGTGCGGCGGTGGTCCTCAGGACGGTGAGGTAAGCGCTGGACGCCGGCACCTGCAACTCGACAAGGTCACCGAACGACGAATCGGACTCGCTCACCAAACCTCCTCGTGTGTGTCGCACCCTCCGAACAGAGTGTCACACGTGGAGGTGTGCACCGTCAGGTCGGCCACCGGGGCGCGGTGTTCGGAAGGTCACCGAATCCTGTCATCCTCGCTGGTGCGCGCGCCCGTGCCCGGTGCCACGATCGCATAAAGAAGTTTCGCCCGCGCGGCTAGGCTCGAGGCATGATCGCCGCCTACGCCTCGAAGCTCGACGCCGACGATCCGCTGGCCGGACTCACCGTGGGGGAGCGGCCGGAGCCCGATGTGCCCGCCGGCTGGACCACCGTGACCGTCCGGGCCGCCGCACTGAACCACCACGACCTGTGGTCGCTGCGCGGCGTCGGCCTCGACGAGAAACGGCTGCCCATGATCCTGGGCTGCGACGCCGCCGGTGTCGACGAGGACGGCAACGAAGTGGTCGTCCACGCCGTCGTCTCCAACCCCGACTGGCGCGACGACGAGACCCTCGATCCCAAGCGGTCGCTGCTGTCCGAGCGCTACCAGGGCACGTTCGCCGAACGGGTCACGGTGCCGCGGCGCAACCTGGTGCCCAAGCCGCCCGGGCTGACGTTCGAGGAGGCCGCCTGCCTGCCGACCGCGTGGCTGACCGCCTACCGGATGCTCTTCACCCAGGCGGCGGTGCGTCCCGGCGACACCGTGCTGGTGCAGGGCGCCGGTGGCGGCGTCGCGACGGCGCTGGTGTCGCTCGGCGCCGCGGCCGGGACGCGGGTGTGGGTGACCTCGCGCGACCCCGCACGCGCCTCCAAGGTGCTGGAGCTCGGTGCCGACCGCCTGTTCCCCAGCGGCGAGCGCCTGCCCGAGCGCGTCGACGTCGTCCTGGAGACCGTCGGCGCCGCGACCTGGAAGCACTCCCTGCGCTCCCTCCGCCCCGGCGGCACGCTGGTCACCAGCGGCGCGACGTCCGGCTACTCGGCCGACACCGAGCTGAACCGGGTGTTCTTCCTGCAGTTGCGCATCCTCGGCTCGACGATGGGGACGCGGGACGAGCTGAGGCGCCTGATGGCGTTCTGCGAGCGCTCGGGGGTCCGGCCGGTCGTGCACGGCGTGCTGCCGCTGGACGAGGCGCGGGAGGGGTTCGCCGCCATGGAGCGCGGCGACGTGTTCGGGAAGGTCGTCTTCACCCCGTGAGCGCCCGAGGGAACGTCAGGTGACGTGGTACAGGTAGCGCCCGGGTGCGTCGAGGCGGAACGGTTCGGACGCGCTGACCCGGGTTGTGTGCCGGTGCTCACGACGTACCGCTCACGACGCGGCGCGAGGTACCCGGCGCTCCTTGACCGGCGTCTTGGGCGGCTCGACGCCCAGCCACGGGTACCAGCCGCCGTTGAGGACGAGGTACGCCAGCAGCCCGTAGCCGGCCTGGTCGGGGTGGAGGCCGTCGTCGGCCCGGGCCCGCTGCCAGGCTCCCTTGCCGGATAGCGGCTCGAACGTGGCGATGTAGGGCACGTCGAGGCTCGCGCACAGGGCCGCATAGGCGGCATCGAGCTCGCCGATCCGGCTGACCACGTCGTCGTCGCCGACCGGCGGCGGGCCGACGACGAGCGTCGGGACGCTCGTCGACGACAGGCCGAACTCCAGCGCGGCGGCGGAGCGAGCCGGCGAGACGCCGCGGTAGGCGTCGGCGACGCCCACGGCCAGCACCACGCGGTGCTCGTCGCCGCGGGCGAAGCGCGGCGCGCTCTCCATCGGCATCCGCACGACGATCTCCTCCGTCGCCTCGCCACGCACGCCCAGCGGGTACGCGGTCAACGCGATCCCCGTGGACGGCGGGGTGCGTGCGGCGACCCGGCCGACCCAGCCCAGTGCCTTCGGATCGCCGACCCCGGCGACGAACGAGTCGCCGAAGACGCAGACCCGCACGTCGCGTGGGTCAGCCACTCACTCGTCCTCGCTGTCGTCGTCGCTGCGGGCCAGCCAGGTGGCCAGCCGCTCGACCGCCGTCTCGAACTCCGGGTTCTGGTCGACGAAGTCGCGCATCCGCTCCGCCAGCCAGCCCAGGGTGACCTGCTCGTCGCCGCGGCGCTCGTCCAACTCCTCGATGCCGCGATCGGTGAAGTACATGGTGCTCGAAGCTCCAGCGGATCAGGCGAAGGCGGCGTCGTGCAGCGCCTTCTGCTGCTCGGTGTGTACGACGTGGTTGCCCACCGCCGGCGAGGTGCTGGCCGGCCTGGTGATGGGCGTGAACGGCAGGTCCTGAGGCACCTGGGGCGCCAGGTGCAGCGCCATGAACGGCCACGGACCCATGTTCTCCGGCTCGTCCTGGACCCAGCGCACCTCGCGGAGGTTGGGGAACGCGCCGAGCTCGCGCAGGATTTCGTCAGCAGGCAGTGGGTACAGCTGCTCGACCGGGAGGATCGCGGTGCGCTCGTCCGAACGCTTGCGCCGCTCCGCCAGCAGCTCCCAGGTGATCTTGCCGCTGCACAGCAGCACCCGTTCCACCGTGGCCGGGTCGATGCGCTCCGGGTCCGGCAGCACCGGCCGGAACGCCGTCGTGCCGGTGAAGTCGTCGGGCTGGGACACCGCCCGCTTGTTGCGCAGCATGGACTTCGGGGTGAAGACGACCAGCGGCCGGTGGTGCATCTCCAGCGCCTGCTGGCGCAGCAGGTGGAAGTGCGAGGCCGGGGTCGAGGGCTGGGCCACCCGGAAGGCGTCCTCCGCGGCCATCAGCAGGAACCGCTCCATGCGTGCCGAGGAGTGGTCCGCGCCCTGGCCCTCGTAGCCGTGCGGCAGCAGCAGCACGATGCCCGAATGCTGGCCCCACTTGGCCTCACCGGCGGTGATGAACTCGTCGATGATGGTCTGCGCGCCGTTGGCGAAGTCGCCGAACTGTGCCTCCCACAGCACCAGGGCCTCCGGCCGGGCGACGGAGTAGCCGTACTCGAAGCCCATGGCCGCGAACTCCGACAGCAGGGAGTCGTAGACGTAGAACTTCGCCTGGTTCTCGTCGAGGTTCTGCAGCGGGATGTGGGACTCGCCGGTGCGGCGGTCGACGATCGAGGCGAAGCGCTGCACGAACGTGCCGCGACGGCTGTCCTGGCCGGCCAGGCGCACCGGGCGGCCGTCGATCAGCAGCGAGCCGAACGCGGTGATCTCGGCGGTGGCCCAGTCGATGCCGCCCTCGGTGAGCGCCGACGCACGCCGCTGCAGCTGCGGCAGCACCTTCGGGTGCACGGTGAAGCCCTCGGGCACCGTCAGGTAGGCGTCGGCGATGCGCTTGAGCACCTCCGGCGACGTCGCGGTGACGAGCTCGCCGGAGGGTTCGGGCTTGTCCGGGTAGTTCGGCACGGTGGTGAACGACGTCGGCGCGGCCTGCCGGGTCTCGGCGAAGACCCGCTCCAGCTGCTTCTGGTAGTCGAGCAGGACCTGCTCGGCCTCCTCGATCGTGATGTCGCCGCGGCCGATCAGCGCCTCGGTGTAGAGCTTGCGCACCGGCCGCTTGGCCTCGATGAGGTCGTACATCAGCGGTTGGGTGTAGCTGGGGTCGTCGCCCTCGTTGTGGCCCCGGCGCCGGTAGCAGATCATGTCGATCACGACGTCCTTGTGGAACGTCTGCCGGAAGTCGAAGGCCAGGCGGGCCACCCGGGTGCAGGCCTCGGGGTCGTCGCCGTTGACGTGGAAGATCGGCGCCTGCACCATCCGCGCGACGTCGGTGGAGTACATCGACGAGCGGGACTGGTCGGGCGAGGTGGTGTAGCCGACCTGGTTGTTGACCACGACGTGCACGGTGCCGCCGGTCCGGTAGCCGCGCAGCTGCGAGAGGTTGAGCGTCTCGGCCACCACGCCCTGGCCGGCGAACGCGGCGTCGCCGTGCACCAGGATCGGCAGCACGGGGAACTCCTCGCCGCGGTCCAGGATGTCCTGCTTGGCGCGGGCGATGCCCTCGAGGACCGGGTTGACGGCCTCGAGGTGGCTGGGGTTGGCGGTCAGCGAGACCTTGATCTTCGAGCCGTCCAGGGCGGCGAACTCGCCGTCGGCGCCCAGGTGGTACTTGACGTCGCCGGAGCCCTGCACGGTGCGCGGGTCGATGTTGCCCTGGAACTCGCTGAAGATCTGGCCGTAGCTCTTGCCCACGATGTTGGCCAGCACGTTCAGCCGGCCCCGGTGGGCCATGCCGATGCAGGCCTCTTCCAGGCCCGCCTCGGCGGCCGCCTCGACGACCTCGTCGAGGATCGGGATGAGCGACTCGCCGCCCTCGAGCGAGAACCGCTTCTGCCCGACATACTTCGTCTGCAGGAAGGTCTCGAACGCCTCGGCCTGGTTGAGCTTGAGCAGGATGCGCAGCTGGTCCTCGCGCGGGGTGAGGTCGACCGGCTTCTCGACCCGCTCCTGGATCCAGCGCCGCTGCTCCGGCTCCTGGATGTGCATGTACTCGATCCCGACGGTGCGGCAGTAGGCGTTGCGCAGCACGCCGAGGATGTCGCGCAGCATCATGAACCGCTTGCTGCCGCCGAAGGAGCCGGTGGCGAACTCGCGGTCGAGGTCCCACAGGGTGAGGTTGTGGGTGCTGACGTCGAGGTCGGGGTGGGTGCGCTGCTTGTACTCCAGCGGGTCGGTGTCGGCCATGAGGTGGCCGCGGACCCGGTAGGCGTGGATGAGCTCCAGCACCCGGGCCTGCTTGCTGACCTCGTCCTCGTGGCTGGAGGTGACGTCGGTGGCCCACCGGATCGGCTCGTAGGGGATGCGCAGGGACCGGAAGATCTCGTCGTAGAAGCCGTCGTCGCCCAGCAGCTGCCCGTGGACGATGCGCAGGAAGTCGCCACTCTGCGCACCCTGGATGATCCGGTGGTCGTAGGTGCTGGTGAGCGTCATCGTCTTGGAGACGCCCAGCCTGGCCAGAGTCTCCGCGGCCGCGCCCTGGTACTCGGCCGGGTACTCCATGGCCCCGACGCCGATGATGGTGCCCTGGCCCTTCATCAGCCGCGGCACCGAGTGGACGGTGCCGATGGTGCCGGGGTTGGTCAGGGTGATGGTGGTGCCCTGGAAGTCGGCGACGGTGAGCTTGTTGTCGCGGGCGCGCCGGACGATGTCCTCGTAGGCCGCCCAGAACTCGGCGAAGTTGAGCTTCTCGGCGCCCTTGATGCTGGGCACGAGCAGCTGCCGGGTGCCGTCGGGCTTCTTCATGTCGATGGCCAGGCCGAGGTTGATGTGCCTGGGCTTGGACAGCGCCGGCTTGCCGTCGACCTCGGCGTAGGCGTAGTTCATGTCCGGCATCGTCGCCAGCGCCTTGACCAATGCGAACCCGATGATGTGCGTGAACGACACCTTGCCGCCGCGGGAGCGGGCGAGGTGGTTGTTGATGACGATGCGGTTGTCGACCAGCAGCTTGGCCGGGACGGCGCGCACGCTGGTGGCCGTCGGGACCTCGAGGCTGGTCTCCATGTTGGCCACCGTGCGCGCGGGCGCGCCGCGCAGCGTGACGAGCTCGGGCTCGTCGTCGCCCGTGGCGGGCGCCACGGCGGCCGGCTGCGCGGGGGCCGATTTGGCCGGCTGCGCGGGGGCCGATTTGGCCGGCTGCGCGGGAGCCGGCTTGGCCGGCGCCGCCTTGGCGGCGGCGTGCCTGGCCGGTGCGGGCTGTGACGGCGCGGAGCGCTCAGCGGGCGCGGCGGGCGCCGACGTGGCGGCGTTCGTGGCGGCGTTCGTGGACGGTGCGGCCGGCTTGGATGCTGTGCGCGATGCGGTAATCGCATCCTTCGTGCTCACGGTGGACCTCGCGTTGGACGGTGCGGTGGCGGCTGGCTTGGTGGGACCACGCTCGGAGAAGTATTCCGCCCACTGGGGGTCGACGCTGTTCGGGTCTTCGAGCCAGCTCTCGTAGAACTCCTCGACGAGCCACTCGTTCGGTCCGAATCCCGATGCCGGGCCGGTTGGGGCCACTGTCGCGTTCGCCTTCTTCCGTTCGAATCTGCGCGGCTGCTCTGGTACAGATTAGTCGCCGTCGCGGGTCGCGCGCATTGCCGTCATCGTGGCCTAGATCACTCACCGCGACAAGTCAACCCGGTGGCGGCGTGGCCGCGTCCGGGCTAGCCGGCGCGGTCGCGTGCTCGGCCACGGCTCAGGGGCATCCCTGACCTGTTCCCGATATCGCTCGCGCCGCCTTCAGTACCCGCCCGCCGCGCGGTTACCCTGGCGACGTCCGGGACCCTGGCCGCTGATCGGAGGCGTGCTGTGATCGAGCAGTACGTGGCGCGGCTGCGCCGCGAGGTCCGCGGGCCTCTGCTGCCCCGGCGCGGCATGATCAACGAGATCCGTGACGGGCTGCGCGACGCCGCCGCGGCGCACCGGTCCGCCGGCGCCACGCCCGCGGCGGCCGAGCGGCTCGCCGTCGAGGAGTTCGGGCCGGTCGGGCCGGTGGCGGCGGGCGTGCGTGCCGAGCTGGCCGCGGTCGCCGCGCGCTATCTGGCCGGCCTCGTCATCGTCCTGGGGTCCACCCAGTTCGCGCTGGCGCATTACACGTGGACGACGGCGGCGGCCGCCCAGGGATGGCCGGAGCCCACGTCGTGGTACTCCGCGCTGGCGCGGGTGGTGGACCTGTCGAGCGTCGCCTTCATGGTGCTCGCCGGTGTCTCGGTGCTCGCGCTGGGCCGCGGTGGCCGGGTGCTGCCGACGCGGCGAGTGGTCCAGGTGGTCGCCGTCGTGACCCTGGTCGACGTCGTCGCGCACATCGTCAGCGGCATGGTGCTCAGCGCGTACGCGCCGCAGAGCATGGCCGAGTGGGAGGGCCCGCAGCTGGTGGCGATGTCGGTGCTCTCCGTCGTCTCCACGGTCTGGATCAGCTGGGTGGCCTGGCGCTGCCTCTGGCTGACCTCACGTCGCCGGTGCGGTGCCGAGGATGGCGCTGACGACGGAGTTCATCTCCGCCCAGGCCTGCTGCTGCGCGACCAGGTGCGCTCGCCCTGACCGGGTGAGCTCGTACGTGCGGCGCTTGCGCCCGCCGACGGTGTCCCACGCGCTGCGCAGGTAGCCCAGCCGTTCGAGCCGGCGGAGCGCGGGGTAGAGCGTGCCGGTGGGCAGCTCGATGGCGCCGTCGCTGCGCGCGTGCAGCGCCTCGGCGATGGCGTACCCGTGCAGCGGCCGGTCCTTGACCACGGCCAGGATCATCGCGTCGAGGTGCCCGCGGAGAGCGTCGGCCTTCATGTCGGCAGTCTACTCATCACTAGTGTAGCCTGCCTACATGTAGCGAGGCGCTGCACACCCGGGGGAGGGGTTGCGGAATGAGTGCGCTGGACCTGTCGCGCCTGCAGTTCGCGCTGACGGCGATCTTCCACTTCC
Source organism: Jiangella asiatica (assembly GCF_004349065.1). Lineage (GTDB taxonomy): Bacteria > Actinomycetota > Actinomycetes > Jiangellales > Jiangellaceae > Jiangella > Jiangella asiatica. Next base: position 90,542 of record NZ_SMKZ01000002.1, read on the forward strand.
TGTTCGTGGTGCTCACGCTGGGACTCGCGCCGGTCGTGGCGTTCCTGCAGACCCGCTGGGCCGTCACTGGCAAGGAGGTCCACGAGCGGCTGACCAGGTACTGGGGCCAGCTGTACGTCGTCAACTACGCGATGGGGATCGTCGTCGGGCTGGCCATGGAGTTCCAGTTCGGGCTGCACTGGAGCGGCCTGATGACGTACGCGGGCGACGTGTTCGGCGCGCCGCTGGCCACCGAGACGCTGGTCGCGTTCTTCCTCGAGTCCACGTTCCTCGGCCTGTGGATCTTCGGGTGGAACCGCCTGAACCGGTGGGTGCACACCTCGCTGATCTGGCTCGTCGTGCTGACGGCGTACCTCTCGGCGTTCTGGGTCATGGTCGCCAACGGGTTCCTGCAGAACCCCGTCGGGCACGTCGTCGAGGACGGGGTCGCGCGCGTCGAGGACGTCGGCGCACTGCTGTCCAACCAGCAGGCCGTCGGGGCGCTGCTGCACATCGTGCCGGTCTGCCTGCTGACCGGCAGCGTCGTGATGGTCGGCATCTGCTCGTGGCACTTCCTGCGCGGCACGCCCGACGTCGACTTCTTCCGCCGCTCGCTGCGGGTCGCCGTCATCATCGGCGCGATCGCCGCGACCTTCGCCGTCGGCAACGGCTACGCGCAGTTCGGCTACCTCACCGACGGCAAGGAGCTGGCGTTCGGCGGTAGCGCCGCGGAGCGTGCGGAGTTCCAGGCCCAGATGGAGGCGCTGCACGGGCCGGGCGACTGGACGCCGCCGACGTGGATCTCGTTCGCCTGGCCGCTCATGGAGATCAGCGGCAGCCTGTACATGATCGTCTTTTTCGGGCTGGTGCTGCTGCTGGTCAAGAACGCGTTCGACCGGTTCCGGCCGGCGTGGTTCGGCCGCTTCTGGCACCGCTTCTACGTGTGGACGCTGCCGTGGCCTCTCGTCGTCGTGGCCTGCGGCTGGCTGCTGCGCGAGGTCGGCCGGCAGCCGTGGGTCGTCTACGGCGAGCTGACCACCGCCGACGCCGTCTCGCCGCACGGCACCGCGACCGTGCTGACCAGCCTGATCGTGTTCACCACGCTGTTCGCGGTGCTGGCAGTGCTGGACTGGTGGCTGATCGCGCGGCTGGCCCGGCGGGGGCCACACGACCTCGTCCTCGGATCGGACGGAACCGGCGAGGACGCCGAGGACACCCCGGGTGAGCTCGTGACGGCGGGAAGGACCTGACGATGGACGTGCTGTGGCTGTGCCTGCTGGGGCTCATGCTGACCGGGTGGTTCGTGCTCGACGGCGCCAACCTCGGCCTGGGCATGTCGTTGCGGCGCATCGGCCGGACCGGGCCTGAGCGCCGGCTGCTGCTGACCGCGCTCGGCCCATTCCTGCTCGGCGGCGAGGTGTGGCTGGTCGCGGCGGCCGGGCTGCTCATCGGCGCGTTCCCGGCACTGGAGAAGGACCTCCTCTCCGCCTACTACCCGCTCGTCGTGACGTTCGTGGTGGCCTGGGTGTTGCGCGACATCGGCGTCTGGTTCCGCAGCCGCCGCCCGTCGCCGGCCTGGCGGCACAGCTGGGAACGGGTGATCATCGCCGCGAGCACCGTGTTCGCCTTCGCGTGGGGCACGTTGCTCGGCAACATCGCACAGGGGGTGCCCGAGAGCGGGCGACCGGGTGTTGAGACACTGGTGGGGCCTTATTCGCTGTTGTGGGGGGCCGCCGTGGTCGCCGTGTTCACGCTGCATGGCGCGGTCTTCGCCGCGCTGCGGCTGCCGCATGGCCGGCGTGCCCGGGCCACGCCGACGATCCGCCGCGCCGGGGGTGCCGCACTGGCGCTGCTGGCCGCCGCCGGCGTCGCCACCCCGGCGTTCAGCGTCGACCTCGCCCGCCCGCTGCCGGCCGCGCTGGTCGGCATCATCGTCGTTGCCGCCGTGACTGTCGCGTTGCGGCTGGTCGAGCGCGGCCGCGACGGCTGGGCCTACGCCTGCACCGCGGTGGCCGCGGCCGCGCCGGTGCTGGCCGTCGGGCTCGCCACCGCGCCCCGGCTGCTCGACGGCCTGGCGCACGACAGCACCCTCGACCTGCTGGGCTACGTCGTGTTCCCGGCCATCCCGCTGCTGATCGCCGTCCAGGCCTGGATGTGGTGGGTGTTCCGCGACCGTGTGGGCGTCCGATCGGCGGTGTTCTTCTGAACCAGCTCGCCCGCCGGCTGCTCGCCAGCCTCCCCGCCTACCGCGTCATCGCCCTGGCCTTCACCGTCCTGGCGGTGGCCGGGGCCGTCGCCATCCTCGTCCAGGCGGAACTGCTGGCCCGGGCGCTGGCCGACGGCGTCCTCTCGCGGTCCGGCGCCGAGGCGCTCGCAGGGACCCTGGCGCTGCTGGCCGGGGTCTTCGCGGTGCGGGCCGGGCTGTCGTGGGCGCAGCAGGCACTGGCCCAGCGTGCGGCCGCCTCGATCAAGGCGTCGCTGCGCCGGCGGCTGTTGCGACGCACCCAGGAGCTGGGCCCCGGGTGGCTGACCGGCCAGCACAGCGGCGCGCTCACCACCACGCTCGGGCGCGGCCTGGACGCGCTCGAGCCCTACTTCACCGGATACTTCCCGCAGCTGTTCGTCGCCGCCGTGGTGCCGCTCGCGGTGCTGGTGCGCCTCGCCGTCGCAGACCTCGCCTCCGCCGTCATCGTCCTGGTGACACTGCCGCTCATTCCGATCTTCGGCATCCTGGTCGGGCTGTCCACCAAGCGGGCCACCGAGCGCCAGTGGCGCTCGTTGGAACGCCTCGGCGGCCACTTCCTCGACCTGGTCGCGGGACTGCCGACCCTGCGCGCCTTCGGCCGGGCCCGCGCCCAGGCGGTCGCCGTGCGCAGGACCGCGGACGAACACCGTGTCGCGACCATGGGAACGCTTCGCATCGCGTTCCTGTCCGCGCTCGTGCTCGAGCTGGTGGCGACGCTCTCGGTCGCACTGGTCGCCGTCCCCGTCGGGCTGCGCACCCTCGACGGAGGCATGGACCTGGAGACGGCACTGCTCGTGCTGCTGCTCGCTCCCGAGGCGTACCTGCCGCTGCGGGCGCTCGGGTCACAGTTCCACGCCAGCACCGAAGGGCTGGCGGTCGCGTCGCGTGCGTTCGCAGTGTTGGACGAGCCGGATGCGCACGGGGCGGCGGACTCCGGTCGCCCCGAACGTGCGGTTGTCGCGCGCGCTCATGAAGCTGGTGCGCCCTGCGTGGTGCGGTTCGAAGGGGTCTCGGTGCGGTATCCAAGACGCGACGAGCCGGCGCTGGACGACCTGTCGCTGACGGTCGCGCCGGGGGAGCGGGTCGCGCTGGTCGGGCCGAGCGGCGCGGGCAAGAGCACGCTGCTGAACGTGCTGCTCGGGTTGGTCGTCGCCGATGCCGGCCGGGTCACACTCACCAAGGCCGACGGCGCCGAGCTCGACCTCGACACCGTCGACGTGCAGGAGTTGCGGAGACAGCTCGCGTGGGTCCCGCAGCGCCCGCACCTGTTCGCCCGCACCGTCGCCGAGAACATCCGGCTCGGCCGTCCCGACGCCGGCGACGACGACGTCGTCCGGGCCGCGCGGCTGGCGCACGCCGACGAGTTCGTCACCGACCTGCCGCGGGGCTACGACACCCCGCTGGGCGAACGCGGCGCCGGCCTGTCCGCCGGCCAGCGGCAGCGCATCGCCCTGGCCAGGGCGTTCCTGCGCGATGCGCCGCTGCTGCTGCTCGACGAGCCGACCGCCGGTCTGGACGCCGGGAGCGAGGCCGCCGTCGTCGACGCCACTTCGCGGCTGATGGCCGGCCGCACCGTCCTGGTGGTCGCGCACCGGCCGGCGATGGTCGCCGACGCGGACCGGGTCGTGCGGCTAGAGCACGGACGCATCGTCGGCGGGTCCGACCGCACCGCGTTAGGTGTCGGCTGATGGCGAATCGATCCGCCCGCACCCGGTACGGGCCGATCCGCCGGATGCTCGGCATGCTTCGGGCACACCTCGGCAGGCTGGTCCTGGCGGTCTCCGCGTCGGTCGTCACCGAGCTGGCCGCCCTGGCGCTGATGGGCACGGCCGCCTGGCTGCTCGCAAGGGCCGCCCAGCAGCCGCCGCTCGCCGCGCTGTCGCTGGCCATCGTCGGGGTGCGGGCCTTCGCCACCGCGCGCGGCGTCTTCCGCTACGGCGAGAGACTGGCCGGCCACGATGCCGCGCTGCGGGCCCTGGCCACGCTCCGCGGCCGCGTCTACGACGCGCTGGTGCCACTGGCGCCGTCCGGCCTGCCGGCCTACCGCAGCGCCGACCTGCTCAGCCGCATGGTGTCCGACGTCGAGGCGGTGCAGGACCTGGTGGTCCGGGTCCTGGTGCCGGTGAGCACCGCCGTCGTGGTCGCCGGCGTCGCGGTCGGGTTCACCGCGCTGGTGCTGCCGCCCGCCGCCGTCGTGCTCGCGATCGGGCTGGCGTTGGCCGGCGTCGTCGTCCCGCTGCTCATGGTGTCCGCCGCCCGCCGGACCGCCCGCCGGCTGGCACCGGCCCGGGCCGAGCTCGCCGAGCGGCACACCGACCTGCTGCACGGCAGTGCCGACCTCGCCGCCTTCGGCGCGACGGAGCAGGCGCTGACCGACGCCGAGCGGGCCGGCGAGCGGCTGGCCAGGCTCGAGCGCGGCACCGCGCTGACCACCGCGCTCGGCGGCGCGGGCTCGATGCTCGTACAGGGCGCCACCACGGTCGCGGTCACCGTGCTGGCCCTGGACGCCGGGTCGCTGGCCGGGGTCATGGTGCCGGTGCTGGCGCTGGTCGCGCTGATCTCGTTCGAGCCGGTGCTGCCCCTGGTGCCGGCCGTACAGCGGCTGCTGGAGTCGCGGGCGTCGATGCGCCGCGTGCTGGCCGTGCTTGACGCGAGACCGCCGGTGGCCGAGCCGGCGTCGCCGCTGCCGGCGCCGGGCCGTGACGTCACCGTCGAGCTGCGCTCGGTGTCGGTGCGGTACCCGGAAGCGTCACGCGACGCTGTCGACGGTGTCGACCTGCGCCTCACACCCGGCCGACGGGTCGCCGTCGTCGGGACCAGCGGTTCGGGCAAGAGCACCCTGCTCGCCTGCCTGATGCGCTTCATAGAACCGTCTGCCGGCACGGTCCTGCTGAACGGGCACGACGTGCGCGACTACGACGGTGACGACGTGCGGGCCGTGATCACCGGGGTGACCCAGGACGCTCACCTGTTCCACACCACGATCCGCGAGAATTTGCGCCTGGCCAGGCCGGACGCCTCCGACGACGACCTGCTCGGCGCACTGGAGCTGGCCCGGCTGCGCGACTGGGTGTCGTCGCTGCCGGCCGGGCTGGACACCGAGGTCGGCGAAGGCGGCGGGCAGGTCTCCGGCGGGCAGCGGCAGCGCCTCGCACTGGCCCGGGCGCTGCTGGCCGACCCGCCTGTGGTCCTGTTGGACGAGCCCACCGAGGGCCTGGACCCGCAGACCGCCGACGAGCTGGTGGCCGATCTGCTGGCCACCACCCGCGGGCGCTCGACGGTGCTGGTGACGCACCGGCTGTTCGGCCTGGACGGCGTCGACGAGGTGGTCGTGCTCCACGCGGGCCGTGTCGTCCAGCGCGGCACCCACGCCGACCTGGTCGCCGTCGCGGGCCCCTACCAAGACCTCTGGTGGGCCTCCCATCCCGCCCCCGCCTCGAAATGATCACGTTCAGCACGAAATCTCGTGTCACACCATGCCTGTGAGCCTCGTGAGGCACAGGTAATCCTGGTGATGCTCGGGCTTGGGCGAGGTCGGCCCAGAGGTCCTCGGGGTCCTCGATCCCGACGGACAGCCGCAGCAGGGACTCGTCGACGGTGGGGCTCTCGGTGGGCCATCGGCGCCGGCGCTCCAGCGACGACTCCACGCCACCGAGGCTGGTCGAGTGAACCCACAGCTGTACCGACTCGACGACCTTGTCCGCGGTCGCGGCGCCACCGGTTACCTCGATCGAGCACATGGTGCCGAACCCGGGGTAGCGGACCTTGGTCACCGCGGGATGCTGCTCCAGCCGTGACGCCAGCAGCGCCGCGGTCGTCTGCGCCCGCTCCAGTCGTACGGACAGCGTCCGCAGCCCACGCAGCGCCAAATACGCCTCCATCGGGCCGGGGATGGAGCCGTGCAGCCGCCGGTGGGCGTCCAGCCGCGCGTAGAAGTCGTCGGACCCGCTCACGACCGCCCCGAGCACCAGGTCGGAGTGGCCGGACAGCAGCTTGGTGACGCTGTGCACGACGATGTCGGCACCGAGCTCCAGCGGCCGCTGCAGCAGCGGCGTGGCGAACGTGTTGTCGACGACGGTGACGGCGCCGGCCGCGCGGGCCGCTGCGGCCGCTGCGGCGATGTCGGCGACGTCGAGGTTGGGGTTGGTCGGCGACTCCAGCCAGACCATGGTCGCGCCCTCGGCCGCGGCGGCCACGGCGGCCGCGTCGTCCATCCGCACCTGCCGCAACGTCGCCCGGCCTTGGGCGCCGCGCTCGCGCAGCTGGTCCAGCACGCCGAGGTAGGCGCAGTCGGGTGTGGCGACGACGGCGCCCTCCGGCAACAGCGACAGCACGGCGCTCGACGCCGCCAGCCCGGAGGCGAAGGCGAGCGCCCGGCCGCCCTCGAGGTCGCCGAGCACGGACTCGAGGGCCGTCCACGACGGGTTGCCGTAGCGGCCGTAGCCGATCTCGCCGCCGGCGTGGAACGTCGAGGCGAAGGTGACCGGCTCGTTGAGCGGGGCGTCCGGGGTGCGGACCGGCCGGCCGGCGGTGACGACACGGGTTGCGGCGGACGGCGAGTCAGGGGAGGACATGCCAGCCAGTATGCGCGATCTCCGGCCTGCTCCCGTGATCATCAACGATCACGGGACGGCCAGGGTCAGGGACACCGAGGACGTCCGGCTCTGCCCCGGGTCGATGGTGATCTGCGTGCCTGTCGTGCGGCGCACCGTGGCGATGCCGCGTCCGGGCCAGCTGGTGGCCGGCTCCAGCGCCAGCACGTAGGCATCGGAGTAGAACGGGAACCCGGTCCGTCCACCGGCCTCCAGCCAGTACCAGGCGTACGGCATCAGGCTGGCGTCCCAGGTCAGGTCGGCGCGCAGGCCGAGTTCGTCGTTGACGATGCCGGCCCGTCCCTCGGCGAAGTCGCCCAGGTAGGCCAGCCGGCTGACACCGGAGCGCGGCTCGGGCAGCCGGCTGAGGTCGGCGCCGTCGTCCGGCCCGGCACCGGGCAGCGCCGGCCAGGCGGCGTGCGCCGACGGGTCACGGTGCACGGTGCGCGCGGACGTCTCGACCCGGGCGCCCGGCCCGATCAGCGGCGCGCCGAACGCCGGGTGCTGGCTCCACATGACCTCGATCGGCTCGGCCGCCTCGTTCGTCGCGGTCTCGGCGACGGTGACCGTGGGGCCGGTCACGGTGATCCGCTTGACGACGGAGAACGGGCTGCGGACCAGTTGGGTGCTGAGCTCGACGGCACCAGGACCATCGGCGCGCCAGTCGTAGGCGGCCAGCCACGCCTCCCCGTGCATGCCCCACTCGACGCCGTGCTCGACCGCGGCGTCTCCGCCATTCGGGAACACCGTCTGCCAGCCGCCGGGGTAGGCGTGCATGAGCAACGTCTCGCTGGAACCGGCGGTGACGCTCTCGCCGCGGACCCGTAGGCCCCAGCGGGTGTGCCACATGACGTCGACGCCGAGCGGCCGCCACCGCACGGAAGTCACGTCGCCGCCCTTGCCAGGTACGACGTCGACGTCGAGCTCGTCGGAGCCGAGATGGACGATCTCCCAGCCACGGGACGTCGAGACGCGGATGTCGGACACGCTGGGCCTCCTGCCATTCGGCCGCCGGATCGGCAGCAGGCAGCGTAGCGGCCGGCTACGGGGCCGGGTGCAACGCGTCATAGCGGAGGAACCGCCGCTGGGCGAGTGCGAGCGTCACCACGACCGCCACGCACAGCAGCCCGCCGGCGACGGCGGCCAGCGCCTCGCCGCTGACCTCGGCCATCGAACCGAGCGCCAGATCGCCCAGGCGCGGACCGCCCGCGACCACCACGATGAACACGCCCTGCAACCGCCCGCGCAGCTCGTCCGGAGTGGCCGCCTGCAGGATCGTCTGACGGAAGACGGCGCTGACGGTGTCCGCGGCCCCGGCCAGCGCCATGCACACCACCGCCGGCCACAGCGCCCAGTGCGCGTCGCCGCCGTCGCCGGTGCCGCCGTGGCCCTCCGGCGTCAGCAGCAGCACCACCCCGAACGCCGCAACGGCCAGGCCCCAGCCGACCACCGCGACCACGACCGCGAGCCCCTGCCGGCGCACGTGTCCCAGCGGCCCGGAGAGGAGCCCGGCCAGGAACGACCCGGCGGCCACCCCGGACACCAGGATGCCGACCGTCGTCGACCCGCCGCCGAGCAGCGTCGCCGCGACGGCCGGGAACAGCACCCGTGGCATCGCCAGGACCATCGCCGCGAGGTCGACGAGGAAGGTCATCCGCACGTTCGGCCGGGTACGCAGATAGGACAGGCCTTCCATCACCGACGTCAGCCCGGCGCGCCGGAACCGGCCCTCCGGCGGCAGCGGCGGCAGCGCCATCACCGTCGTCAGCGCCACCGTCAGCAGCACCGCCTCGATGCTGTAGGTCCACCCGTAGCCGACCTGGTCGATGAGCACGCCGGCCAGCAGCGGCCCGACGGTCAGGCCCAGGCTCGTCGACATGCTCGCCAGCGCGTTCGCCGCCGGGAGCAGCCGCATGGGTAGCAGCCGTGGGATGATCGCCGCCCGGGCGGGAGAGTTGATCGCGAAGAGCCCGTTCTGCGCCGCGACCAGCAGGTACAGCAGCCACACCTGACCGACGTCGAGCCAGGCCTGCACGGCGAACGCGGTGGCGACCAGCAGCAGGCCGCTGGAGGTGAGGATGACGATGCGGCGGCGGTCGTGCGCGTCGACGATCGACCCGCCGTAGAGCCCGAGCACAACCAGCGGCCCCAGAGCGAACAGCCCGACCAGTCCGACGCTGAAGGTGGAGTCCGTGAGGTCGTACACCTGCAACCCGACGGCGACGGTGGTGAGGTGGGTGCCGATGCCGGAGAGCGAGATGCCGATCCACAACCGCCGGTACGGGACGCTGACCCTGAGCGGGGTAAGGTCCAACAACAGCCGGCGCACCTGCACATCTTGACAGCGGCATTTCCCGATCGGGCTGGCGGGTGGCAAGGTGTCCATCATGAGGTCGGACCACAGCGTTGGGTGGGGTGCCGTCGACGACGGCGTGGTCGAGCGGCTCCGCTCGATCGTCGGGGCGGAGCACGTGAAGACCGACGACGGCGCCGTCGCGGCGTTCTCGCGTGACGCGACACCGCTGTTCGCGGCCCGGCCGGACGTCGTCGTGCTGCCGGGGTCGACGGCGGAGGTGGCCGAGGTGCTGCGGCTGTCCACGCAGCGGCGCATTCCGGTGGTGCCGCGCGGTGCAGGGTCGAACCTGGCCGCCGGCACGCTCGCCCAGGACGGCGGCATCGTCCTCGTGCTGACCCGGCTGGACCGCATCCTCGAGGTCGACGCCGACGAGCTGCTCGCGGTCGTGCAGACCGGCGTCACGACGACGGAGCTCGCGGCGGCCGCCGCGGCGCACGGCCTGCTCTACCTGCCGGACCCGGGCAGCAAGACGGTCTCGACGGTCGGCGGCAACGTCGCCACCTGTGCCGGCGGGCTGCGCGGTTTGAAGTACGGCGTCACCCGCAACTACGTGCTGGGTCTGGAGGCGGTGCTGCCGACCGGTGAGGTCATCCGCACCGGAGGCCGGCTCTGGAAGGACGTCGCCGGCTACGACCTCACCCGGCTGCTCACCGGCTCGGAGGGAACGCTGGCGGTGGTCACCGAGGTCACGGTCGCGCTGGTGCCGGCGCCGGCGGACTCGCGCACCGGCGTGGCGTACTTCCCGTCGCTGGCCGACGCCGGCCGCGCGGTGGCCCGGGTGATCGCCGACGGCGTCGTCCCGGCCACGCTGGAGTTCCTGGACAACAAGTGCGTCAACGCCGTCGAGGACTTCGCCGCGCTCGGCCTTGACCGGTCGGCCGGCGCGCTGCTGCTCTTCGGCGACGACGGCGACCCTGACACCGTCGGCCGCAACCTGGAACGGATGGCGCAGTCGTGCGCCAAGGAGGGCGCCACCGGGGTCACGCTGGCTCAGGACGTGGCGGCGTCCGAGGCGCTCCTGGAGGCCCGCCGCTGCTCGCTGCCGGCGCTGGCCCGGCTGGCGCCGGTGACGGTGCTGGAGGACGTCGGCGTGCCCCGGCCGCGGATCGCGGAGATGGTCGGGCGCATCGACGACATCGCCGCCCGGCACGGCATCACGGTGGCGACGTTCGGGCACGCCGGCGACGGCAACCTGCACCCAACCGCCGTCGTCGACCCGTCCGACGGCGGCGCGATCGACCGGACCAAGGCGGTCATCGGCGACATCTTCGCAGCGGCGCTGGACCTCGGCGGCACCATCACCGGCGAGCACGGTGTCGGCGCGGCGAAGCTGCCCTGGCTGGCCGACCGGCTCGGCGCGGACCAGTTGGCGCTGTTGTCGCGGATCAAGGCGGCGTTCGACCCGGCCGGCATCCTCAACCCGGGGAAGACCGGCTCATGAGTGGGCCGTCGCGAGAGCTGCCGATCGTGCCGCGCCGGTCGGGCGCGGTGGACGAGGGCGACCACGGGGTCCACGGCCGCGGCATCTTCGACGCCGGGCTGCTCGACCGTTGCATCTCGTGCGGCTTTTGCCTGCCGGTCTGTCCCACCTATGCGCTGGAGAAGGACGAGCAGTCCTCGCCGCGCGGGCGGATCACGCTGATGCGGGCGCTGGAGGCCGGCCGCCTGGAGCCCGACGACCCGACGCTGCAGCACGAGGCGTCGTTCTGCCTGGGCTGCCGCGCCTGCGAGACGGTGTGCCCGGCCGGCGTCGAGTACGGGCCGATGCTCGAGCAGTGGCGCGACCACCAGTGGCGGGTCGGGCACGGCCCGGCGCCGGCGCGGTGGCTGCGCTGGGCGGTGGCCCGGCGGCTGCCGCTGCGGCTGGCCGGGCTGGTGCGACGCTTCGCCCGAACCCGCGCCCGCTCGGTCGACCCCGACACCCCGCACGTCATGCTCGGCTGTGCCGAGCGGGTGCTGTTCCCCAAGGTCAGCCGGGCCGCGGTGGCACTTGTCGACGGCGCCGACGCGCCGGCCGCGCAGGGCTGCTGCGGTGCCCTGCACGCCCACAACGGCGACTCCGCCGGCGGTCGCGCGATGGCCGAGCGGCTGGGACGCGACCTGCCCGGCACCATCGTCACCACCTCCGGCGGCTGCGCGGCGCACCTGGCCGACGCGCTGGGCCGCGACCGCGTCGTCGAGATCAGCGAATACCTGGCCCGGTCGGGCTGGTCGCCTGGTACGAAGCTCATGACCCACGGTTCCCACGGCCACCCGCGCCCGATCCGGGTGACCTTGCAGGACTCCTGTCATCTGCGCAACGGGCTGGGTGTTTTCGCGCAGCCACGCCAGCTGCTGGAGCAGATCGCCGACTACGTGGAGCTGCCTTCCGCCGGCTCCTGCTGCGGCGCCGCCGGCTCCTACTCGGTGCTGCGCCCGCGCGACAGCAAGCGGGTCCTCGCGCCGAAGCTCGCCGAGATCGAGGCACTGGACGTCGACTACGTGGTCGCGGTCAACCCCGGCTGCCTCCTCCAGCTCAAGCAGGGCCTGCTGCGGTCCAAGGTCAAGGCCGTACACCTGGTCGAGCTGCTTTCACAGGCCGCTCCGCGTCAGTGATCGGCTCGCGTGGGTCGACGAGTGGTCGAATTCTGGCATGAGAACTGCCATCGACGCTGCCGGGCGCGTCGTCATCCCGAAGGCGCTGCGCGACGCACTCGGCCTGACCTCGGGCCAGTCCTTGGACGTGGAGGAGCGCGACGGACGATTGGAACTGGTGCCGTCGCCCACGCCCATGCGGCTGGTCGACGACGGCGACCGTCCGGTCGCGGTCGCTGACATCGAGATACCCGAGCTGACCGACGCACTGGTCCGTGACGTGCTGGAGAAGACGCGGCGATGATCGCCGTCGACTCCAGCGTCGTGATCGCAGGGTTCGCCAGTTGGCACGAGCATCATGCGGTCAGTCTGAAGGCCTTGGCTCGACGGCCGAGGCTGGTGGCGCACGCGGCGCTGGAGGCGTACTCCGTCCTGACGCGCTTGCCGCCGCCGCACCGTGCCCAGCCCGATATCGTCCAGGCCTTCCTGGCCGGGCGATTCGCCGAGCCGTACCTCGGCCTGTCCGAGCGCGGATACCAACGCCTTCTGGCCACCGCGGCCGCCGGCCCGCCGGTCCTCGTAGGGAACCCGGAGCAGTGACCGGCCGTCGAGGTACAACAGATCGAAAATCATGTAGTAGACCGGCGTCTCGCGGATCTGCCGCGGTGTCGGGGCCTTCACATTCATCCGCGGTTGCAGGTGTTGGAAGCTGGGTCGGCCGTGCCTGTCCGGGGCGACGCTCTCGCCGTCGAGGACCAGGCGTCGGCCAGCCAGTGCGGCAGATGGCCGATCAACTTCTGGGTAGCTGTCGGTGACGTCGCGCATGCTGCGGCTGGTGAGTCGGACCCTGCCATCCCGAATGCGAGCGATGGTGCGGACGCCGTCCCACTTGATCTCGTAGCCCCAGGCGTCGTCATCGGGCGGCAGGCTCGCTGAAAGCGTGGCGGCCATCGGCGCGACGGCGCCCGGCATGGGGCCCCCCGTGGTTGCCATAGCCGCAGTCATACCCCGCGGCGGGACGTTTCGGCCTGGATACGGCCGTGATCGCGTCGGCCCGCGCACGTGTGGGTTGATCAGATTGGCGATGCCTCGCAGGACGATCTCGGTGCTGCCGGCTCGGCTCAACGTGCGGACGATCTAGTTGAGAGGATACGGTCCCGGACGGTCGGGCAGGGAAGGGACTGTGGCCTGAGAGCCGCCACCATGGTGACGACCTAGTGCGCGGTGCCGCCCTGCAGGTAGGGGTTCTTGTAGTTGGACACCGTGCCATCACCATGCACGAATGTCTCGCTGCCGCGGAAGCCGAGGCACAACGACTCGACGCGTTGGTGACAAACCTGATCGACCCCCTTCGTAACCACAACGCGTCGGCGTTCGCGGACATGTTCGAGCACGGGTACGAAGATGAACGGATACCCCGGACAAGGTAGGCCCGGTCGTGGACCGACCATTGAGGCCCTCGGAGATCCCGGTGAGAATGACAACCCCATTTTGGCCCCACTGTGATGCTTTGAAGCGGCCCCACCTGTCGACGGTTTCTGTTGGCTCGCGGCGTCCCGGGTTGGGGACGCGGTGGGCGGCGGGTTTGTAGACGGTCAGTCGATGTCGTACGGCCAGGCCTTGGCGGCGCGGCTGGTGCCGAGTCGGTAGGACTTGGTCCCGGTCCGGGTGATGTGCGCGTTGAACGTCAACCTGTCGACGGCGGCGGCCAAACGGAGGTCGGTGAAGGTGGCGCCCCATTCGGAGAACGCGGCGTTGGAGGCGCAGGCGATGGATGCTCGTTCCCCGCGGGCGGTGATGATCTGGAACAGCAGAATGGTGTTGAGACTTGATCAGGTCACCACTTACTCACCACTTATCCCTCGCACAGCCGCCTTCGGGCGGCTTCCCGCTCGTCGAGCCTGGACCGTCTCGGTCCGCCTTGGATCGGTTGGGAGCGGCCTGCGCACCTGACCGATCTGAGCGAGCAACCGGCGGCACCTAGTGGCCTGGAACCGCTGCTGACCGTCACCGAGTCGGCCGACTATCTCGGGGCGCCGGTGGCGACCATCTACGATTGGCGGGTCGACGGCAAGGGCCCACGGGCCCTGCGCATCGGCCGTCATCTGAAGTTCGCCGTTTCCGATATCCAGACCTGGCTGGAGGAACGACGCGAACCTGCTGTGGCACCGCCGGCCGGGCGGCGGTGAGGCGCCATGGCTAGGCCCTCGTCTGGTGAGTGCAAACGAGCCCCGCAGCGGATCGACTGACAGATCCGGTTGAAGACCTCAGTCAGTCAGTCGCTGAGTCAGGACGACCGCTGCGGAGCTCACCCACATCCTCACTGTCAGTCGTCGAGGCGTAGATCGGGCTGCAGACGGTCGCGAAGCTCGTCTCCGAAGACGGCGACGCTGACGACGAGCAGGCTCAGGGCCACGCCGGGCAGGGTCGAGATCCACCATGCCTCGAGCAGCACGCCTCGGCCGTTCGCGATGATCAGGCCCCACGACGGCTCCTGCGCCGACGCGCCCAGGCCGAGGAAGCTCAGCGCCGCCTCGGCCAGGATGACCAGCCCGATCTGCATCGTCGCCACGACCAGCAGCGGGCTGACCGTGAAACGGGCGATGTGCGACATCATGATCTGGCGATGCGACAGCCCCGACACACGGGCGGCCTCGACGAATGGGCGCTCCCGGGCGACCAGGACGGAACTGCGCGAGACCCGGGCGAAGAAGACCCACCGGGTGATCGCCAGCGCCACGATCAGCGTCTGGATCCCGGGACCTAGCACCGCGACCATGAGGATGGCGAGCAGGATCGGCGGCACGGCCAGCTGAATGTCGGCCAGCCGCATGATGAACGAGTCCAGCCGGCCGCCGAAGTATCCGCTGATGATCCCGATCACGGCGCCGACCACCAGACCGCCGAGCACGGTGCCGGCAGCGACGCCGAGCGAGATCCGGGCCCCGTAGATGATCTGGCCGAGCAGGTCCCGACCCAAGGGGTCGGTGCCGAGCGGATACGACGTCCCGTCGACGGACGACAGCGGTGGCAGCAGCCGGGCCGCCACGTCCGTCGTGACCGGATCGAACTCGTAGAAGACCGGGCCGAGCACCGCAACGAGAACGAACATGGCGATGATGCCGGCGGACAGATAGAGGCGCAGATGAGCCACGCGGCCTCCTCGTCGCGGCCGGCTGGGGACGGTAGCCGTATCGATCGTGGTGTCGATCATTTCGCCTCCAGCCGCACGCGGGGATCGAGGTAGCCGTACAGCAGGTCGACGATGAGGTTCAACATGACGAACGTGAACGCGGCGAGCATGACGACGGCCTGCACGACGGCGAAGTCGCGGTTGGAGATGGCGTCGATCAGCAACCGGCCGACGCCCGGCCAGGCGAACACGACTTCGACGATGACCGTGCCGCTGAGCAGCTGCCCGAGTTGGAGCCCGGCCACGGTGATCACCGGGATGAGCATGTTCTTCATGGCATGCCGGTAGAGGATCACTCGCCCGGTCAAGCCCTTGGACCTGGCGGTGAGGATATAGGGCTCGCCCATGACCTCGATGAGCCCGGCCCGGACCAGGCGCACGAGCACGCCGAGAAGGGGGAGCGACAGCACGATCGCCGGCAGGATCAGATGCTGCCAGGTACCCCAGCCCGAACTCGGCGTCAGCCCCAGCGCCCGCGAGAAGACGAGGATGGCGACGAGGCCCAGCCAGAAGTTCGGCAGCGACTGGCCGAGCAGGGAGAACGTCGATATCGAGTAGTCCACCGCGGTTCGCGCCCGGCGGGCGGCGGCGATGCCCAGCGGGAAGCTGAGCAGTACCGCCAGACCCATGGCGGACAGCGCGAGCAAGCCGGTGGCGGGTAGCCGGTCGGCCACCGCGGACACCGCCGACCCTCCGAGCCGCAGCGATTCGCCGAGATCACCGCGCACGAGATCGCCGAGGAAGCTGACGTACTGCACGTACAGCGGCTGATCGAGGCCAAGCTCGCCGCGCACGACGTCGATCTGTTCAGGTGTCGCCGACGGGCCGGCATAGACGATCGCGGGGTCGCCGGGCACCAGCCGCAGGATGACGAACATGAGCGAGACCGCGCCGAAGATGACCACGACGGCGTGGCCCAGGCGGCGAATCACGTACTGCACGGCAGGCCTCCGCTCACTTGGCCAGGCCGTCCAGGTCGGCCACCTCAAGCATCTCGTCCAGCTCGCGCAGGTCCACCGCATCCAGCGACGGGACCGGGGTGCGGCACACCGTGGTGGCGATCACGCCCCGGCGGCGCAGGATCTCCTTGATCACGGCGACGTTGTAGAGCAGCTCGTGGGTGAACAGGCCGCCCAGTGCCATGAGCCGGCGCCGAGCCTCCGCGCGGTCGCCGTCGACGTAGAGGTCATAGACCCGGGACAGGACGTCGACGAACGAGGGAGCGGGCATGGACCCGGCCGCGCCACGATCCAGCTCGCTCATCAGGTGGACGCCGCCCAGCCCCGCGAAGATGCCGTCGACCCGGTCGCCGACGGCGGCCACCGCCGCCGACAGCTGATGCGTGCTCGGCGACGTCTCCTCCTTCAGATAGCGGATGGCCGGGTTCGCGTCGATCACCCGGCGCACGCTGTCGATGCCGATGGCGTGCCCGATCCGCGCGTTCTGCAGCACGACCGGGAGGCCGCAGGCATCGGACACGGCGCGGAAGTAGGCGTTGACGTAGTCCAGGTCCGGCGTGAAGAAGTGCTGGACGTACGGCAGCGTCGCCATGACGGCGTCGGCGCCCGCGCCGGCCGCGTGACGGGCCAGCCCGGCCGCCACCGGAGCGCTGGTGGCGGACACCCCGACGATGACCGGTACGCGGCCGGCCACGGTCGCGATCACCCGCTCGGCGGCGCTGCGGCGCTCGTCCTCGGACAGGCTGAAGAACTCGCTGACGACACCGGGGTACACGAGGCCACGGCTGCCACCGTCCAGGCAGAACTCCACCTGCCGGTCGAGGCTGTCGAGGTCGATCTCCAGGTCGGGTCGGAACGGGGTGACCGGTATCGCGAAGATGCCCTTCCACCCGCCGTTGTCGGCCGCCGTGCTCATCTGTCCTCCCGGATGGTGACGACGCTGTCGACGTCGCGCTCGAAGCGATCCATGTCGATGTCGATACCGAGACCTGGCCCCGTCGGCACGACGAGGCGCCCGTCCTCGACCCACAACGGCTCGTCGAGCCAGCGGTTGAACGTCTCCAACATCACCGGCTGGTATTCCTGCACGAACAGGTTCGGGATGGCCGCGGCCGCCTGCCAGGTTCCGGCCATGCCGATGACCGTCAGGCATCCCGTGTGCGGTGCGACGTCGATGTTGAACGACTCGGCGACAGTCGCGATCTTGACCAGCTCGGACACGCCGTTGCGCATGAGGTCGGGCTGCGCCAGATCGAGGGCTTCGGCCTGGAACCACGGCTGGAACTGGAACCGGGTCCGCAGCGGCTCACCGACGGCGATCGCTACGTCGAGCTCGCGGGCCAGCCGGGCGTGGCCGCTGACGTCCTCGGGCAACAGCGGCGACTCGAAGAACTCCACGCCGTTGCGCTCGTACACACGGCCGATACGGACGGCCTCCGGATAGCTGTACTTCCAGACGCCGTCGACGAACAGCGGTCCCCGGTCGCCGATGGCGTCGCGGATCGCGGTGATCTCGCGGCTGTCGTCGTCGTAGCCGAAGCCGAGGCAGGGCTTGATGCCGATGCCCTGCTCGACCCACCCGACGGCCTCCTCGAGCCGCTCGTCCAAGGAGTGTCCGCGCAGCCCCGTGACGTAGCACGGCAGGACGTCGCGGAACCGGCCACCGAGCAGCTCGCTCACGGAGAGTCCCGCCGCCTTGCCCCGGATGTCCCACAGGGCGGTGTCGACACCGGCGATGGCGTCCATCTGGTATCCGGTGATCTGGCCGCGCACGCGCATCGTTCCGTACATGTCCATGAACCGGACGTTGGTGGCCAGCGGGTCGTGCCCGAGCACGGCGGGGCCGATCACTCGCTCGACGATCGCCTGCGCCACCTCGGGGCCGACGGGCGCCTGCGACTCGCCCCATCCCACGATGCCCTCGTCGGTCTCGACTCGCACGACCATGGCCTCGGATCGCTGTGAGTACAGCTGGGGATACGGCGCGAACCGGAGATAGTCGCTGCCGGGCAGCTGGTTCTCGTGCCGGGTGCCACCGGCCAGCTCGTAGCGGACATCGGCCTTGACCGTGTACGCCGATATCGAGGTGATCCTCACGTGCGCTCCTTCGGGAGGGTTGTCGTCGCCCCGTGCTCCAGGTCGAACGAGGCGTAGTGGCAGGCGCTGGGGTGACCGAGGCGATCGACGAGGGCCGGCTCCTCGTCGGCGCAGCGCTGGTCGGCCCGCCAGCACCGGGTGCGGAAGCCGCAGCCGGACGGCGGGTCGGCGGGGGAGGGGACCTCGCCACCGAGCACGAACTGGGGCCTGTCCTCGCGCCACGGATGGGTCAGCGGCACGTTGCCGAGCAGGGCCTGGGTGTACGGATGCGTGGCCCGGTCGTAGATGTCCTCGGTGGCGCCGGACTCGACCAGCTTGCCGAGGTACATGACCCCGACCCGGTCGGCGATGTGGGACACGAGGCGCAGGTCGTGGGTGATGAACAGGTAGGCCACGCCCAAGCGATCCTGCAGGTCCCGGAGAAGGTTGACGATCTGCGCTTGCACGGAGACGTCCAGCGACGCCACCGGCTCGTCGCAGACGATCAGCCGCGGCTCCACCGCCAGCGCCCTGGCGATGCCCACCCGCTGGCGCTGGCCTCCGGACAGCTGGTGGGGAAAGCGTTCAGCGAACCGGTCATCGAGGCCGACCAGCCTGAGGATCTCCCGGATGCGGGCGGGCCGGTCGGCCTTGGCGACGGCGTCGGGAAAGGCTCGCCAGGGCTCGGACACGATGCGCTCGACCGTGTGGTACGGATTCAGCGACGCGTAGGGATCCTGGAACACCATCTGGATGCGTCGCCGTACCTGGCGGACCTGCGCGGGCCGGAGCGTGCTCAGGTCACGGCCCTCGAACGTGATCGAACCCGAGGTCGGGGTCTCCAGACCGACCACCATCCGGGCGAGTGTCGTCTTCCCGCACCCGGATTCGCCGACGAGCGCCATGGTCTCGCCCTCGGCAAGGTCGAAGCTGACGTCGCGGACGGCTTGGATACTCTCGCCGCGGCCGAGTCCGACGATCCCGCGGCTTTCGAACGTCTTGCGCGCGGAACGGACCTGGAGCATGGCGGCGCTCACCGGGGACTCCCCGCCTGCAGCACGCGGTCGGAGAAGTGACATCGGGACCGCCGGTGTCCGTCGTCGACCGGGAGCAGCTCCGGCGGCGTCGTCTCGCACAGCGACTCGGCCCAGCCGCACCGCGGGTGGAACCGGCAGCCGGCGGGCAGGGCGCGGGGATCCGGCGGCGACCCCGGAACCGCCACCAGCCGTTCGCGGCGCGAATACTGGTCCGGCAGGCTGGCCATGAGGCCGGCGGTGTACGGGTGAGCGTTGCGGTCGTAGACGGGTTGGGTGGCGCCGTGCTCGACGATCTGACCGCCGTACATCACGTAGACCCGCTGGGCGACGCTGGCCACCACCCCGAGGTCGTGGCTGATGAGGATGAGCGCCATGTCCTCCTCATCGCTGAGCTGGCGCAGCAACGCGAGGATCTGCGCCTGGACGGTGACGTCGAGCGCGGTCGTGGGCTCGTCGGCGATCAGCAGTGACGGCGACAGCGCCAACGCCATGGCGATCACGACCCGTTGCCGCATGCCACCGGAGAACTGGTGCGGATAGTCATCGATCCGAGCCGCGGCATGCGGTATCCGCACCCGTTCCATCAGTTCCACCGCGCGGCGGCGGGCCTCCCGCTCGGGCAACCCGCGTCGCCGGCTGAACATCTCCGAGATCTGCCGTCCCACCGTGTAGACCGGATTGAGGGCCGACAACGGATCCTGGAACACCAGCGCGAGCCGCTCACCCCGCACCGAGCGCATTCCCGCCTCGCCGCGGCCGACCAGTTCCTCACCGTCGAGCAGGATGGAACCGGACACGTCCGCCGAGCCCGGAAGGAGCCCCATGAGGGCCAGCGCGGTCGCGCTCTTGCCCGAGCCGGACTCGCCCAGCACCGCGACCCGCTCACCCCGGTTGACGGTCATGGACACGCCGTCGACCGCGGGCACCGGACCACCTGCCGGGCGGAACGTCACCCGGAGATCGCGGACGTCGAGCAACGTCGCCTGCCTTCCGGCGTCGGGCGGACTCACTCCTCGATCCGGACGTCGGCGAAGAACGGGATCGTGCTCGGCGGCGGCTCGAACCCGGCCAGCGCGTCGTTCCACGCGAACGCTTCGAGCCCGTCGATCGGGTAGATGCCGCAGACGTTGTCCCAGAGGTAGCTGAGTGCTTCGTCGTACGCCGCCTGCCGTGCCTCCGGATCGGTCTCGGACCCGCCCCGGACGATGGGCTCGTCGAGCTCGGCATTGGCGCACGGCACCCGATCCGACTCGGACAGGTAGAGGCGCCCGAGCGTGTAGTCGGCGTCCCCGGTGAGCGTCGGGCGGCCGGTGAGGGACAGGTCGAAGTTCTGGTTCACGTAGTTCTCCGTCCAGGTGGCCAGCTCCTGGAAGTCCGGCTCGACGGTGACCCCGATCTCGGCCCAGTCCGAGATCATGGCCAGCGCCACCTGCTGCTCGACCTCCTGGTCGCGCACCAGCACCTTGATGGTGAGGTCGCTCACGCCGGCTTCGTCGAGCAGCCGGCGGGCGAGGTCCGGATCGTGCTCGAACGGGTCGAGCTCCACGGAACCGAAGACCGTCGTCGGGAGCGGTCCGGATGACGGAGCGCCCAAGCCGCCGAGGACGTTCTCGACGATGGGCTCGACGTCGATGGCGTGGGCCAGCGCCTGTCGCACCTTCAGGTTGTCCAGCGGCGGCCGGTTCCAGTTCGCCAGGATCTCGTAGTTCACGTACGCGGGAACCGTCTCGACGGTCACGCCGTCGGCCGATTCGAGCCTGGCCACCTGATCGACCGGGATGCCCCACGTCAGGTCGATCTCGCCCGTCTCGAGCGCGACGACGCGGTTGCTGGCCTCCGGGATCTGCTCGAACACCAGCCGTTCCGCCGCCGGCGGCCCGTTCCAGTGGTCCTCGTTGGCGGCGAGGACGAGCTCCGCGCCGCCCTCGAACGACTCGAACTCGAAGACGCCGGAGCCGATCGGGCGCTGGTTGAAGTCGTCGCTGCCGACCTGGTCCGCCGGCGCGATGCCGAGCAGCGACACATTGGACGGCAGCGTCCCGAGCGGCCGGTCGGCGTTGATCACGACGGTCGTGTCGTCGGGCGCCTCGACGCTGGTCACCCCGGCGAAGATCGGTGCCAGGGGCGTCTTGCGTTCGATGAGGGTCATGATCGTCGCCTGGACGTCCGTCGCGGTGAGCGGCGTTCCGTCGTGGAAGACCACGTCGTCGCGCAGGGTGAACGTCCAGCTGGTGCCGTCGGTGGTCTCCCACGACTCGGCCAGCCAGGGGACGATCTCTCCGCTTACCGGGTCCTTGCGGGTCAGCGAGTCGAAGAGGTTCTGATTGATCGTCAGGACCGCGCGATCGCCGCTGAGCGGACCGACGAGGTCGAGGCCGGCGATGGGGAACGGGTGTGCGACCCTCAGTTCGTCGGAGGCTCCGTCGCCACCGGCGCCGGAGCTGCCACCACCACACGCGGCGGTTGCCAGGATTGCGAGCGCGGCGAGGGTGCTCCATCCCGAGCGGCGTGCTCGGGCGATGGTCGCCGCGCGCGGGCTCGTCGTCGTTGTCTTGTCCACGCCAGGCCTCCTTCGGGCGTCTCTGCCCGCTTGACCCACTCCGGTCGCATCATTGTGTGCAGCCGTACAGCCGGGTATAACGTTATGACCTTAAGGTGGCTCGGCCGGTACCGCAAGGCTCTGCCGACCACCGATTCACCCGACATGGTGGCGGCTGCTCCCCGAGGAGAGGCCATCGGTCATGACAAGGAGCAGCAATGCAACCTGACGAGCCCGTGGCCCTCATCGCCGGTGGAGCGAACGGAATCGGACTGGCCACGGCGACCGTCCTGGCCCGCGGTGGCGCGCGTGTGGTCATCGCCGATCGGGACGCCGCCGCCGTGGAGGCCGCGACGGCGGCTCTCACCTCGGAATCGGCGGACCCGCCGATGGGCGTCACGCTCGACGTCTCCGACGCCGCGGCGGTCAACAGCGCCGTCGCCGACATCCTGGCCGCTCGTGGACGCATCGACATCCTGGTCAACAGCGCCGGCATCGCGGGGCGATCCATGCCGACCTGGGACATCGACGACGACGAGTGGCATCGGGTACTCGCCGTCAATCTGAGCGGCACCTTCCACCTGATCCGGGCCGTGGTTCCGGCCATGCGCGCCCAGGGCTACGGGCGCATCGTCAACGTCGCGAGCATCGCGGGCAAGGAGGGCAACCCCAACGCCTCGCCGTACTCCGCCTCCAAGGCCGGCGTCATCGCCTTGACCAAGTCCGTCGCCAAGGAGGTGGCTCGCGACGGAGTGATCGTGAACTGTGTGACCCCCGCGGTGATCATGACCGCGATGAACGAGCAGGTCTCCGCCGAGCACCTGGAGTACATGCTCAGCCGCATCCCCATCGGCCGGGCGGGTGCCACCGCGGAGGTCGCCGAGCTCGTCCGCTGGCTGTGCTCCCCGGAATGCAGCTTCTCGACCGGCGCGGTGTTCGACATCAGCGGCGGCCGCGCGACGTACTGACCACCGGCCGCCCCGTGCGCGCCACCTTCAGGAGAGGATGCCATGTTCCGGTTCGGGGACAGCGTCAACGTTCACGCCAGTGTCGAGCGGCCCCTGGCCGAGCGCCTTGCCGCCGTCGGCTACGCCGCCATGGGCTACTGGTTCTATCGCTGGGACTGGGGCGAGGCGATCGCCCTCGACGGTCTGCTCGCGGCCAGCCGCGCCCTGGACAATCCCGCGTACACGACGTTCGCCGTGACCGAGGCGCAGCGGTGGGCCGACGAGGCCGGAACGAACAGCGATCCCAACCCGTTCGGCCCCGCGGGCGTCTTGTTGGACGCCGTCGAGGGGGGGCTGGTCCGCGACGACAGCGCCGCGCTGGACTGCCTGCGCCGATACGCCGAGAACGTGCGTGTCGCCGGATCGCGGGTCGGCGCGCTGGCCCACCAGGACGGCGCCACGACCGGCTTCGTCGACTCGCTCTACGGCATGCCGGAGCTTCTCGCTCGGTTGGGCCGGCGGCTCGAGACGCCGGCGATGGTGGACGACGCCGTCGCCCTGAGCCTGGGGCATTGCCGCCTCCTGCAGTCCGAGCGCAGCGGCTTGTTCGCCCACTTCGCCGAGTTCGACGGGGCCGACGGCGCGCGGATCGCCTGGGGCCGCGGCAACGGATGGGCGGTACTGGGCTTGTCCGATCTGGTGCTCGCGGTGGCACCGGAAACCCCTGGGGCCGACGAGCTCACCCAGCGGTTCGTCGCCATGCTCGACGGGCTACGAGCCACCCAGGAGCCCGGCGGATGGTGGCGCAACATCCTTGACGACCCGGCCAGCTACCCGGAGGCCTCGACCAGTCTGATGGTGGTTGCGGCGGTGACCCAGGCGGTCCGGTCCGGACGCGTCGACGCACGCTACCTGACGATGGCCGACGCCGCGTGGAGCTCCCTGGAGCATCGCGTCGACGCCAACGGCCACGTGGCCGGTGTCTCCTATCGCCCGGGGCTCAACGCCGACCCGGCGCGATACGAGCACACGCCGTTGGTGGGCGCCTACCCGTGGGGACAGGGCCCGTACCTGCGGGCCGCCTGCCAGAGGCTGGACGACACGGCGGCGCCCACGCGGGCCGAGGGGGAGGGTGCGTCTTGCTCCCCATGATCGCGATCTTCGTGTCGGGGTTCCTGGTCGGTTTCACCGGATTCGGGTTCAACCTGCTGGCCGTGCCGGCGTTGGCTCTGCTGACGCCGGCCAAGGACGCCGTGATCGTGACCTTGTTCCTGGGCACCGTCGTCAACGTGGTCATGACGGTGGCCTATCGGCGGCATGTGGAGGTTCGCGTGGCGGCCGTGCTGATCGCCGCCAGCGTGCCGGGCCTGCTGTTCGGCACCGTCCTGTTCTCGCTGATGACCCCGGGTGTGCTGCGGGTCGTCATCGGTGCGCTGACGGTCGTGTTCGCCGTGGTTCTGCTGCTTCGCAAGGCGCCGGTCGCGGTGACCCCGCGCAAGCTGGTCACGGCGGGGACCGGGCTCCTCTCCGGCGCGCTGACCAGTACCACGGGCATGGGTGGACCGCCGGTCGCGGCATACCTGGTGTCCGGGGTGGCGGAGGTGGACCGGGTCCGGGCGACCCTCATGTTCTATACGGCGATGGCGAGCGTCGCGGCGCTGGCGCTGCTCGGCGTGTCCGGCGATGTCTCGTCGGGCCAGATGATCCAGGCGGCCCAGCTGGCGCCGTTCGGATTGGCCGGTGTGGTCGCGGGCGCGTTGGTGTTCCGGAAGTTCCCGCATCTCTACGTGCGGGCCGTTGCCCTGACCCTCGTTCTCGTCGGTGCCGGCGGATTCCTGGTCGCCGTCATTTGACACAAGGTCGAAACGACATAACAATACATCGTTATCTCGTGGGGCGCCCGTGCGCAGCACCGTCCTCGCGCTCGGCACGTCGCCTGCGGGCAGCAACGACTGGAGTGACATGGGATATCTCAAGCGCCGCACGCTGGCTCTCGCCGCCGTCGCAGCCGCATCCTCGGTCCTGCTCGCTTCGTGTGCCGGCGACGGCGAGGGTGACGCCGGCACCGCGGACGGAGCCGGCGGGAGGAGCGTCACCGTCAACGTCGGAGGACTCCTGTACGGCCCCTACGACTCGGTCATTCCGAGCCTCATGCAGGAGGAGGGTCTGTTCGAAGCGGCCGGCGAAGAGCTCGGCCTGGACATCACCGCCAACTACCAGTTCTTCCCCACCGGCGCCCAGGTGATCCAGGGAATGACCGGGGGAACCCTGGACATCGGGGACATGGGGACGACGCCGCTAGTCGGGCTCGTCTCCCAGGGCCAGGACGTCGTCCCGCTGCACGTCAGCACGGGAAAGCTGCGGTTCCTCGTCGTCGTCCGGAAGGGATCGGAGTTCCGGAACATGGACGACCTCCGCGGAAAGCGGATCGGTCTGACGGTCGGCACGGACCAGGAGGCCTTCCTCGACAACATCGCCAAGTACCACCTGGGCGAAAGCTCGGCCAAGGACACGTTCACGCTGGTGAACCTCCAGACGCCCACGCAAGCGGCGTCGATGCCCGAGGGTGTGGACGCCGCGGTCACCGTCTCGACGGCCTACCTGACCGCCCACGAGGACCTCGGGACCGAAGCGCTGGTCAACTCCTACGGGACGACGGAGGCGTACTACTCCGGGTCCGAGGGCGACGGCGCCGGCCTGACCCTGGAGGGGGCAACGGACAGTTCGTACCACCCGGAGGCGTTCCTCGCCCATCGCGGCTTCTGGGTCATGGGCGCCGAGATGTTCGCGGACGATCCGGACGTCGCGACGGCGTGGATGGTGGCGCAGCAGCGTGCGTTGTCCCAGGTGAACGACATGGCGGCCGAGGAGGCCGCGTCCCGGCTGAGCGACGTCCTCGAACTCGACGACGAGCAGGGCGCGGCGGTGCTGGAAGACGACCTTCTCCGCTCGCGAGGGTTCATCTGGACGACCAGGGGTGATGCGCTGAGCCTGCATCTGGCCACCCTGGACAAGGTCGAGGCCGGCCAGATCGACGAGCCGCTGGACTGGCAGCAGACGGTCGATCTGTTCACCCGGGCCGCGGCCGCGAGCGAGGCGGCCTTCGACGCCACCGGGGGCGCGGCGACCTCCGACGACTTCACGAACGATGCCGAGGATCTTCGTGGCCTCCCGAGCTGGCAATCCGGTGAGTGGCCGGCGCCCGCCGAGTGACGCCTGCTGACCCGGAGAGTGAGAATGTCCAAGCAGGTGACTCTGGCGGACAACAATGCGAGCTCCGCCGGGGGCTCCGCGCGCCCCTCGATCACGAGTCGCACCGTCATCGAGTCCGCTCTGCCATGGGTGGCCGTCGTGGCCTTCCTGCTGGTGTGGCAGCTGGCTGCCGGCTCGATCGCGAACGCCGCCCTGCTGCCGCCGCCGGCGCGCGTGGCCTCCGCTCTCGGCGAGCACATCGCAGATGGCCAACTCCTGAACAACGCGGTGGCGAGCCTGGGCCGCTTGGCGATGGGCTTCATCATCGCGGTCGTCGTCGGTGCTCCACTCGGCGTTCTGATGGCGCTGTCCCGAGCCGCGAACGACTTCATCGAACCGGTCGTCGAGATCATCCGTCCGATCTCGGGGATCGCTTGGATCCCACTGGCACTGATCGTTCTCGGTGTCAGCCAGGCACTCCCGGTGTTCATCATCGCCTACGTCGCGATCTTCCCGATCATGCTCAATACGGCCGCGGCATGCCGAGGGGTGAGCCAAGGACTCTTGCGGGCGGCGCGGGTCCTGGGACTGTCGAGGTCCGCGATCATCCGCCACGTCGTTCTTCCGGCCGCCGTCGTCGGGGTCATGACAGGTGCCCGCTTGGGCGCCGGCGGTGCGTGGCTGGCGCTGGTCGCCGCCGAGTTCATCGGCGCGCCGGACGGACTCGGCTTCTCGATCTGGTACTTCGCCGGGATCATCCAGACCGCGGAGATGATCGCCTACATCTGCGTGACGGGGTTCGGCGGCTATGTCACCGATCGAGCGCTGCGGCTCCTACAGCGACGGCTGACGCCGTGGTCGCCGGCGCTACGGGGGATCTGAGATGGGGGCCGCGCGTCTGGTTCGGGGCACGACGTCGATCGTGGTGATCCTGGTGGCCTGGCAGCTCTTCGCCGGGCGTATTCCGACGTCACTGCCGTTTCCCAACGTCGTGGACGTGGCGGAGTCGGCGTACGACCTGGCCGCTTCCGGGGATCTGTGGCAGGCGACCGTGGTGAGCCTGCAACGAGTCCTCCTCGGGTTCTCCATCGCCGTCGTCATCGCATTGCCCCTGGGCCTCACGATGGGCTACGTGGGTCTCCTGGAACGCTTCCTCGACGGGCTCGTGCAGGCGTTCAGGTCGATCGCTCCGATCGCCGTCCTGCCGTTGTTCATCCTGTGGTTCGGGCAGGGCGATGTGGCGGCTGCGTCGGTCGTGGCGTACGCCGCGGTGTTCCCCATCCTCATCAATACGATCGCGGGCGTTCACAGCACGGAGACGCGCCTGGTCGACGCGGCGAGGACGTTGGGCCTGGGGCACCGACACGTCCTGACCCACGTGGTCCTTCCTGGCTGCACGCCGCAGGTCATGACCGGAATGCGTCTCGGCATGGGGCTGGCCTGGGGGTCGATCATCGCCGCCGAACTGGCCGTCGGCGCCAAGACCGGCGCCAGCGGCGGGATCGGGCAGCTGATGTTCATCAGCTACGCGTACCAGACCGACGTGAGCGCACTGATCGTGTACATGATCGTCGTCGGCCTACTCGGGTTCGGTATCGATGCCCTCTTCCGCACCTTCGGGCGGAAGTGGGAGCCACAACGGAGGAGTAGTTCCTGATGGGGATCATCGAAGCGACCAGCGTCGGCATGACCTTCGCGGCGACCCGCCAAGGATCGGCGACCGTTGCTTTCCAGGATGTGGATCTCGACATCGAGGAAGGAGAGTTCCTCTGCATCGTCGGGCCGAGCGGCTGCGGCAAGACGACGCTGCTCAACATCATCGCCGGGTTGGAGCGGCCCACGGCCGGAGTCGTGTCCATGGAGGGCGAGGAGATCGAGGGTCCGTCTCCGGAGCGGGGGATGCTGTTTCAGGACTACGCCCTCTTTCCGTGGAAGACGGTCTGGGACAACATCACGTTCGGCCTGCGCTATGGCGTGCGACGCCGGCAGTATCCGCGACGCCGGCGTGATGAGATCGCGCGCGGGTTCGTCGATCTGGTCGGTCTCCAGGGCTCGGAGGGCAAGTATCCACACGAGCTGTCCGGCGGGATGAAGCAACGGTGCGCACTCGCGCGTCTGTTGGCCAACGAACCGGAGGTGCTCCTCATGGACGAGCCCTTCGGGGCATTGGACGCTCAGACACGTCTGGTGCTGCAGGACGAACTCGTGCGCGTGTGGGGTGCCGAGCCGTCCGCGCCGAGAAGGAAGACGGTGGTGTTCGTCACGCACTCGATCGACGAGGCCGTCTTCCTCGCGGATCGCATCGTGGTGATGGGCCGTCGTCCGGGACGGATCAAGGAGATCGTCACCGTCGACCTTCCGCGTCCGCGCGGGACGCAGACACGTGCCGGATCCCGGTTCCGAGAGCTGACGAACCTCCTGTGGGACGAGATGCGAGACGAGGCCATCGAGGCAGCGCGATAGTCCGGTTGGGGATCGGTGTGGGTGATCGAGAAGGGTGATGTGGCGCCGGTGGTGCAGGGAGAGAACGGGGCTCTGATCGTGGGAGCCTCGTCGGAGATCGGTCGGGCGATAGCTCGGCGGCTGACGGTCAACGGCACGCGGGTCTTCGGCGTCAGCCATGAGGCCGCTAGCGCCGGCACGGACATGGTGGTCCACGAATCCGTCGATTGCACGGTGTCCGATGAGGTGGCCGCCGTGTTCCGGCGAGCCAAGGCCGAGCTCGGCAGGCTCGACACGGTGGTGACCGCCGCGGCCGTGTCTCCTCGGGCCCGGGCCGCCGAGACCACCGACGAGCAGTGGAACGCGGCCCTGTCCAGCACGCTCACGACGGCGTTCCTCGCGGGCCGGGAGGCTCTTCGGTACCTCGAACGAGGCGGGTCGATCACCGCCGTCAGCTCGGTGGTCGCCGATCGCGGATCACCGGGCTATGCCGCCTATTCCGCCGCCAAGGGCGGCCTGAACTCGCTCGTTCGGGTGCTCGCCCTCGAGTGCGGTGCCCGAGGCATCCGGGTCAACGCCGTAGCGCCGGGCCTGATCGGCGGAGCGGAGCTACCAGATGCGGCACGAGGATACGCACTCGGGCACACCGGCGAACCGGACGACGTGGCCGCCGCCGTCGAGTTCCTGTCGTCGCCCGCGGCCGGTTTCATCACCGGTGTCGTGTTGCCGGTCGACGGTGGTCTGAGCGCGGCGTCTCCCGTCGCGTTCCTGCGACCGGATCTGGTGGACCTGCTGCGGTGAACCGCGTCGGCAACGGAAATCGATACCTACCCGCATCGGAGGATGCTGTGCAGTCACCAGGGCATGCCGCGATCGAGCGTGCGTTGACGCAGCTGAGCCTGCAGTACACGCATTGGGTCGATTCCGGACAAGGAAGCCGTCTTGCGTCGCTGTTCACCGAGGACGGTTGCTTCGATGCTGGAGGCGTGCGAATGGTCGGCCAGCAGGAGCTGCGGAGAGGATTCGCGATCCGGGAAGGTCGCCGTGATCTTCTCACCCGTCACGTGTGCACGAACATGCTCTTCGAGATCCACGACGATCGACGCGCCTCCGGCGTGATCTACCTGACTCTCTATCGCGCGAGCGTGCCGGAGGCGGCCGAGCTGCCGGTGGAGTTCTCCGGGCCCGCGGTGGTGGGCACGTACCACGACGACTACGCGCGTGTCGGAGATGCCTGGCTGATCCGGTCACGTCAGGCACGCCTGGCCTTCGTGAGCCCCGACGACGTCACGTGGTCACTCGACGACGACCCGGAAGGGTGAGTGGCCCGGCGGGGTGCTGTCGGTCATTGCCGATTGAGCTTGAGTCGGTACTTCATCCGGTCGCCCCGGTACATCAGATACTCGAAGATGATCGGCCGTGAGTCCGGCGCCGCGAAGGACGTTCGCTCGATGAGGAGGATCGGCGCGCCCGGCTCGGTCGCGAGCAGGTCCGCGACCCGTGCGTCGGCGACCGACGCCTGGAGTACGTAGTCGGCGTCGGAAAGCGCCAGCTCGTACCTTTCTTCCAGGATGCTGTAGAATGGATCGACTTCCAGGTTCTCCTGGGCTATTCGAGAACCCAGCGACTCCGGAAAATAGCTGTCGTCGAACGAGATCGGTTGACCGTTCGCGAGCCGGACCCGTTCGATATGGATGGCGTACTCGTCGACATTCAGGCGCAGATTGTCGGCCACGACTTTGCTCGCCGGAACCTTCTCGATGGTGACGACCTTCGCGCTGGCGTCCAGGCCCAACGCGTTCATGTCCTCGACGAAGCCGGTCAGCTTCTCGAGGCGCTGTTCCAGCTGCGGCTCGTTGACGAAGCTGCCTCGGCCCGGGTGGCGCCGTATGACGCCCATGGTCTGAAGGTCACGCAGGGCCCGTCGGACGGTGGTGCGGCTGACGTCGTAGCGTGCGATGAGCTCTGGCTCTGTTGGGATCTGGTCGCCCGGCCTGAAACGCCCGACCTCGATTTGCGCCAGCAATTCGTTCCGGATCATCGAATGCATCGTGGCGTCGGTTGTTCTTTCCATCAAGGTTTCCTCGCTCGGAGCGGCCCCAACACGCTTGATACTACGTTATGCCCTGCTTGTCGCGGGCGTTGATGCGATGCGTGCAGACCGTATTCGCATGCCTGTGTATGGCGGCACTTCGCGGGTCAACCCGGGCCGTCGGCGTGGGCCCCTGGTGTCACGTCACATCCGCTCGGGGATGATCGCCATCCCCTGACCGCCGCCCACGCACATGGTCTCCAGGCCGATCGTGCCGTCGGTCGACGCCAGCCCGTTGAGCAGCGTGGTCATGATCCGCGCGCCGGTGGACCCGAACGGGTGGCCGAGCGCGATCGCCCCGCCATGGCGGTCGAGCTCCTCTCGCACGACCTCCTCGAGTCGAGTGACCGGCATCTCCGCGACCAGGCCGTCGGCCCGTTCAGCGTGCACGTGGAGCGCGAACCCGATCCTGTCGTGGATTCGGTCGACGTAGGAGAACGATGGTCCGCGAGCACCTCGCAGCCGGGATGGGTTTGCTGCTTCGCGCTTGTAGACCTGTCTCTGCGAGTTTTTGATCTTTAGCCAGTCTCGAGTGCGCTTTCCGGGTTCGTACCGGCTGCGTAGGCGTTTCGCGACGATGCCCTCCAAACGCTGCTCTGCCGATGCCTGGAGGAAGGTCTCCCCGTTGCCCTTCATGTACGCCGGAACTTGCCAGCCGGTTCCGGACGGAATGACCTGCTCTGGCTCGGCCGGATCTCCGGTGGCCAGAGCTACGACGCACTGATCGCCTTCACCGCAGCCGAGCACGACGCCACCTTGCTCAGCCTGGATCGGCGCGCGGCGATGGTCTACGAGGCGTTGGGAATCTCTCCCGAGCTGTTGTCCTAGCGGTCAGGATCGAGGTCGGTGCCACGGGACGCGGTCTCCCAGGCGTCGAACTCCGCGCGCAGCCGGTTCAGGCTCGCGTCGACGGCATCGGCGGCGTCGTTGCCCAACGGGAGCCGCAGCGGCGGGTTCTCCGCGTCCAGGGCGGCGCGGATGGCGGCGGCCGCTTTGGCGGGATCGCCGGGCTGGGCTCCGTCGAAGCCGTCCTGCATCGCCCGGACCGGGCCGACGACGTCGTCGTATGCGGGGTTGACGGCGCTCATCCGCATCGCGCCGCCGTGCAGGCCGGTACGGAAGGCGCCCGGTTCGACGATCAGGACGGTGATGCCGAACGGGGCCAGCTCCGCCGCAAGCGCCTCCGAGTACCCCTCCAGCGCGAACTTGGTGGCCGAGTACGCCGAGACGCCGGCGAAGGCCAGCCGCCCGCCCATGCTGCTGATCTGCACGATCGCCCCGGAGCGCTGTCGACGCAGCACCGGAAGCACGGCACGCACCAGCGCGGCCGGGCCGAAGAAGTGCACGTCCATCAGTTCGCGCAGCTCGGCGTCGGTGGTCTCCTCGGCCGCGCCGATGAGCGCCCGGCCGGCATTGTTGACCAGGACGTCGATGCGGCCGAACCGGTCGACGGCGGCGGCGACGGCGCCCGGCGCGGCCGCGGTGTCGGTGACGTCCAGCTCGATGGTGGCCAGTCGGTCCGGGTGCCGCTTGGCCAGGTCGTCCAGTGCGCCGGGCCGGCGGACGGCGCCGGCGACGGAGTCGCCGGCCGCGAGGGCCGCCTCGGTGATGGCGCGGCCGAAGCCGGACGAGGCGCCGGTGACGAGCCAGACGCGCGGGGCGGTCGTTCCGGTGGTGTCGGTGTTCATGGGCAGGGGATTTCCTGGGTGATCGGGGGGTGCGGTTCGACCCTAGGAGGCGCCGTGCCAGGGGGAATGTACGTTCTTGCTCGGAAAGCGCTCAGCGCGTGCCGGCGGCCCGCCGTGCGTAGCTCCCCGGCGGCACCCCAACGAAGCGCCTGAAGTGCCGGGTGAAGTGGCTGAGGTCGAAGAACCCGGCCTCGTGTGCGGCGTCGCTGACGGCCCGGCCGGCCAGGAGCAGCCGTTTGGCGTGCTCGACCCGCAGCTGCAGTTGATAGGAGTGCGGCGGCATGCCGACGGCGGCGGTGAACAGCCGGGTGAGGTGGTACGGGCTGAGCCCACTGGCCTGCGCCAGCTCGCTCAGCGACACGTTGCTGGCGCGGTGGTCGTGCAGATAGTCGCGGGCCCACCGGACCGCCCGGTGCGCGGCCGGGATCGGGCGCGCCGGGACGCCGGCGTGCCGGCGCACCAGGGCCGCCAGGAGCGTGAGCAGCTCGACGTCGCGGTCGAGCGCCGACGCCGCCGCCGACACCGTGGCGTGGGTGGCGGCGAACCGGCTGACGGTGTCGGCGTCGCCGATCGCGAGCTCACCGAAGAACGGGGTGCCCGACGGCGAGCCGGCCATCTCGGCGGTGACCGCGCCCAAGGCGTCCGCCTCCACGTAGAGCACCAGGTGCCGGGAGTCGCGCTCGCGGTGGTCCGGGTCGACGGGCGTGTGCGCCTCACCCGGCATCACCACGGTCAGCGTGCCGGTGGGCACGACGTGGTACTCGCCGCGGTAGCGGATGCCGCCGGGCAGGTCCAGGTTGAGGTTGAGCTGGTAGCCGTCGTGGGTGTGACGCGGTATGGTCACCGGCGGGCCGGGCTCGTACGCGTACCACTCGAGCAGAACGCGATCACGGAGCAGCCCGGTGGCGTCGGCCGCGGTGCTCACGGCGTCCATCCTAGGAGCTGCTCACGCGGTGTCGCAGCGTCGCTACCTGGGCTCGGGGGTGAAGGCCGCCAGGTGGTCGCGGGCGAAGACGCCGAACGACCGCGCCGGGCGGCCGACGACGTTCTCGACGTCGGGTGTGGTGAACTCACCGAAGCCGGTGACCATCGCCTCCCCGTACTCGACGAGCATCCCTGCCAACCAGTGCGAGATGCCCGATCCGACCATGCCGGCGTGGGCTTCTTCGGCGCTGGCGGCGACGTACCGTACCGGCCTGCCGAGCAGCTGGCCGAGCTGCTCGGCTGCCTCGACGTAGGTCATGATCTGCGGGCCGGACAGGGTGTAGATCTTGCCGTGGTGTCGCTCGGGTTCCGCGCGCAGGACGTGGGCAGCGACCTCAGCGACGTCACGCGCATCGATCATGCCGAGCCGGGCGCCTCCCATGTTGAAGGCGAAGACCCCGTCGGCGGCGATGGTGCCGGCCTGCCAAAGCAGGTTCTGCATGAAGGCGTGCGGACGCAGGATCGTCCAGTGGCGGCCGGACGCCTGCAGCTCGTGATCGGCCATGGCATGCAAGCGTCCGTTTCGGGTCGGCGCGTCGTAGGCGGCACCGATCGCCGACAGGCGCACGACCCGCTCCACGCCGGCCTGGCGAGCCGCCCAGACCGCGTTCATGCTGTGCTCGGGCGACCGTGGGTCCATCGCGGTCAGGAGCCACAGGTCGTCGACCCCGTCGAAGGCCGGAGGAAGCGAGGTCGGGTCGCCGAGATCGGCGGCGAAGACCTCGACGCCGCGCCGTTCCAACTGCGCGGACTTCGACGGGTCGCGAACCAGGGCTCGCAGGGTGAGATCGGAGCCCTCGAGGGCGTCGAGAAGCGCGCTCGACACCGCGCCGTTCGCTCCGGTGATCAGGACAGTTCGGCTCATTGTGGTGCCTTTCGTCAGGGGTCCTGGTTCGCTGCTGTGCGGCCGGTGGGCTGCGGCCAATATTAGTAAACATTGGTGATGATCACAAAATGTGACTTACACGAAGTGATACTATCCAGCGGGTGGTGAAAACCCCGGCCGGCGGCCGCATCGAGATGCTCGCCCGGAACCCTGACCTCGGCATCCTCGCCGCGCGATTGCTGTTCGGGTTGCAGGGCGAGGTCTTCGGCCGGCTCGCGGACCGGGGGCACGGCGACGTGCGCCCGCGTCACGGGGCGGTCCTGGGCTTTCTCGACGCGCGTGGCGTTCGCGCCACGGAGCTGGCCCGGCTCTCGGGTCGGCACAAGCAGATCATCGGGCGACTGGTCGACGAGCTCGAGGAGCTCGGCTACGTGAAGCGCCGCCCGGACCCGGCCGACCGTCGCGCGAAGCTCGTGGTGCCGACCGAACGCGGTCTCGACGAGCAGCGCCAGGCGGACGAGATCATCGCCGAAATCGAGCGACGGCACGCCGCGACGCTCGGCGAAGCTGGTTACGCGCAGCTGCGAAGCGCGCTGATGATCATCACCGATGCGGCCGCCCTGGTCGACGCGTCACCTGCGTCCAGCGAGTGACGGTCGAGCTCGATCTGTCATAGCGAGGGCCATCGGACCGCCCGCGGCCGCGGATGGTGGCGCGGCGACCGCCGTCACTCTCAGTAATGGTCTCGGTGGCGACCAATCATTCCGCAATTCGGACAATCCGGATACATAACGATCAGGTAACTGTCGATCACGGTGGGGCGCATTGTGACGGATGTGAAAGGCGAGACACGACTGTGGCCCCGGTCCGCAATGCGGGCCGGGGCCACAGTGTCGAGCTAGGTGGTGCTTATGCCTTCATCAGGCCGTGGTGCCGTTGCGACGCGCCCGCAGAGCGATCGCGGCGCCACCGGCCAGCAGCAGCGCGACGCCGCCGACGATCATCCAGGTGGTGCCGGACGAACCGGTGTCGGGCAGGTCCTCGTCGCCGTCGTCGGTGCCGCCGGCGTCGCCGTCCTCGTTCGAGACGGTGAAGGTGGCAACCGCCTCGGAGTCGGACAGCTCGGGGTCGCCGCCCTCGAGGGTGGCCGTGGCGGTGACGGTGTACTCGCCCTCCGCCAGGTCCTCGGCCGGGTCGAACGTCCAGTTGCCGGCGTCATCGATCTCGAACTCGCCGGCCCACTCCTCGACGTCGTCCTCGCCCTCGGCACGGATGCCCAGGCGCGGCTGAGCCTCGTCGGACGCGGCCGCCGTGCCCTCGAGCATCAGGCCGATGGTGGCGTTCGCGAACGAGGTGCCCTCGAAGACCACGTCACCAGCGACGGTCGAGCCGTCCTCCGGCGCCGTGATGGTGACGTCCGCGGCGTTGATGCCGAGGCCCGCGACCGTGGCCTCCTGGGTCTCGCCCTCCGCGGACTGCGTGACGACGGCGTCGAACCGCACGCCGACCGGCAGGTCGCCGCTCGGGGTGATGCTCCAGGTGCCGTCCTCGGCGACCTCGGCCTCACCGTAGGCGGTCTCGCCAACGGTCAGCGCCACGGTGCCGCCGGGGTGGCCGGTACCGGTGAAGGTCGGACGAGCGTTGTCGGTGGTCTGGCCCTCGGTCGGCGAGTCGACGACCAGCTCCTCGACCTCCGGGCCCTCCTCGACCACGAAGCTGCCGGTGGTCTCGTCGGAGGTGGTGGCCTCCGACGCGCCGCTGGCGGTGTGCGAGGCGGTCGCCGTGTAGCTGTACTCGCCCGGCTCCAGCGCCTCGGTGACCTCGGCGCTCCACGAACCGTCGGCGGCGACGGCGCCCTCGACGGTCGGGCCGCCATCGATCTCGACGGTGACCGTGGCACCCGCGGCGGCCTCGACCGAACCGGAGATGGTCGGGGTCTGGCCGGTGGTGCCGCCGTCCTCCGGCGCGGTGACGCTCGGCGCGCCGACGTGGATCGACA
Source organism: Jiangella asiatica (assembly GCF_004349065.1). Taxonomy (GTDB): domain Bacteria; phylum Actinomycetota; class Actinomycetes; order Jiangellales; family Jiangellaceae; genus Jiangella; species Jiangella asiatica. The sequence goes on from NZ_SMKZ01000002.1 coordinate 126,262, forward strand.
GGCTGAAGTCGTCACCGAACAGGGTCTCGGCGTTGGCCGAACCGCTGGTGACCTGGAAGCCGCCGCCGACGTCACCGTCGGACGCGCCGCCCTCCTCGTACACCGTTGCCGGGTTCCAGTTGGTCTCGTCGCAGGTGGCGGTGCTCTGAGCGGTGGAGAAGGAGTCCACGCCCAGCGCGTAGTTGCCGGAGACGATCGAGCCGCCGGAGTCGCCGGACAGCATGCAGGCGTTGAAGATGAACGCCGTCACGTCGGCGGTCTCGCCCTCGCCGATGCCGATCGGCACGGTGTCCTCGGCGAAGAGAATCTCACCGCAGGTCCAGCCGGAGGTGGCGCCGGACTTGCAGGCGGGCTGGCCGACGATCGGGTCGGTCGAGTCGTAGACGTTGATCGACTGGCCGTCGTCGGGAGCACCGGTGCCGCCGCCCCAGAACGCGACCTGCGGCGGGGCGGTCCAGCCCTCCTCGGTGATGTTGAGGAGGCCACCGTCGTTGCCCTCACCCAGGTGCATCGGGCCATTCTCGCCCAGCGGGCGGTCCAGCAGCTCCGGGCCGGCCCAGTCCTCGTTGTCGAACAGCGGGGCGTCCAGCTGCAGGTGGAACCAGGGGTGGCCCTCAGGGAAGTCCGCGCCGCAGTGTCCGGCGGTGTAGTTCACCGGGGAACCGTCGGCAGCGGTGCCGTTGAAGCCTGCCGAGCAGCGGTTCGCGGCGGTGGGCGCTTCGACGTCGTCGACCGTGGCGTAGCCGTAGCCGCCCTTGAAGTCGTCCTGAGCGTAGAATTCCTGGTCCTCGGTGCCGGAGGTGTCGAGGTCGGGCAGCCCGATCTCGACGCTGGCGCCGACCGCCTCGACGGCGGCGACGTCGGCCTCGGCGTCGACATAGACGGTCAGTTCCTGACCCTCGATGATGGATGCGTTGATGCTCACGCCGTCGGCCTCGAGCTGGGCGACGACGTCAGCGGCGACCTTGGCGGCCGCCGCGTTGGCTAGGTATTCGGCAGCGGACAGGCCGAGGTCGCGCTCGATGGCCTCGACCAGGTCGGATGGGAGCGCTTCGGCCTGGGCGGCGAACGCCTCCGCGGCAAAGGTCTGCAGGGTCTCCGTTACAGACTCCTCCTCGGCGAATGCCGCCGAGGAGGAAGCGACGACGCCTGTACCCGTCAGGGCGCAGGCAGCCAGCACTCCGGTGACCCGTGCAGCGCCACGACGGCGCAGCAGGGCTGTGCTCACAGTTACTCCAAGAAAAATGTCATCGACATGGAATGACTCCGGCACTCCGTGGGTGGGGGCCACCCATGGGGCTCCGGAACCGTGAGTCACCCTACAGCACCGTTCAGACGCATATTCAAGTACTCGCCACCTATCACGACCAATGTCACTTGTCGCCGTACCTGTCCAGATATTTGAATCCTCAACGGTCAAATCACGGGAAACGGACACTCACAGTGACGTTGACCAGCCGTCGTGAGAGCGACGAAGCCGGCGCGAGGCGCGGCCCGTTCGATCACGGGCGCACGATGATCATCAACGGATGGCGACATCACCAGGACTTCTGGTGCTCTACCACGGATGTAAGCGTGGTGAGGCACCAGGAGTCCTGGTGACGTGCCGATGGCGTCGCGTCGGAAGGGGCCGGACCAGGTCAGCGCAGCAGGCCGCGGCGCCAGCCGGCGACGAACGCGCCGGCGGCGAGCAGGAGGACGGCGCCGAAGAGCAGCAGGTGGCTCGACCACCCAGTCTCCGCGAGGTCGCCTTCGTCCGTGTCGCCGCCGAGGTCGCCGCCGGTCCGGGCCTGTGCCCGGGTCACCTCGAACGCGACCGACCGCGAGGGCTGCGACGCGACGTCGTCAACGGTCTGGGTGGCGATGACGACCTGCTGGCCTGGCGCCAGGGGCCCGTCGAGGCGGATCTCCCAGACGCCTTCCTCGTCGGTCCGCGCCGAGACCGCCGACGACGCGGCGGCGCTGGGGTCGCGGTCGCCGTCCGTGGTGACGCGCAGCGACACCGTGGCGCCGACCACGCCGACGCCGGTGAACGTGTGCTGCGGGCCGATTTCGTCGCCGGCACGCGGGCTGGTGATGACCGGCGGGCCGGGGGTGACGCCGATGTCGGCCACCGTGACCGAGGTGGACGCGTCCCCGGCCTCCTGGCTGAGCACGGCGTCGAACCGCCCGGCGGCAAGGCTGTCGTCGGGGGTGAGGGACCAGGTGCCGTCGTCCTGGACGGTGGCCGTGCCGTGGACGTCGTCGCCGACGGCGAGCGTCACGGTGGCGCCGGGCTCGCCGGTGCCCTCGAACGTGGGCTGGCCGGTGCCGGCCACCTGGCCGCTCGAAGGCCAGCCGACGCTCAGCCCGGCCTGCTCCGCGACCTCGAACGTGCCCTCGACCGGCGCGGACTCCGTCACGGTGTCGCCGGTCGCCGTGCGATGGGAGACCGTGACCTCGTACTCGTACGTGCCGGGCTCGAGGGGCTCGTCGGCCGTGGCGCTCCAGCGTCCGGTCGGGCCCACCGTGGACCGCAGCGTCGGGCCGTCGTCGACAGTGACCGTGACGGTGGCCCCGGCCGCGGCCCGCACGGTGCCGGTGAGCGTGGGGGTGGCGCCGACGACGCCGTGGTCGGCCGGCGAGGTGATGACCGGCGTGCCCACGTGGATCAGCAACTCCCAGTCCTCGCCGTAGAGCGCCTCGGCGTTCTCGGTGCCGCCGGAGACGGCGTAGCCCAGGCTGACGTTCGTCTCGCCGTCGGCGCACGTGGGGCCCTGCCAGGTGGAGCCGGAGTTGATGCCCAGCGCGTAGTTGCCGACGACGACGGCGCCGCCGCTGTCGCCGGGCAGCACGCAGGTGTCGAGGACGAAGCCGGTGACCTGCTGCCCGCTGACCGGCACCGTGGTCTGCGCGTCGAGCACCCGCCCGCAGCTCCAACCGGAGGTGACACCGGCGGAGCAGGCAGGTGCGCCGGCGATGGCGTCGATCGAGTCGTACACGCGCAGCGGCTCGGCCTCGGTGGCGCTTGCCGGGCTCCACGCGGCGACCTCGGGCGCGAGCACGTCGTCGTCCTTGGTGAGCTCGATGAGGCCGGCGTCGCGGCCGTCGCCGAAGACGAAGCTGTCCGGGACGTAGGCGCCGATCTCGGGGCCGATGAGCGCGGGCCAGTCGCCGGCCGGGTCGCTGGCCAGCGGCGTGGGCGGGGTCAGCTCCTGCACCGGTGAGGTGAACAGGCCCTCGGTGCTGCCGCCGCAGTGGCCGGCGGTGAGCAGTAGCGGGTCCCCGTCGGCGTTGGTGCCGGTGAACCCGGTGGAGCAGTAGTAGTCGCTGAGCAGGTCGCTGACGGCGAACCCGGAGCCGCCGCGATGTTCGTGCTCGCCGTCCCGGGCGAACAGGCCGAGCTGCCCGACCGGCTCGCCCTCCACGGTGGCCTCGACCGGGACGACGCGCTCGGCGGCGCGGTCGATGTAGGCGAGCTTGTTCTGCGCCCGAGCGGCGGCCAGCGCGTCGGCCAGCGGATCGCCCACGTGCACCTCGGCGCCGGTAGCCTCCACGGCCGCGGCGTCGGCGCGGTCGGCGACCGCGACGTGCAGTGTGCGGCCCTCCAGCCAGGCCGAGCGGACGACGTCACCCAGGGCGGCGACCACCTGGCCGGCCTGGCGCGCCGCCGCTGCGGCGGCGAGGTACTGCTCCGGTGAGAGGTCGAGGTCGCGCCGGACCGCGTCGACGAGTCCGGCTGGCAGCTCAGCGGCGGCGGTGGTGAAGTCGGCAGGGTCGAGATCCTGCATCCGTCCGGCGGGCGCCGCGGGGGCGCTGCCGACGTCGAGCGCGGAGGCGGGAAGTGCGGCGGTCACGGGGGCCGCGACGCCGAGGCCGAGAACGCAGACCAGCGCGGTGGCGGCGCGACGTCCGAACAGTGAAGCGCTCACGGACGTCTCCCGGTCCCCTTCTGTGTGAACGATCGGCCTCGTGACGGCGGGTCCAGCCGTCCCGCTGCGCGAGTCTACCCACGGGTACGAACGGTCCAACGTTGACGTGTCAAAGGTCACCCGTATGGCCAGGTGGTGTCGGCCGCTTGAACGACGGGCTCGATCACCAACGGTTGGCGACGTCATGGTGTCGCCACCGGTTGACGATCACGTGACGAGCGGTCGTGGTGGCGAGCTAGCCGTGCGACGGCGCCGGCGGCGCACCGTCCACCTCGAACGTCAGCTCGTCCTGGAAGCACCACCACCAGTTCTCGCCCGGCTCGAAGGAGCGGACGAGCGGGTGCTCGGGGTGCTCGTGCCAGTGCGCCGTCGCGTGCTTCCCCGGCGAGCTGTTGCAGCAGCCGACGTGGCCGCAGCTCATGCAGATGCGCAGGTGAACCCAGCGGCCGCCGTCGCGAAGGCACTCGACGCAGCCGTCACCGGACGGGCTGACGTCGCGAGCGGTGCCGAGGTGCTCGCAGGTCTGGGCCATCGGTCGCGGCTCCTCGTGGTCGTGCCCGTCGGGTCAACGGTCACGATAGCGAGCCGCCGGCTTCGTGAGCGCGCCGCCGACCTCATCCGCGGCCTGCCGCCGCTGCGATGAGTCCGGCGCCGCCGCGCGGTCCGTACTGCAATGAGTACGAAGGGAGCGCGCGATGCGGAAGATCTTCTCCTTCCTGATGGTGACGATGGACGGGTACGACGAGGGCCCGGCGCGGGAGTTCGATTTCTGGAACCTCGACCCGGAGTTCGATGAGTTCTCCGTCGAGCAGCTCGACGAGGCCGACACCCTACTGTTCGGGCGGGTCACCTACGAGGGCATGGCCGAGTACTGGCCGACCGAGGGCGCCCGGGCCGACCTGCCCGAGGTGGCCGACCGGATGAACGGGTACCCGAAGCTGGTCGTCTCACGGACGCTCGAGCGGGCTGACTGGCCGGACACCCGGATCGTCCGCGACCCGGCCGGCCTCGCCGAGCTGAAACGGCAGCCCGGGAAGGACGTCGTGGTGTTCGGCAGCTCCGCGCTCACCACCTCCCTGGTGCGGCTCGGTCTCCTTGACGAGCTGCGGATCATGGTGAACCCGGTGGCACTCGGCGCCGGCCGGTCGGTGCTCGCCGGCGGCAGCCGTGGCCGGTTCCGGCTGCTGCGGACCCGAGTGTTCGACTCCGGCAACGTGCTGCTCTGCTACCAGCCGCTGACGGCCGCCTAGTGCGCCGCGCCCCCTGCTCAGCCCCTACTCAGCTCGACTCGGCCTCTACTCGGCCAGCGCGAGGCCGGCCAGCCCGGCGCCGTCGAGCTCGCCGCGGGCGTAGCGCAGCCACCTGGCCCGCTCGCGGTCGTCGCCGTCTGGGTCGAGGACCTCGGCGGCCAGCTGGGCGATGTCGTCCAGGGCCCGCACACAGCGGTAGTAGGCGAGCCGGGTCCGGTCGACGTCGGCCGGTCCGTAGCCGGCGAAGAACCACTCCTGCTCGCGCCGGCCGACCGGAGCGAACCCGGGCAGCCCGCCGACGGCGAACATCAGGTCGCGCTCGCGCGGTGCCAGCGCGGCGTCGTCCCAGTCGATCAGCCAGACCCGTCCCGCGGCGCCGACAAGGACGTTGCCCAGGTGTGCGTCGGTGTGGCAGACGACGGCGGGCGGCCGCGGCCGGTCCCGCAGAGTGCGGGCCAGCGACGCCGTCCGCGCCAGCAGCGACGTGACCAGCTCCATCCCCGACCGCCACGCGGCGACGAGCTCCAGGACGAGGTCGTCGTCCCCTGCATCGACGGTGTCGAGCCGGCGGCCGACCTCCCGGATCGCCGACGCCACCGCCGTCGGGGACGGGCCCTCGGCCGGCAGGTCACCCAGCCGACGGTCCGGTAGCACAACGCCGTGCACCCGGGCCAGCAGCGAGCCGAAGGCCTGCCACTGCTCGCGGGCCATCCGTCCGTCGAGGCCGTCGGTGTCGGAGACCCACGGCAGCAGTGACAGCCGCCGTCCCTCCCGCTCCGTCCAGAGCCCACCCGACCTCGTCCGCACCGGTGCGGCGACGCCCGGGACGCCCAGCTCGGCCAGCCGGGACGACACTCGCAGGCCGGCCGGTGACCCGCCCCCGCTCCACTTCACCGCGTACCGCGACCCGTCCGCCGTCGCGCCCCGCCACACCGCCGCGGTCGTGTCGGCGCCGCCGTCGACGCGGCCCAGCGCCGTCAGCTCGACGCCGAAGTCGTCGCGGACCCAGGAGCGCAGCCGCTTGTCGGTCGGACATCCCCGCGACCCTAGGCGGACCCCGTCGGGACCCGCCATCGGATTACCCCCGGACCCGAACCACCGGCTCGTGCCGGACGGGCGTGCGCACCGAGGCGGCGACGAAGCACAGCTCGTGCGCGCGCTCGTGCAGGCCGGTGGCCTTGTCGACCATGTCCGCCTCGGTCACGGTCACCCTCGGGCGCAGCGTCACCTCGGTGAAGGAACCGCCGCCGTCCGGCGTGGTCCGCATGACGCCGGTGGCGGTGTCCTCCTAGCCGACGACGACGATGCCGGCGGTGGCGCACAGGTGCAGGTACTGCAGCAGGTGGCACTCCGAGAGCGCGGCGACGAAAAGCAACTCCGGGTTCCAGCGGGCCGGGTCGCCGCGGAAAGCCGGGTCGGAGCTGCCGGCGAGCACCGGGCGGCCGTCGGCGAGCACGTCGTGCGACCGGGCGTAGCCGCGGTAGTTGGCGGTGCCGGTGCCCTGGTCACCGGTCCACCGGACCGTGGTGACGTAGCTGTGCTCGGCCATCCGTCCTCCCGGGTGAACGCTGTCGGTACCCTGCCAGGATGACAGGCTCCCGCATCGTCGCCGTCGGCCACCACCAGCCCGAACGCATCCTCACCAACGCCGAGCTGGCCACCATCGTCGACACCAGCGACGAGTGGATCCGGTCGCGGGTCGGCATCGAGACCCGCCGCATCGCCGGCCCGGACGAGACCGTCGACGAGCTGGCCGCACGCGCCGCGGAGAAGGCGCTGGCGAACGCCGGCCTGGCACCGGCCGACGTCGACTACGTCGCGGTGGCCACCTGCACTGCCATCGACCGTTCGCCGAACATGGCCGCCCGGGTCGCCGCGCGGCTGGGCATGGTCACGCCCGCCGCCATCGACGTCAACACCGCGTGCTCGGGGTTCACGCACGCGCTGGCCACCGCCGACCACGCCATCCGGGCCGGCGCGGCCCGCCGGGCGGTGGTGATCGGCGCGGAGAAGCTCAGCGACTTCACCGACTGGACCGACCGCTCCACCTGCGTGCTCATCGGCGACGGGGCCGGGGCGGTGGTGCTCGTGGCCGCCGACGAGCCCGAGGTCGGCCCGGTCACGTGGGGCTCGGTGCCTGAGATGTCCAACGCGGTGCGCATCGAGGGCCGGCCCGGGACGTTCGGCCAAGAGGGGCAGGCCGTGTTCCGCTGGGCCACCACAGAGCTCCCGAGGATCGCCCGGCTCACCTGCGAACGCAGCGGCGTCGCGCCGGAGGACCTGGGCGCCATCGTGCTGCACCAGGCCAACCTGCGCATCATCGAGCCGCTGGCCAACCGCATCGGCGCGGCCGGCGCGGTGGTCGCCCGCGACGTCGTCGAGTCCGGCAACACCTCCGCCGCCAGCATCCCGATCGCGTTGTCGAAGCTGGTGGAGCGGCGCGAGGTGCCGGCCGGTGCGCCGGCGCTGCTGTTCGGCTTCGGCGGTGGCCTGTCCTACGCGGGGTTGGTCGTCCGCTGTCCGTAGTAGTCGACGTTCGGCCCACCCGATCGTTGTCCTTGGCACACGAGACCACCACCCCGGGCGTCGCCGTTCATCGCGACAAGTTCGCGTGCCACGGCGCGGTACGGCCAAGCGCGGCACGAGGAACAGCGTCCATGGCCTGGGCGACCGCCGATGATCAGGCGAGGGGTTCGGGCGACAGTGGCACGCTCGCCGGGCGCTCGGCCCGGGTGGCGACCTGCCGCGGCCGGCCGTCGTCGGCGGAGGACAGCACCGACTCCATGACGTCGAGTACGTGCAGCGCGAGCGTGCCGCTGGCCCGTCCGGAGCCGTCGCCGGCCATCAGCTCGGCGACGCCCAGGCCACGCCCGCCGGTGGTGTAACCGGCCGAGACCGGCAGAGTCTCCCACTGGCCGCCGTCGAGCTTGCGATGCTGGACGGCACCGTCGAACGTGTTGGGGTCGGGCACGACGAGGGAGCCCTCCAACCCGTGCACCTCGATCGGCGGCGCCAGCGTCGCGGTCGCGTCGAAGCTCATGGTGATGGTGGACAGCGCGCCGGAGGCGTGGGTCAGGATGCCGGCGACGTGGGTGAGCACCTGCACCGGGACCTGCTCGCCGGCCCGAGGTCCCTTGCCGATGGTGCGGGTGTCGCGGGCGGTGCTGCCGCGACCCACCACCGAGACCACCGGCCCGAGGAGCGTCACCAGCGTCGTGACGTAGTACGGGCCCATGTCCAGCAGCGGCCCGCCGCCGGCGGTGTAGTAGAAGTCCGGGTTCGGGTGCCAGCGCTCGTGGCCCGGGCACAGGAACGTGGCGCTGGCCGCGGTCGGCTCGCCGATCATGCCGCTGTCGATGGCGTGCCGGGCGGTCTGCACACCGGTGCCCAGGACGGTGTCCGGTGCGCCGCCGACACGCACCCCGGCCAGTTCCGCGGCGCGCAGGACTTCCAGGCCGTCGGCGACGGTGGCCGCGAGCGGCTTCTCGTTGTAGACGGCCTTGCCCGCGGTGATGGCGGCCAGCGCGATCTCGGCGTGGCCGGCCGGCGGTGTGAGGTTGAGGACGACGTCGACGGCGGGATCGGCGAGCAGTTCGTCGACCGTGCCCGCACGGACGCCGTCGCGCTCGGCGGCGACGGCGCGGGCGCGGCCGGGGTCGAGGTCGGCCACCGTGACCAGCCGCAACGCGCTCACCGCGTCCAGCGTCGCCAGATATTGGCCGGAGATAGCCCCCAGTCCGACAACCCCGACGCCTACCGGCTCGCCCACAGCAGTCCTCTCTCGATGATGGTGCGCACGGTCGGGTGCTCCAGGACCGCGGGCTGGTGTCCGGGTGTGGCGACGAAGACCCTGCCGCGGCCCCACTCGCGGGTCCACACCGCCGGGCACGTGACCGCGCGATGCCACGGCTGGTCCTCGCGGGCCGGGTGGGTGGTGGTGGCGAGCACGTCGTTGTAGTCGTCGGTGAGCACCCAGTACTGCTCGGTCTCCAGGTCGAAGTCCGCGAGACCCGCCACGATCGGGTGATCGGCCCGCTCGGGCCGGATGTTCACCCGGTGCCGGAGATAGTTGTTCTCCTGCGCGCCGGGGGTGCACTCCGCCGCCGGCCTGCTCGGGTGAGTGGCGAACTGGCCACCCACCAGGTGCAGGTAGTCGGAGGTGTTGCGAAACGCGTCGGCGATGCCGCCGTGCCAGCCGGCCAGGCCCGTCCCCGCCCGGACCGCGCCGCTGAGGCCGGCGAACTGCTCCTGGGTGATAGTGCCCATCGTCCAGCACTGCACGACGAGGTCCGTGTCCGCCATGGCCGCGGCCTCGGTGAGCACGTCGAGCGACTCCTCGACCCGCACCTCGAAGCCCGACTTCTCGAGGAACGGGATGAACAGCCCGGTGGCGGCGACCGGGGCGTGCCCGTCCCAGCCGCCCCGGATCACCAGCGCGTGGCGAGTGGTCGAGGTCATCGTGGTCCTAACTCAGCGGGAGCGTGACCGCGGCCGGGTCGCTCGCAACCCGGCCGCGCTGCGATCCTCACCCGGGTTGGACGGAAGGGTCAAGCGAGAAGAGGATGTGGGCTCGGCGCGTCGATGATGCACGATCGCTGTCGGCATCAGCACAGCGATGCCGCAATGTTGCGGCGCGTATCTCACACCCCACAGCCCGAGCCCGCCAGCGTGGCGACCTCACCGCAGCCGCGACGACGGCACCCGCGACCGTGCTCCTCGCCTGCATCGGCACCGTCGACGACCCGCCGTCGTCATCCTCAACGGCGGCTCACAGGCCCGCAGCCTGACCAAGCCCTAGTGCGTGCCTGACCGTGCCAGCAGCTTTCGACGGCACCGTCCCCAGCCGTCCTGGTGGCGATGTCACATCCTTGCGGTCCATCCCGTCAGGGGTTGAGAGCCAACCCAGAGAGATTCGGAGAAATCATGAGCAAGGTGTGGTTCGTCACCGGTTCGTCCCGCGGATTGGGTCGCAGGTTCGTCGAGGCAGCCCTGTCTCGCGGCGACAAGGTGGCGGCGACCGCCCGGAACAGCGCAACCCTGAACGATCTGGTCTCCACTCATGGCGATGCGCTGCTCCCGCTCGACATGGACGTGACCGACAGAGCCGCCGTGTTCGAGACTGTGCGGCGAGCCGAGGAGCACTTCGGCCGTCTCGACGTCGTCGTCAACAACGCGGGCTACGCCCTGATCGGTGCGGTCGAGGAGCTGGCCGAGCAGCAATTGCGAGACGTGCTGGAGACCAACGTGTTCGGCGCGCTGCGGGTCGTCCAGGCCGCGCTGCCGTACCTGCGCGAGCAGGGCAGCGGGCACATCATCCAGATGTCGTCCATGGCGGGCCTGTTCGCAGCGCCACTCGGCGGCGGATACCACGCATCAAAGTGGGCTCTGGAGGGCCTGAACGACTCCCTCGCGCAAGAGGTCGGCGCGTTCGGCATCAAGGTGACAGTGGTCGCACCCGGCGGCTTCGCCACCAGAAGCGGCGGGGAGAAGCCCAATCCACTCACCGACGGTGACCAGGCCGACCGCAATCCGATCTATGACGGCCTCCGCCAGCGCATGGCCGAGTTCATGGACAAGTCGCCCGGTGGCGACCCGGCTGCCGCAGCACAGGCGCTCCTCAAGATTGTCGACTCCGAGAACCCACCATTGCGGGTGTTCTTCGGCCCTCAGGGCTATCAAATAGTCCGGAAGGTCTACGCCGACCGGCTCAAGGCTTGGGCGGATTGGCAGGATCTCTCCGTCGAAGCCCACGGCAAACCCGAACACGACTTCGGACCCACCGTGGTCTGAAGCACTTCGGCGAAGTACCCCTCGCAGACGCCGCACGCGGCGATGCCACCATTGCCCGCTGCTGATCGCCATGGCGCGCCTGCCGGCGTGCTCGGCTGCGAAGCGGATGTGGGAGCTCTTGGGTCGCTTCTTCGGGTCCGGTGTGCTGGCTCCTTCGCGTGACAGGATGCGGTGGATCGTCGCTTGGGACAGGCGTACTGCGTGGGGTGGGTCAGGTGCCAGGCGATCGACGCGGCTCGCGCGCTGGACGCCCACCCGCGTTCGACTCGGACGACTATCGAGGCGGCAACGGCGCGGAGCACTCGTTCAACCTGTTCATAGGCTGGAGAGGGCTGGCCACCCGGTTCGACGGGCTAGCGATCGTCTACCGCGCCGCCGTCGTCCGCAACGCCGTCATCGCCTGGACCCGGCATGTGTCAGACACGCTCCAACTGGCGCCACCCCACACCCCAACCTCATCTCGGGGCACACCGGCGGCTGGTCTCCACGTCCCTCCGTGGCGGGACCAGGGGTCACCGCGCCAGGACGACGGCTACGGGGCGGGCGGCGCGGTGCAGGACCGACCGGCTGACCGAGCCCAGCAGCAGGCTGCGCACGTCGCCCCTGCCGCGCGAGCCGACCACGATCAACGCGGCGTCGGTGCCGATCTCGACGAGCTCGTCCGCCGGCTTCCCGGGCTCCACCCGCGGTACGACGGTCGCCGGCGAGCCGGTGTCCTGCCGGGCGAGCTCGATCGCGTCCTTGACCATCGCGACGGCGTCGTCGACCTCGGCCGAGGTGGCGCGGGCGGCGGTGTCAGGATCCAGCTCCGGCAGCAGGCTGGCGGCCAGCCGGTAGGTGTGCACCGCGATCACCTCCGCGCCCCGGAGCGCGGCCTCCTCCAGCGCGAAGCGCAAGGCCGCGGCGCTGTGCTCGGAGCCGTCGACGCCGACGACGATCGGCCCGTCGTCCCGCGGGATCGCCGCCGTCGGCACCACGACGGTGGGACAGTGCGACCGCACGGCGACGCGAGCGCTGACCGACCCGAGCGTGAGCGCGCCGAGCGTGCCGATGCCGCGGGTCCCGACGACGGCGAGCGTCGCGGTGGCCGCGACCTGCAGGATGGCGTGCTCCGGCGGCTTGGCGATCAAGAAGGTCTGGACCGGGAGGCCCGGCACGGTGTCAGCGACTCGCTGGCGGGCCTGGTCGAGCAGGCCCTCGGCGTGGGCGCGGAGCTCGTCCGACGGCGGCAGCACCGCGGCAGGACCGAACGGCACCGCGGCGATCGGCATGAACAGGCCGTAGACGACGTGCAGGGCGGCGCCGCGTCGGCGCGCTTCGCCGGCGGCCCAGTCCAGGGCGACGCCGCTGTCGGGGGAGCCGTCGACACCGACGGCGATGGACGTGGTCACGGGCACCTCTCCGATCCGGCGGCGGCTGCCGCCGCCGCGTCCAGCATCCGCCGTGCCGGGCCGGCCCGCCAGGGCAGCATGGCTCGAATCTCGGGACCAAGGTCCCGTCGCCGGCTCAGCTCTTTGGGTCGGTGCCCGCTTCGCGAGGAACCTGGTCCTTCATGGCTTCGCGGATGCCGTCACGGACACCGGTGCGGATGACGTGGTACAGGCCGTAGAGGAAGACGAGGGACAGCGCCAGTCCGAGGATCTCCATGGGTGGCCAGCAACCCTTCTCCGGACTCGCGGTCCGTCGGGGACGAGGTCGGCAGAGACACTACCCCCCGGTTCGCGTGCTGGAGACGGTCGGCGCGACGAGCGGCTCCGGCTCGGTCAGGGTGCGCAGCAGGAACCAGCCCAGCGCCGGCAACGCCATCAACGGGGTGAGCGCGGACCGCAGGGAGAAGGCGTCGGCCAGGGCGCCGATCAGCGGGCTGGCCGCGCCCCCGACGCTGACAGCCAGCCCCAAGGTGACCCCACCGGCCACACCCACCCGCCGCGGCAGATAGTCCTGGCCGAGGGTGACGTGCAGCGAGAACGGCACGTAGAGCCCGAGCGAGGTGAGTGCGACGAACAGGTAGATCGCCGGGCCGGGGACGAACACGACGCCCGCGACGGCGAGGACGGACAGGGCATACGACCACCGGACCACCCGGAGCCGCCCGAAGCGGGTCGCCAGCTTCCCGCCGGCCACAGTGCCGGCGGCGCCGCCGAGGTACAGGACGAACAACGCGACCGTGCCGGCGACCGCACCGCCGCCGGCGTGTTCGCGCACGTACAGCGGGAGGAACGCGCTCAGGCCGACGAAGACGATCGAGCGGCACACGATGGCGCCGGAGAGCTTCGTGAAGGAGGGCCAGTCGTCTCTGCCTTGGACGCGATCGGTGTGCGTGGAGTCGCTCGCCGCCCGGCCGGCGACCTCCCGCAGCGCGATCGCACACAGTGCGGCGCCGCCGACGGCGGGGATCACCAGCAACGGCGAGGCACGCAGACCGCCGACGGCGATGACGGCCGCCACCATCCACGGCGCGGCGACGAAACCCACGTTCCCGCCGAGTGCGAACCAGCTCATCGCGGTGTGACTGCCGCGGCTGGCGTCCCGTGCCACGCGTGCGGCTTCTGGGTGGTAGGCGGCGACGCCGATCCCGGACATCGCGACCATCGCGACGGTGAGGGCGTAGGAGTCCGTTACCCCGGCCAGCCCGACGCCGAGACCGCCCATCAGGGTGCTGACCGGGAGCAGCCAGGGCAGTGGCCATCTGTCGGTGAGCGCTCCGAACAACGGCTGCACCACGGAGGACACGACGGTCGCGGCCAGCACGATGCCCGAGGCGGCGGCGTAGGAGTAGGCGCGCTCGGCGATGAAGAACGGCACCAGCGCGGCCACCGCGCCCTGATACACGTCCACGCACGCATGTCCCATGGTCAGCAGCCTGATTGGGCCGCGGGTGGCGGTATGCGTGGCGGTCACTCTGCCATCGTCGCCGTCGCCGGAGCTGGCGCGCTTCCGATAATCTGCCAAGGTATGTCGGTGATCCGCCACGTCCCCCAGGCCCCGACGCGCGTCCGCGAGCTGGTGTCGGGCGAGCGCATCGATGCACACCGTCACGACGACCACCAGATCGTCTATGCCGGAGCGGGCGTCGTGGCCGTCACCACCGACGCCGGTACCTGGTTCGCGCCCGGCACCCGCGCCATCTGGGTGCCGGCCGGGTGTGTCCATGCCCATCGTGCCTACGGTCGGCTCGACCTGCGCCTGCTCGGGCTGCCTGCCGACGCGAACCCCCTCGGGCTGGAAGGCCCCGCCGTCCTCGCGGTGAGCCCGCTGCTGCGTGAGCTGATCCTCGCCTACACCAGCGGCCCATCGGACGACGACAGCCCGCAGCGACGTCGCCTGCGCGCTGTCCTCCTCGATCAGCTGCGCGCCTCCCCGCGGCAGCCGGTCCAGCTCCCCACGCCCACCGACCCACGCCTCGTCGCCGTCTGCGACTTGATGCATCGCGATCCCGCGGACGCGCGCACGCTGGAGCAGCTGGGCCAGGTCGTCGGCGCCAGCGAGCGAACCCTCAGCCGGCTGTTCCGGCGCGAGCTCGGCATGACGTTCCCGCAGTGGCGCACCCAGCTGCGGCTCTACCACGCCCTGCGCCTGTTGGCCGACGATGTGCCGGTGACCACCGTCGCCCATCGCTGCGGCTGGTCGTCGAGCAGCGCGTTCATCGACGTCTTCCACCGCGCGTTCGGTCACACCCCCGGGGCGTACCGCCGGTCGTCGTAGGCGCGGGGTCGCCCGCTACACCGGCTTGCGGCGCGCCCGGAACCGGGCCGCGCGGGCGCGGTTGCCGCACGACTCCTTGCACCACTCCTGGCGCCCGTGCGCCTGGATGAAGTAGCGGACGCACCGCGGCGCCTGGCAGGAGCGCAGCTTGGGCGCGGCCGGGCCGGTCAGGAAGTCCATGCAGGCAAGCGCCACCAACCCGCGGACGACGGTGTCCGGGTCGGTGCGCGCCGTGGTGCGCACCGGCACGAGCCGGTCGTCGCGGATCTCGGCGCCGACCTCGAGGTCCAGCGCATCGACGGCGTCGTTGAGGATGCCGAGCGCGGTGGAGTCCGCCATGGTGCGCGCGGTGTCGGCGCGGCTGGGCGGTGCGGGACGCACCGACATCGCGAAGAGCGCCCGGGCGGCTCGGCGCAGCAGGCGCATCGAGTCAGGCAGCCCTTGCGAGGAGGCGGCGGCCGGGCCCGGCCAGCGAACTCGTACCCAGTCGACGACGGCGGCGTCCTCGGCGAAGTCGTCGGCGACGCCGCCGTGGCCGTCGTGGCGGATGGTGCTGACGAGCGCGAGCGCGGTGGCTCCGTCGTCACCGGGTGGGATACGCACGAACCTCAGAGTAACGGAAATCTTCATTGTTCCGTTACTCTGCCTCTCGTGACCACACTCCTGCACCTCAGCGACCTGCACCTCGACGACGACCTCGCGCGCGGGCGGCTCGATCGCGCGCTGCGAATCCTCCCGCCGAGCCGTCGGCCGGACCTCATCGTGATCACCGGTGACCTCGCGGACCACGGCCGGCGGGAGGAGTACGTGGACCTCGTCTCGGCGATGCGCGGTGACATCCCGTGGATCGTCTGCCCGGGCAACCACGACGACCCGGCCCTGATGGCCCAGGTGCTGGGCTGGGACCAGTCCGGAGCGATGTCTCTCGACGTCGACGACGTGCGCGTCGTCGCCCTCGACGTCACCGTACCGGGTGAGGACCACGGGCACCTGCGGCCGGAGGTGACCGACGCCGCGTTTCGTGCGGCCGAGGACGCCGAGAACGTCGTGTTAGCCCTTCACCACCCGCCGGTGCCATTGGGCCACGAGTACGCCGACAGCATCGGCCTGTCCAATCCGACTGCGCTCGGCGACCTGGTCATCGCCCTGCCGCGGACCCGGCTCGTCGTCACCGGACACGTGCACACGGCGCTGGCCACGACGTTCGCGGGCCGGCCCGTCGTCGGCGCACCAAGCCTCGCCGCGGCACTGCGGCCCGACCCCGCGGCCCGGCCGCTGACCGATGCCGGCTCCGCGCCGGGTGTCGCGCTCCACGAGCTCGGACCGGACGGAGTGCGCAGCTCGTTCCACTACGCGTGGGACGCGGCGACCTCCGCGGCTTGATGAACGCGGCTCTCATGTGGGGGTTCGGGCTCGCTCTCCTCCCGATCGTGCTCACGCCCGGAGCGAGCCTGGCGCTCGTCGCCGCCCGGGAAGCGGCCGGCGACCGGCGCGGAGCCGCATGGGTCGTCGGCGGTACCGCCCTCGGCATTGTCACGCACGCGGTCCTGGCCGGCGTCGGCCTGTCCGCCGTCGTCATGCGCTCCGCCGAGGCCTACACCGTCGTCCGGCTGGCCGGCGCGGCCTACCTCGTCGCGCTGGGTGTGCACCTTTTGCGTCGGGCGACCCGGAAGGCCGCGGGCATCACCGACCCGACCGTGCCCGCCTCGAGCTCGGCGGAGCGCAGCCGACGTGACCTGCCCACCACCGGCCACGTGCTGACCGGTGCCTACCTGGCGAACGTGCTCAACCCCAAGGCCGCCGCGGTCTACCTGACCCTGGCGCCGCAGTTCGTGCCCGAGCGGTCGGTGGGAGTGGCGAGCATGCTGGGGCTGGGCCTGGTGCATATCATCCTGATGGCCGGGTGGCTGGCTGTCTGGGTGTGGAGCATCGCCCGCGCCCGCCGCGCCGTACCCGTCTCCCGGTTGTCGCGCTGGATGGACACCGTGGGTGGTCTGGCTCTCGCCGTCCTCGGCGTAAAACTGCTCCTCAGCCGCCCGTCGACCTGACGTCCGGGGCGAAAGCGCGGGCGCATCGTCGTCCCGGGCATGGCGCCCGGACGGTTCAGCGCGCGCCGGAGTGGGGTTGCGGCCGGCGCGCTCCAGTCGTCCGCCTGTACCTCGCGGTAGGCCGGGGGTCACGGAAGGCAAGCTCGCGCTACTGGTCGACGACGCCGGGGTAGGAGACGAACGCCTGCCGAGTGTCCACGACGCCGCTCGCCTCGATCCTTGCCGCCGACGAAGACGTCTGCGTACTGCGTCCAGCGCGGTGCACCGCACCGCACCAAATCACCGAGGTCGCCACGGTCGATCACAGGCACTTCACGATCGTGCGACCGAAACACGTGAAGAGCTTCACCCACGCGGTCGGCTTCGGGCTGGGCGACGCGGCAGCACCCCCGCGATTCGCTGGGCGTGCTCTCGAGGAAACCAGCGACCGTGCCCGGAGCGATGGTGGCGTGCGGCTGCTCAAGTAACACGGACCGCGCCGTCCGTAACGTGTTCGACCGAATGAGGTTCGACCGGTGGATCACGCGTTCCGAAAGACCGTGTGACCGGGGTTCACGTGGCTTTCGATCCTCTGCGGCGGCGGCCCACATGCCCTCTGACCTGGTGCCCGCGGTAGGAATCGAACCTACGGCCTTCTGCTCCGGAGGCAGACGCTCTATCCCCTGAGCTACGCGGGCTCGGGCTCGCCAAAGGCTATCAGGACGGCCGGCGCCGGAGCGAACCGGCCGGTCACCCCCGGGGCCAGCCCACATCCAGCGTCAGCAGGTCGTCCTCGGTCTCGCGACGCATGATCAGCCGGGCCTCGCCGTCGCGCACGGCCACCACCGCCGAGCGGGGCACATGGTTGTACGTGTTGGCCATGCTGCGGCAGTACGCGCCGGTGCCGGGCACCGCGATGAGGTCGCCGGGTGCCACGTCGCCGGGCAGGAACTCGTCCTTGACGACGATGTCGCCGCTCTCGCAGTGCTTGCCGACGACGCGCGACAGCACCGCGGGCGCGTCGGACGACCGGGAGGCGAGCGTGCACGAGTAGTCGGCGTCGTACAGGGCGGTGCGGATGTTGTCGCTCATGCCGCCGTCGACGGCGACGTAGCGGCGGGAGGCGCCGCCGTCGAGCGGTACCGACTTCACCGTGCCCACCTCGTAGAGCGTGAACGTCGACGGCCCGGCGATGGACCGGCCCGGCTCCACGCTCAGCCGCGGCACCGCCAGCCCGTAGCCGGCGCACTCGTGCGCCACGATCTCGGCCATCCCTGGCGCCAGCACGTCCGGCGGCTCGGGGTCGTCCTGGCTGGTGTAGGCGATGCCGAAGCCGCCGCCGAGGTCGAGCTCGGGCAGCTCGACGCCGTGCTCGTCGCGGATCTCGGCCTGCAGTCGCAGCACCCGCCGCGCGGCCACCTCGAAGCCGGCCGTGTCGTAGATCTGCGAGCCGATGTGGGAGTGCAGTCCCAGCAGCTCGACGCCAGGTGCGGCGAGGACCTGTCGGACAGCCTCGGCCGCCTCGCCGCCGGCGATGGAGAAGCCGAACTTCTGGTCCTCGTGCGCGGTGGCGATGTACTCGTGGGTGTGCGCCTCGACGCCGACCTTGGTGCGCACCAGGACGCGGGCGGTGACGCCGCGCTCGGTGGCCAGCTGGGACAGCCGGCCGATCTCGTCGAAGGAGTCGACGATGATGCGCCCGACCCCGGCGGCGAGGGCCCGCTCCAGCTCGGCGACGGACTTGTTGTTGCCGTGCAGGCCGATCCGCTCGGCCGGGAACCCGGCCCGCAGCGCCACGGCCAGCTCTCCGCCGGAGCAGACGTCGAGGCTGAGCCCCTCCTCGGCGATCCACCGGGCGACGGCGACGCTGAGGAACGCCTTGCCGGCGTAGTAGACGTCGGCGCCGCCGAGGACCGCGCCGAACGCGTCGCGGTAGGCGCGGGCGCGGGCACGCAGGTCGTCCTCGTCGACGACGTAGAGCGGCGTGCCGAACTCCGCGGCCAGGGACCGGACGTCGAGGCCGGCGATGCTCAGCACGCCGTCGTCGCCGCGGGACACGCCCTGGGCCCACAGGCCCGGGTAGAGCGCGTTGACGTCGTCGGGCGGGCGCAGCCAGGACGGACCGCGGTGACCGGCCTCCGCGTGCAGCGCGCCGGCTTCGTGTGCGTGCATCGGCTACATCCGATCCGGTGCGACGACGCCGAGCATGCCCAGGCCGTTGGCCAGCACCACCTTGGTCGCCGCGACCAGCCACAGCCGGGCGCGGTGGACGTCTGTGGCCGGCTCGTCGCCCATCGGGAGAACCCGGCAGGCGTCGTAGAACCTGTGGAAGGTGCCTGCCGTGTTCTCCAAGTACCTGGCGACCCGGTGCGGTTCACGCAGCTCGGCGGCGGTGGCGACGACCCGCGGGAACTCAGCCAGCGCACCCAGCAGGATGGACTCGCGCTCGTGGTCGAGCAGCTCCGGGCGCAGCTCGCCGCGGTCGATGCCGAACTCGGTGGCGTTGCGCAGGATGGAGTCGAGCCGGGCGTGCGCGTACTGCACGTAGAACACCGGATTGTCCGACGTCTGCTTGGTGATCTGGGCGACGTCGAGGGTCAGCGGCGAGTCGGCCGGGTAGCGGCACAGCGAGTACCGCAGCGCGTCGACCCCGGCGGCCTCGACCACCTGCCCGAGCGTCAGCATGGTGCCGGCCCGCTTGGACAGCCGCAGCTCCTGCCCGTCCTTGACGATCTTGACCAGCTGGCCGATCGGGATCTCGATGTTGCGCTCGGGGTCGTCGCCGGCGCACGCGGCCAGCGCCTTGAGCCGGCCGATGTAGCCGTGGTGGTCCGCGCCCAGCAGGTACACGCAGACGTCGAAGCCGCGCTCGCGCTTGTCGACGTAGTAGGCGGCGTCGGCGGCGAAGTAGGTGTACTCGCCGTTGCCGCGGCGCAGCACGCGGTCCTTGTCGTCGCCGAAGTCGGTGGTGCGCATCCACAGCGCGCCGTCGGCCTCGAACAGGTGGCCCTGCTTGTGCAGCACCTCCAGCGCGTGCTCGACCCGGCCGCGCTCGTGCAGGCTGCGCTCGGAGTACCAGACGTCGAAGTGGGTCCGGAACTCGTCGAGCTGACGCTGCTGCTCGGCCAGCTGCAGCCGGTAGCCCACCTCGCGGAACCGTACGAGCTGTTCGTCGCGGGGGAGGTCGAGGATGCCGGGGACTTCCGCGACCACCGCCCGAGCCAGCTCGCTGACGTACTCGCCGTGGTAGCCGTCCTCGGGCACCGCCTCGCCGTGGGCGCGGGCCATGATGGACGCACCGAACTTGTCCATCTGGGCGCCGCGGTCGTTGATGTAGAACTCGCGGGTGACGGCGGCGCCGGCGGCTTCGAGCACGCGGGCCAGCGCGTCGCCGACCGCCGCCCACCGCACGTGGCCCAGGTGCAAGGGACCGGTCGGGTTGGCGGAGATGAACTCGACGTTGACGGCGGCACCGGCCAGTGCGTCGCCGTGGCCGTAGCCGTCGCCGGCCTCGACGATGGTACGGGCCAGCTCGCCCTGGGTGGCCGCGGAGACGGTGATGTTGAGGAATCCCGGGCCGGCGATGTCGACCGCCTCGACGCCGGCGACCTCTCGCAGCCGTGCGGCCAGCACCTCCGCGAGCGCGCGGGGGTTGGTGCCGGCCTTCTTCGCCAGCTGCAGCGCGATGTTGGTGGCGTAGTCGCCGTGGTCGCGGCTGCGCGGTCGCTCGATCGTCACCTGGCCGGGCACGCCGTGGGGCAGGGCGACCTCACCTGCGTCGACGGCGGCGGTGAGGACGTCACGGACCGCGGTGGAGAGTTGCTCGGGAGTCACCGCCCAAGGGTAGCCATTTCCCGGGCGCCGGCGCCGTCGGCATCCGTCACCTGGGCGGTCAGCCCGGACAGCAGCGCGTCGAGGGAGAGGTCGAGCACGTCGGCAACGGCCACCACGGTGAAGAACGCCGGGGTGGGGATGCGGCCGCGCTCGATCTTGCGCAGGGTCTCCGGAGAGATGCCGGCCTGGGCGGCGACGCCGACGATGCTGCGCCGGCCGCGGGCCTCGCGCAGCGCCCGGCCCAACCGCTCGCCGCGCTCGCGCTCGGACATTGTCAACGGGACTCGCACCATGACATCGATACTAATACCGGTATAGTTATCGTGCCACGTTCCATCCGACAAGGACGCCCCCATGATCGAGTTGAAGACGCCCGCCGAGATCGCCGCCATGCGCGAGGCCGGCCGGGTGGTCGCCGCCGTCCACGCCGAGGTGCGCGCGCACGCCGCCGTCGGCATCACCCTGCACGAGCTGGACGAGGTGGCGCGCAAGGTCATCGACGGTGCCGGCGCGGGCTCGTCGTTCCTCGGCTACCACCCCCGGTTCGGCGCCATGCCGTACCCCGGCGTCATCTGCACGTCGGTCAACGACGTCATGCTGCACGGGCTGCCGACCCCCTACCGGCTGCGCGACGGCGACCTCGTCAGCATCGACTGCGGCGCCCACGTCGACGGGTGGCACGCCGACGCCGCGATCAGCTTCGTCGTCGGCGAACCCCGCTCCGAGGACCTGCGGATGATCGAGGTGGCCGAGCAGACCCTCGCGGCCGGCATCGCCGCCGCCCAGCCCGGTGGCCGGATGGGCGACATCGGCGCGGCCATGTCCGCCGTCGGTCGCGCCGGCGGGTACGGCATGCAGAACGACTTCGGCGGCCACGGCATCGGCCGGGCCATGCACGAGGAGCCGTTCGTGCCCAACGAGGGCCGTGCCGGCCGCGGGCTGGCACTGGTGCCGGGCCTGGTCATCGCCATCGAGCCGAGCCTCATGGCCGGTGGCGGCGACCACTACTACATGGCCGACGACGGCTGGTCGCTGTGCACCCGCGACGGCAGCCGCAGCGTCCACGTCGAGCACACCGTGGCGATCACCGAGGACGGGCCACGCATCCTGACTGTGCCATGACCGCAACGTGCTAGCAGAATGCTGGCGGTGCGACTAGTCTTGTCGCATGGCGACTCTCTATGTCCGTGATCTCTCCGATGAGGCGGTCGACGAGCTGAAGGTGCGGGCCGCCCGCAACCGGCAGTCGCTGCAGGCATACGCCCGTGAGCTCCTGGAGCGGGAAGCCCGCACGCCGACCTTGGCCGATGTCATCGATCGCATCGAGACGGGTGCTACCGCGCGGCTGTCCACCGACGAGGTGCTGGCCGACATCGACGCGGGCCGGCGCGGCGAGTGATCGTCCTCGACGCCGGTGCTCTGGTCATGCTGCTGGCCGACCGGGGTCCGGTGGGCACGGCCCTGCGCCGCAGGGTGCGGACCGAGCGGCTCTGTACCCCGCATCTTGCCGATGTCGAGCTGGCGTCCGCTCTGCTCGGCCGACATCGAGGCGGCAAGCTGACCGACCGGGAGCTCGACGATGCCTGGGCGTCGTTCGCGGAGCTGCCGCGGCACCGCGTCGAGCATGCACCGTTGCTGCCTCGGGTGCGCGAGCTGTTCACGCACCTCCCGGCGTACGACGCCACGTACGTCGCGCTGGCCGAGGCGTACGACGTCCCACTCGTGACCACCGATGGCCGGATCGTTCGCTCGGGCCGGCCACGGTGTCCGGTGGAGCTCTTCGACGAGGCGACGGTCAGCGGCGCAGGGTGAGGGACTGGAAGCGGTAGCGGTCCTGCTCGCCCAGCACATGGAAGTCGACGACGTCAGGCGACGTCGACGTACCGGCGCCCGCCCGGCCGCAACGGCCCGCTCGGTCAGCTTCCAGCCGGTCTTCGGCATGCGGTCGCGGCGTTCGACACCACCCTCGTAGGCGACGCGGAGGTCGTCGGCGACGTGGTCGAACCTCGTCATCACGCTCGACATCATCTCGCGCCGGCCCGCCGGTTGCGCTGTGGGCGTACACGGGAGTGAGTGGACCGGTCCGGGCGTTGGTCAGGACATTCTGGCTGGGAGGTGCGCCATGGCCGCTGAGGAGAATCCGCTCGACGCGTACTCGCGGGTGGTCACCGGCGTCGCGCGCACCCTGCTGCCTTCGGTGGCGAGCCTGGCGGTGACGGGCGAGCGGCGCGGCCGCACCGGAGTCGTCGGCACCGGCTCGGCCGTGGTCTTCACCAGCGACGGGTTCTTGCTGACGAACGCGCACGTCGTGGGCGTGTCGTCTCGTGGAATCGCGTCGTTCGCCGACGGCGTCGAGGTCGGGTACACCGTCATCGGCCGCGACCAGCTCTCCGACCTGGCAGTCGTCCGCGCCGACGGCTCGACCCCGCCTCCCGCCGTCCTGGGCGACGCCGACGACCTCACCGTCGGCCAGCTGGTGGTCGCCGTGGGCAGCCCGCTCGGGCTGTCCGGCTCCGTGACGGCCGGCGTGGTCAGCGGGCTGGGCCGGTCCATCCCGGCGCAGAGCGGACGAACCGTGCGCATCATCGAGGACGTCATCCAGACCGACGCCGCCCTCAACCCCGGCAACTCCGGCGGCGCGCTGGCCGACGCCAACTCCCGGGTGGTCGGCATCAACACCGCGGTGGCCGGCGTGGGCCTCGGGCTTGCTGTCCCGATCAACGCCACCACCAGCCGCATCGTGACCACGCTGCTGCGTGACGGCCGGGTCCGGCGGGCTTTCCTCGGCGTCGCCACGTCCCCGGCGCCGGTGCCGCCGAAGCTGGCGGAGAAGATCGGGAGAAGCAAGGGCGTGCGCATCGTCCATGTCGAGCCCGGCAGCCCGGCCGATGTCGCCGGCCTGCGCCCAGGTGACCTCGTCGTCACGGTCGGCGGCGAGCCGGTCACCGACGCCCAGGCGCTGCAGCGGCGCATGTTCGCCGAGGCCATCGACGTGCCACTGCCCATCACGACGTTCCGCAACGGCGCGATGGTCGACGTGATCGCGCGCCCGGTGGAGCTGGCCGACCAAGCCTGACCCTCGTTCCCTGAGCCTGGGAGGAGAGGTGGGTGGGCCGGTTGGAACCGCAACCGGTCCTGAGGAGGTCTCGATGCCCGTCGGCTACCTGGTGGGTGTGCTGCTCGTCGGCTGGTGGACCGCGGCGGCCCTGGCCCCGCCAGCCGGGTCCTGGCCGCCGCCAGCTTCCGGTTCGGGGTCGCCATCAACGAGCTGCCGTTCGTTGGCTTCCTTCTACGCAGGCGGTGCGCCTGCGGCCAAGGCGCAGGTCGGGCAGAATGTGACGAGGGCCGCCCGAGATGCCCACCCATGGGAAAGATGGCGTGCATCCGGCGGGCGAAGGATCTCCGGCGGGTGGCGCGTGGGGTGAGACGGATGTCTCGCATCATGGATGGATCGCACGAGATCGTCCGGGACTCGAACAGACTTGTGGCCGTGCGTTCTCGTGTCGGTGTGTCGAAGGAGGGTGACTGATGGCCAGTCTGCGCGTGGCACTCCTCGGGTGCGGTGTGGTCGGCACGGAGGTCGCCCGCCTGCTCGACGAGCATGCCGACGACCTCGCCGCCCGGGTCGGCGCCCGGCTGGAGCTGGCGGGGGTCGCGGTGCGCCGGCTGGGCCGCGACCGCACGCCGTCCGGCGTCGACCCCGCGCTGTTCACCACCGACGCGAAGGCCCTGGTCAGCCGCTACGACGTCGACCTGGTGGTCGAGGTCATCGGCGGCATCGAGCCTGCCCGCGGGCTGATCCTCTCCGCCATGGAGCGGGGCGCCTCCGTCGTCACGGCCAACAAGGCGCTCCTGGCCGAGGACGGCGTCACGCTGCACACCGCCGCGGAGAAGCACGGCGTCGACCTCTACTACGAGGCGGCCGTGGCCGGCGCCATCCCGTTGCTGCGGCCGCTGCGCGAGTCGCTGGCCGGCGACCGCGTCCGCCGGGTGCTCGGCATCGTCAACGGCACCACCAACTACATCCTCGACCAGATGGACTCCGTCGGCAGCAGCTTCGCCGAGGCACTGGAGGAGGCGCAGGCGCTCGGGTACGCCGAGGCCGACCCGACCGCCGACATCGAGGGCTATGACGCCGCCGCGAAGGCCGCCATCCTCGCCGGCATCGCGTTCCACAGCCCGGTCGGCTCCGGCGACGTGCACCGCGAGGGCATCACCGACGTCACGGCCGCCGACGTCGCCTCCGCCAAGGCGATGAACGCCGTGGTGAAGCTGCTGGCCATCTGCGAGCTGTCGGCCGACGGCGGCAGCGTCGGCGTCCGTGTGCACCCGGCCATGCTGCCGCGCACGCACCCGCTGGCCAGCGTGCGCGGCGCCTACAACGCGGTGTTCGTCGAGGCCGAGGCCGCCGGCCAGCTCATGTTCTACGGTCCCGGTGCCGGTGGCGCGCCGACCGCCAGCGCCGTCCTCGGCGACCTCGTCACCGCGGCGCGCAACCGGCTCGGCGAGTCCGTCGGTCCGCGCGGCTCCTGGTACGCCGACCGCCCGGTGCGCCCGATGGGCCAGACCGTTACCCGGTACCACATCAGCCTCGACGTCGACGACCGTCCGGGCGTGCTGGCCGCGGTCGCCCACGTCTTCTCCGAGCATGACGTGTCCATCGAGACCGTGCGGCAGCGCGCCGAGCGCGCCGGCGACGCCGAGCTCGTCATCGTCACGCACCAGGCCACCGACGACGCACTGGCCGCGACGGTCGCGGGACTCACGCGACTCGATACGGTTCGTGATGTGCTGTCGGTGATGCGGGTGGAAGGGGAATGAGCCGGATGGCCGCTGCGGCGTCTGTTACCACCAGGTCTCGGCTGTGGCGAGGTGTGATCGAGGAGTACCGCGACCGCCTGCCGGTGACGCCGGCCACGCCCGTCGTCACCCTCCGCGAGGGCGGCACGCCGCTCGTGCCCGCCCCGTGGCTGTCCGAGCTGACCTCTTGTGAGGTCTGGCTGAAGGTCGAGGGCGTCAACCCGACGGGCTCGTTCAAGGACCGCGGCATGACGGTCGCCATCTCCAAGGCCGCCGAGCAGGGCGCGGAGGCCGTCGTCTGCGCGTCCACCGGCAACACCAGCGCCTCGGCCGCCGCCTACGCCGTTCGCGCCGGCATGCGTCCGGTCGTGCTCATCCCCGACGGCAAGATCTCCGGCCCGAAGCTCGCGCAGGCGGTCGTGCACGGCGGCGTCATCGCCTCGGTACAGGGCAACTTCGACGACTGCCTGCGCCTGGCCCGCGAGCTCGCCGAGACCTACCCGGTCGCGCTGGTCAACTCCGTCAACCCGTTCCGGCTGGCCGGGCAGAAGACGGCCGCGTTCGAGATCGTCGACGACCTCGGTGACGCGCCCGACCTGCACGTGCTGCCGGTCGGCAACGCCGGGAACATCTCGGCCTACTGGCTCGGCTATACCGAGTACCAGCAGAGTGGCCCGGCCAAGCGTCGTCCCCGCATGTGGGGGTTCCAGGCCGCGGGTGCCGCGCCGTTCGTGCACGGCGGTCCGGTCAGCGCACCCGAAACGGTCGCCAGCGCCATCCGCATCGGCAGTCCGGCCTCGTGGGACCTCGCCATCGCCGCGCGCGACGACTCCGGTGGTCTCATCGACGCCGTCACCGACGAGCAAATCCTCGCCGCGCAGCAGGAGCTGTCCGGTCGTGAGGGCCTGTTCGTCGAGCCGGCCTCGGCCGCCGGCGTCGCGGGCCTGTTGCACTACAGCCGCACCGGGCGCCTCGACGCGGGCCAACGGGTCGTCATCACCGTGACCGGCCACGGGCTCAAGGACGTCGACACCGCGAGCGCCTATTACGGCGAAATCCGTCCCTACGTGGTGCCGGCCGACGCCGCCGCGGCCGCGTCCGCACTGGGCCTGGCCTGACGACACCATGACGACGGCGTCCGTCCGGGTCCGCGTGCCGGCCACCAGCGCCAATCTCGGGCCCGGCTTCGACGCGCTGGGTCTCGCGCTGTCCCTGCACGACGAGGTGGAGGTGACGGCGTCGTTCGGCGGCACCGGCAGCTCGCTGCGGGTCGACGTCGAGGGCGCCGGTGCCGAGACCGTGCCCCGCGACGAACGGCACCTGGTGGTGCGCGCACTTCGCGCGGGGTTCGACGCGGCCGGCCGGCAGCCGTCAGACCTGCGTCTGGTGTGCCGCAACGCGCTGCCGCACGGCCGCGGGCTGGGCTCGTCGGCGGCCGCCATCGTCGCCGGTGTCGTGGCCGCGCGGGCGCTGTCCGACACCGCCACCGGAGTGGAGGGTGAGCCGGCGCCGTCGTCGGCGGACCTCGAGCTGGCCAACCGGCTGGAGGGGCATCCGGACAACGTCGCGGCCTGCCTGCTCGGCGGGCTGACGATCGCCTGGCTCGACGGCACCGGACGGGCCCGCGCCACCCGCGTCGACGTGCATCCGGACGTCGTGCCGGTCGTGTGCGTGCCCGCCGCCGAGGTGTCGACGGAGAAGGCGCGCGGCCTGCTGCCCGACACCGTGGCGCACGGTGACGCCGCGGCCACCGCCGGCCGGGCGGCACTGCTGGTCCAGGCGCTGGCGCGGCGGCCGGAGCTGCTGCTCGACGCGACCGAGGACCGGCTGCACCAGGACTACCGCGAGCCGGCCATGCCCGAGACGCTCGCGCTGGTGCGGGCGCTGCGTGCGGACGGGCTCGCGGCGGTCGTGTCCGGCGCCGGTCCGTCGGTGCTGGTCCTGGACGCGGCCGGGCGGGCCGGCCGGGTCGTTGAACTCGCCGCCGGGTGGGACGTGCGCACCCTGCGCGTCGACGGCGACGGCGTCCGCGTCGACGATGCCGCGGGCTGACGACACCCGCGCGCCGCGGGCGGACCGGGGGTGGGTCAAACGGTCCACGGCGTGCTACGCTCGCTGTGCACCGACGTTCTGCTGGTCGGTATCCCATGGTGGTGACGTTCGTCACTGAAGGCCATGGTCTTCGTCCAACCTCCGCAGTTTCGCTCGCGCGACCGCAGAGGTGGCGGCCCCATCAGATGCGTCGTGTCGTTCCTCGGGGAACCACCCGAGGCGTTCGATGCACCGGCTTTCTGGCCGGTGCCGGTCCAGGGAAGGACCCTGAGTGACTAATACCGAGATCCCCGGCGTCGGAGAGACGCCGGACGTCCAGGCGTCGGCAGACGACGCCACAGCTGCGAAGCGACCACGTCGTCGCGCGGCGGGCCTCGAGGGCATGGTTCTGGCCGAGCTCCAGCAGCTCGCCGCCGGCCTCGGGCTCAAGGGCACCGGCCGGATGCGCAAGGGCCAACTGGTCGATGCCATCAAGGCAGCTCAGTCCGGCGGCTCGGCGCCGGCAGCTGACAACGTACTTCCGGTTGGTGCGGACACCGCCCCGGCCGGCCCGGACGCCGGTGCCGGTACGGCCGAGGTGTCCGCCGGGTCCCGGCGGCCGACGCGCCGCCGGGCCGAGCGGCCGCAGGCCGCCGCGGAGCACCGCCTCGACGAGGTGATCGTCGCCGCCGAGCAGGATGGCGCGACGCAGGAAGCTGCCGCCCAGGCCGCCGCGCCCACCGTGGCGCCGGTCGAGTCCGCGGCGCCGACGACGGAGCCGGTCACCGGCCGCTCCGACGAGGGCCGCGACGAGTCCGGAGGCGACGAGGGTCGCGAGGAGTCCGGTCGTGACGAGCGCCGTGGCGAGCGCGACAACCGCCGCCAGGGCGGCCGCGACCGTGACGGCGGCCGTAACCGTGACGGTGAGCGTGCCCGTGACGGTGAGCGTGCCCGTGACGGCGACCGCGATGGTGGCCGTGGCAACCGCGACGGCGACCGCGATGGTGGCCGTGGCAACCGAGACGGCGAGCGTGCGGCCGACCGCGACAGCGGCCGCGACCGTGACGGCGGGCGCGACCGCGACCGCGACAACGGTCCGCGCGACGATGACGACGACGACCGCGGCCGGCGGCGCCGCCGGCGTGACCGGCGCGGCGGGGGCAACCGCGACCGCCGTGGCGGCAACGCCAACCGCGAGCGCATCGAGGAGCCGCAGGTCTCCGAGGACGACGTCCTCATCCCGGTCGCCGGCATCCTCGACATCCTCGACAACTACGCGTTCGTGCGGACGTCGGGCTACCTGCCCGGCCCGAACGACGTGTACGTGTCGCTGGCCATGGTGCGCCGCTACGGGCTGCGCAAGGGTGACGCCGTCACCGGCGCCGTCCGGCAGCCGCGCGAGGGCGAGAAGCAGCAGAAGTTCAACGCGCTCGTCCGGGTCGACACCATCAACGGCGCCGACCCCGAGGCCGCCAAGCAGCGTCCGGAGTTCTCCCGGCTCACGCCCCTGTACCCGCAGGACCGGCTGCGCCTGGAGACCGACGCCGCCACCATGTCGACGCGGATCATCGACCTGATCGCCCCCATCGGCAAGGGGCAGCGTGGCCTGATCGTCTCGCCGCCGAAGGCCGGCAAGACGCTGATCATGCAGGCGCTGGCGCACGCGATCACGGAGAACAACCCCGAGACCCACCTGATGGTGGTGCTGGTCGACGAGCGGCCGGAGGAGGTCACCGACTTCCAGCGCACCGTCAAGGGCGAGGTCATCGCGTCCACGTTCGACCGTCCGCCGATCGACCACACCATGGTTGCCGAGCTGGCCATCGAGCGGGCCAAGCGGCTGGTCGAGCTGGGTCACGACGTCGTCATCCTGCTCGACGGCATCACCCGGCTGGGCCGCGCGTACAACCTGGCCGCTCCGGCCAGCGGCCGCATCCTGTCCGGTGGTGTGGACTCCAGCGCCCTGTACCCGCCCAAGCGGTTCTTCGGCGCGGCCCGCAACATCGAGAACGGCGGCTCCCTGACCATCCTCGCCACCGCGCTGGTGGAGACCGGGTCCAAGATGGACGAGGTCATCTTCGAGGAGTTCAAGGGCACCGGCAACATGGAGCTGCGGCTGCGGCGTGACCTCGCCGACAAGCGGCTGTTCCCGGCCATCGACGTCGACGCGTCGAGCACCCGCCGCGAGGAGATCCTGGTCTCCCGCGACGAGCTGGCCATCATGTGGCAGCTGCGCCGGGTGATGTCCGCGCTCGACCCGCAGCAGGCCATCGAGCTGCTGCTCGACCGGCTCAAGAAGTCTCAGAGCAATGCCGAGTTCATGCTCACGGTCCAGAAGACGACGCCGGCCATCGGTGGCAACGGTGGCTCGAGGGACGCCGACTAGCACCCATCCCGCTGATCATGTTCCCTGGCGGTCGCCGAGCGTCCGCCAGGGAACATGATTATGGGGGCGGGGCGTTTATACTCGTCTGTTGGTTCCGGTTCACGGTGCGGCATCCCGCCGTTCCGACCCGGCGGCCTTGACACTCCAGGAGTACACGCATGAAGTCCGACATCCACCCGGCGTACGTGGAGACCACGGTCACCTGCACCTGTGGCAACACGTTCACCACCCGCAGCACCGCCGAGAACGGCGTCATCCACGCCGACGTGTGCTCGAACTGCCACCCGTTCTACACGGGCAAGCAGAAGATCCTCGACACCGGCGGCCGCGTCGCGCGCTTCGAGTCGCGGTACGGCAAGAAGAAGGCCGACGCCAAGTAGCCAGACGTACGGCGGGCGCACTCTTCGTCCTGGGGACGAAGCCGGTGCGCCCGCTCGTCTTTGTGGCACCAGCCGCGTCCGGTACGAAAGGATCACACCGTGTTCGAAGGGGTCCAGGCTCTCGCCGCCGAGCACGCCGAGCTCGAGCAGCGGATGGCGGACCCGTCGGTGCACGCCGATCCCGCTCTGGCCCGGCGGCTCGGCCGGCGCTATGCCGAGCTGACCGCCATCGTGAAGGCCCACGACGAGTGGCGCACCGCCGGCGGCGACCGCCTCGCCGCGCTGGAGCTGGCCGCCGACGATCCTGCCTTCGCCACGGAGGCCGAGCAGCTGGGACGGCGCGAGGCCGAGCTCGCCGACCGGCTGCGCCGGCTGCTGCTGCCGCGCGACCCCAACGACGACCGCGACGCGATCCTCGAGGTCAAGGCCGGCGAGGGCGGCGCGGAGTCCGCGCTGTTCGCCGCCGACCTGCTACGCATGTACCTGCGCTTCGCCGAGCGGGCCGGCTGGAGCACGCAGGTGCTCGACGCCGAGGAGTCCGACCTGGGCGGGTACAAGGACGTGTCGGTCGCGGTGAAGGCGCGCGGCACGGCCCAGCCGGGCAGCGCGCCGTACGCGCGCCTCAAGTACGAAGGCGGTGTGCACCGCGTGCAACGCGTCCCGGTCACCGAGAGCCAGGGCCGCATCCACACCTCCGCGGCCGGGGTGCTGGTGCTGCCCGAGGTGGAGGACGAGACCGAGGTCGAGATCAACCCCAACGACCTGCGCATCGACGTGTTCCGCTCCTCCGGACCGGGCGGGCAGAGCGTCAACACCACCGACTCCGCGGTGCGCATCACGCACCTGCCCACCGGCATCGTCGTCTCCTGCCAGAACGAGAAAAGCCAGCTGCAGAACAAGGAGCAGGCGATGCGCATCCTGCGGGCCCGGCTGCTGGCCGCGGCGCAGGAGGAGGCCGACCGCGAGGCCGCCGACGCCCGCCGCAGCCAGGTCCGCACCGTCGACCGGTCCGAGCGGGTGCGCACCTACAACTTCCCGGAGAACCGCATCTCCGATCACCGGGTCGGCTACAAGGCCTACAACCTCGACGCCGTGCTCGACGGCGACCTCGACGCCGTCGTGCAGTCCCTGGTCGACGCCGACGCGGCGGCCGCGCTGGCCGCGACGAGTGAGGCCGGGACGGCATGAGCGCGCTGTCGCTGCGCGAGCAGCTCCGCGCGGCGGCCGACCGGCTCACCACCGCCGAGGTGCCCTCGCCTCGGCACGACGCAGAGGTGCTGGCCGCGCACGTGCTGGGCGTCGAGCGTGGTGAGCTGATCACGCAGCCGGAGCCGGACGCGGAGTTCACCGCCCGCTTCGACGAGCTGGTGCGCCGGCGCGCGGACCGGATCCCGCTGCAGCATCTGACCGGCCAGGCCCACTTCCGCCACGTAACGCTGCGGGTCGGGCCCGGGGTGTTCATACCGCGGCCGGAGACCGAGCTGACCGCGGGCGTGGCCGTCGACGAGGCCCGGGCGCTGGTCGAGGCCGGGCGGGTCCCCGTCGTCGTCGACCTGTTCGCCGGGTCCGGCGCCATCGCGGTCTCGGTGGCCACCGAGGTGCGCCCGTCCATGGTCCACGCCGTCGAGCGCGAGGACGACGCGGTCACGTGGCTGCGCCGCAACGCCGCCGGCAACTCGATCATCGTGCACCGCGACGACGTAGCCCTGGTCGCGCAGCGCAGCCTGTCGATGCTGCTCGGGCAGGTCGACATCGTCACCGCCAACCCGCCGTACGTGCCGGCCGCGGCCGACATCCGCGACCCCGAGGTCGCCGAGCACGACCCACCCGCGGCGCTGTGGTCCGGCGACGACGGCCTGGACGCGATGCGGATGCTGGCCGACGTGGCGGCACGGCTGCTGCGGCCCGGCGGACTGCTGGTGGCCGAGCACGCCGACATGCAGGGGGAGGCCGCGCCGGAGGTGTTCCGTCGGCACGCAGCGTGGACGGAGGTGGCCGATCACCTCGATCTGGCCGGCCGCCCCCGCTACGTCACTGCCCGCCGCGCCGCCCTCGAGACCCCGGTGAAATGATCACCTTCAGCACGAGATCCCGTGTCGCACCACGATCGCGATCCTGGTGATGCACGAAGAATCCTCGTGATGTGATGACGGACCGATGACGCACAACGCGACAGCGCGAGGGATGATGTGGGCGTGAGCCCCTTGTACGACTGCTCGGACGAGACCAAACGGCAGCGGGGAGTGGGCGCGGCCAAGCGCGCCATCCGCAACGGCAAGCTCATCGTGCTGCCCACCGACACCGTCTACGGCATCGGCGCCGACGCGTTCACGCCCGACGCCGTCGCCGCGCTGCTGACGGCGAAGGGCCGCGGCCGCAACATGCCGGTGCCCGTGCTCGTCGGGTCCACGAGCACGCTCGGCGGCGTCGCCGTCACCGACTCCACCGTCGAGGCACTGGTGAAGACGTTCTGGCCGGGCGGGCTCACGCTCGTCTGCCGCGAACAGCCGTCCCTGCGCTGGGACCTCGGCGACACCGACGGCACCGTCGCGGTCCGCATGCCCGACCACGAGGTCGCCCTCGAGGTGCTCGCGCAGACCGGCCCGCTCGCCGTCAGCAGCGCCAACGTGTCCGGTCAGCCGCCGGCGCAGTCCGCCGCCGAGGCCCGCGACCAGCTCGGCGAGCGCGTCGCCGTCTACCTCGAGGCGGGGCCGACCGGCAACGACACCCCGTCGACCATCGTCGACGTCACCGGCTCACTGCCGCGGGTGCTGCGCCAGGGCGCCATCGGCCTGGCCGAGCTGCAGGCCGTCGTGCCCGAGCTGCGCGGCTTGGAAGAGTAGGAGGCTCGGCCGCCGGTGCGCGAGTATCTGCTGACGTTCTTCATCGCGGCCTCGGTCACGTACCTCGTCGCCGGGCTGGCGGGCCGGTTCGCCTACTGGGTCGGCGCGGTGCCGCCCACCCGTGACCGCGACGTGCACCGCGAGCCGGTGCCGCGCCTGGGCGGTCTCGCGATGCTTGCGGGCATGCTGGTCGCGATGCTCGTCGCGAGCTACCTGCCACATCTGCGCGGGGTCTTCGAGGACTACGCCGACGCCCGAGCGCTCATCACCGCCGCCGTCGTCATCTGCCTGGTCGGTGCCGCCGACGACATCTGGGACCTCTCCGCCCTGGCGAAGTTCGCCGGCCAGCTCGTCGCGGCCGGCCTACTGGTGGCGCAGGGTGTGCAGCTGCTCTACCTGCCGCTGCCGGGCGGGACGTTCGTGCTCGACCAGACCCAGGGCGCGCTGTTCACCGTCATCCTCGTCGCCGGCGCGGCCAACGCGGTCAACTTCGTCGACGGCCTGGACGGCCTGGCCGCCGGCGTCGTCGGCATCGGGGCGGCGGCGTTCTTCTCCTACGCCTACCTGCTCGACGTCGAGAACGGCGTCAGCCGCATGAGCACGCCGGCACTGGTCTCCGTCGTGATCATCGGAATCTGCGCCGGGCTGCTGCCGCACAACTTCCACCCGGCGAAGATCTTCATGGGCGACTCCGGCGCCATGCTCATCGGGCTGCTGCTGGCCGCGGGGTCGATCAGCCTGACCGGCCGGCTGCCCAGCCAGGACGTGGAGTCCTCCAGCTTCCTGCCGACGCTGCTCCCACTGGTGCTGCCGCTCGCGGTCATCCTGTTGCCGTTCCTGGACATGATGATGGCCGTGGTGCGGCGCGCCCGGGCGGGCAAGTCGCCGTTCGCGCCGGACAAGCAGCACCTGCACCACCGGCTGCTGCAGATCGGGCACTCGCAGGTGCGCGCGGTCGCCATCATGTGGGTGTGGGCGGCCATCGTGTCCTTCGGCGTGGTGGTGATCGCCATGGTCGGCGGGTGGACGACCTACGTCCTGCTGGCCGTCGCGGTGCTGGTGATGATCGCGTTCACGACGGGGCATCCGCGGCGGCTGCTGCGCCGCAGCACCCCGCTCGACGTGTGACATTTCGCACGCGGCCGACCCTGAGGCTGTGAGGTCCGCGGGTGGTGGATCACGGTCGCGGGTGGGCCGCCCACCAGGTTTCTGCGCGCTTCACGAGGCTTACAACCATGGTGCGACAGGCGATTTCGTGCTGAACGTGATCATTTGAAAAGGGGTGGATAGGGTGGGTGCGTCATGATGGAGAGCAAGTCGCCTGTGCCGGTACGGCGGCGTCGCCGCGACGCGAGCGCGCCGGCGCGAGCCGCGACCGCCGCCGTCGGTCTCCTGTGCGCGGTGGCCGGCGGCGTCGCCGCGGGCGGGCCGGGCGTCGTCGGGGGCGTTCTGGCAACGGTGCTGGTCGTGGCGTTCTTCTGGAGCGGCCTGATGCCGCTGGCGCTTACCGAGCGGTTGAGCCGCGGACCACTGGCGGCGGTCGGATTGCTGCTGCTGACCTACTGGGTGCGGCTGGCGGCGGTGCTCCTGACGCTGTACGTCGCCGCGGAGCTGGACGTGGTGGACCGACGCTGGACCGGCATGACGCTGGTCGCCTGCACGCTCGCGTTCACGGTCGTGTACGCCGTCCTCACGATCCGCGCCAACGCCGGCTCCAGACCGGTCGCACGCCCGTCCGCTCCGCCGCCGGCCCACGACGGTCCGTGACCGGTGGTCAACCGCGATAGTGGGACCCGATTTCGTTGCCGGCGGGACCACCCAGTAGTATTCGAGTCGCCATGAGCACGGACGATCCTGACGACGCTCGTCGCCAGGATCAGGCCCGGGCGTGGGACGCCTTCGGGCTGGTCGTGTCCGGCATCGCGGTATGGGGTGGCGTTGGCTGGCTCGTCTCCGAGTGGCTCAACAGTCGCGTCTTCCTCGTACTTGGGCTCTTGGTAGGGATGGGCGCCGCTCTGTACCTGGTATGGGTCAGATACGGTAAGCCCTGACCTGGCACCCCTTGTCGCGCGCGCCGCGAGCGCGCTGAAGAAAGGACCCCGTGAGCACTCGGATGATCGTTGCTGAGTCGTCGGAGTTCCACAGCCCCGGGCCCGGTGACTTCGACTTCCCGCCGCTTTTCGGCGAGGGCACGTTCTTCACCAAACCCATCCTCATCATCGTGCTGGGTACCATTGCAGTCGGTGCATTCTTTTATTTCGCCGCGCGCCGCAGCACTTTGGTCCCCGGCAGGCTCCAGTTCTCTGGTGAGGCCGTTTACGGCTTCATTCGCGACGGCGTCGCCCGCGACACCATCGGCCGCGAAGGCATCAAATACGTCCCGTATCTGGTGACGCTGTTCGGTTTCATCGCGGTGCTGAACATCTCCGGCATCATCCCCGTTCTCCAGCTGCCGGCTACCTCCAAGATCGCCATTCCACTGGTCCTCGCGATCATTTCGTGGGTCATCTACAACTATGTGGGCATCAAGCGGCAGGGATTCGGCGGCTACTTCAAGAACATGATGTTCCCGCCCGGGGTGCCGAAGGCCATCTACCCGCTGCTCGCGCCGCTGGAGTTCTTCTCCACGTTCCTCGTCCGGCCGGTCACGCTCACCCTGCGTCTTACTTTCAACATGTTCGCGGGGCACCTGGTGCTGCTGCTGACGATCCTGGGCGGCGAGTATCTGCTGTTCGAGTACCAGGGCGTGGCGGGCATCGCCGCCGGCAGCCTGTCCATCCTGTTCAGCATCGTCCTGACGTTCTTCGAGGCGTTCGTCCAGCTTCTGCAGGCTTACGTTTTCGTCCTGCTATCCGCCATCTACATCGGCGGCGCACTCACGCACGAGCACTGACCTCATCTCGCGCGAACACAGACCCTGACCACGAAACAACGAGCTTCACCTAATGGGAAAGGAAGAAAGATGGAAGGCAACCTCAACATGGTCGGTCTCGGCCTCGCGGCCATTGGCCCGGGTGTCGGTATCGGTCTGATCTTCGCTGCCTACATCAACGGCGTGGCCCGCCAGCCCGAGGCGCGCAGCGTGCTCCAGGGCATCGCGATCCTCGGCTTCGCTCTCGCCGAGGCGCTGTTCATCATCGCCATCGGCCTCGCCTTCGCCCTCTGATCATGGCTATCTCGATGGCACCGATCTCGGTGATCGCGGCGGAGGACGGGCCGAGCCCGCTGATGCCGCACACCTCTGAGCTGATCGTCGGGCTCGTCGCCTTCGCGCTGCTGTTCTTCTTCCTCCGCGCCAAGGTCTTCCCGATCTTCGAGCGGACGTACGCGGAGCGAGCTGCCAGCATCGAGGGCGGTGCGAAGCGGGCCGAAGAGGCGCAGGCCGAGGCGCAGGCCCTCCTGGAGCAGTACCGTGCACAGCTGGCCGACGCACGCAGCGAGGCCGCGCGCATCCGCGAGGACGCGAAGCAGCAGGGTGCGACCATCATCGCGCAGGCGCGTGACGAGGCCGAGGCCGAGGCGAAGCGGGTCGCGACCCGCGCCGAGGCACAGCTGCAGGCCGAGCGCGAACAGGTGCTGCGCGAGCTGCGGGGCGAGGTCGGCACGCTGGCGACCACCCTGGCCGGCAAGGTCGTCGGCGAGTCGCTGGACGACGACGAGCGCTCGCGCCGGGTGGTCGAGCGGTTCCTCGCCGACCTCGAGTCCGCCGACGCCGCGACGCTGGCCGGTAAGGACTCGTGAGCGATGCCTCAAGACACCCTCGGCGACAGCCACGCCGAACTGGGCCAACAAGGCTCGCTGGCGTCGACCAGGCGGAGCCCTCTGGAAGAAGGGTTCGAGAGCATCGTCGACCGGGCCGCCGACCGCGCGTCGGCGGTCGGTGACGCTCTGTTCGCGTTCGCCAACCTGCTCGTCTCCCGCCCGTCGGTGCGCCGCGCGCTCACCGACACCGGTCGTTCCGCCGACGACCGCGAGGCGCTGCTGCGCCGGCTGGTCGGCGAGCGGATCGAGGCCGCCGCGACCGACGTGCTCGCCGCGGCCGTGCGTGAACGCTGGCCGCGCCCCGGCGACCTCACCGCGGCGGTCGAGGAGTTCGGCGTGCGGTCGGTGCTGCTGGCGGGTCGGTCGGCCGGTCGTCTCGACACCGTCGAGGAGGAGATCTTCCGTTTCGGCCAGGTGGTGCGCGGCGACCGTGAGCTGCGCGCGGCCCTGATCGACCGCGCCGCGCCGCCGGAGGCACGGCGGCAGCTGGTGCGCACGCTGCTGGAGGGCAAGGCCGCGCCGGAGACGGTCGTCCTGGTCGAGCACGCGGTGCTCGACCGGCGGGAGCGTAGCCTGGAGGCGGAGCTGGCCCGCGTCGCCGACTTCGCGGCTCAGCTGCGCGAGCGCCGGGTGGCGGTGGTCCACGTCGCCGCCCCGCTCACCGACCAGCACCGCGAGCGGCTGGAACGAGCGCTGGCCACCCGGGCCGGCGGTCCGGTCCTGTTGAACGTCATCGTCGAGCCAGGTCTCGTCGGCGGCATCAAGGTCGAGCTGGGTGACGAGGTCGTCGACGGAACCGTCACCAGCCGCCTCGACACCGCCCGACGCCAGGTCGTCGTCGGCTGACCGGCACACATCAGACACTGACCACCGTTCGAAGAGCGAGAGAGCAGGAGCAACGATGGCGGAGCTGACAATCCGTCCCGAGGAGATTCGCGAGGCGCTCAACGCCTTCGTCGAGTCCTACCAGCCGGCGGCCGCCGTCCGCGAAGAGGTCGGCCACGTCGCCATCGCCGGCGACGGCATCGCCCGTGTCGAGGGCCTGCCGTCGGCCATGGCCAACGAGCTGCTGGAGTTCGAGGACGGGACCCTCGGCCTGGCGCTGAACCTCGACGTCCGCGAGATCGGTGTCGTCGTCCTCGGTGACTACGCCGGCATCGAGGAGTGCCAGACGGTCCGCCGTACCGGCGAGGTGCTGTCCGTACCCGTCGGCGACGCCTTCCTCGGCCGTGTGGTCGACCCGCTGGGCCAGCCGCTGGACGGCCTGGGCGAGATCAAGGCCGAGGGCCGCCGCGCTCTGGAGCTGCAGGCTCCGTCCGTCGTGCAGCGGCAGAAGGTCGCCGAGCCGTTGCAGACCGGCATCAAGGCCATTGACGCCATGACGCCGATCGGCCGCGGTCAGCGTCAGCTGATCATCGGTGACCGGCAGACCGGCAAGACCACGGTCGCCGTCGACACCATCCTCAACCAGATCGACAACTGGAAGAGTGGCGACAAGAAGAAGCAGGTCCGCTGCATCTACGTCGCGACCGGCCAGAAGGGCTCCACCATCGCGGGCATCCGGCAGCAGCTGGAGGAGGCCGGCGCGCTGGAGTACACCACCATCGTCGCCGCGCCGGCCTCCGACGCCGCCGGCTTCAAGTACCTGTCTCCCTACACCGGCTCCGCCATCGGCCAGCACTGGATGTACCAGGGCTACCACGTCCTGATCGTCTTCGACGACCTGTCCAAGCAGGCCGAGGCCTACCGTGCGGTGTCGCTGCTGCTGCGCCGCCCGCCGGGCCGCGAGGCGTACCCGGGCGACGTGTTCTACCTGCACTCCCGGCTGTTGGAGCGCTGTGCGAAGCTCTCCGACGAGCTGGGTGGTGGCTCGATGACCGGCCTGCCGATCATCGAGACCAAGGCGAACGACGTCTCGGCGTTCATCCCGACCAACGTCATCTCCATCACCGACGGGCAGTGCTTCCTCGAGACCGACCTGTTCCACTCCGGTGTCCGGCCGGCCATCAACGTGGGTATCTCGGTCTCCCGAGTCGGTGGCGACGCGCAGATCAAGGCGATGAAGACGGTCGCCGGAACGCTGCGCCTGGACCTCGCGCAGTACAACGAGCTCAAGGCGTTCGCCGCGTTCGCCTCCGACCTCGACCCCACCAGCAAGGCGCAGCTGGACCGTGGCGAGCGGCTGACGGAGCTGCTCAAGCAGCCGCAGTCCTCGCCACTGCCCGTGGGCCGGGAGGTCGTCGCCATCTGGTCGGGCACCACCGGCAAGCTCGACGAGGTCCCGGTCGAGGACATCCGCCGGTTCGAGGCGGAGTTCCTGGACTTCATCGCGCGTGAGCAGGGCTCGGTCTTCGAGAGCATCGAGGCCTCGGGCAAGCTGTCCGACGACGACGTCAAGACGCTGGAGGAGGCGGTCGACGACTTCAAGCAGCAGTACGTCACCGTGTCCGGCCAGCCGCTGATCAAGGACGAGCCGGTCGAGGCTCTCGGCGAGGGCGAGGAGGACCTGACGGTGTTGCGCCGGCGCAAGCGCGAGCGGCAGGACATCGAGGAAGCCGCCCGTCCCGACACGGGCGAGTGACCGTGGCCGCAACCCCGTACCGAGGCGCTGAAGGGAGGTCGTCCGACTAATGGGTGCACAGCTTCGTGAGCTGCGGCAGCGCATCCGCTCCGTCGAGTCCATCAAGAAGATCACTCGTGCCCAGGAGCTGATCGCGACCTCGCGGATCGCCCGGGCGCAGCAGTACGCCGAGGCCGCCCGGCCGTACAGCCGGGCGCTGGTGACAGCGATGGAGGCCGCCGCTGAGCGGGCCCGGCTGGACAACCCGCTGCTGGAGGGCGTCGAGGAACCGCGCCGCTCGGCCGTCCTCGTCGTCACCAGCGACGGCGGCTTCGCCGGCGCCTACTCGGCCAACGTCATCCGGCAGAGCGAGGCGCTGTCCGGGCTGCTGCGCGACCAGGGCCAGGAGACGGTGCCGTACGTCGTGGGCAAGAAGGGCGTGACCTGGTTCAGGTTCCGCGGCCGTGAGCTCGGTGGCGACTATCAGGGCTTCACCGGCAAGCCGTCCTACGCCGACGCCCGGCGCATCGCCGACGACCTGCTCGAGGCGATCAACACGCCGACCGAGGAAGGCGGCGTCGACGAGATCCACATCGTGTCGACGCACTTCCGCAACATGGTCACCCAGGAGGTTCGGGCCCGCCGGCTGTTCCCGATCATGGTCGAGGAGGTGCCGGACGAGCTGTACCACGCCGAGGCCGGCGCCGTCCGCGGCGATGCCGAGAGCCAGTCCGCGCCGGCCGCCAGCGCCTCGTCGTCGAACGGCCGCGGCGAGCGCTCCGAGGTGCTGCCGCTGTACGAGTTCGAGCCGTCGGCCGACGAGGTTCTCGACGCGCTGCTGCCGCAGTACGCTGGCAACCTCGTCTACACGGCGCTGCTGGACGCGGCAGCCTCGGAGTGGGCCGCGCGCCGTCGGGCCATGAAGAACGCCACGGACAACGCTGGTGAGCTGCAGGAGACGCTCACCCGGCAGTCCAACTCGGCACGCCAGGCCGAGATCACCCAGGAGATCAGCGAGATCGTCGGCGGCGCGGACGCGCTGGCGGCCGCAGGGAGCGAGTAGGAATCATGACTGCCACGGTTGAAGAGACCGCCGTCGCCACCGGCCGGGTGGTCCGGGTCATCGGCCCCGTCGTCGACGTCGAGTTCGGCGGCGGCCACATGCCCGGCATCTACAACGCACTCGAGGTCGACGTGAAGCTGGCCGATGAGGCCGGCGGCGACCGCACGCTCACGCTCGAGGTCGAGCAGCACATCGGCGACGGGTTGGTG
This sequence comes from Jiangella asiatica, assembly GCF_004349065.1. GTDB lineage: Bacteria > Actinomycetota > Actinomycetes > Jiangellales > Jiangellaceae > Jiangella > Jiangella asiatica. Next base: position 166,813 of record NZ_SMKZ01000002.1, read on the forward strand.
AAGGCCATCTCGATGCAGCCCACCGACGGCCTCGTCCGCGGTACCGTAGTCCGCGACACCGGCAGGGGCATCTCGGTGCCGGTCGGCGACGGCGTCAAGGGCCACGTGTTCAACGCCCTCGGCAAGCCGCTCGACGTCGACGAGTCGGAGATCGAGGTCAGCGAGCGCTGGGAGATCCACCGCGATCCGCCGCCGTTCGCCGACCTCGAGGGCAGCACGCAGATGCTCGAGACCGGCATCAAGGTGCTCGACCTCCTCACCCCGTACATCCAGGGTGGGAAGATCGGCCTGTTCGGTGGTGCTGGTGTCGGCAAGACGGTGCTCATCCAGGAGATGATCACTCGTGTCGCTCGCAACTTCGGCGGCACCTCGGTGTTCGCCGGTGTCGGCGAGCGCACCCGTGAGGGCAACGACCTCTGGGTCGAGATGGGCGAGGCCGACGTCCTCAAGGACACCGCCCTGGTGTTCGGCCAGATGGACGAGCCGCCCGGCACCCGCATGAGGGTGGCGCTGTCGGCGCTGACCATGGCCGAGTACTTCCGCGACGTCCAGAAGCAGGACGTGCTGCTGTTCATCGACAACATCTTCCGGTTCACCCAGGCCGGCTCCGAGGTCTCCACGCTGCTGGGCCGCATGCCGTCCGCCGTCGGTTACCAGCCGACGCTGGCCGACGAGATGGGCGAGCTGCAGGAGCGCATCACGTCCACGCGTGGCCACTCCATCACGTCGATGCAGGCCATCTACGTCCCGGCCGACGACATCACCGACCCGGCGCCGCACACCGCGTTCGCGCACCTCGACGCCCGGACGGTGCTATCGCGGCCGATCTCGCAGCTGGGCATCTACCCGGCCGTCGACCCGCTCGACTCCTCGAGCCGGATCCTCGACGCCGCGTACCTCGGCGAGGACCACTACCGCATCGCGACGAGGGTGAAGGAGATCCTGCAGAAGTACAAGGAGCTGCAGGACATCATCGCCATCCTCGGTGTCGACGAGCTGTCCGAGGAGGACAAGGTCACCGTCAACCGCGCTCGGCGGCTGCAGCGGTTCCTGTCCCAGAACATGTTCGTCGCGGAGTCGTTCACCGGTCAGCCCGGCGTGTTCGTGCCGCTCCAGGAGTCGCTGGAGTCCTTCGACGCGATCACCAAGGGTGAGTACGACCACCTGCCCGAGCAGGCCTTCAGCTACGTCGGCAACATCGAGGACGCGGAGAAGAAGGCGCGGGAGCTCGCGTCCTGACTCGAATCCCTCAGGCCGAAACCGCTGGCTGCTCTTTCGTGGTGGGCCGGGAGTTGGCTAGGGGCGCTGCTCGCAAGCTCGCTTTGACGCGCCCCACGCCAATCTCCCGGCCCACCCGACGCACCCGGCGGCTCCGGTCCTCCGAGTGCTCGATAGAGTCCGCGTAAGCGTGGGAAGGGAAACAACGTGGCCGAAGAGCTGAACGTCGAGGTGGTGGCTGCCGACCGGCAGGTGTGGTCCGGCACCGCCTCCATCGTGATCGCCCGGACGCCGGAGGGTGAGATCGGCATCATGCCCGGTCACGAGCCGGTCCTCGGACTGCTAGTCGCTGGCGCGGTGACGGTGCGCTCCACCAGCGGTGAGGCCGTCGTGGTGGCGGTGTCCGGAGGCTTCCTGTCGGTCTCGGAGAACCACATCGCCATCCTCGCCGAACAGGCCGAGCTCGCCGGTGAGATCGACACTGCCGAGGCCGAGGCCGAGCTCGCCGCTGCGGAAGACGACGGCGAGGGTGCCCGGCGTTGGGCCCAGGCCAGGCTTGACGTCGCGAGCAGCCGGTAGATCTGAGATCATCGGATCGACGCTCGGGGGAGGTGATCGGTGGCGCTGGTGTCGTGGACGCTGCTCGTGCTGGGTGCGCTCGCGCTGGCCGCTGTGCTGGTCCTCCTCGCCCTGTACGTGCGCCGCGCCGTCCTGCAGCGAGACGGTGGCTTCGACATGTGTGTGCGCGCCGACAGCCACGACGGCTGGGCCGGCGGCTGGGCGTTCGGCATCGGCCGCTACCGCCGGGACACCCTCGAGTGGTTCCGCACCTTCAGCTTCACCACCTGGCCCAAGCGCACCTTCCGGCGCACCGAGCTGGCCGTCGAGCGCCGTCGTGAGCCCGACGCGGAGGAGACGTACGAGTTGCCGGCCGGCCACGTCGTCCTCATCTGCACCACCCGCGACGGTACGGTCGAGGTGTCCATGACCGACGCCGCCGCCACGGCTTTCCTTGCCTGGCTGGAGGCGGCGCCACCCGGGGGTCAGTTCGTCGGCTGAGCGCTCAAGGGCGTACCGTTTCTGCACGTTCCCGGCGATCGCCGGGCATCATGGACGCCGTTGGCGGACGTACGGTGAACGGGCAGGGTGGAAACGGCGAAAGGTTCGGCGCGAGTGGAGAGATTTCGGGTCACGGGCGGTAGCTCGCTGCGCGGACAGGTGCGGGTCAGTGGCGCCAAGAACAGCGCGTTGAAGCTCATGGCCGCGGCGCTGCTCGCCGAGGGCCGCACGGTCCTGCACGACGTGCCGGCCATCACCGACGTCGAATACATGGCCGAGCTGTTGCGCCAGCTCGGCGCCGACGTCCACCGCGAGGGCTCCACCGTCGTCATCGACGTCCCGGAGAAGATCAACCACGAGGCGCCTTATCACCTCGTCCGTCGGTTGCGGGCCTCCATCTGCGTGCTCGGACCGCTGGTGGCCCGCTGCGGCGCCGCCGACGTCGCGCTGCCCGGCGGCGATGCCATCGGCTCGCGCGGCCTCGACATGCACATGTCCGGCCTGGAGAAGCTGGGCTCCGGGGTAGAGATCGAGCACGGCTTCGTCGTGGCCCGGGCACCCCAAGGCCTCCGTGGCACCACGATCTGGCTCGACTTCCCCAGCGTCGGCGCCACCGAGAACATCCTGATGGCCGCGGTTCTCGCCAAGGGCACCACGGTCATCGACAACGTCGCGCGCGAGCCGGAGATCGTCGACATCTGCCGCATGCTGGGCGACATGGGCGCCAAGATCGACGGCGCGGGCACGTCGACGCTGCGGGTCGAGGGCGTCGACCGCATGGTGCCGACCGAGCACACCACCATTCCCGACCGCATCGTGACCGGCACGTGGGGTGTCGCCGCGGTCATGACGCGCGGCGACATCACCATCACCAACGGCCGGCCCGAGCACCTGGAGATCGTCCTCGACAAGCTCGGTGCCGCCGGCGCGGTGGTGGAGTCCACCGACGACGGACTGCGGGTGGCCATGTCCGGCCGGCCCCGCGCCATCGACGTCGTCACCCTGCCGTACCCGGGTTTCCCGACCGACCTGCAGCCGATGATCGTCGCGCTGGACGCCGTCGCCGACGGCACGGCCATGATCACCGAGAACGTCTACGAAGCCCGGTTCATGTTCGTCAACGAGCTGGTCCGCCTGGGCGCCGAGGTCCGAATCGACGGGCACCACGCCGTAGTGCGCGGCCGGCCCGTGCTGTCCGGTGCCCCGGTCGTCACCACCGACATCCGGGCCGGTGCCGGCCTGGTGCTGGCCGGGCTGGTCGCGGAGGGGGAGACACTGGTGTCGGCGGTGCACCACATCGATCGGGGATACCCCGACTTCGTCGGTCAGTTGCAGGGCCTGGGTGCGGACGTCGTCCGCGAGCCGGACCCGGACCACTTCGATGACTGACCTGAAGAGCGAGCCGGTCGCGGGTGAGCCCGTCGGCGACGACGATCCGCCGGGGAGATCTCTTCGCCGGCATCTGACGCCCGGGCGCATCGGCCTGGGCGTCTATCTCGTGGTCCTGGTCGGCTACAGCGGCGTCGAGGGCATTCCGATGGACCGGGTCGGCCAGACCGGCTGGATCATCATCGGGATGGTCGCCGCCAAGATCGGCCGGCCGTGGCGCGAGCACCTGCGCACGGTCCTGGACTGGCTGCCGCTGCTGGCCGCCCTCATTCTCTACGACCACACCCGTGGCATCGCCGACACACTGGGCATGCCGTTGCACGTGGGCGACCTCGCCGACCTGGAGAGGTGGCTGTTCGGCGGCACCGTCCCCACGGTCTGGCTCCAGGAGCAGTTCTTCCAGTCGAGCGTGCGCTGGTGGGATGTCGGCATTGCCATCGTCTACTTCAGCCACTTCGTGGTGCCGTGGGCGCTGGCCGCGTGGTTCTACATGTGGTCCCGGCAGCGGTGGGTGTCCTACATCCGCCGGGTGCTGCTGCTGACCTACACCGGGCTGCTCACGTACGTGCTGCTTCCGGCCGCGCCGCCGTGGTTCGCGGCCGCGCGCACCGGCGACATCGAGGATCCGGTGTACCGGCTGGTCGGTCGCGGCTGGAACGAGCTGGGCCTGCGCAGTGCAGACGTCTGGCTGTCCGACGCCCAGGGCGGTGCCAACGAGGTCGCGGCGCTGCCGTCGCTGCACGCCGGCTTCGCGATGCTCGTCGCGGTGACGCTGTGGCCGCTGGCGCGGCACTGGGCGCTGCGGGTCCTCGTGGCCGCCTTCCCACTCGCGATGGCGTTCACGCTGGTCTACGGCGGCGAGCACTACGTCGTCGACGTCCTCATGGGCTGGCTGTACGTGGCCGCCGTCATGGTGCTGGCGCACCTGTGGGAGCGCTGGCGGGCGGCCCGCACCCCGGCCCCGGTCGCGGAGGCCACGATCACCGTCGTCGACGCGGCGATCCCCGTCAGCGACGCGGCGGTCGTCGAGACGCCGGCACCGACGGGCGGGCCGGCGGTGACGGACCACGAAGCAGTGAAAGGAAGGCAACAGGCATGACGCGCAGGGTGGCAGTCATCGGCGCCGGGCTGATGGGGTCCGGCATCGCCCAGGTGGCGGCGGTCGGCGGGTGGGACGTCGTACTGCGCGACCTCGACGACGACGCCGTCGCGCGCGGCCGGGCGGCCATCGAGACCAGCACCGCGAAGTTCGTCGAGAAGGGCCGTCTGTCCGAAAGCGACCGCGAGGCCGCGCTGGGCCGCATCACCACCACGACCGCCCTCGACGCGGCCGCGGACGCCGACGTCGTCGTCGAGGCCGTCTTCGAGAATGTCGACGTCAAGCGGGAGCTCTTCACCGAGCTGGACCGCGTCTGCCGCGACGGCGCCGTGCTGGCCACCAACACCAGCGCCATCCCGATCACCAAGATCGCCGCGGCCACCCGCCGTCCGGAGGACGTCGTCGGCACCCACTTCTTCTCACCGGTGCCCATGATGGCGCTGTGCGAGCTGGTCCGCGGGCAGCACACCTCGGACCAGACGCTCGCCACGGCCCGCGAGTTCGCCGAGTCCGCCGGCAAGACGTGCATCGTCGTCAACCGCGACGTCGCCGGGTTCGTCACGACGCGGCTCATCAGCGCGCTCGTGGTCGAAGCGGTCAAGCTGCACGAGTCCGGCGTGGCCACCGCCGAGGACATCGACATCGCTTGCAAGCTCGGCTTCGGCCACGCAATGGGCCCGCTGGCCACCACCGACCTCACCGGCGTCGACGTCCTGCACCATGCCACCGCCAACATCTGGGACGAGACCGCCGACCCGAAGTTCTTCCCGCCCGAGCTCCTGCGCCGCATGGTCGACGCCGGCCAGCTCGGCCGCAAGACCGGGCGTGGCTTCTACGAGTACTGACGGTGCGGTCGACGCCGATCGCGCGCGGAGGCGGCGCCCACGGACACGAACGATCAGGTGACGACGCGGCCGGCGCCGGAGGCGTCACGAAGTAGTGGGGCGGCGCCATGTCCCGTTGCCGCGCCGGGTCGACGCCGGTTCGATGGCGGTGCCGGTTCCGGTCGTGGTCGCGCGGCGGGTGTTGCGGCGCACGGACGCGGAGTGAGTGAGCTCCTCGCGCCGGCGCGGCAGCAGCAGCCGGGTCGTCACCAGCTTGGCCCGGTCGCGGCGGCGTGAGCGCTCGCGCCGGGCGAGGTCGGCGGCGCCGATGAGGCCGGCCTCGTTGCCCAGGGCCGCCCGAACCACCGTCGCCTCGGGCCGGAACCCACGGCCGGTGAGCGTTCGGCGAAACGACGTGCGCGCCGGCTCCAGCAGCAGGTCGCCGACGTCGGACACGCCGCCGCCGATGACGAACAGGCCGGGGTCGAACGCCGCGGCGAGGTTGGCCAGGCCGACCCCGAGCCACTGCCCGATGTCCTCCAACAACTCCAGCGCGGCCGGGTCGCCCTGCGCGGCCAGCGCGCTGACCATCGGGCCGGTGATGCGCCGCGGGTCGCCCTGGCAGGCTTCCGCGATCCGGTAGGCGACCGGCGAGTCGTTGACGACGAGCTCCCGGGCCTCGCGGACCAGGACGTTGCCGCTGGCGTACTGCTCCCAGCAGCCGCGGTTGCCGCACTCGCAGCGGTGCCCGCCGGGCACGATGACCATGTGCCCGAACTCGCCGGCCACGCCGAACCGGCCACGGTGCAGCACGCCGTCGAGCACCACGCCGCCGCCGATGCCGGTGCCGAGGTTCACGCACACCACGTGGGACTCGCCCTGGGCGGCGCCGAAGCGGCACTCCGCCCACAGCGCGGCGTTGGCGTCGTTGTCGACGACGACGGGCAGGCGCACGCGCCGCTGGACGGCGTCGCGCAGCGGCTCGTTGCGCCAGGCCAGGTGGGGAGCGAAGAGCACGGAGGACTGAGTGCCGTCGACGAAGCCGGCCGCACCGATGCCGACCGCGAGCACGTGGTGCCGCGCACCCAGCTCGGCGACGATGTCGGCGATGGTGTCCTCGACCTCGCGGGCGCTCTTGCTCTTGCTGGGTGTCTCGCGCCGGGTGCGGTCGATGATGTTCCCGTCGACGTCGACGACGCCGGCGGCCACCTTGGTGCCGCCGATGTCGATGCCGATGGTGGGCCGCAACGCCAGCCGGGAGACCCGCGTGCGCGTTGGAGACATCCCCCAAGTATGTCTGGGCGGGCTGTCGAGGGTGGCCGACGGGTTCAGCTCGGGCCGCCGGGCGGGTCGAGGATGCCCAGCCCGTACGCCGTCGTCACCGCGGCCGTGCGGTCGTCGACGTCGAGCTTGGCGAACACCCGCAGCAGGTGCGTCTTGACCGTCGCCTCTCCGATGTGCAGCCGCCGTCCGACCTCGGCGTTCGACAGCCCGGTGGCGACCGCCGCCAGCACCTCGCGCTCACGCGGCGTCAGCTGCGGGGCCGCCGGCGTGCGCATCCGCCGCACCAGCCGGGCCGCCACCGGCGGGGCGAGCACCGTCTCGCCTCGGTAGGCCGCCCGGACAGCCTCGGCCAGCTGCACCCGCGGGGTGTCCTTGAGCAGGTAACCGGTGGCGCCGGCCTCGACCGCGCGGACGATGTCGGAGTCGGTGTCGTACGTGGTGAGCACGAGGATGCGGGCGTCGGGCCACTCGGCGACGATGCGCGCGGTGGCCTCGGCGCCGTCGAGCCGGGGCATCCGCAGGTCCATGAGGATGACGTCGGGCCGCAGCTGGCGGGCCAGCGTGACCGCCTCGTCGCCGTCGCCGGCCTCGCCGACGACCTCGAGATCGTCCTCAGCGCCGAGCATCCCGGCCAGGCCCGTCCGCACGACCGGGTGGTCGTCGACCAGCAGCAGCCGCAACGTCGTCACGGGCGCCCACGCTACCGGCACGGCCGCTGTCAGCTCCCGTCACTGAGACCCGATGGTCCGTCGCGAGGCCGTGGAGCGCGCAGGGCTGCCGCGGCTCGCGCGGGCACAAGATCCACAGGTCCGAGGCCGTCGCCTGGTAGAGGCGGTACGGTGCCGGTCCGGTCACGTCCTGCCGGGTCAGCCGGGTGACGTCGCGGCCGTCGTCGCGGGGGTAGACGGTCAGCGCGCGGTCGACGTCGTCGCCGGACAGCTCACGCGCCTCACCGACCGCGTACACGGCGCGGCCGTGGTACGGCTCGACGGTGGAGTCGAAGACGACCAGGCTGACCTGCGGACGTTCGGCCAGATGGCGGGAGTGGCGGGCGTCGACGGCGGAGGTCCAGCAGAACTCCCGATCGCCCGCCGGTGCGAAGTAGACCGGGGAGGTCCACGGCCGCCCGTCGGCGTCGACCGTCCCCAGGGTCAGGTAGAGGTTGGCATCGATGATGGATCGGGCGTGTGCCGCGAGGTCGTCGAGCGTCATGGGCGCCACCCTCGCACGTGATGGCCCGGCGCGGGAGTCGTCACGCGACGGTGGCACGCACGGTGCTGCCGGCGCCCGGCGCGCTGATGACCTCCAGGCGGCCGCCGACCTGCTCGACCCGGGCCCGCATGCCGCGCAGGCCGTACCCGTCGCCCGCGGCGCGGACCGGCTCGAAGCCGCGCCCGTCGTCGACGACGGCGACCGTGGCGGCGCCGCCCGGGCCGGGCCGGAACCGCAGTGCGACGGTGACCCGGCTGGCCCCGGCGTGCTTGCGGACGTTCGTCAGCGCCTCCTGGGCGGTGCGGAGCAGGACCACCTCGACGTTGGGCTCCAGCGGCTGGGCCCGGCCGTCGACCTCGACTCTGACGTCGAGGCCGGTCTCGTCGGCGAACCGGGTGGCGATCCGCTCGATCGCCTCCGGCAGCGAGGCGCCCTGCAGGCTCACCGGCGTCAGCGAGCTGACCAGCGCGCGGGCCTCGGCGAGGTTGTCACGGGCGGTGCGCTCCAGCAGTGCCAGCCGCTCGCGGGCGGCGGCCGGGTCGCGGTCCAGCGCTACCTCGACGGCCTGCGCCAGCGTCAGGATGCTGGTGAAGCCCTGGGCCAGGGTGTCGTGGATCTCGTGGGAGAGTCGCTGCCGCTCGGCCAGCACGCCGCGGGAGTGCTCCATCTCGGCCAGTTCGCTGCGGGTGCGTTCGAGCTCGTCGATCAGCGCCGCGCGCCTCTCGGCCTGGATGAACACGCTCGTGATGAACAGCCCCATGAGCAGGGAGAGCCCGATCTGCATGGCGACCTGCGGCGCGATGTCACGTACCGCGGCCAGCGTCCAGCCGTCGCGTGCGACCTCCACCAGCGCCAGGCCGACCATGCAGGCGAACGTCGCCGCGACTGCCCAGCGGGTGGACAGGAAGATCCAGATGTGTGGGATCAGCCCGAACAGCAGGAAGTAGGCCACGAAGATCTCGCTGCCGACGAGCACGTACAGGCCGGCCCAGCTGACGGTCAGCTGGATCGGCGTGCGCCAGTCGCGCTCTTCGGTCTCCAGCAGCCGGCGGCCGATCAGCAGGTAGACGACTGCCATGGTGGCGACCACCAGCAGCCCGATCAGACGGTTTCGGCTGGACAGGTCGTCGGAGCTGCCGATCATCAGGGCGAGCAGCCCCAACAGCCCGAGGTAGACGGCGTGGAAGCCTACCGCGGTGCGCTGCCAGAACGTGTCCAGGTCCGCGAGACTGCTGCTCGGCGCCGTGCCCACGGCCGCACCGGACGCCGTCGGGCCCGGCCCCGTCAGCCGTCGTCCCTCCGGCGCCACCGGAACGTCCGCACGCAGACGATCAGGCCCAGGATCAGCCACACCGCCAGGACCAGCGCGGTCGAGCCGTGCTGCCATGATCCGGACACCTCCACGTCCTCGAAGTGGTCGGGCAGGAACACCGAGCGCATGCCCTGTGCCGTCCACTTCAGCGGGAACACCGACGCGATGTTCTGCAACCAGCTTGGCAGGTCGGTGTAGACGAAGAACACGCCGGAGATGAACTGCAGGATGATCAGTGGGCCGACGACGACGGCCGATGCGCTCTTCGCCGACCTCGGAACCGACGAGAACGCGATGCCCAGCACGGTGCCCGCGGCCGTGCCCAGCGCGTAGCACCAGGCGAAGGTCAGCCAGCGGTCCGGCTCGGTGGGCAGCTCGGCACCGAATGCCAGCGCCGCGACGGCCAGCAGCAGCGCGATCTGCGCGACACCGACGACGAGGATCATGCCGATCTTGCCGAGGAAGTAGGCCATCGGCGGCATCGGGGTGCCGCGCAGCCGCTTGAGCGTGCCGTCCTCGCGCTCGATGGCCAGGCTCAGTGCCATGGTCTGGAAGCTCACCAGCGCGATGCCGGAGGCGACCATGCCGGGCAGGAAGTACTGCGCGAAGTCGATCGGTCCTTCGTCTGGCCCGATCTGTTCGCTGAAGGCCACCGCGAAGATCCCGAGCATGATGATCGGGAACAGGAACGAGAAGATGACGGAGTCCCGCTCGCGGAAGTACATCGCGATCTCGAGCCGGGTCCGGGCCGCGGCGATGCGCGGCGTGCTGGGTCGCGACGCCGTATGGGGGCGGCGGTCCGGCCCGGTGCGGATGAGGCTGCTCATGAGGGCACTGGCTCCTGCGGGTCGGCGGGCTGGATGGTGGATCGGGCGGTGGACGGCGAGGGGTGCGCCGACGCCGTCGTCGCCGCGCCGTCGATGAGCCGGAGGTAGACGTCCTCCAGCGTCGGCCGGGTGACGGTGAGCGCTGGCACCTCGGCGCCCAGCCGGGCGGACAGCTCGGCGACCAGGGCGGTCGGCTCGCTGGTGCGCGCGGTGCGCGGCACGCCGTCCTCCGTCCACCCCACGATCGCCTGGTCCTGGTCGCGGCCGCCGAGGCGGTCCGGCGTGTCGAGGGCGACGATCCGCCCGGCGGTGATGACGCCGAGGCGGTCGGCCAGGTGCTCGGCCTCGTCGAGGTAGTGCGTGGTGAGGATGATCGTGGTGCCGCCGTCGGCCAGCGAGGTGATGAGCGCCCAGAACTCCCGGCGCGCCTCGGGGTCGAAGCCGGTGGTGGGCTCGTCGAGGAACAGCAGCGCCGGGTGGCCCAGGATGCCCAGCGCGACGTCGAGCCGCCGGCGCTGGCCGCCGGAGAGATGCCGGGCCCGGGTACGCCGCTTCTCGTCCAGCCCGACCGCGGCGATGACCTCGTCTGGGTCGCGGGCGCCCGGGTAGTAGCCGGCGAAGTGGCCGACCAGCTCCTCGACGGTGATCTCGTCGTGGCCGCCGGAGCTCTGCAGCACGATGCCGATGCGTTTGCGCCAACCGGCGCCGGCGCTTTGGGGGTCGTGTCCGAGGACGCTGACGTCGCCGGCGTCGCGGTGCCGGTACCCCTCCAGGATCTCCACGGTGGTCGTCTTGCCAGCGCCGTTGGGGCCGAGCAGCGCGAACACCTCGCCGGTGCGGACGTCGAGGTCCAGCCCGTCGACGGCGGGCACACCGGCGTAGGACTTCCGCAGCCCGCGGACGCGAATGGCGGTGTCGGTCGGTTCGGTCATGGCTCCACGATCGGCCACCGGCCGGCCCGGGCGCGAGCGTCGCGTGGTGGGTGCCGGGGTCCACCGTCAGGTGGACCCCCTCAGACGCCGTGAGACGTCTAAGGCTCCTCAGAGGGAGCCTTAGCCCGCCGACGAGGCCGCAGGATGGGGCAGTCTCCCGATGTGTCACCCGCAGCCTCAGCACGATGCTCGTACCCAGAGAGAACGAGGAGTGGGAAACATGGGTGTCTACGGGGACTACGCAGCATCGATCATCCACGACCAGCGGTCGAAGGACCTGCAGGCGGAGGTGCGGCAGGACCGGCTGGCCCGGTCCGGCCGCGACGACAAGGACCGCTCGGACGGGCGCAAGGCGCGCCGGGCCACCGGTGCCCAGCCGCGGACGGCTTGAGACGTCAGGCACGGGCGGCCACTCTGCCGGGAGACGAAATTCGATGGCGCTGTCGGTGCCTGGTGGCAGGATGAATGACGTGGCCATTCACGTCGCTCGATCCGCCAGCTTGGTCGGCAGGGACCGGCAGCTCGCCGACCTGCGTCAGGCGTATGCGCAGGCGTGCTCGGGCGAGCCGGTCACGGTCCTGATCGGCGGTGAGGCGGGCATCGGCAAGACCCGCCTCACCGAGGACTTCACGGCCGAGGCCGGCCGGCTGGGCGCGCGCACCGTGATCGGGCAGTCGGTGCCGCTCGACGGTGAGGGCCCGGCGTTCGCGCCGTTCGTCGGCGCGGTGCGCGGCCTGCACGGCGAGGTCGGCACGGCCGGGCTGATCGAGCTGGCCGGTCCGGGCAGCGAGCGGCTGGCCAGCCTACTGCCGGAGCTCGGCGACCCGCCGGCCGACGGTCCGGAGGGCCGCGGCCGGCTGTACGAGGTCGTCACGTCCCTGTTGGAGCGGGCGGCGGCCGAGCATCCGCTGGTCGTGCTGCTCGAGGATCTCCAGTGGGCCGACCGCGCCAGCCGCGACCTGCTGCGCTTCGTGGCCCGCGGCGTCCGCGACACCAAGCTGCTCATCCTGGTCACGTACCGCACCGACGAGCTCCACCGCGGTCACCCGCTGCGGCCGCTGCTGGCCGAGCTGGACCGCCTGCGCCAGGTGCACCGCATCGAGCTGCCGCGGCTCGACCACGACGAGGTCGTCGCCCAGCTGCGCGGCCTGCTCGGCCGGCCGCTCGAACGCGGCCACGTCGACCGCATCTTCCAGCGCAGCGAGGGCATCCCGTTCTTCGTCGAGGAGCTGGCCTGGGTCGATGACGAAACCGGCCGCGCGGAGCTGCCCGGGTCCCTGCGCGACCTGCTGCTGGTCCGGGTCGAGCCGTTGTCGGAGGACACCCAGCGGCTGCTGCGGCTCATGTCCGCGGCGGGCAACCGGGTCGACCACGCCGTGCTGGAGGAGGTCTCCGGCAAGCAGAGCGGTGCCATGGAGACGGCGCTGCGCGAGGCGATCTCCTCCGGGGTCATCGTGGTCGACGGCGACGGCTACGCGTTTCGGCACGCGCTGCTGCGTGAGGCGCTGCACGACGACATGCTCCCCGGCGAGCACGCCCGGATGCACGCGCGCTACGCCGAGGCACTCGAGGCGCACCCGGAGCTCATGGCCAACGGGCCCACCGCGGCCGAGATCGCGCACCACTGGTACTCCGCGCACGACGTCGAGCGCGCCTTCGCCTGGTCGCTCGCCGCGGCCGACGAGCTGGTGCGCGGCTACGCGCATGCCACCGCTCAGCAGATGCTGGAACGCGCTTTGGAGTTGTGGGACCAGGTCGCAGAGCCCGACGCCGTCGCCGGCTCCTCCCGCCTCGACGTCGTGGTCCGTGCGGCTACCGAGGCCTACGCCGCCGGCGAGTTCGACCGCGCGCTGTCGCTGGTCAAGGAGGCGTTGCGGCTGGTCGACCGTGAGGCCGACCCCGGCCGGGCCGGCTGGCTGCTCGCGCACAAGGGCAACGTCCTCAACCGGTTGGGCAAGCCCGGCGCCATCGACGCGCTGCGCGAGGCCCGCGAGCTCATCCCGGCCGACCCGCCGTCGTTGCAGCGGGCCGAGGCGCTGGACTGGCTGGCCACCACCCTCATGCTCGACTGGAGCTTCGAGGAGTGCCTGGAGGTCGCCGACGAGGCCGAGCGGGTGGCCGAGGCTGTCGGCATGGCCCGTATCGTCGCCTCCGCACGCATCACCCGCGGCACGGCCTGGGTCCACATGGGTGACGCCGAGGCGGCGCTGGGCGAGATGCACCGCGCCGCAGGCACGGCCACGGCTGAGCGCGACCACTTGCACCGCTACTACGTCAATCTGTCCGACGCCTACACCCTGCTGGGTCGCTACCGCGACGCGGTCGACGTCGCCACCGAGGGCTATGCGCACGCCCGCGAACGCGGCCGCAAGCGCACCTCCGGAGTGGTGTTGGCCGGCAACGCCGCGGAACCCATGATGGCGCTGGGCGACTGGGACCGCGCCGAGCGGATGATCGAGCGCGGGCTCGAGCTGGTGCCGCCGCCCAACCACGAGCGGCACATGATCGGGCTGCAGGCCTGGCTGGGGCTGTGGCGCGGCGACGTCGACGCGGCATGGGCGGCGGTGGAGAAGCTCCGTGCCGGCATGACCCGGCGGGCCGTGCTGCCGCAGGACTCTCGGCTGGTGGCTCGGTTGCACGCCGACGTCGCGCTGGTCGCCGACCGTCCCGACGAGGCATGGGCGGTGGTCACCGAGGCCGTCGGCGACGACGTCCTGGCCGCCGTCGCCGGGTACGATCTCCCGCTGGCCTTCGCCGGCGCCCAGGCGCTGGGCGCACGCATCCGCGCGGCCGGCTCGGGCACTGACGGCGACGCCGACGCCGACCTCGATTCCGGGCTCAGCGCCGACCTTGCCTGGGTGCGCGAGCTCACCGCCCACACGTCCACCGGCTGGCCGGTCTCGCTGTGGCCGGTGCTGGTCGATGCCGAGCTGGCCGGCCGCGGCGGCGACGACCCGGACGCCTGGGCGCAGGCGTTGCGCGCACTCGACGAGGCCGAAGGGCCCGTGCACCTCATCCCGTACGCCGGGTACCGGCTCGGGCTGGCGCTGCTCGGGGGCGGCAACCGTGACGCCGCCGCCGACGCGCTGCGCGATGCCGCCGGCGCGGCCGAGAAGCTGGGCGCGGGGCTCTTCCGAGGATGGATCGACGAGCTGTCCCGTAGGGCGCACCTGCCGCTGGTCTCCGGGGTGCCCAGCGCACGCGGCGTCGCCACGGCAGGGCTCACCCTGCGCGAGCACGAAGTGTTGCGCCTCGTCGCCGCTGGACGCAGCAACCGCGAGATCGGCGAGGAGCTGTTCATCAGCGCCAAGACCGCCAGCGTGCACGTGTCGAACATCCTCGCCAAGCTCGGCGCCTCCGGACGGGGTGAAGCGGCGGCCATCGCCCACCGCGCGGGCCTGCTCGACAACACCGCCGCGTCCTGAGCCGCGCGAAGGTCTGACGGATGCCTCCGACACGGTGCTGGCCTCCGAGCATCGAACCGTGGACATCCTGACGACGGATCAGCGGCACTTTCGTATCGTCCGGCCGGTCCTCGACGGGCACGAGTCCGCGTACCGGCTTGTGCCGTTCGACGCCTGCATGGCAATCAGCTGCGGCGCGGGAGGTCAGGTGTCAGTCGCTGCCCACCTGCAGAGTCCACCGTCGCCGTCGGGCAGGCCGGGAACGTAGACCTCGGAGTCGAACCGCGGCCGGTAGCTCAGCTCCCGGGTGGCGTTCGTGTAGTCGAACATCCCGCGGGTGTTGGCCGACACCCCGAAGTACGTGCCGTAGCGGACGTCGGCGGCCAGCGCGGCACGCACCAGCTGGTGTAGGTCGCCCGGCGCCAGCCAGCCGATCGTCGTCCCCAGGTCGCCAGGTTCGGGCACGCAGCCGCCGAGGCGCAGGCAGATGACCGCCGGACCGCCGGCGTCGGCGACCATCCGGCCGTACGCCTCCGCGAACGCTTTGCTCGACCCGTACCGGCAGCACGGCCGCACCGGCCACGACGGGTCCACCACCGGACCGCCCGGTTGCACGTAACCGCCCATCGCGTGCACCGAACTGGCCAGCACCACCTTGCGCACCCCCGCCGTCGACGCCGTGTCCAGCAGCGTGACTACGGCGTCCACGTTGGGGCCGCGAAGCTCCGGCCAGGCCGCCTCCGGCCGGGGGTTGGCCGCCAGGTGCACGACGGCGTCGACGCCGGCCACCGCTGCGGCCGTGAACGCCGCGTCGGTCAGGTCGCCCACCGCTGTCTCGGCGCCGTCCCAGCCGGTCACCTCGCGGACGTCGACCGCGCGCAGCGTGAGCCCGTCGACCCCGTCGAGGCCGGGCCGGAGCTGCTGGGCGACCCTGCCGGCCGCGCCGGTGACGAGCACGGTGGTCATCGGACCTCTCCACGGGACGGGTGGGTCTGACGATACCGGGAGTGCCCAAGTGCCCGGGGTGGCCGCTCAACGAGGGCCTTCGACACACCATGGCATTGAACTCTGATGTTGAAGATTGCGTGCATTATGTGGGAGAGTTACGCATATGTTGCATGAGGTGAAGCCCTGTTCGGATGCCCGATGCTGATTCGCCGTATTGAGACCTTCGTGCTCAAGCTCAACGCCGACGAGGCGTATCTCGGTGCCCTGCGTGACGGCGCCACCATCGGTCCGGAGTACACGGTTCGCGAGCCTTGGCGCAGCCTGTACTCGTCGCGGTTCGAGACGCTGCTGGTCAAGGTGACGGCGGAGGACGGCACCGCCGGCTGGGGCGAGGCGCTGGCGCCGGTCGCGCCGGAGGTGCCCGCCGCCATCGTCGATCGCCTGCTTGCCCCGGTCCTGCGCGGCATGGACGCCCGGCGGCCGCGGCCGGCCTGGTCGAAGCTGCGCGACCTCATGCGAGAGCGCGGCCACCTGGTCGGGCACCAGGCCGACGCTCTGGCCGCCGTCGACATCGCGCTCTGGGACCTCGCCGGCCGGCTGGCCGGTCGCCCGGTCGCCGAGCTGCTCGGTGGCGCGTTCCGCGACCACGTCCCCGTCTACGTCTCCGGGCTGCCGCGCACCACCGACGACGAGCGGGCCGCGCTGGCCGCCGACTGGGTCGGCCGGGGCGCCACCGCGGTGAAGCTGCACCTGGGCCACGGCGTTGCCGCCGATCTGGCCACCGTCGACGCCGTGCGCGCCGCCGCGCCGGCGCTGCGGGTCGCCGTCGACGCGCACTGGGTCTACGACGTGCCCGACGCGCTGCGGCTGGCGGACGGGCTGGCCGAACGTGGCGGATGGTTCCTCGAGGCGCCGTTGGCGCCGGAGGACGTCGCCGGCCACGCCGAGCTGGTCCGGCAGGCCCGCCTGCCGATCGCCGTCGGGGAGGCGCTGCGCAACCGGTACGAGTTCGGGCAGTGGCTCGACGCCCGCGCGCTGCGGGTGGCGCAACCCGACGTCGCGCGGACCGGGATCACCGAGGCGGTGGTCGTCGCCGAGCTCGCGGCCGCCCGGCAGGTGCCGGTGGCGCCGCACCACTCGACCGGGCTCGCGGTGGCACTCGCCGCGGGCCTGCACGTCAGCGCCGCCGTGGAGCACCTGGCCGTGTTCGAGTACCAGCCCACATCGGTCGACGTCGGCCAACGCCTCCTCCAGCACGCGCTGGCGGTCCACCCCGGTGCCTTCGCACTTCCCACCGGGCCGGGGCTCGGGGTCGACGTCGACGAGGAAGCCGTCCGTAAGCTCGCCGATGAATCAGGAGCCGTATGAGCCACACCGTCCACGGCCTCGTGCCGATCCTCGCCACCCCGTTCGGACCCGACGGTTCGCTGGACCGGTCCGGCCTTCGCCGGCTGGTCGAGTTCCAGTTGGCCAGCGGCGTCGACGGGATCGCCGTCTTCGGCATGGCCAGCGAGGGGTTCGCGCTGACCGCCGCGGAGCGCCGGCTGATCCTGGGAGACGTCGTCGCCGCGGCGGCCGCGAGCGTCCCCGTCGTGGCGGGCGTGAACGGTACCTCCACCACCACCGCCCTCGAGCAGGCGGGCGAGGCCGCCGACGGCGGCGCCCGGGCGCTCATGGTGCTGCCACCGTTCATGGTCAAGCCGAGCCCTGACCAGCTGGTGGAGTTCTACGGCCGGCTCGGCGAGTTCGCGCATGGGGCGGGCGTCGAGGTGATGGTCCAGGACGCGCCCGGAGCCACCGGCGTCTCGATGTCGCCGGCACTGATCGTCGAGCTGAGCAAGCTGGACGGGGTCACGTCGGTCAAGGTCGAGTCGCCGCCGACGGTGCCCAAGGTCGGCGCCGTCGTCGACGCCGTCGGCGACGAGGACGACTTCGCGGTGCTCGGCGGGCAGAACGCCCAGTTCGTGCTCGACGAGTACGCACGCGGCTCGATCGGCACCATGCCGGCCTGCGAGTTCCCGGACCTGCTGGCGCCGATCCTGGCCGACTGGACGGCCGGGCGCACCGCGGTGGCCCGGGAGGCGTTCAGCCGGCTGCTGCCGCTCATCGTGCACGGCCTGCAGCAGGGGATCGCCTGGGCGGTGCACAAGGAGGTCCTGGTGCACCGCGGCATCATCGACCACGCGACGGTGCGGCTTCCGGCCAAGCCGTTGGACGCCGGCGGCCGGGCGCTGCTCGATGAGATCCTGGAGGTCCTGGGTATCGCCCGTGGCGACCAGCGCGGGGAGGGGTGAGGACGTGAAGGTGGCGATCGTCGGCGCGTCCACCCCCATCGGCACCGCGATCGCGGAGCGCTTCGCCGCCGACGGCGGGAGCGTGGTGGGCATCTCCCTGGAACCGGCCGGCAGCCCGGTGCTGGCCGCGGACCTGACGGCCGACTGCGCCGTGCCCGCCGCCGCGCAAGCCGCGGTCGAGGACGCCGTGCGCGTGCTGGGCGGACTGGACGCGCTGGTGCCGGCCGCCGGGGTCATGCCCGTGGCTCCGGCGCACCGCACCACCGACGAGCAGTGGCGCCGCGCCCTGGCCGGCTGCCTGGACACGTTCTTCTACACCGCCCGGGCCGCGCTGCCGCACCTGATCGACGGCGACGGCGGCTCGATCGTCGCGGTGTCGTCGGTCAACGCGTTCCTCGCCGCGCCCTGGGTGCCCGCCTACGCCGCGGCCAAGGGCGGCGTCGACGCGCTGGTCCGTCAGCTCGCTCTCGAGTACGCGGGCCGTGGGGTCCGGGTCAACGCCGTCGCACCGGGCATGGTCACGTTCTCCGGGGTGCCCGACGCGGCCGCTGGCTACCCGATCCGGCGGACCATCGCGGCTGCCGAGGTCGCCGAAGCGGTCGCGTTCCTGGCCGGCCCGGCCGCGTCCGGCATCACCGGCGTGGTCCTGCCGGTCGACGGAGGGCTGTCCATCACTTCCCCGGCGGCGTTCGCCCGAGCCGACCTCAAGGCCCGCCTCGACGACGACAGCGACGGCGACACCTGACCGCCGCGCTTCGCCCACCGGACCTTCCCCCGACCCCTCCGCAGGGTCCCCTCGGGGGCGGTGGGACATGGCGGTGGCGGGCGGTGGCCGGCTGGCGACGGTGTGTCAGCGGCGGGCGCGGACGGCGGCCGCGAGGTCGGACAGCAGGCCCTCGGTCGTCTCCCAGCTCATGCAAGCGTCGGTGACGCTCTGGCCGTAGACCAGGGGCGAGTCGCCGAGATCCTGGCGCCCGGCGACGAGGAAGCTCTCGAGCATGACGCCGGCGATGCCGTGCTGGCCGCCGGCGACCTGGGCGGCGATCTCGCCGGTCACCACGGCCTGGCGCTCGTGGTCCTTGCCGCTGTTGCCGTGGCTGGCGTCGATCACCAGCCGGCCCGGGCGCTCGGCCTTGTGCAGCAGCGTGAGCGCGTCGCGGACGTCGTCGGGGCCGTAGTTGGGCCCGGCGCTGCCGCCGCGGAGGATGACGTGGCAGTCCGGGTTGCCGGCGGTGCTGACGGCGGCGGCCCGGCCGTCGTGGTCGACGCCGAAGAAGACGTGACCGTGGCCGGCCGCCGTGCAGCCGTCGATGGCGGCTTGGACGTCACCGCTGGTCGCGTTCTTGAACCCGACCGGCATGGACAAGCCGGAGGCGAGCTGGCGGTGCACCTGGCTCTCCGGGGTGCGTGCCCCGATGGCGCCCCAGGAGACGGTGTCGGCGATGTACTGCGGGCTGATCGGCTCGAGGAACTCGCAGCCGACCGGCAGCCCGACCCCGAGCACCTCGAACAGCAGCTCGCGGGCGACGCGCAGGCCGCGCTGCACGTCGAAGGTGCCGTCCAGGCCGGGGTCGTTGATGAGGCCCTTCCAGCCCACCGTCGTGCGCGGCTTCTCGAAGTACACCCGCATGACGACGCACAGGTCGTCCCGCAGCGCGTCGGCCACCGGCCTCAGGCGCTGGGCGTAGTCGAGTGCCGCGGCCGGGTCGTGCACCGAACATGGACCGACCACCACCAGCAGCCGGTCGTCGTCGCCGGCCATGATGCGGCGGACCTCCGCGCGGCTGGACCGGACGAGCGCGGCGTGCTCCTCGTCCATCGGCAGCTCTTCGAGCATCCGGGCCGGCGGCAGCAGAGGCTGGAACCCGGTGATGCGCAGGTCGCCGGTGGGGGAGTGGGGCTCGGACATGTGCGGCGTCTCCTTGTCTCAGGTGAGCGGGACGCCCGTGTGGTCACCCGAGCCGGCCCGTCTCATGACGAAGGGCAGAGACGAGTGTCTCTGCCCTGCTGGCTCCGGGTGGGTCGGTCGATCAGCGCGCGGCTCCACCCGGAGCCGGCGCAAAATACCTCGATCGACGAACCACGACGCCGACTATAGCCGATCCCCGCACGATCCCGCCGATGATCAAGGGGAGAGCAGGGCGGCGTGGTAGCCGAGGTTGGACGAGATCTGGTCGGCGTGCTCGATGACGGTCATGCTGAGCTCGGTCTGCCGGGTGGAGACGTTCATGGCCGATAGTGGTCCGGACACCGACAGCGCGGCGACGATGCGCCCGGACCGGCCGCGGATGGGCGCAGCCAGACAGGTCCGGCCGAAGGCCAGCTCCTCCAGCTCGGTGGCGTAGCCCCGCTCGCGGACCTCGGCGAGCGCCTCCAGCAGCGCGTCGACCCCGGCGATTGTGTGCGGGGTGTAGCGGGCGTACTCGCTGCCGATGAGTGAGCAGATCTCTTCCGGCGGCAGCTCGCAGATGAGCGCCTTGCCCAGCGCCGTGGCGTGGAGTGGGCCGCCGCGGCCGATCAGCGTGGACGGCCGTGGAGCGTTCGCGCCTTCGAAGTGGCACAGGTAGAAGAGGCCGGTCTCGTGGCGCTCTGCGACGTTGACGCCGAGGCCCAGCGACGCGGCGAGGTTCTGCGCGAGCTGCCGCGACTGCTGGTGCACCGGCGACTGGTTGAGTCCGATTCCGGCCAGCGTCACCACCCGGGGGCCGACGCCGTACAGCCCGCTGCGGGGGTCGTGACTGAGGAAGCCGAGGTTGACCAACGCGCCCACCAGGCGCGAGACGGTGGACTGGCCCAGGCCGGTGGCAGCCACCAGCTCCGACGTCCGCCGCTCGGGATGCTCCTCGGTGAACGCCGACAGCAGCGACATCGCCCGCTCGACGCTCTGGGTGCCGCCGGCGGACTCACGAGCAGAGACTCGGGACATCGTTCACTCTCCCACCCGACGGGCGATTTCGGAATTCACATCCACATCGTAGATGATGTGATCGTCGATCGCGCGAGGCTCCGGGCCGGGGGCCGCCTGGATCGGCAGGCCGCCGGCTGAGATGCTTGACACGTGGCAACATATGCGTAACCTACTCACATACTGAATGCAACCTCCATTCAGTGCATGGAGGCATGGTGGCAGTCACGCACAGCACATCCAACCGGACGGCAGGAGAACCTCGCCGGCTGGGCGACGGCGCGTTCGCGCTGGTCCTGACGCTGCCCGGGTTCGCACTGCTCGCTGCCGTCGTCCTGTACCCGTTGATCGCGGCGCTGGTGACGGCGTTCTTCGAGCAGAGCCTTGTGCTGCCGGGCCGCGAGTTCGTCGGCTTCGACAATCTGCGCGACGTCTTCCAGGACGACTTCTGGCAGCTGCTCCGGCAGACCCTTGTGTTCACGGCCGGCAGCACCATCCTGCCGTTCGTCATTGGGTTCGGCTTGGCGCTGGCGTTGAACACCGGCATCCGCGGCCAGCGCGTCTTCCGCGGCCTGCTGCTGGTGCCGTGGCTGGTGCCCGGCGTCGTGGTGTCGTTCCTCTGGATGTGGATCTTCAACGCGAACTACGGCGTGCTGAACGGGGTCTTGGAGAACATCGGCCTGCTGGACTCCCCGCAGGCCTGGCTCGCCGACCCGGGTCAGGCGTCGGCAGCGGTGATCATCGCCAAGACCTGGCAGAGCTTCCCGTGGATCATGGTCATGCTGCTGGCGGCGCTGCAGACGGTGCCGGTGGAGCTGCACGAGGCCGCGGAGGTGGATGGCGCCGGTGCGGTGCGGCGGTTCTTCGCCATCACGGTGCCGCACCTGAAGGGCATCATCGGCATCGTCCTGCTGCTGGAGCTGATCTGGAACTTCCAGCACTTCGACATCATCTACGTCATGACCGGCGGCGGTCCGGCCGGCAGCACCCAGACGTTCGCCACGGCCGTCTACGAGACCGCCTTCAAGGGCTTCGACCTCGGCCACGCCGGCGCGATCGGGCTGCTCTGGATGCTCATCCTGATGGTCTTCGTCGTGGTCTACGTGCGTTACTCGGAGAGGGGCGAGGAGAAGTGACGGCGACGCCGGTCGTGACCGAGCTGCCTCCGGCCGAGGCGTCCGCGCCGCCGGCAGCCCGCCGTCGGCGGTCCCGGCCGGGACGGCTGGCGGCCTGGGCCGTCGTCGTGGTGTTCGGCGGCTTCGGACTGCTGCCCGCGTACTGGATGCTGGTCACCTCGCTGACCCCGCGTGAGCAGGCCTTCAGCTACCCGCCGTCGCTGATTCCGGACTCGCTGACGCTGGACAACGTGGCCAGCCTGGGCGACAACCCCGACCTGTTCCGCTACCTGACCAACAGCATCGTCGTATCGGTCATCACGGCGGTCCTCAGCGTCATCGTGTCCGCGTACATGGGCTACTCGTTCTCCAAGTTCCGCTACCGGGGACGCCGCTCGCTCATGTACCTCGTGCTGTCGTCCCAGATGTTCCCGCAGGCGCTCATGCTCGTGACGCTCTACGCCGTCTTCAGCGCCTACGGCCTGCTGAACTCCTACGCCGCGCTGGTGCTGTCGTTCACGACGTTCACGCTGCCGCTGTGCGTGTGGATGCTGAAGGGCTTCTTCGACACGATCCCGGACTCCCTGGTCGAAGCGGCCCGGGTGGACGGCGCGTCGCGGCTGCGCATCATCCACGCGATCGTGCTGCCGCTGTCGGCGCCGGGTCTCGTGGCGGCCGGGCTGTTCGCGTTCGTCCGCGGCTGGAACGACTTCATCTTCGCTCTCACCCTGGCCGGCCCGGACAAGCAGACACTGCCGCCAGGCCTGGTGAACAGCTACCTCGGCGAGGCGAGCGCTGCCTGGCCGGAACTGATGGCCGCCTCGCTGATGGCGTCCATCCCGGTGGTGATCGCGTTCATCGCCGCTCAGCGGTACCTCGTCGGCGGTATCACCGTCGGCGCCATCAAAGGCTGACTACCAGGACAACCATGGAGGTTGACCGTGACCGGTACAGTGACCCGCCGCGACCTGCTCAGGCTCATGGGCGTGGGCGCCGGAGCGTTCGGCATCGGAGGGTTGGTGGCGTGCGCGCCGTCGGCCGACAATGACGACGACGACTCCGGCGGCACCAGCGAGACCGGCGACGCCGCCCAGGACTTCTCCTTCGCATCGTGGAGCCTGGCCGACGACGCCTCGAAGGCGGAGATCCAGAAGCTGATGGACGCGTTCGCCTCGGCCAACGACGTCTCGGTCTCCGGCGTGCCCTACGCCTACAACGACTATCTGAACCAACTCACGCTGCAGGTCCAGGGCGGGCAGTTCACCGGTGCGGCGCAGCTGGACATCGCCTGGCTCGCCGCGCTCTCCGCGCTCGGCAAGCTGCGCGATCTCGGCTCCGTCGCCGAGGGCGTCGACTACACCGAGTCGGGGCTGCTGTCCGGCCAGGTCGACGGCGTCCAGTACGGCCTGCCGTGGACGACGGCCGCCATCGGCCTGATCGCCAACCGGGAGCACCTCGACCAGGTCGGCGTCACCGAGCCGCCGGCCACGCTCGCGGACTTCGAGGCCGTGCTGACCGAGCTCAAGGGGGCCGGCTTCATCCCCTACGCCGCGTCCACCAAGGTCGCGCAGCTCAAGGACATCCTCATCTGGATGGAGACGTTCGGCAGCCCACTGATCGACGGCGACCAGGTCACCATCGGCGACGACGCCAGCATCGAGGCCGTCACCTGGTACAAGAAGCTCTACGACCAGGGCCTCATCGCACCTGACGTCGAGCGCCTCGACGCGCGCAACCTGTTCAGTCAGGGTCGCGCGGCCATGTACGACGATGCCATCGTGGGCAAGGCGTTCGTGGTCGGCGAGTCGCCGGACCCGGAGCTGCTGAGCAAGCTGACGGCACTGCCGCGCCCGGTCCTGGCCGCCGGTGACACGCCTCGCGCGGTCCAGTGGGGCCACGCCATCGTCGTCGTCGACGGCGAAGGCGCGGACACGGCCGCCGAGTTCGCCAAGTTCGTCACCTCGGACGAGGAGCTCGTCCTCGGCTACTTCGAGGCGCTGGGCCTGCCGCCCACCACTGATACCGCCCTGGCGTCGGACACGGTGCAGAACGACCCGTTCACCGCGGAGTTCGGCGAGCGCATCACCGCCACGGCCACCCCGAACCCGTTCTGGCGGTTCCCGCAGTACGCCCAGATGGAGACCGCGGTCGCCGAGCAGGTCCAGGCCGTCCTCACCGGTGCTTCCTCGCCCGCCGACGCGATGCGGGCCGCCGGCGAGGCAGTCCAGGGTCTCGTCTGAGGGCCCGCGAGGATGCCGATGTCAACCTCGCTCGGGCGGGACCGCCTGCTCGCGGCGTCGGCCACGCGCCGGCGATTCCTGACGTTGACCGGCGCGTCCGCTGCCGCCGCCCTGAGCCCGTGGCTCCTGGGTATCGCGAGCGGCAGCGACGGGCCGGCCACGCCACGACCCAGCGGCTACCCGTTCGCCCTGGGCGTCGCCTCCGGTGACCCGTTGCCCACCGCCGTCGTCATCTGGACCCGGCTCGTCGTCGATCCGCTGGCCCCGTTCGGCGGCATGGACTACCTGCGGATGCCGGTCGAGTGGCAGGTCGCCGAGGACGAGAACTTCCGCCGGGTCGTCCGCAGCGGTTCGGTACAGGCCGTGCCGGAGTGGGCACACAGCGTCCACGTCGACGTCACCGGCTTGCGGCCGGCCCGGCAGTACTTCTACCGGTTCCGGTGCGGGCGCGAGGTCAGCCCCGTCGGGCGGACCCGTACCGCACCCGCGGCCAATGCGTCGCTGGACAGGTTCTCGTTCGCGTTCGTCTCCTGCCAGTCGTGGACCTCGGGCTACTACACCGCGTACGCGGACCTGGCGCGGTACGACTACGAGCTGGTCGTGCATCTGGGCGACTACCTGTACGAGTACGGAGCCCGGCCGGAGGTGGCCCGGCAGGCCGAGCTGCCCACCCACCTGAGATACCCGACGCTGGGCGAGACGTGGAGCCTGGACCAATACCGGGACCAGTACGCGCTGTTCAAGGCCGACCCCGACCTGCAGGCCGCGCACGCGGCCGCACCCTGGATCACCACCATCGACGACCACGAGGTCGCGGACAACTGGGCCGACGAGGCCGCCTACGACGGCGAACCGTGGGAGACGTTCCTGATCCGGCGGGCGAACGCGTTCCGGGCCCACTGGGAGCACATGCCGATGCGGGTGCCGAAGCCGGTCGGGCCGGACCTCCCGCTGTACCGCCGGTTCACCTTCGGCGACCTGATGGAGTTGAACATCCTGGACACGCGGCAGTACCGGTCGCCGATAGTCGCCCAGGCCAGCCCCGAGTGGCAGGACCCGGACAGGAGCATCACCGGCGCCGAGCAGGAGGCCTGGCTGCTGGACGGGATGGGCGCGTCGACGGCGCGATGGAACGTCATCGGCCAGCAGAACGCCATCGCGCAGCTGGACTCCAGGGCGGGCGCGGGCCAGACGTTCGGGATGGACCGCTGGGACGGCTACCCGGCCTCGCGGGCGCGGGTGCTCGGCGGCATCCACGAGCGCGGTGTCGGGAACGTGATCTCCATCGGGGGTGACCTGCACCGCAGCATCGCCTCGGACCTCGCACTCGACGCCGGCGATCCGGGCGCCCCGCTGGTGGCCGCGGAGTTCGTCGGCACGTCCATCTCCTCCGGCGGTGACGGAGTCGACATCGACGCCGCCGGGCAGCGCACTCTCGCCGAGAACCCGCACGTCAAGTACGTGAACGTGCAACGCGGCTACGTCGGCTGCACCGTGACGCCGGACCTGTGGCGGTCGGACTACCGGGTGGTCGAGTACATCACCCGGCCCGGGGCGCCGGCGTCCACCCGCACCAGCCTGGTCGTCGAAGACGGCCGGCCGGGCATCCAGGCCGGATGAGGAGGAGACCACCATGCGTACCAGCACGGTCGTCGCGACGGCCGCCGTCTCGATGCTGGTGTCGGCCGGTGTCGCACACCAGACCGGCGCACTCCCGGGACAGGCCGACGAGGCTCGCCCGTCCGCCGCGCCGGTCGAGTTGGCCGTGGCGCCGCAGCAGCTCGAGGTGCTGGCCGGCTTGCCGTGCCTGCCGCACCCGGCGATGAACGTCAGCCTGACCAACCAAGGCGCGGAGCCGGTGTTCGCCGACTCCTTCCTGACGGCGGACGAACCCCTCGAGCTGTCCCGGCCGTCGTTCTCGAGCTACCTCCCGCCCGGCCAGGAGGTGTCAGTGCCATTCGTGGTCACCGCGCCGCACGGCACCGCGCCCGGTACCTACGAGGTGACCGGCGAGCTGCTCCAGCGGCTGCCCCGGGGCGACACCGTCACCGCCCGGGTAGAGGTGACGGCGCCGCCGCCGAAGACGCCGGGCAGCAACGTGCTGCTCGGCGAGCGCGCGACGCCGTCGTCCAGCTATGTGACGGCGTCGACGGCGTTCAACCCGTGCGGCGCCGTCGACGGCGACCGCACCTGGTCGCACGCCACGGCCTGGAACTCCGCGAACAGCGGCGTGTTCCCGAGCACCTACGAGGTGACGCTGCCCGAGCCGCGGACGATGAACCGGGTCGACCTCTACACCAGCCAGTCGGCCAGCTCCACTCCGGAGCGGCACGGGCTGCGCGACTGGGACGTGGAGGTGCTGGTCAACGGCTCCTGGCGGACGGTCGCGCAGGTGCGAGGCAACACCCAGCTGGTGGTCAGCTCCGTGTTCGAGCCGGTCGAGACGACGGCGCTGCGGGTGGTCGCGCTCGCCTCGAACGACGGCAAGTACGCCCGGATCGCCGAGCTCGAGGCCTACTACGACGTCCCGGAGCAGCCATGACCGACGGTTCGACGACACTGCGCCCGACCGAGGGGGTCGCCGAAACCGCCGGATGGCGGCGGCTGGCCGGCGCCGCTGCGCGCTGGGCCAACGGCGATGAGGCCGGCGGCGATGAGGCCGGCACCGTCCGGGCCACCGCCACCGACGAGGAGCCCGATGCCTACCTGCTCGGGCCGGACCTGGCCGAGCTGACCGGCGACTATCGGGTGAGCATGCGCATCAAGATCACGGCGCCGGAGCGGGGCCGTCCGGCCAGCTCGGTCGACCTGCTGCTCAACGCGGTGGACCTGGACACCTGCTACCTCTCCCGGTTCCGGGTGCGCAACGGAGTGCGTTATCTGACGCTGGTCAAGCGGGTGGCCGGGGTCGAGGAGAACCTCGTCGACGACATCTGGACGTGCGACTTCGACCGATGGCTGGACGTGTTTGTCGCGCTGGTCGGCGGCCGCTTCGAGGTGTCGGTCGACGGCCGCATGCTGGTGTCGGTCGCCGAGTTCGACCGGCTCACCGGCGGTGCCGTGGGTCTCGGCGTCAGTGACGCCGAGGCGAGCTTCGGCGCGATCGAGGTGACGGCGGTGGGCGCCGCCGCTGGGACAGCGCCGCCGCCCACCGCCGGTACGCCGCGGGTGAGCGGACCGGAGCTGTCGCGGCGAGACCTCGGCGCCATCGAGGGCGACGCGTACCGGGTGGAGTTCACCGAGGTCACCCGCCGGACCGGGACCACCTGTCAGGCGTCTGTGCACGTTCGCGACGACGACGGCTGGGTCCTCGCCGGCGACGGCGACCAGTGGGTAGTGCTGACCGGAGACGCCGGCAGCCGGCGCGACCTGCATGCGTCGTTGGCCGAGCACTGGGTGGCCTTCGCCGGCGTGGACGTCGTCGACACGCACCGTGCGGTGCTGCGGGCGGCGGCCGACGACGCGTTCGACTTCGCCATCACCTGGGACGTCTCCGAGGCGCACCCGCGGGTCGGCCTCGAGCTGACGCCGAAGCGCGACGGCCGGTACGTCGTCGGGTACCGGGCGTTCGGTGCCCGGCCGCACGCCGACGTCGACGAGGTGCTGTGCGGCCCGCTCCAGCACGGCCGCATGGTCCGCGGCCCGGAGTCGATCGGCCTGTCCGAGCTGACCGCGCCGTTCAGCCTGCGCCAGCACACCGAGGCGGGACGGCCTATGACGGTGGGCGTGTTCGTGCCTCCCGACGAGCTGCCGTTCGTGTACGAGCCGTCCCTGGGCGACGACGACCAGCCGCTGGGGATGAGCCTGCGTGGCGACGACGGCGACGTGCAGCCGGTGCTCTACGCGCCGCAGTACGGGCAGCGGGCCGCGATGACGGCCGGTGTCACCTACCGGTTCGGGCTCGGCGTCGTGGCCGCGCGGACCGAGCTGTTCGAGGTCTACCGCGAGCTGCTGCGCACGGTGTACGACTACGGCCGGTACCGCCAGAACGTGTTCGGCGCCACCCTCACCGACACCGCGCACAACCTGATCGACCTGCTCGCCACGGGACCGGACGAGGACGACTCCGTCGAGTTCCGCGGATCCCCGAGCGGGTGGTGGAGCCGGGCCAAGGGCTACATCGACATCGAGAACCACCGCACCGTCCGGGCCACCACCACCTCGGTGCTGCTCAGCGCCCACCTGCTGACCGGCGACGATCAGCTCTACGGCGCCCGGGCGCGGCCGATCCTGGAGTTCCACGCCTCACGCAACGGCTACGGCTGGACACCGGAGCGCGGCTTCACGGTCTACGGCGACCCGGCCAAGCACCGTGTCTGCGCCACCCCCTTCGGCGCGCCCGCGCTGGCGCCGCTGGCGGCGATGACCCGGGGGCGCGTGCCGGCGCTGCGGCGGCTGGCGACGGACCGGCTCGACGACGAGGATTACTGGCTCAAACGCGCCCCGATGAGCACGCCGCTCGCGGCCTACCGGCTGACAGGCGACCCGGCGCTGCTGCGCCGCACGGAGGAGCTGGCCCGCGAGTACGTCGACAGCCCTGAGCCGGACGCCGTCGACCCCCACGACTTCCAGAACTACTACGTCAAGTCCTGGGTCGACCTGCTGGAGCTGTACGAGGAGACCGGCGACAAGACCTACCTGGACGCGGCCTACCGGGAGGCCAAGCGCTACGTCACCCAGGTCTTCGTGCGGCCGGTACCTGACGGAACGATCACCGTGCCGAACGAGCCGGCCGTCGTGGACCACCAGATCGAGCTGGCCGGCTGGTGGGAGCCCGACGAGCTGTACCGGTACCCGAAGACCGACCTCGGCTCGGACGAGGTGCCCCGCTGGGTGGTGTCGCCGAACGGCATGAGCTTCGAGGCGCTGACCACCTACCGGTTCAACGGGTTCTCGATGAACCCGGCGTGGGCGCCGTTCCTGCTCCGGCTGGCCGCGTACACCGGCGACGACCTGCTGCGCGACGTCGCGCACAACGCCATCGTCGGCCGCTACACGAACTACCCGGGCTACTACTTCCGGCAGTTCTCGGTGAACCACCTCAAGCCGCGGTTCCCCTACGAGGGGCCGTTCTGGAACACGACCATCTACTACCACCACGCACCCGCCCAGCTGGGGATGACGCTGGACTACCTGCTGGCCGAGCACCAGACCCGCTCCGCCGGCAACATCGAGTTCCCCTCCGAGTTCGAGCAGAACTACGTCTGGTTCGCCTACCGGGTGTACGGACACCGGCCCGGCCGGTTCTACGGGCACGACGGCGCCTGGCCGTGGCTGCCCAGGGGACTGGTGTCCACCGGGAACGACCAGGTCAACTGGGTCGCCGCGGAGGCCGGTGACCGCGTCTTCGTCAGCCTCACCAGCGAGTCCGGCGCCGCCGAGCTGGTGCGGCTGCGGCTGGACCCCGCGTTGGTGCCGATGGAGTCCGGACGTCCCTACCGGGCCACGGTGATCCGTGACAACGGCGCACCGACCGAGACCTGGATGACCGACCACGCGCTGGACACGACGGTGTCGGCGCACGGCATCACCGCCGTGGTCGTGCACGACGTCGGGCCGATCCGGGTCGCGACGCACACCGAGCCGCCGTCCACGACGGCGCCGGAACGGTCGTACCACCTCGACGACACCACGCCGATCGGAGCCGTCTGGGGGATGGTCATCGTCGCGCCGGACAACAGCCGGTACGACGCCTTCGTGCAGGCCGCGACCGACCAGCCGGCGACGCTGTACTGGTCGACCGACGGCGGCGCGACCTACCAGCACAGCACCCGTGACGTGCTGCCGAACGAGTGGACCGTCACCGTGTCCGACCTCACCGCACCGCTGACCTACTACGTCGAGGCCGGGGGTGTCCGCACCGACCCGGTCGAGTTGGCCTGGATCGGCTGAGCGCCCCGCCGGACCTGAGATCCGCGAACGTGTCCAACGCCTGGAGGAGATTCCATGACAGTGCACGGTGCCCGGATTCATCGTCGTTCGTTCCTCGCCCTGGCCGGGGCAGGCGCCGCCGGGCTGGCGGCACCCGCCCTGTCCGCCGCGGGCGCCTCGGCCGACCAGGGCCGGGTCTTCCTGCACAGTGACCGGCTCCGGGTCCACTGGGCCCGCGACGCCGGAGGCTGGACCACCGAGTCGATCCACGTGCGGGCCGACCAGGGCTGGCGGCAGGCGTTCGCGCCGGCCGGCGGCTACGGCGTCCTGATGCACGGCGACGACGCGGCGCCGGACCGCGAGGCGGTGCGCCGGGCGCAGGCCGGCCGGTACCTTCAGCTGCGCGCCCGTGACGCCGTCGCCGACGGCGATACCGTCCGGTTCGGCTGCGAGCACCCCAGCGGGACGCTGAGCGCGGACTGGAGCCTCGACCCGGAGTTCGGCCAGGACCTGCTGGTCACGGTGACCTGGACGCCGCGGCGGGCCGGCTGGTACAGCCTGCCCAGCCCGACCCTTGCCACCGTCGGCGAGGACGACCTGGCCTGGGGCGTCGTGCCCGGCTACTGGTCGTCGTCGACGGCCGCGACCGACGCGGAGCTGAGCCGCCGCTACAACCTCGGCGTTCCGGCGGTGCCGCTGCTGGCCGAGGAGCGCAGCACCACCAGCCTGGTCGCGGCCGTGCAGAGCGCCGCCGACGGCGCCACGCTCGCCGTCGCGGCCGACTCGGCGCTGGCCCGCGACCCGTGGCCGACCGACCGCAGCGAGCACACGGCCTGGCAGGTGGGCACGTCGCTGCGCGACCTGGGCGGCGCGCTGACCCCGACGCTGTTCTCGCCGGTGCTGGGCCAGCGCGGCTCCTGGCTGGAGGCCGGGCAGCCGGTCAGTGCGGCGTTCCGGTACGTGCTGGTGGCCGGCGGTTGGGCCGACGTCACCGACCACGTGACGCGCGACGTGTACCAGCTGCCGCGGCGGCAGGAGCTGGCCCGCAACGTCGACTCGCTGTCGCACCGTATCCACCGCATGCACGACTTCCTGGTGACGCCGGAGTCGCAGTGGCACACCTGGACCTACGAGGGGCTGACGCTGGGCGCGGAGAGCGGCAAGCTGTCCGACGTCGGCGCCATGTGGATGATGACGCGGCTCACCGACGACCCTGTCTTCCGGCACGAGCGGCTGCCCTACGCGCGCAACTTCAAGCTGGCCCAGCAGCAGACCGCCGACGGGCCGTTCCGCGGCGCCGCACTCGGCGAGTACTTCCGCGACGGCCAGTGGATCAGCGAGATCGTCTGGGCGAACCTGGTCGGCTCGCTCGGGCCGGACTACGTCTCGCCGATCTTCACGACGTTCTACACGCTGGCCGACGACGGCAACATCGCGCTGTTCGACCCCGACGACGCGGAGATCCGCGAGCGGCTGCGGCTGGGCGCGGAGCGGCTGCTGGAGTGGCAGCACGACGACGGCAGCTTCGACATCGGCTACCTGCGCGACCAGCCGGACCAGGTCAAGTACCCGGAGCTGCCGGACCTGCGCGCCACCTGGTACGGGTTCGTCGCCGCCTACCGGGTGCTCGGCGACCAGCGCTACCTCGACGCCGCGAAGCGCGGCGCGGACTGGTTCATCGAGCACGCCGTCGCCACCGGCGACTTCCTCGGCGTCTGTGACGACGCCCGGCTGATCCGCGACTTCCAGGTGATCTTCGCCGCGCAGGCGCTGCTCGACCTGTACGAGGTGACCGAGGATGAGCGCTACCGCGACGCCGCGGTCGAGGCGGCCACGTTCTACACGCTGCACATCTTCGACCACCCGATCGCCACCGACGAGCCGAAGACGTTCAACGGCGGCCCGGTCGAGGACTGGCAGCTCGGCCAGTCCGGGCTCCCGTTCGAGCACGCCGGGTTCCACGGCAGCGTCAACGGTGTCGGGCCGATCACGCTGGCCAGCCACGCCGGCGCGTTCGTTCGGTTCCACGAGCTGACCGGCCGGCAGCTCTTCCTCGACCTGGCCCGGGCCGCCGCCCGGGGCAGGGACGAGTGGGTCGGCGAGCAGAGCGGCATCCCGTCGTACTACTGGTCGGCCGGCAACGGCGGGTCCAGCGTCTTCCCGTGGCACGGCTGGTGGCACATGGGCTGGCTGATGGACTATGTGCTTGCGGAGTCGCACTTGCGCAGCGGCGGCGAGATCGCGTTCCCGCACGGCTTCTGCACCGCCAAGGTCGGCTCGCACCGGCCCTACGGGTTCGCCGCCGGCACGATCTTCGGCCACGACGTCCAGCTGTGGATGCCGCGTCCGCTGGTGACCGTCGACGACCCTGAGGTCGACTGGCTGACGGCCCGCTCCGTCGACGGCGGCCGGCTGTTCGTCGTCGCCGTGAACGAGTCGCCGGAACCGACGACGGCGACGGTGCGGCTGGACCCGCGCAGCCTGGTCGCCGGGCAGCGGGCCACCTGGGGCGACACGCAGGTGCTCGCCGGTGACGCGGCCGCCGGGCCGGAGGACGGCGCGTGGACGGTCGAGCTGCCCGGCCTCGGCGTCGCGGTGTTCGCCGTCGACGCGACCCTGGACGCCGACCCCGAGGGCCCGCGGCTGCGCGGCTTCGACCTCACCGGCTCCGAGACGGAGCTGCGGGTGAGCTGGGCGTACTGGGCCTCCGTCACCACCTGGGCGCAGTGGCGGGTGGGCGGCGGCGACTGGACGGACACCCCGCGCCAGGAGGGCTATTCGCTCACCGCGACGATCGACCTGCGTGACGTGACGGCGCCGGCGACGGTGGAGGTGCGGGTCGCCGCGGAGCAGCCGAACGGCGTCGGATACTCCGAGCCGCTGCGCTGGCCGGTCCCGCGACTCGGCCAGAACATCGCGCTCGGCCGCCCGGTCGAGGTGAGCTCGACCTACGCGCCGCAGTACGTCGGCGCGAACCTGGTCGACGGCGACCGCACCTCCACCGCCAGCAGGTGGCTGTCCGCCGTCGACGACGAGCAGCCCACGGCGACCTTCACGCTGGCTGAGACCACCACGCCGAAGCTGCTCCGGCTCTACACCGGCACGCTGGACCGGCAGGTCGTCGTGGCCTGGACGGTGCAGGCACGCACCGCAACCGGCTGGGTCGACGTGGGGGCGGTGGCCGACAACACCTCGCTGCGCCGCGACGTCTGGCTCGACCCGGTCGCCACCGACCACGTCCGGCTGGTGGTCACCGAGCGCTCCCGCGACTCGATCGACGTCGCCCGAATCTTCGAAATCGAGATCTACGACGACGCGGAGGTCGCACCGTGACCGGAGGACGCAGGTTCAGGTCGATGACGACGCGGCTGGCGGTCGCGGTGCTGGTGCTCGGCGTGGCCGGGGCGCCGAGGGTCGCGGCGCTGCCGGCGGCACTCAACGCACCACCCGCGGGTGCCCGGACCGGGGTCACCGAGACCGCCGACACCATCGTGGTGCGTGGTGACACCTACGCCATGACCATCGTCAAGGACGGGTTCCGCTACGGGTTCACCGACACCGCCGGCCGCGAGACGCTGCCTCCGCACCCGGAGTCCGGGCTGCGCGTGGACGAGGCCGACGCCGCCGCCACCGAGCTGGTCAGCGACCCGAACGCGGCCACGGCGGTCCTCGACGTCACGCTCGACGACGGTGCCACGGTGCGGGTGCACGTCCACCCGTCGCCCACCACCGTGCGGATCACCGTCGACGACCTCGCCGGGCCGGCCACCGTCGACCTGCGCACCGCGCCGGCCGGGCCCGCCTACGGCCTGGGCGACTACGGCGCACACGCCGACGGCCAGCCCGACGAGGGCACGCCGTGCAGCGGCAACATCGAGGCCCGGCCCACCCTCGAGCTGACCGGCATCGTGCTGGACAACCTCACCAACCAGGGCTCCTGTAAGCGGTTCATCAGCACGTTCATGGTGTTCCCCCAGCAGGGCGTGGCCCAGGTGCTGTTCGACGAGGGCCAGAAGCGGGTCGCGCTCACCGACACCGAGAACCGGCTGGGCGCCGCGGCGGTGGACCGGATCGACGCCGTCCACTACTTCCTCGCCGGCGACGTGAGGCGCGTCTACGCCGACTACCGCGACGCCCGCGAGGCGCACGGCTACGTCGACGTCGAGCCGCGGCCGGACATGTTCGAGCTGGGCTGGGAGGCCTACGGCGCGCTGGCCTGGAACACCTACCAGTCGTCGGTAGAGGAGACCGTCCAGGGCTTCCTCGACCACGGGTACCCGCTGGGCTGGGGCGTCGTCGGCTCCGGGTTCTGGCCAGGGCCGCGCGGCCGACCCACCGAGGGGACCACCAACAGCTTCGGCATGTGGGACGACACCGAGGAGCCGGGCCGCGAGGACGCCCAGCCTGGGCTGCCGAACCCGCGCTACCCGGACCCGGACCGGCTCAAGGCGCTGTTCGCGGACAACGACCTCGACCTGCTGCTGGGCGCGCGGAACAACGTCAAGGCGCTCCCGGCCGACGGCGGCAACCACAACCCGGTCCACGACGGGCCGTTCACGGAGGAGGCCGCCGCAGCGGGCTTCCTCCTGCAGGACGCCGACGGCACACCCACGGTCGTGACCCGCGCGCAGTTCCCCAGCGGTCCCAGCTACGTGCTCGACGGCTCCGACCCCGACGCCGTCGAGTGGTACGTCGACCGGACCCGCGCTTGGGGAGTGGACGGGTGGAAGGAGGACACCATGCTCTACGAGCCGGACCTCCACCGCGACGGCAACTGGAACCCGGTGCAGACGGCACTGGCCGACGCCGGCGACCTGCTCATGGTCCGCAACGCCGCCTACTCCGTGCCCGGCGACATCGTCCGGATCAACGACACCATCTACGGCACCGGCGAGGTGTTCCACGAGGACCCCGACCGGATGCCGGTGAACCTGCTGAACCTGGCCGCCAGCGGCGCGGGCAACCTGTACCCGGACTACGTCGGCGGCACCCCGGGACCGTCGATGACCGACCCGGCGTACATGGACTACTTCATGCGCAACGCCCAGTTCAACGCCGTGACGCCGGTGCTTGCGTTCGGCAAGGGACCGTGGGAGCTGGGCCGTGCGGACTATGCGGAGTCGGTGAAGGAACTGGCCCGGTGGCACGACGCTTTGCACCCATACGTCTACGATGCCGTGCTCGACGGCAACGCGACCGGCTACCCGGCCGCGATGACCCCGCTGCCGATCGCTTACCCCGACGACGAGAACACCTACGGCCTGGTCAACGACGAGACCCGTCAGTACGAGTGGATGTTCGGCGAGTCGCTGCTGGCCACCCCGGTGTTCGGGGCCGACTTCGACACAGCGCAGGCCCGTGACGTCTACCTGCCCGCGGGTAAGTGGATCGACTACGAGACCGGCGCCGTCTTCACCGGTCCACGCACGCTCGATGATTACGCCATCGGCACCGATCGGGTGCCGGCGTTCGTCGGCGGCAAGGGCGTCTTGGTGACGCGTGACCGCGACGACTCCGGCGAGCTCACCGGCATGACGGCCGAGGTCTACCCGATCGCCACCGGCACGAGGTACGAGTGGACCGACGGTTCCGCCCGGAGCCGGGTGCTCAACGCCAACACCGGCTGGGACGCCGCAAAGCTGCGAATCACCGACCGGACCACCGGCGAGACCGTGCCGTTCGAGGTCGACGACGTGACCGGCGCGTTCCGGTTCGTGTTCGAGCCGGGCCACGACTACGTCCTCAGCGGCGGCGGCTGGGCGGCACATTCGCTGCCGGTGCCCGAGGCCGCGCCCACTGCCTCGCCGGACCCGGTCGAGGTCGACGCCTCGTCCGAGGGAACGTCGCTGTCCTGGTCGGCGGTCGACGACGCTCGGCACTACGTCGTCGAGGTCAGTGACAGTGAGAAGTGCCTCGGCGGCATCGTAGGAGCGACCGCGGAGACGACGTTCCCGCTGGGCCTGTCCGGCATCGGCGGCACGTACACGGTGTCCGCGGTGAACGAGCAGGGAGCCGGGCCGCGCTCGGCGCCGGTGGTCGTCGATCCCACCGACGACGGAGCCGGCGTGGTCACGGTCACCGATGAGGGCACGCCACCGAGGTGTGATCCGGACCGGCCCGCGTACGCGGAGACCGGGACGTGGCAGGGCAGCTCACTGGCGGGCTTCGACGGCACGAAGTCCCGGTTCACCCGAACACGCGGGGACACCGCCACCTGGACCGCCGACCTCACCGCGCAGACGTACGACGTCTCCGTCTGGTTCCCCCGGCACACCAACAGCGCCACCGAGGTGACCTACACCGTTCATCACGCGGGCGGCGAGACCGACGTGTCCATGGTCCAGGCCGACGCCGGAAACGCCTGGTTGTCGCTAGGGGAGTTCGCGTTCACCGACACCGAACCGGCATCGGTGACGCTCACCGCCGGCGGCACCGGAGTCTCCCGAACCGACGCGGTCCGGTTCACTCCGGCGGTGCAGGACGCGCCGCATCCGGGCACCGGCACGTGGACGGCGTCGTCGTCGCTGTTGCAGGACGTGACGATCTCCGGCCAGACGGTGCGCAACGTCGTAGACACCAGCATCGGCGGGTCGGACCGGCTCCCAGGTCCCGCTCACCGGGTCGCCGTCCCGGCTGGCACTTCGGCGATCAGCAACCCGATCCGCCAACATGCCGACGCCGACGCGGTGCTCGATTTCGACGTGGCGCTGGCCGATCCCGACGACCCCACCCGGCTCGCGCCGGAGTACGACAAGGGCGACCACCTGCACCCCAGCGATGCGGCCCGCGCACGGCTGGCAGAGGTCGTCGACCTCGCGAGCCTGCTTCCGTGACGGCGCGGACCTGTCGAGCGTGTCCTCATCCTTCGAAGCGAGGGGTACTCATGCACCGACCCATGACCAGACGATCAGCCGCCGGAGTTCTCGCCCTGTCACTGACGATCGCCGCGCTGGTGGCGCCGGCAACGGCGGCACCCGATGCCGGCGCGGCGACCGGTGTCGTCGACACCGGAGACACGCTCGTGGTGTCCGGAGACACATATGACCTGCGGATCGTCAAAGGCGGCTTTCGCTATTCGTTCGCCGATCGATCCGGTGCGGAGATCGTTCCGGCGCACCATGAGTCGGGGATTCGGTTCCTCCCGCAAGGTGAATCGCAATTCGCAGACGCGGTCGACGCCGAGTTGATCTCTCGTCCGAATGCCCGCACCGCCATCATCAAGGTGACGCTGGAGGGCGGTTCACGCATCACGGTGAACGTCCGCCCGTTCGACAGCCATGCACGCATCTCGGTGGGGAACCTTCCCGGCGAGGGCGGCACAATCGACTTCCGCACCGGCTACGTCGCGCCCGGCTACGGCCTTGGTGACCACGGCTCATGGGCCGACGGATCGGACGAGCAGGGCGAGTCGTGCAACAGCCGGGTGCGATCGCGACCGACCACAGAATTGACCGGGCTGGTTCTGGAGGACGTCACCAACGGCGGCAGTTGCCAGCGCTTCATCAGCAACTTCACCGTCTTCCCGAAGCAACGGTTCGGGCAGGTGCTGTTCGAGGACGGGCAGAAGCGGTTCGGGCTCACCGATACGGAGAACCGCCTCGGTGCCGCCGGTGTGGACCGGGTGGACGGCCTGTACTACTTCGTCGGCCGCGACCTGAAGGAGGTCTACGCCGATTACCGGCACGTACGTGCAGAACACGGCTACTACGACGGGCGACCCAACCAGGAGTTCTTCGGCCTGGGCTGGGAGGCTTTCGGAGCCCTGCGCTGGGACACCTATCAATCGTCAGTGACCGAAACAGTGCAGAGGTTCCTCGACGAGGGCTACCCGTTGTCCTGGGGTGTGGTCGGGTCGGGCTTCTGGCCGGGCGAGCGGAGCACCCCGGAGGAGGGCACGACCAACAGCTTCGGCATGTGGGACGACACCGCCGAAGTCGGGCGGGACGACGGGTTGCCCAATCCGCGCTATCCCGATCCCGATGCGCTGAAGCAGTTCTTCGCCGACAACGAGGTGAAACTGATACTCGGCGCCCGCAACAACTTCAAGGCGCTCCCGGAGGACGGGGGCAACTTCGTCGAGAAGTACGACGGCCCCTTTGTTCATGAGGCGATCGACCGCGGCTACCTGGTCAGCGACGCCGACGGCGCGCCCACGGTGATCACGAAGGCCGTGTTTCCCTCCGGCCACAGCTATGTGCTCGACGGCTCGAACGGCGAGGCCGTGGATTGGTTCGTGGAGCAGCTGCAGAAGTGGGGCGTGGACGGGTGGAAGGAGGACGCCATGCTCTACACGCCCAGACTCCACCGGGATGCGAACTGGAACCCGGTTCTGCGGGCGATGCACGAGGCCGGCGATCTGGTGATGGCGAGGAACGCCGCGTACTCACTCCCGGGAGACATTCTTCGGATCAACGACACGATCTACGGCACCGGCGAGAACTATCACACCGATCCGGACCGCATGCCGATCAACCTGCTGAACTACGCCGCCAGCGGCGTCTCCAGCCTGTATGGCGACTACGTGGGCGGGACGCCGGAAGTACCCATGAGCGATCCGTCGTACCAGAAGTACTACGTCCGAAACGCTCAGTTCAACGCGCTGCAGCCGGTGATGGCGTTCGGGCGCGGCCCATGGGAAATGGGCCGAGACGACTACGCGCGCGCCGTGAAAGACGTGGCGCTGTGGCACGAATCGATGCGGCCGTACATCTACGACGCGGCATTGGACGGGCACGAGACGGGCTTCCCATACGCGATGACGCCGCTACCCCTTGCCTACCCCGACGACGAGAACACGTACCAGCTCGCCAACGACACGACCCGTCAGTATGAATGGATGCTCGGTGAATCCGTGCTGGCTACTCCGGTGTTCGGTGCCGACTTCGGGACGGCACAGTCGCGTGATGTGTATCTGCCCGCCGGAAAGTGGATCGACATCGCGACGGGCTCGGTCTTCAACGGGCCGACGACTCTCGAGGACTACGTGATCGGCTACGACCGGGTGCCGGCGTTCGTCGGTGGCAAGGGCGTCACCGTCACCGGCGCCGACGACCACCTGCAGGCCCAGGTGTATCCGATCCAGACCGGTTCGAGCTACGACTTCAGCGACGGTGAGGACACCACCCGGATCCGCAATGACAACACCGGATGGGACACGGAATCCCTCTCGATCACCGACACGTCCACGCGCGGAGTGGTGGAGTTCGACGTCGACCCGGTCACCGGGGCGCTGTCGTTCCCGATCACGCCCGGCCATGACTACCGCCTCTCCGGAGGCGGCGCCGCGGAGCACACCGTGCCGCTGGACACCGAACCGCCGGAGCAGGTCACCGGCCTGTCGCACGCCGAGGCAGACGGTTTGACGACACTACGGTGGGACGCGGCCGTCGGTGCCCGCAGTTACGTGGTGTCGGTCAGTGGCCACGGCGCTTGCCCGAGCGACGAGGAGGTCGTCTTCGGCGCCACGACCGGCGCGGTCGAACTCACGCTGGGCGCGGCCGATTCGGTCGGCGGGACCTATCGGGTCCATGCGGTCAACAACGCCGGCACCGGCCCATTCTCCGAGGGTTACACCGTCGTCGCGCCCGACGACGAACCCGGCCCGGTCATCGTCACCAATGAAGGAGAACCACCCACCTGCAACCCGGAGAAGCCCGCGTACCACGAGACGGGCACCTGGTCACCCAGCGCCGTGCGCGGATTCGACGAGTCCAGAACGCGCTTC
Organism: Jiangella asiatica; assembly: GCF_004349065.1. Lineage (GTDB taxonomy): Bacteria > Actinomycetota > Actinomycetes > Jiangellales > Jiangellaceae > Jiangella > Jiangella asiatica. Next base: position 206,470 of record NZ_SMKZ01000002.1, read on the forward strand.
AGCCGGGACATCGGCGCCACGGCGACCTGGCGGGCCTCGCTGACACCCGGCGCATACGACGTTGCCGTCTGGTTCCCAGAGAACAGCATCTGCAGCGACGACACCACCTACGCCGTCCACCACGCGGGCGGCTCGACGGATGTCCCGGTGGATCAGTGCGCCACCGGCGGCCAATGGCATTCGCTCGGCACCTATGACTTCACAGCTGCCTACGCAGAGGTCACCCTCACAGTGGGCGGCGGGACCGTGCGAGCCGACGCCGTGCGCTTCAGCCACAGCCCTGAGTGACGGTACGACCGCTTGTTCGGGTTCAGTAACCTGCGATCTTGCCGGGAGGCATCATGCTCCGACGCCGACTGTTCGTTGCTCCGACCATGGCGGCGCTGTTATTGGCCTTCCACTTGTCAGCGCCTGCGGCGATGCCGGCGCCGGGTCAGGACATGGTCGTGACCGACACAACAGTGGAGTATGCGCACAATCCACTGGGTGTCGACGCACCTCATCCCCTCCTGAGCTGGGTGTTGGAGTCCCCGGAGCGGGCGCAGGTGCAGAGTGCCTATCGGCTTCAGGTGGCGTCCACGGAGGATCGGTTGACCGGCGGCCGGCCGGATGTGTGGGACTCCGGCTGGGTGTCGTCGTCGCAGTCGGTCAACGTCGCGTACGCAGGTCCGAGCCTGGAGTCCGGAGCGCGGTACTTCTGGCGGGTACAGGTCGCCGACGGGGACGGTGACCGCTCCGGATGGAGCGAGCCGGCCTGGTGGGAGATGGGGCTGCTCGACGAGTCCGACTGGGAGGCCGACTGGATCGGCATGCCGGAGGGCCCCAACAATCCAGCCGGGGCCTCCTGGATCTGGACCCCGGAGGGCGACCCGGCGACCTCCGTGGCCGCCGGCACTCGCTACTTCCGCCGGACGCTCGAGCTGTCGGCGCAACCCGTGGAGCGGGCCATGATGGTCCTGGCCGCGGATGACGCGTTCGTGTTGCATGTCAACGGCACGGAGGCCGCCCGCTCTCACACGCGGGTCTTCGGCGGTCGCATGGCCATCGAGGTCGACCTCGCCGATCTGCTGACCGCCGGGTCCAACACTCTGGCGGTGTCGGCCCGCAACCGGTACGTCGGCCCGGCGGGCCTGGTCGCCAAACTCGAGGTCGAGCTGGCCGACGGTCAGCGCGTCGAGGTCCTGACGGACTCGTCCTGGCGGGTGTCGCGGCGGAACGAGTCGGGCTGGGACCGGCCCGGTTTCGACGACTCCGAGTGGTCCGGCGCGCGCGAGGTCGCGGCCTACGGGGAAGGGCCGTGGCCGAACCAGGTCCGGCTTCGGCCGACCCATCCGCCGGCACCTCTGCTTCGCAAGGAGTTCACCGTCACCAAGCCGGTCAGCCGCGCACGGCTCTATGTGAGCGGGCTCGGATACGGCACGTACTTCCTCAACGGTGAGCGGATCGGTGACCGTGTCCTCGATCCGGCGTTCACCGACTACAACAGGCGGGTGCTGTACTCGACCTACGACGTGACCAACCAGCTCGAGCCGGGTGCCAACGCGTTCGGCGCTGAGCTGGGTCGAGGCCACCTCGGGTTCGTTCTCCCGGCCGGGGGCGCGGATTTCGTCGACGACACCAAGATGCTGATGCAGCTGGAGGTCGAATACACCGACGGCACCACCCAGACGGTGGCCTCGGACGGGACCTGGCAGGTGACCGAGGGGCCAACTGTCTACGACAACATCGCCACCGGCGAGACCTACGACGCCCGGCGGGAGCAGCCGGGTTGGGCGACGCCCGGCTTCGAGGCAACGGACTGGTCCAGCGCAGCGGTCCTTCCGCCGCCGGCGCCGGTGCTTCGGGCACAGTCGATGCCCCCGATCACGGCGACCGACATCGAGCCGGTGCGCATCACCGAGCCGAAGCCAGGTGTCCACGTGTTCGACATGGGCCGGACGACGGCCGGTTGGGCCAGATTGTCGGTCTCCGGTGCGGCCGGCACCGCGGTCCGGATGTTGTACGGCGAGGAGCTGAATGACGACGGGACGGTGCGGAACCTCGGTCACCACGACCCGGAACGAAGCGACGCGGCCGGACAGCTCGACATCTACATCCTCAACGGCAAGGGCAGAGAAGTCTGGGAGCCCGAGTTCAGCTACACCGGTTTCCAGTACGTCCAGGTGGAGGGCCTGCCAGAGCCGCCCACCACCGACACCATCACAGGCCGCGAGGTACACAACGCCGTCGACTCCGTGGGCGCCTTCGAGTCCTCCAACGAGCTGTACGGTCAGATCCACGACGCGATGCGTGCCACCATCCTCAACAACCTGCAGAGCATGCCGACCGACAGTCCGACGTTCGAGCGGCGCGGCTGGTCCGGTGACGCGCACGTGGCGCTGCCGACCATGCTCTACAACTTCGACATGGCCGCGTTCTTCAAGAAGTGGCTGGACGATTTCGAGGACAACCAGGTCGACACCGCAGAGAACCGAACCGACGACCGCGAACGAGGGCTCGGGCGGGTGACCGTCGTCGCTCCCTGGCCGAACGACTTCCGCTCCACCAGCATCTCCGCTGCCTGGACCGGGGTCCTCCCGGCTCTGGTGTGGTCGCTCTACACCGACTACGGCGACCGCACCGTGCTCACCGATCACTACGCGTTCCTCACCAGATACATGGATTTCATGGAGACCCTGCTCGACGACGGGATCATGAGCGTCGAGCAGTACGGAGACCACGCATCACCCTTCGGATCCAACCCCGAGGAGGACAGGCGCCTGGCCGGCACCGCGTACTTCTACAAGTCGCTGCGCGAAATGGCACGCATCGCCACCGTCCTCGGCGAGGCCGCCGACGCCGAGCGCTACGACACCGTGGCCGAGCACGTACGGGACCGTTTCAACGCCGTCTTCTTCGACCGGGACGGCGGCTACTACGACACCTTCGAGGGGTTCGAGTACAAGCAGACGTCGAACGCTGTGCCCCTCGCCTTCGGCCTGGTCCCCGAGGAACACGAGGCGTCGGTGGTCCAGAGCCTGGTCGACGACATCGAGGCTCGCGGCTGGCATCTCAACACCGGCATCCTGGGCACCAGCGTGTTGCTGCCGGTGCTGTCCGAGCACGGCCACCATGACGTCGCGCATCGTCTTGCCGGCCAGACCACGGACCCCAGCTGGGGCCACTGGATCGAGAACGGGATGACGACGATCCCGTCCCGCTGGCCCATGAGGCCCGGCTCCAACAACCACTACATGCTCGGAACGGTCGATGAGTGGTTCTACAGCCACGTCGCCGGCCTCTCCCCGGATCCTTCCGGGCCGGGCTACGAGAAGTTCGTCGTCCGGCCGTACCCCGGGGGCGTCGACGAGGCCAAGACGACGTACGAGTCCGTCCGTGGCGAGATCGAAACCGAGTGGGAACACGACGACGACATCTTCAGGCTCGAGGTCACCGTTCCCGTCAACGCGACGGCAACGGTCCATGTCCCCACCTCTGATCCGGGCAGCGTCACCGAAGGCGGGGGTCCAGCCGACCGTGCCGACGGCGTCCGGTTCCTCGAAGTGCGAGACGGATACGCCGTCTACGTGGTCGGCTCGGGCGAGTACCGATTCCACTCGGAGATCCAGGTGGCTCGGACGGTCAACCAATGAGCCCTGCGCGGCCGACGCCGACCACAACCTCGACACGATCTACGGCCATGGCCAGGCGTACCTCCACGACCGGACGTCGGTCGAGCACGGCCACACCCATGGAGCACCTCCTGCGGCTGGCGCAGGCCACGGATGCGCCTACGGCCGCCCGCTGGCGTGGCCAGGTGATTGGCTGGGCGCGCCGCGACACCGGCCCGGCGCTGCTGCCTTCCGCTCCGGTGGCCCCGGTGGGGTTGTTCCAGCACGTACTGAACTGCCTGGCGGCGCCACAGCGGTCGGAGCACCGGCAGCTCCCGGTGATGGACCGCGCCGTTCACCGGCGTCCCACCTGGACGTACGCCATCTCGATGTCGAGCCGCCGCATCCGCTACTACGAGCAGATCAACAACCAGAACAAGCGGGGCTGGCACACCGGCTCGGGCAGTGCCTACCTGTACAACGACGACGACACCCAGATCGGCGACGCGTCCTGGCTCACCGCCGACCTGCGCACCAGCGTCGGCGGCACCCGCATCGCCCGGCTCCGGCTTGCCTGACCCCGCATCGGTCACCGCTACAGGAGGACAAGATGTCTGCCGTACGCCGCCGGCTCGCCGGACTGGCCGCCACCGCGGCCGTCGTGCTGACACTGACGGCCGCACCGGCCCAGAGCACCGAGGAGAACGACTCCGGCGCGGCGGCCGCCGTCGTGCCCATCGACTGGGACCGGTTCACCGCCGGGCTCCCCGACGACGACCAGGCCGAGCGCACCCGGGCCATCCTGCTGAACGCCAACGAGTACGCGCTGCGCACCTGGTTCCCGGCGAAGTTCGGGTCACAGACGGGGCCCTACCTCGACCTCGGCGGCGTCGGGGAGGGCAGCATCCGCCCGCCCGGCAGCGAGGCGCTCGCGCTGGCGACGTCGGTGGCCACCGGTGCCTACGACGCCGCTGCGACCGGCGTACCCGAGCCGCGGGCCAGGGAGGTCGCGATCCTACTGACGACGTCGATCGCGTACCGGCACGAGACCAACTCCGCCGGCGGGTGGGGGACGGCCTGGCAGAGCGCGCTGTGGGCGTTCAACGCCGCGTTCGCCGGCTGGCTGCTCTGGGACGACCTGACCCTCGCCGACCAGGAGCGGGTGGCGCGGATGGTGCAGGCGGAGGCGGACGTGTTCCTGGACTACACCGTGCCCTACTACCAGCGGCCGGACGGCACCGTCGTCACGCCCGGCGACAGCAAGGCCGAGGAAAACGCCTGGAACGCCGCGTTCCTCAACCTCGCCGTGTCGATGATGCCGGAGCACCCGAACGTCGCGGTGTGGCAGGACAAGGCGATCGAGCTCATGATCTCGGCGTACTCGCGCCCCACGGACCTGCACGACGACACCGTCGTGAACGGCAAGGAGCTGCGCGAGTGGCTGAACGGCTCGAACATCTTCGAGGACGGCACGCTGGTCAACCATTCCCGCATCCACCCGGACTACTTCACCAGCATCGCCAACAGTGTCGGCGCCCCGCTGGCGTACGGGCTGGCCGGCCGGGCGACGCCGCGCGCGGCGCTGCACAACGCCGGCGTCGTCTACCATGCGCTGGCCGACCACGAGTTCGCCGCGCCGCCGTACGCCGAACCCGGCGGCACCATCTACATGCGTGACGCCGAGGGCGCGGCGACCGCGGACATCTACTACCCGCAGGGCAACGACTGGGGCACCAGCCGGCAGCTGCACTTCCTGCTGCTGGACACCCTGGCCGCCGTCTTCGGCTTCGACACCGGTACCGCCGTGCCGGCCGCGGACTGGGCCGCGGCGCATGCCGGGCGCGCGCTGGCCATGCAGGCCCGGTTCGACGACGGCCGCACGTACGGCGCGCCGTCGGAGGACACGTACTCCGGGCGCGAGGAGTGGGTCGCGCTGCTGGCCGGCCGGACCTACCTGACGAACTGGCTGGACCACAACGCGCCCATCCAGTTCACCGACCAGGCGTTCCCGGTGCGCCCGGGCGACCACCTCGGCGCCACCCTCACCGTCGACGCGGCGGCGTCCTACCCGCGCGGTGTGCCCACACCGCTGACCGCGACCGTCACCAGCCGCTCCGAAGTGCCGCTGCATCGGCTGGAGTTTCAGCTCGTGCTGCCTGACGGCTGGCAGGCGGTCCGCCAGTCCGGCGCCGACGGCCTGCTGCGACCCGGCGCGATGTCGACGACGACCTGGCTGGTGACCGCACCGGACGACGGCGGCGACACCGCGGAGCTGCGTGCCGGTGTCAGCTATCGCGGCTTCGGCGTTCAGCGTGAGCTGGAGCGGACCGCGTTCGTGGCGGTCCCGCCGGGTGTCAACGTCGCGCTGGGCAAGCCGGTGACGGTGTCGTCGGTGCTGCGCGCCACCGCGGGCGGCGACAAGGCCGTCGACGGCGGGTTCGCCGACGCCAGCCGGTGGATCTCGGCCGAAGGGGACCCCGCGCCGTGGCTCGTCGTCGACCTGACCGCGCCCACCCGGATCGGCGAGATCCACCTCTACTCCGGCTACGTCACCACCAACCACGACCCGACGACGACCTTGAAGGACTTCACGGTCGAGGCCCGGACCGACGCCGGCTGGCGCGAGGTCGCGCGGTTCACCGGCAACGTCGCGCACCGGGTGGTGGTCGACGACGTCGGGCTCTCCGCCGACCAGGTGCGACTGTCCATCACCGACCCGTCGGGCAGCACGATCGACGTCGCGCGGGTCTTCGAGGTCGAGGTCTATGAGGAGGCGTCGTGATGCGATCGTCCCGGCTCGGCCGGCCGGCACGGCGACCTCCGTCGTGCTCAGGGCCGTGTCGAGCGGCTTCACCCGAGCCGGCGCCGGCCCGCTTCGTCCCCGTGCCCTGATCTGCCGACATCCAGAGCGAAGGAGCATCTCGTGCGCACATCCCGTCGCCGGCTCGCCGGCCTGCTGGTCGCTCCCGTTCTCGCCGCCGGGTTGGCGGCCGGCCTCACCACCGGACCGGCCGCCAATTCCGCCAACGCCGGCGAGTCGTTGTTCGCCGAAGACTTCTCCGCCGGCATGGGCGCCTGGCGGGCCGTGACCGGGTCGCTCGACGAGTGGCGGATCGAGGGCACGGAGTTCGCATACACCACCGTCGACACCCTGGCGCAGACCTCCGGGCGCTACATCACCCCGGACCCAGCGCTGGTGCTGCCGGAGGCGTACGAGGTCCGGGTCCGGGCCCGGGTCGACGACCCCGGGCCCGGCGGTTCGGTGCCGCTCAACGTGCTGGCCGACTGGACCGACACTTCCGCGCCGACCCGGCAGAACCTGTCCCTGCAGCTCCCTGGTGGCGGCGGGATGCGGATGGCGCAGCCGATCGCCGGACAGATCGTCTGCAGCGGCCCGGCACCGCTGATCTCGCCCGGCGAGTGGTTCGACATCGTGCTGCGCCGGGCCGGCGGCATCCTCGTCGTGGAGATCAACGACCAGCGGGTCGCCGCGGTGCGAGCCGGCGACACGGGCGGCACGGTCGGGCTCGGCGTCTACCGGGCCCGGACCTCGGTCGACTCCGTGGTGGTGGAGGCGCTGGACGGCGTGCCGGATGACCACCCCACCGAGCCGAGCGGCTGCGACTGGAGCCCGCCCGGCGAGCCCGACGACGAGCAGCCGGTGCTGCTCAACCAGAGCGGCTTCAACACCAGCTGGCCGAAGCGGTTCACCGCGCCGAAGGCCGAGGACGGCGCCGCGTTCACCGTCGTCGACGCCGACGGAACGGTGCGCTTCTCCGGGACGGTGCACGGAGGGGTCGGTGACTTCAGCGCGTTCCGGCCGGGCGCGGGGGAGAGCGACTTCCGCGTCGTCGTCGATGGCGAGGCCGGCACCGGCGAGTCGGTGGCGTTCGGCATCGGCCCGTCCTGGCTGGAGCGGGTGTCGTACGAGAACGCGGTCGAGTTCATGACCGGGTCGCGCTGCTACTTCGGCGACGCCGCGGCATCCGACGTCGGCTGGAACGGCTCACGCTGCCGATGGAGCGTCATGTGGCGCGACGGCGACACGTACTCGTTCGAGGTCCCGACGCTGATCGACCTGTTCTCGGCCAACCCGGCAGCCTTCGAGGGGATGCGCTTCGACGACGCCGTCTACCAGGGCATGGCCTACGAGCTGCCGGCCGACACGCCCGAGGTCGTGCGGCTGATCGCTTGGGGCGTCGACCGGATGCTCGCGCACGACGTCAACCACACGCTGTGGAAGGGGCAGCTGGCGGCGTTCCTGCGTGCTTACCCCGACCTCGCCGCGTGGATCCCGGTCGAGATGTACGAGGACACCCGCGACTACCTGTTCCCGCTGTGGAGCCACCAGCCGCACGACCGGTTCACCTCCGCCTACGACTACACGCCGCACACCGCGGACCTGTTCCAGACCTACACCCAGGTCGGCACCGGCAAGGGCGAGCTCCCGCCCGGCCACTCGATCCGGCCGAACCTCGACATGCACGAGGTGGCGCTGCGCGAGGGCCGTGACGACGCCGATGCCTACCTCGACGCCGCCCGGCGCAACGCCGCCTGGATCGTCGACGAGCTGGACTGGAACGACCCCCGGACCACCAAGGGCCAGCGGATGTCCGAGCACGTCACGGTGACGGGGCTGGTCGACTTCCTGCGGCGGTACCCCGGCGAGGCGCCGGCCGGGACCGCCGCGAAGATCACGCAGTGGGCTTCGGTCGCCGTCGCCCGCTCGGCGAACCTGTGGGACTTCCGGCGCTACTCCGACGACCGCTGGACGATCCCGTCGTTCTCCGGCGGCGGCGGTGCCGACCCGAACGAGACGGGGAACCTCGCCGGCCTCGCGGCGCCGGCCCTCGCCGCGGCAAGTGTGGTCGACGACCCGGAGCTGGCCGGCCGGCTGCGCGAGATCGCCGTCGCCGCCGTCGACAACGTCTTCGGCCGCAACCCCACGGGACGGCACGCCTCGTACCGCGCGCCGACGCAGCAGTGGGGCTTCGAGGGCGTGGAGCTGGGCTGGTACAGCGAGTACCAGGGCGGCGCCGGCCTGCTGCAAGGCATTCCCGGCGTGCTCGACGGGTCGCCGAAGAACGCGCACTACCCGTTCGCGCCCACCGTCGGCAACATCGGCCACAGCGAGGGCTGGGTGGCGTTCAACATGGCCTGGAACGCCTCGCTGGCCTGGCTCGCCGACACCGAGACGGCGGTGCGCGTCGTGTCGTCGTCCGGCGAGCCGGTCACGCACGTGCTGTCGAGGTCGGCCGCGACGGTGGAGCTGACCGCACCGCTCGACCTCGACACCGCCGTGCTCGACGAAGCCGAGGTGCGGGTGCGCGTCGGTTCCGGTCCCGCGCGGCCGCTGCCGGTGCGGCAGGTGAGCCCCGACACCACGACGTTCGCCGGGCCGCTCGACGTCGCGGCGCTCGGGGCCGAGCCCGGTGACGTCGTGACCGTGTCGTACGGGCTCGGCTCCTTCACGGCGCTGGCGCGGGTGACGGTCGAGGCGGCCGACGCCTGCCCGGACGGCCACGCCTCCGACGTGACGGTGACCTTCGGTGCCGTCGACTCCGGCGTGCCCAACCGCGACCGCGGCGACGGCTGCACGTTCCTCGACGTCGTCGAGGCACAGGGACCGTTCGCCGACCATGGCGCGCTGGTCCGTGCCGTCCGCACGACAGCCGACGGCTGGCGCGAGGACGGCCTGCTGACCCGGCAGCAGAGCCAGGACCTGCTGACCGCGGCGGCCGCCTCGGGACGATCGTCATGACCCGCCGGCACCGCGAGCACGGCAGACCCCGCATGAGGACGCTCGCTCTTTCACTGGCCGCATCCGTGCTACCACTGGTCACGGCGAGCGCGGCCGTGGCGCCGCAACTCGCCGTCGAGCCGGTCCCGTTCGCCATGGACGCCACCAACCAAGCCGCGTGGTGGAATCCGGTGGCCGAGCACGACGGCGCGACCTATTTCGCCTTCGACGCCCCGGCCGACGAGGAGAACCTGCACGAGGTCCACATCGCCAAGCGCACCGACACCGGCGAATGGACCGTCGGCTGCCTGCGCGCCGGCGACGGCAGTTGCGTCCGGTACAACGACGACATCGGCCACCACCAGCCGTCGATCGCGGTCGACGGCCGCGGCCACATCCATGCGTTCGTGTCGATGCACGGCCACGGCTGGCGTTACTACCGCTCGGACGAACCGGGCTCGGTGACCACCCTCACCAACCACTCCGCCGAGATGCCCGACACCGACGGCGGCGTCACCTACCCGACGACCACGTCGACACCGACCGGCGACGTGTACCTGATCGCCCGGGTGGCCTCCGCCGAGACCGGTGCGTCACCCAGCGGCCGGCTCTACCGGTGGGATGTCGACACGAGCACGTGGACCAGGGTGGCCGTCTTCGCCCACGAGCCCGGCTACGCCATCTACCCCGACCAGCTCCAGGCCGACCGGCGCGGGCAGGTGCACATCCTGTGGGAGTGGGCCGACGGCAGCGCCTCGGGCATCCGCCACCTCGGCTCCTACCTGGTGTACCAGCCAGAGCACGACAGGTTCGTCGGTGCCGGCGGCCTGCCGGTGCGGGTGCCGGTCACGACCGAGGCTCCGGCCGACGTCGTGTACCAGCCGCTGGAAGGCGAGGAGAGCAAGGACGACGGCACCAGCAGCGTCGACCCGGGCATCCAGAGCGCCAAGCTGGTGCTCCTCGACCCGGCCGTGCGGCCCGGAGCTGTCGCGTACCGGTACCGGCCCGAGCCGGGTGCGCTGTTCCAGGTGCGCTGGGCGCAGTGGGACGGACGGCGGTGGGTCCGCGAGACGATCTACTCCGGCGCCATGGAGACCGAGGCCGCCATCGGCGCGACCTACCACGACCGCGTCGCCCGGGTCTACTACACGTTCAAGCCGCCGATGTGCGATCCGGGCAGCACCGAGCGCGGTGGGCTCTTCCTGGCCGAGAAGGAGGTCTCGCTGCGGCCGGTTCGGACGGACGCGGGCTGGACGGTCTCGCTCCTCGAGGACGAGTCGGCGATCCTGCGGCTTGCCACGACGACGAGGGACGACGGTACCGACGTGTTGTACCTGGCCGCGCCGAACATCGACGACCCGCCGGCCAGCCGGCTGTACTACGCGACCCTGCCGAGGACGGAGGACTCCGCCGAGGGGTCCGCCGACGTGCTGGCCTCGGCGTCGGCCGCCGAGGACGAGACGAACTGGGCGTATGCTGCCGACGTCATGGTCAGCTCGGCACTGACACCGCAAAGCGGCGGCACCTGCCTGGTCGACGGCAACCGCACCGACCGCAACAGCAGGTGGATCTCCGCCCGCGGCGACCTGACGCCCACGGCCACGATCCAGCTGGCCCAGCCGGTCGACGTCGACCGCGTCGAGGTGTACAGCGGCTACTTCACCGACAGCCGGGCGATCGTCCGGGCCTTCACCGTCGAGCTTCTCGTCGACGGGTTGTGGCAGCCGGTGGCGAGCGTCACGGACAACACGCGCAACCCCGTCGTCGTAGACGTGGCCGGGTCCGCTCCTGCCGACCAGGTGCGCCTGGTGCTGACCGACCCGTCGGGCTACGAGGGCGGTTCGGATCTGGCGCGGGTCTTCGAGGTCGAGGTCTACGGATCGAGGGTTCCATGACGCTGACCGATCTCGCCGTCGACGTCGCGGCCCGGACCGCTGGCTGCCCGGTGACGATCTGGGGCTTCGGCATCGGCGGTACGCTGTCCGGACTGGTGCGGGCGTCGTCGGCGACCGGGTCGCCGGAGTTCGCGGACCGGGTGGTCGAGCTGGTGCGACCGGCGCTGTCCGCGCGGGCGGCACCCACGGACCACCTGATACCGGTCGAGGCCCTGCTCGAGCTGAACCGGGCCCGGCCGTCGGTGGCGGTGGGCGCCGCCTGCGAGCAGTGGGTGGCGACGGTGCTCGGCGCCCCGCGTGGCGGTCGCGGCGGGCCGAGGGTGCACCGGCCGGACCTGGAGCCGTGGTCGTCGACCATCTGGGTCGACTGCATGCACACCGACGGGCCGGGCCTGGCCGCGCTGGGGCTCGGCGAGGAGGCGGTCGCGTACGCCAGCGAGTACGCCGAGGTCCTGCAGCGCGACGACGGGCTGTTCCACCACGGCTACGACGTCGACACCGGCCGCGGCAACGGGGTGGCCTGGGGCCGCGGGCAGGCATGGGCGCTGTTCGGGCTCATGGACACCGTGCTGGCCGCGCCGGACGACGCGCTGTCCAAGCGGCTGACCCGGCTGGTCGAGGCGCTGGCCCGGCACGAGGACGCCGGGCGCTGGCACACCGTCGTCGACGACCCGTCCTCGCCGGTGGAGCACAGCGTGGCCGCCTACGTGGCCTGGGGCGTCGGACGGGCGGTTGCGCACGGCCTGGTGGGCGACGGCCACGGCGCGATGGCGCACCGGGCGTTCGAGGCGACGCTGGACGTGCTCGACGACGCGGAGCTCGAGGTCTCGGAGGCGACCCCGGTCGGCGACCGGACGAACTACGTGACCAGGGCCACCGGGGTCTTCCCGTGGGGCCAGGCGCCGGTGCTGCACGCGCTGCTGGACCGGCTGGATGGAGGAACGCACGCATGAAGGTGACGTCGGTCGAGACGTTCGTGCTCGGGGCCGCGCCCGAGGAGGTGTACTGGGGCGCCCGCACGTGGAGCGCCACCAGCGGCCGCCCGCTCGTCGAATACCCGCCGGAGGCGAGGCGCCGCTACGTCTACAGCGACACCATCGACACCGTCCTCGTGCGGGTGGCCACCGCCGATGGCGCGGTCGGCTGGGGCGAGTCGAAGGCACCGGTCGGGGCGCGGGCGACCGCTGCCATCGTCGACGACCTGCTCGCGCCGCTCGTCGTCGGCACCCGGCTGGACGAGATCACCGCCACCTGGGAGCGCATGTACGCCGGGATGCGGGTGCGCGGGCACGACACCGGGTTCTGGCTGGAAGCGCTCGCGGGCGTCGACATCGCGCTGTGGGACGCGTGGGGGCGTACCCTCGGTCAGCCCCTGTCCGCGCTGCTCGGTGGGCGCTTCCGCGACACCGTGCCGGTCTACGCGTCGGGCGTTCCGGGCGCGCCAGCCGGCTCTGGGGAGGCCGGTCAGGAGCAGGTGCGGGCGGAGGCTTCCCGGCTGCGCGAGCGGGGCTTCGGCGCGGTCAAGGTGGCGATCGGCGTGGCGCCCGCCGACGACGTCGCGTCCGTCGGCACCGTGCGGTCGGTGTTCGGTCCGGACGCTTCGGTGTTCGCCGACGCCGCCGGCCAGTACGAGCTGCCCCAGGCGCTGCGGGTCGGCCGGGCGCTGGCCGAGCTCGACGCGGGGTTCTTCGAGATGCCGCTGCCGCCGGAGGACATCGACGGGTACGCCCGGCTGGCGGCGGCACTGGACCTGCCGCTGGCCCTGGACAGCCTGGCCACCCGGCACCGGGCGCTGCAGTTCCTGCGCACCGGCGGCCTGCACGTACTGCAGCCCGACGTCTGCCGGGCGGGCGGCATCACCGAGACGATGCGCATCGCCGCCCTCGCCGACGCGTTCGGCGCCCAGGCCACGCCGCACGTCAGCATCGGCTCGCCCATCCACGTCGCCGCCAGCGTTCAGTGCGCCGCGGCGATGCCCAACTTCTCGATCATGGAGTTCTGGGTGGGTACGAACCCGCTGGCCGTGATCGCCCCGGATGCGCTGGCGCCGTCCGGTTCCGCGATCACCGTCCCCACCGGGCCCGGTCTCGGCGTCACCGTCGACGAGTCGGCCGTGCGCACCCTCGCCGCCACCTCTTCCAAATGATCACGTTCAGCACGAAATCTCGTGTCGCACCATGCTTGCAAGCCTGGTGACGCGCGTGAAGTCCTGGTGACGGATGCCAGCGTGTGGCGCCGCTCGACAGACGGCGATCCGTGCTACTGAGACCGGCGTGACCGCGGCGGGTGTCAGGCGCGGAGGTTGATCAGCGTCGGGCCGGTGCGAGTGCCGTCGGAGCGGGACAGCGCGACGACGCAGTGGCCGGCCGGGATGCGGGTGACGATGTCGGACACCGTCCACCGGGGGCGTTCGACGCGGCGCAGGCTGGTGCCCTTGGTGGTGCCCCAGTTGCGGGTCTCGCCGTCGGAGCGGTTCCAGCCGCCGCGGCTGTCGCGGGAGCTGCCGGTGGTACGGGCCAGGCCGACCGCCTCGCCCTGGCTGTAGCTGATCTCGGAGACCCAGTGATCGCCGAACCAGTCGGAGAAGACCTTCGCGTCGACGGGATCGATGCCTCCGAACACGGCCTTGCAGCCGACGGAGCCGAACACCGTCGCCCGGACCTGGACGGGAAAGTCGCTGATGGTCTGGGCGAGCAGGATCAGCCCGGCGTTGTTGGAGCGCAGCTTCTGCACGCCGCGAGCGACGTAGTCGTCGACGAAGCGGCCGGCCTCGTCGATGGCCAGCGCCTTGAAGATGCCCCGGTTGGTGTCGGGAGCGGACGTGACCTGCACAAACTGCGACACCACCAGCCTGGCGAGGATGCGGGTGGCGTCGGGGAACTCCGCCTCCGGCAGCGAGACCCGGACCCGGGTCGGCCGGTTGATGTCGTGCATGCGGAAGGTGTTGTCGCGGTCGAACAGCTCCATCAGCCGCGGCCGGGCCAGCAGCTGGAACCGCTCGACCAGGGACGCGGCGGGATCGGCGTTGCGGGCTTGCTGGTCGCGGCGGCTGTCCAGCAGCGCTTTGGCCTCCTTGCCATCCGGGCCGCGCAGGTTGGCCTTGACCTGGTCGGTCATGCCTTGCTCGGAGCGCAGCAGCGCGAGCATCTCGCGGATCTTCGGCCATCGGCCGAACGCGAGGTGGAACGGCGCCAGACAGGCGTAGAGCGCGTTGCGCGAGCCGTCCATGAAGTAGGCCATGTCGTCGGTGACGTACGGCGGCAGCATCGCGCTGGCCAGCCGGTCGGCCGCGGTGTCGGGGTGGTTGGTGCCGCCGTACAGGTCGAACCCGGTGGTCGGGTTGAGGGGGTCGATGGTGACATCGAACCAGCCGTCGTAGGCGAAGTCGTCGCCCTTGGGATCGACGACGACGACGCTGGCCTGCTGCGCGAGCGCCGACAGCGACAGGTGCTCGACGAGCGGCAACGCGAAGCTGCGCGTCTTGCCCGACCCTGGCGGGCCGATGACCAGCAGTGACGTGCGCAGGACGTCCTGGTCGATGCCGAAGTCGGTGGTGACGACGGTGTCGGCGTGCGGGTCCTGGACGGTGCGGCCGATGCGCACCTGACCGGCGGCGAGGTTGTGCCGGGCCAGCCGCGGCACCGGGAGGTCGTGCAGGGCGGACGGGTGAGCCAGCGCCGACGGGCCGTAGCGGACGATCTCGTCGGCCAGCTGTGCCGTGGCGGTTGGATCGCCGGAGCGGGTTTCGATGGCGCCGACGATACGGGCGGTGTCGACGTCGGACAGCCGGCCGTCCTGGGTGAGTCGGTCCAGCGCGACAGCCGCGTCGGGGTGGTCCGCGCGCAGGGACTCCCAGGGCGTCGCGCGCTGCCGCCGTCTGCCGAGCATCATGCGTTCTTCCTCAGGTAGGAGTCGAGCTTCTTGATGCGGGCCGCGAGCGCCGGGTGGGTGCTGAACAGCCGGACCCGCAGCACCGCGGTGCGGCGGTCGTCGTCGACACCCTGGCGCAGCCAGTCCTCGAAGACCTCGATGAGTGCGTGGCCGTACCCGAGCTCGGCGGCGACGCGGTCCGCGCGGAACTCGCTGCGCCGGGCCAGCCATGGCAGCAGCAGCGGTGACAGCACCACCACCAGCACCGTCGGCGGCGCCCATGCCTGCCCTGACTCGACCGCGGTGATCATGAGCATGACCAGGAAGAACGCCACGAACGCCAGCAGCGACCAGGTGATGACCCGGGCGATGAACGCGGCCAGCCCGGGCATCTTCGCCACGACCGCGAAGATGACCGAGAACACGCTGACCACCAGTCGCAGCACCATCCGCAGCGAGCGGGTGAGCAGCCGCGCCGGCACGGAGTACCAGTACGCCAGCAGGTTGCTCCACGGGTGCCCGCCCAAATGATGGCCCAGCTCGTGGCACAGCACCGCGGCCAGGTGGTGGTGCGGCATGGCGTCGAGGGTCTTGCGGGTGACGGTGACGATGTGCCCGGACGTGGCGTAGGCGTTGAGCGCGTCGCTGTCCTCGATGAACAGCTGGTAGCGCGCCCCGTCGCGGCCGGCGGCGTCGGTGACCTCGCGCCAGGCGTGATCCAGCCGCTCGCGCTCGCTGGGCGTGGGCCGGCGGGCCCGGAAGAAGTACCGCGCCAGCATGACCTCGACCGGGCGGTAGAAAATGAGGGCGCCGCTGAGCAGCCACAGCACCATGACGAGGATGGGCACGACGGAGAGGTTGCCGACCAGCGACCCGACGCCCAGACCGACCAGGCCGACGACGGTGAGGCTGAAGAGGAACCACGGCAGTGCCAGGACCAGCGACGCCCAGGTCGAGAGGTCGACGGTGCGCCGGTGCCGCATCGGTCGCGGCGTGGTGGCCTCGCTGGAGAACCGGCGCCGGAAGGCGCCCGGGGCCGCCGTCATCGCCTCCGGGTCGTCGAACCCCCCGGGTGGGCCGGTGGGCCGCGCCCGCGAAGAAGCGCCGGGTGGGCTGGTCCCGGCCTGTCGCTGGTCGCTCATCGCCGCCTCCGATGGAGCTACTGATCTTCGATTGAAGCTGCCGACATGACCGCCGTGCAACCGTGAAAGTCACAATATGGCCCGCCGGTGACACTCGTCGCCCGAATCGTTCCGGTCCGTACCACCCGCCGAATGCCCGCGAGCGGGGCGGCGCGGGGCGCGCGATCGACGGCGGGGGTGTGGGTCGGGCTCGCGTTCGCCGCGCCTCGTGATCATCAACGATTCGCGACATAACGAGGATTGTGTGTGCTCCACCGTGCTTGCATGCCTGGTGGAGCGCGAGAACTCCTGGTGATGTCGCGGATCGTTGATGATCAGCCAGCACCCTGGCACGCCGAGTCGTCGCGCTGCCGGGAAGGGCCACTTCGGCCATGATCGACGGGAGAGGTGCGTAGGGTCGAGACGTGACCGAGATCCATGACCTGACCGCGCTGGAGCTCGCCGCGGCGGTGCGCAAGCGCGAGGTGTCGCCCACCGAGGTGCTCGACCACACGCTGGCCCGCGCGGAGCGCCTGGACCCCGTCGTCGGAGCCTTCGTCACCACCACCCCGGAGCTGGCCCGTGAGCAGGCCGTCGAGGCTGAGCACGCCCTGGTCAGGCCCGACGACGACCTTCCGCCGTTCCTCGGGGTCCCGTGCCCGGTCAAGGACCTGGCGATGGTGGCCGGGGTGCCGTTCCGGGCCGGGAGCGCGGCTCTCGGTGAGGTCGTGGCGCCGGCCGACGACGGCGTCGTCACGCTGCTGCACGGGGCCGGGACCCTCATGGTCGGCAAGACCAACACGCCGGAGTTCGGGCTGCCGCCGTACACGGAGTCCGACATCGCGCCGCCGGCCCGGACCCCGTGGGACGTCGGCCGGTCCGCGGGCGGCTCCAGCGGCGGCGCGGCCGCGGCGGTGGCGGCCGGCATCGTCCCGGTGGCGCACGGCAGCGACGGCGGCGGCTCGATCCGCATACCCGCCAGCGCCTGCGGGCTCGTCGGCCTCAAGTCCACCCGCGGCCGGGTCAGCCCTGGTCCGTACCGTGCCGAAGGCGCCGGGCTCGCGCTGGAGGGAGTGCTCACCCGCGACGTGCGCGACACCGCGGCGTTCCTCGACGTGCTGGCACATCCCTGGCCGGGTGACGCGTACGTGCTGGCCAGGCCGGCCGGCCGATTCCTCGACGCGTGCGAGCGCCCGCCCGGCCGGCTGACCGTGGGGCTGCTGACCCAGCCGGTGATCTCCGCCGAGGCGGCCGTCGACGGCGGCGTCCTCGCGGCCGTGGTCCGCACCGCCCGGCTGGTGGAGGATCTCGGGCACGCCGTCGAGCCGGCGCCGGTGCCGTTCGAGCCGGAGCGCTGGGACTCCTTCGAGGCCATCTGGTCGGTGTCGAGCCTGAGCGCACCGGTCCCGGAGGAGAACGAGCACCTGTTGGTGCCGTTGACCAGGTGGTTGCGCGAGAAGGGCCGCGCGGTGAGCGGGCTGGAGTACGCGACCGCGATCCGTCTGATCCAGCTGACGACGCGCGAAGCCGCAGCCACCTGGACCGGCTACGACGTGATCCTCGCGCCGACGCTGGCCCAGCCACCGGCGCCGGTCGGCTCGCAGCGCATCGACTCCGACCCGGCCGCGGACTTCGCCGCTCAGATGGCGTTCACGCCGTGGACCAGTGTCTGGAACCTGACCGGCTGGCCGGCCATCAGCCTGCCGTTGGAGGAGACGGTCGTCGACGGTGTCACGCTCCCGGTCGGCGTCATGCTGGGTGGCCGGCACGGCGCGGAGGAGACGCTGCTGTCGTTGGCGGCCCAGCTGGAGGCGGCCCGGCCGTGGCGCGACCGCAGGCCGCCGGTCTGGAGCGGCACATGGTGACCTTCGGCTACTTCCTGGTACCGAACGCCGCCGACCCGCTGCTGGACACCGCACGCGAGGTCGAGCGGCTCGGCCTGGACTGGGTGGGCATCCAGGATCACCCGTACCAGCGTCGCTACGTCGACACGTTCGCGCTGATGAGCGCGGTGCTGGCGGCCACGTCCACGCTGCGGGTGTTCCCCGAGGTGGCGTGCGTGCCGCTGCGTCCTGCCGGTGTGCTGGCCAAGACGGCGGCCTCCCTGGACGTGTTGTCTGGCGGCCGGTTCGAGCTGGGCCTGGGTGCCGGCGCGTTCTGGGACGCCATCGAGGGCTATGGCGGCGAGCGACGGACGCCGAGGCAGGCGCTGGACCAGCTGGCCGAGGCGATCGAGGTCATCAGGCTGGTCTGGAGCGGCGATCGCGGGCTGCGGTTCGAGGGGGAGTACTACCACCTGCGCGGCGTGCACTCCGGCCCGCTGCCGGTGCACGACCTGGGCATCTGGCTGGGCGCCTACGGTCCGCGCGCGCTGCGCCTCACCGGCCGGGTCGCCGACGGCTGGGTGCCGTCGCTGAGCGCGGACGTGCTGGCCCGGCTGCCCGAGCTCAACGACCGCGTCGACGCCGGGGCGGCGGAGGCCGGACGGGACCCGTCGGCGGTGCGCCGGGTGTTCAGCCTCGGCGGCACCATCACCGACGGTGAGTCGGGCGGGTTCCTGGCCGGGCCGGCGACGCAGTGGGCCGACGAGCTGGCCATGCTCGTCACCGAGCACCGCGCCGACGTGCTGGTGTTCGGCGGCAGGCCCGGCGACCAACTGCGCCGGTTCGCGACGGAGGTCGTCCCCGCCGTCCGCGCCGTCCTCGCGCCGCACCCATGATCATCAACGATTTCGGGTGTCATAGCCCTCGGAATCGTTGATGATCATGGGTAGGCGAGTGCGGCGTGGTAGCCGAGGTTCGACGAGACCTGGTCGGCGTGCTCGATGGCGATCATAGCCAGCTCGTTCTGGCGGGCCGGCAGGTTCATGGCCGACAGCGGTCCGGACACCGACAGTGCGGCGACGATACGCCCGGACCGGTCGCGGATGGGCGCGGCGATGCACGCGCGCCCGAAGGCCAGCTCCTCCTGCTCGGTGGCGTAGCCGCGTTCACGGACGTCGCGCAGCGCGGCGGTGAGCTCCGGAAACGATGTGATGGTGTGCGGAGTGTAGCGGGCGTACTCGGTGCCGATAAGCGCGCTGACCTCGTCGGCCGTCAGCTCGCTGATCAGCGCCTTTCCCATGGCGGTGGCGTGCAGCGGACCGCCGCGGCCGATCAGTGTGGACGGTCGCGGTGCGTTCGCGCCTTCGAAGTGGCACAGGTAGAAGAGGCCGGTGTCGTGGCGCTCTGCGACGTTGACGCCGAGGCCCAGCGACGCGGCGAGGTTCTGGGCGAGCTGTCGCGACTGCTGGTGCACGGGCGACTGGTTGAGCCCGATGCCGGCCAGCGTGATCACGCGGGGGCCGACGCCGTACAGCCCGCTGCGCCCGTGATGCGTCAGGTACCCGAGGTTGACCAGGGCGCCGACCAGCCGCGAGACCGTGGACTGGCCCAGGCCGGTCTCGGCGACCAGCTCGGAGATGCGCCGCTCCGGGTGTTCCTCGGTGAACGCGGACAGCAGCGACAGCGCCCGCTCGACGCTCTGGGTGCCGCCGGCGGACTCACGGGCTGGTACTCGAGGCACGGTCCTGACTCCACCATCACTCGCGGAATGGTCATCTACATGCTAGATGACCGACCGTACCTTCATGATCGCCCGCGCCGTTCCCGCCACGGCGACGATCAGCCGGCCTGCCGGTCGCGGTCCTGGGCACGCAGCGCCCGCTCGAGGTCGGCCAGGCCCTCGACGACCAGCCGCCGGGCGGCGTCGGGGACCTCGGCCGTCTCCAGCCACGACCGCACCATGGACGCCGTCGGCGCGTCGGCCAGCACCCGCGGAAACAGCCCGACGATGATCGCCTGGGCGCTTTCGGTGGTGCGCTCGGCCCAGACCCGCGGCACCGCGTCGAGGTACGGGCCGATGTACGGGCGCACCAGCTCGCGCTGCTCAGGGTGGGCGAAGCCGCGCACCGTCGCCGTCAGCAGGGCGTTCGGCAGCTCGTCGCTCTCGACGGTGGCCTGCCAGGCGGACGCCTTGGCGGCGTACGTCGGGATCGAGGCGCGGGCGTAGGCGGCCTGCCGCTGGCCGGCCGCGGTGTTGTCGCGCTCCAGTTCCGCGGCGATGGCGTCCTCGCCGGCCGCGCCCAGGACCACGAGTCGCTGCAGCAGCGTCCACCGCAGGTCGGTGTCGACGACGAGCCCCGGCAGCGTCGACTCGTCCCCGTCGAGCATTGTGCGGATCTCGCCGACGTGGTCGTCGCTGGCCGCGGTGGCCACCCAGGCGCGAGCGAACGCGAGCTGCCGGTCGCCGCCGGGCTCGGCCCTGCCAGCCAGTTGGCGAAGCGCCGCCGCCCACCGCGACGCGAGCACGGTCCGGTTGGCCGGCCACGCGTAGAGGTCGATGGCCGCCCGGGCGGAGGCCAGCACGTGCTGCACCACACCCATGGCGGTCTCGCGCTGGATGCCGCCCAGCACCAGCTCGACGAACGAGCTGGCCGACAGCTCGGCGTCGCGCAGCATGTCCGTGGACGCCGTCCAGCACAGTGCCCGCGGCAGAGACCCCAGCGCGCCGATGGACCGCACCACCGTCTGCTGAGACCGATCGTCCAGGCGGACCTTGGCGAAGGTGAGGTCGTCGTCGTTGACCAGGAGCAGGTCCGGCTGTTGCTCGCCGCGCAGCTCCTCGATCTCGGTGCGCGACCCGGCGAGGTCCAGCTCGACTCGGTGCCGGCGCACCAGCTCGCCGTCCTCGGTGCGGTCGTAGAGGCCGACGGCGGCCCGGTGCGACCTGATCGTGGGATGCTCCGGCGGCGCAGTCTGCTCGATGGCGACCGACGTGTAGGCACCGGCGCCGTCGACGGCGACCACCGGGCGCAGCGTGTTGACCCCGGCCGTGCGCAGCCACTGCTCGTTCCACTCGGAGAGGTCGCGGCCGCTGGTGCGCTCCAGGTGGGCGAAGAGGTCACCGAGCGAGGTGTTGCCCCAGGCGTGCTCGGCGAAGTACGCCCGCACCCCCTCCAGGAAGGCGTCCCGGCCGACCCAGGCGACCAGCTGCTTGAGCACGCTGGCGCCCTTGGCATAGGTGATGCCGTCGAAGTTGACCTCGACGTCCTCGAGGTCGCGGATGTCGGCGGAGATCGGGTGCGTCGACGGCAGCTGGTCCTGGCGCAGCGCCCACAGCTTCTCGGTGACGGCGAACGTCGTCCAGGCATCGGTCCAGCGGGTGGCCTCGGCCAGCGACAGCACCGACGCCCAGGTGGCGAACGACTCGTTCAGCCACAGGTCGTCCCACCAGCGCATGGTGACGAGGTCGCCGAACCACATGTGCGCCATCTCGTGCAGGATCGTCTCGGCGCGGCGCTCGTAGGCGGCGTCGGTGACCCGGCTGCGGAACAGGTAGTCCTCGTGGTGGGTGACGGCGCCAGCGTTCTCCATCGCACCGGCGTTGAACTCCGGCACGAAGAGCTGGTCGTACTTGGCGAACGGGTAGGCCAGGCCGAAGACCTCCTCGAAGAAGGCGAACCCGCGCCGGGTGACGTCGAACAGCTCGTCGGCGTCGAGGTACTCCGACAGCGACTTGCGGCAGTACAGCGCGAGCGGGACCGTCTTCTCCTTGCCCGTGTACTCCGACCGCACGACGTGGTACGGGCCGGCCACGATGGCCGTCACGTACGTCGACAGCACCGGCGTCGCGTCGAACGTCCAGCGCCGCTTCTCCTTGTGCTTGCGGCTGTGGCCCGGCGAGTTCGAGACGACCTCCCAGTGTGTGGGGGCGTCGACGGTGAACGTCACGGCCGCCTTGAGGTCGGGCTGTTCGAAGCAGGCGTAGACCCGGCGGGCGTCGGCGACCTCGAACTGCGAGTACAGGTACACCTCGTCGTCGACGGGATCGACGAACCGGTGCAGCCCCTCGCCGGTGCGCATGTACGCAGCGTCGGCGACGATCTTGACCTCGTTCTCCGTCGCCAACCCGTCGAGCCGCACGCGGTTGCCGTCGAAGACGTCGGCCGGGTCGAGCGCATTGCCGTTGAGGACCACCTCGTGGACAGCCGGCGCGATGAGGTCGAGCCAGGTACCGGCGCCTTCCGTCGAGGTGAACCGCGCCGTCGTCGTCGAACCGAACGTCGTGTCGCCCCGGGTCAGGTCGAGCTCGACGTCGTACTGGACGGACGAGGGATCTATGACGGAAGCGCGCTCGTGCGCCTCGTCTCGGGTCAGGTTCGTGCCAGGCATGGCCCCGATCCTGACAGAACATCCGGACTCATGCTGTAGATAACCTGGCGGGAATCGCTTGCTCGCCCGTGCGGTTGGCCACATCGATACCTCATTGATACGTCAATCGATACGAAGGACGAGCCGATGACCCAGAACGGCGCCGTCGACTTCTGGTTCGACCCGACCTGCCCGTGGGCCTGGATGACGTCGCGTTGGATCCTGGAGGTCGAAAAGGTCCGGCCGATCGCGGTGACCTGGCACGTGATGTCGCTGTCGTACCTCAACGCCGAACGCGACCTCGGCGAGGACTACAACGCGCTGATGCGCCGCGCCTGGGGACCGGTGCGGGTGGTCAACGCCGCGCGCGAGCTGCACGGCCAGGAGTACGTCAAGCCGCTCTACGACGCGATGGGCACGCGCCTGCACCCGGGCCGGCGGCGCGACTACGACGGGGTCATCGCCGAGGCGCTGGCCGAGGTGGGACTGCCGGAGACGCTGGCCGCCTACGCAGAGAGCGACGAGCTCGACGACACGCTGAAAAAAGCCACGACGCCGGCATGGACCAGGTCGGCACCGAGGTCGGCACGCCGGTCATCTCCATCGGCGGCTACGCGTTCTTCGGGCCGGTGCTGTCGCCCGCGCCGCGTGGCGAGGAGGCCGGCCGGATCTGGGACGGCGTGCGCGCGCTGGCGTCGTACGACGGCTTCTTCGAGCTGAAGCGGACCCGCACCCGCAAGCCCGTCTTCGACTGACCCCGTCACGGGTGCCGGGTGCGGTACGGCAGACTGGCGCCCATGCGTGTGCACGTCGGCTCCGACCATGCCGGGTACGAGGTCAAGAACCGCCTCGTCGAGGTGCTCCGTGACGGCGGCCACGAGGTCGTCGACCACGGGCCGTTCGTCTACGACGAGCTCGACGACTATCCCGCGTTCTGCCTGCGCGCCGGCGAGGCGGTCGCCGCCGACGCCGACAGCCTCGGCGTGGTCATCGGCGGCTCGGGCAACGGCGAACAGATCGCGGCCAACAAGGTCAAGGGCATCCGGGCGGCGCTGGCCTGGTCGGACGAGACCGCGCGGCTGGCCCGCGAGCACAACGACGCCCAGGTGGTCGCCGTCGGCGCCCGGATGCACCCGTTCGACGACGTCGTGAGCTTCGTCCAGACGTTCCTGGCCACGCCGTTCTCGCAGAGTGAGCGGCACGCGCGCCGCATCGGGATGCTCAGCCGTTACGAGGAGTCCGGCGAGCTTCCTCCGCTCGCGGCGGCCGCTGACTAGGGCGCGGCGGCAGCGGCGTCGACTCCAGCTTCGCCAGCGCCGCCTCGAGCTGGGCGGGACTGGGCCGCGAGACGTCGCGGGCACGCAGGGCCCGCGACACCCCGACTTGCGAGCGCCGGTCGACCTGGTCGAGCTTGCGCGCGGCCTTGTCTCGATCGTTCATGGAAGGACGGTACGTGCCCGAGGGCCATACGATCCACCGTCTTGCTCACCAGGTGGTCCGCGCGTTCGGCGGCCGCCCCGTCGGTGTCAGCAGCCCGCAGGGGCGCTTCGCCGCCGGTGCCGCCGTCGTCGACGGTGTCGAGGTGCGGGACGCGCAGGCGCACGGCAAGCACCTGTTCATCGGGTTCGACGGGCGGCGCTGGGTACACGTCCACCTCGGGCTGTACGGGACGTTCGACGTCGTGGCCGGGCCGCCCGGTCCGGTGCGTGGCGAGGTCCGGATGCGGCTTGCCACGTCCGACGCGCACGCGGACCTGCGTGGGCCGACGGCGTGCGAGGTACTGGGCGAGGCGGAGAAGGCCGCCATCCACGCCCGCCTCGGCCCGGATCCGCTGCGCGGCGACGACCCCGCACCGGCGCTGGAGCGCATCGGTCGGAGCCGGACGCCCGTGGGCATCCTGCTCATGGACCAGACGGTGCTGGCCGGCGTCGGCAATGTCTACCGAGCCGAGACGCTGTTCCGCGCCGGCGTGGACCCGTCCAGGCCGGGCCGGACGGTGCCGGCGCCGGTGCTGCGCGCCGTCTGGGACGACCTGGTCGGGCTCATGGCGACGGGGGTCGCGACCGGCCGCATCGACACCGTCCGCCCCGAGCACGAACCCGAGGCGATGGGCCGACCGCCGCGTGTCGACGACCACGGCGGCGAGGTCTACGTCTACCGGCGGGCAGGCCAGCCCTGCCTGGTCTGCGGCACCCCGGTCCGGGTCGGCATCGCCGCTGCCCGGAACCTGTTCTGGTGCCCCCGATGTCAGTGTTGACCGGGTCTTCGAGATGGTTTCCCGTGCTCTACCAGGACCGCTCTCTTTGCCGCTAGGGTCCTCGGTGTGACGACCCGACCGGCTGGCCTGCTCGGGCTTGCCGGAGTGGTCTCCGGTAGGCGTCCGGCCGGCCCCATCACCCGCCGGCTGATCCGTGAGCCGGTGGTCCTGGCGTGCCTGCTCGCGGTCACGCTGCTGCTGGGCCTGGCCATGGTGTCGTGGATGTCCATGGTGCCGGCCATCGCGCTGGTGCTGCCGCTGCTGTTCGGCGGGCTGTTCCTCGCGCCGCGGTCGCTGGCGTGGCTGGTCGGCACGGCCGCGTTCTGTCTCGTGGCCGGCGGTGTCGCCATCGACGTCGACCAGACGTTCGTCGCGGTCACCGTCGTCGTAGGCATCACCGCGGTCGTGTCGCTGGGGCTGGCTCGGTCGCGGGCACGCCTCGGGCTGCAGGGCACCATGGGCGAGTCGATGCTCGTCGACCTGCGTGACCGGCTCAGCGCGCAGGGCAAGGTCCCGGCGCTGCCGCGCGGCTGGGAGGTCGAGCTGGTCCACCACGCCGCTGAGCGGTCCAGCTTCTCTGGCGACTTCGCCGTGGCCACCCGGTCCGCCGACGGCGGCACGCTCGAGCTCGCGCTCGTGGACGTCTCCGGCAAGGGTCACAACGCCGGCACCCGGGCGCTGCTGCTGTCCGGCGCGTTCGGCGGGTTGCTCGGGTCGCTGCCGCCCGAGCAGTTCCTCCCCGCCGCCAACGCCTACCTGCTGCGGCAGCGCTGGCCCGAGGGGTTCGCGACCGCGGTGCACCTTGTGGTCGACCTGCGGACGGGGGAGTACGAGGTCCGCTCGGCCGGGCACCCGCCGGCCATCCACTTCCATGCCGGGTCCGGACGCTGGGTCACGCTCGACACCGAGGGCGGCCTGCTCGGCGTCTTCGACCAGGACTTCTACGCGCCGGTCTGCGGGCGGCTGCGGCCCGGCGACGCGCTGATGCTCTACACGGACGGGTTGGTCGAGGCGCCCCGGCGCGACCTGTCCGACGGCATCGACAAGCTCCAGGGCGAGGCCGAGCGGCTGATCGCGAAGGGCTTCCGCCACGGCGCCAAGAAGCTCATCGACGCCGTCGCGTCCTCCGACGCCGACGACCGCGCACTCCTCCTCCTCTGGCGCATCTGACGGTGACCGGGCACGAGTCGACCCGTCGTCCCACGCGCCCCGAAATGATCACGTTCAGCAGGATCACACGAGCTTCACCATGCTTGTAATCATGGTGCGACACGCGATTTCGTGCTGAACGTGATCATTTCGGGTCAGGGGCGGGGGCCGGCGGCATTCACCCGACCTCGCCCGTGGCAAGGCTGGCTCCTACCCGAGCTCACCCCGGGTAGGCGGCGACCGCCTCGATCTCCACCAGCCAGCCGGCGACGGGCAGCGTCGCCACCTCCAGGTTGGTCCGCGACGGCCGGGTGGCGTTGGCGAACTCGACGGGCTGGTAGGCCGCGATGACCTCGCCGCTCACCCGGTCCACGTTCGCCATCCACTTGCGGTAGGCGCGGTTCCAGCCGTCGTAGTCGGCCCGGGCGGCGCCCGGTGGTGCCTGCAGGTAGATGCGCATGCTGGTGATGTCGGTCAGGGTGAGCCCCTGCGACTCCAGGTTCTCCCGGATGCGCGCCATCGCGTTCATGCCCTGGGCCTGGGTGACGGTGACGCCGGCCGGTAGCTTGCCGCCCGGGTACTGAGCGGGGTCGATGTAGCGTTCGGGTGTCCCGGCCGGTGCGCCGGCGTTGAGCGCGGACGGTCCGATGCCGCTGGAGAAGTAGATCGACGCCTGCGAGCCGAACGCGACGCCGCTCGCGATGAACGGGTCGGGGGCCTGGGCGGCCGGCGCCAGGTTGTAGCGGATCTCCCGGGGGCGCGGCTGCCCGATCCGGCTGGCCGCGATGGCGCCGCCGGTCACGGCCAGTGTCGTGAGCCCGGTGCCGACGGTCACGGCGAGCAGACGGCGCCGGGTGGGGTGCTGGGACATCGTGTCTCCTTCGGGGACGGTGACGGGGTCAGGCCGCGGTCGCGGCGACGCGCTGGTGCAGGTCCGTGACGACCTGCCGGGCGGACTCGAACGCGCCCGCCTGCCAGGCGATCAGGTAGCTCAGGTGGTCGCCGGCGAAGTAGACGTTGCCGTCGGGGCGCAGCAGGTGGTCGTACGCGGCCCCGCGCCCGCCGGGCCAGCTGACCCAGCCGCCCAGGCTGTAGGGCTCCTTGGGCCAGGCGACGGAGAACGACGTGTCCAGTTCGTCGCGGTACTTCGTCCCGTGGATCTTCACGCCCTGGGCGACGGCGCGCGCCGCCCGCTCCGGAACGGACAGGTCGGTGTACGCGCCGGAGTAGTAACCGACGACGACCCCCTTGCGGCCGAGGAAGCCCGACGACGGGTACCAGATCCCGGAGATGTCCATGTTCGTCGCCGTGATGCCGCCGAAGATCTTGTCGTCCTCCTCCCACCACCGGCGGCCGTACTGCAGGCCGATCTTGCCGGTGTTGGCCGCCGTGGGCACGGTGAGCGCGTCCTTGGTGGCCTGGGAGAAGTTGGACGGGATGTCCTTGAGCACCATCGGCGGGATCGTGGAGATGCAGTAGTCCGCCTCGATGGTGCGGACGCGCCCGTTCGACCGGTAGCTGACGCGGACCCCGTCGCCGGTGTTGCTGATCTGGGTGACCGGGGCCTCGTAGGTGATGCGGCGGCGGCCGCCGACGGCGTCGGCGAGGGCGGCGCTGATGCGGTCCATGCCGCCGACGGGCTGCCACATCATCATGGCCTGGTCGAAGCCGAACTCGAACGCGAACCTGGTGCCGAACTCACTTTGCAGGACCGCCGACATCGACGGCGGGGTACCGACGACGCCGGCGTCGTGCCCGGCGCCGGGCGCGTCGACGTAACCGCGCCGGCTGTTGCCGACGTAGCGGCCGCCGGTGAGCCCGCCCAGGCTCTCGGCGAACGAGACCAGCCTGTCGACGTCGTCGGAACTGAGCACGGCAGCGAGAGCGCCCTGGTCGGCCGCCTGCGCGAGCAGCTCGGACACGTAGCCGTAGACATCGGCCTTGGCCTGCCGGTGTGTGACCGGAGTGCTGGCCAGCGGCCCGTAGTCGGTGGTCGAGGTGTTCTCGTGGTAGTAGAGGCTCTCCGCGTTCGCGTTGACCAGTGCCTCGATCTCGACGCCCAGCTCGCGGCAGTAGTCGAGCGTGACGTGATGGTTGGGGATGCGCGCCGGGCCGGCGTTGAAGTAGAGCCCGTCGTCGAACCGGCAGACCTGCGTGACGCCGTCGGTGTCGGTCAAGCGGTCGCCGCGGCGGATGGTCTTCGCCCTACCGCCCGGCCGGTCGCGTGCCTCCAGGACGTGGCAGTCGTAGCCGGCCTTTCCCAGCTCGTACGCGGCGGTCAGCCCGGCGGTACCCGCGCCGAGCACAACGACCTTCGTGCGGCGCCCGCGGGCGGAGTCGGGCAGGTCGGCCGCGCGCGGCGGCTGGAAGTCGGTGGCGGCCTCGGCGGGCGAGGCGAAGAGGCCGAGGGCCTCCATGCCGCCGTAGAGCGCCGTCGCGCCGCCGACCATGCCGACCCTGGTCAGAAAGCTGCGCCTGCTGTGTCCGCGAGGTGTACCCGCTGTCGTGGTCAACGTCGCCTCCTGTCGGTGCACCCGGCCGGGGGTGCCGGGTCGCAGGAGCAGTCTTCGGAGGTTCCGTTATGTATCGATTTCGTCGGAGTTATCGGGGGATCACCGTCTGTCGGCGGTGCCGGTGTCGCTGGCGGCCGCCAGTGCGTCCCAGGCGGCCATGGTGAGGTCGACGGTGCGCTGCAGCGCCGCGCGCGAGGCGCCCTCCAGTGCCCGGACCGCCAGCCCTTGGATCAGGGCGTCGTAGTGCTGGGCGAGCGTGTCCACGTCGTTCGACGGCAGCGGCTCGCCGGCTTCCGTCGCCATGCCCAGTCGGGACCGCAGCGCCGCGAGCCGGTCGCGGCGGCTCCGATCGAGGTACGCCCGGACCTCGGCGTCCTCGGGCGGGCAGGTCAGCATCGCACGGGTGAGCAGGCAGCCGCGCGGCCCGCCGCGCCGGGTGAAGACCTCGACGTTCGCGCGCAGCAACCGTTCGATGCCGTCGCGGGCGGTGGTGGCCGCCGCCAGCTCGACGCCGGGCCAGCCGCCGTCGCCGGCTTGGTAGCGGTCGGCGGCCTCGCGGAACAGGTCGGCCTTGGAGCCGAACGCGCCGTACAGACTGGGGGAGCCGATCTGGAGTTGCTCGGTGAGGTCGGCGATGGATGTGTCCTGGTAGCCCTTGGCCCAGAACAGCCGCATCGCCCGGTCGAGCGCGGTGTCGCGGTCGAACCCGCGCGGCCGGCCGCGTCCCATGCCTCGGATCTCCTTTCTGTATCGATCCCTACATTAACCCCTTGACGGCATGACGTGGCGTGTGATGGCTTTATGTAGTGACCGATACAGAAAGGAGCCACCCATGCCCGAGGTGACCAAGGTGACGAGCGCGGACGCACTCGAGTGGTACCGTCGAGACGACCAGGACCTACTGCTGGCCGACGCGATCGACCATCGCCACGACGCAGCGATGACGGTCGGGTTCGCGCGGTACGGCGCGGGCGAGTCGAACCCGTGGACGGTGTCGTACGACGAGGCGCTGATCGTTACGAAGGGTCGGTTCAGCGTCGAGAGCGGCGGCGTCGTGCGGACGGCCGCCGTCGGCGAGGTCATCTACCTGCGCGCGGGTACCGATCTCGTCTACCGCGCGGAGGAGGAGTCCGAGGTCGTCTACGTCTCGTATCCGCACTGGATGCCGGCGACGCAGGCGTCTGCCCATGCCGAGCGGCTGGCCGAGTTCGCGCCGGCGCGGCCGGAGCGGGCAGGTTGAGGCTCTTCTGGTGCTCGCGCGGGTGTGGCCGGGGTGTCCGCCGTGATCGCCGCGTCCTGCTACCCCGTCGAGCAGCACCCTACCCACGGAAGCGATAGGAGAGCCCGAGTCGCTCGAGGGCCGTACGCGTCTTCGTCGGTCTGCGAATGTCAGTAGGCGGGTGTTGTATATGAGGGCCGAACCCGTTCGTCGTCATGGTGAAGGGTGGCACCGGGCCGCCCTGGCGACCCCGGGAAGGGGGAGACCGAGATGCAATACCTGCTGTTGATCTACGGTACGGAGCCGAGCGAGCAGCCGGCACCGGAGCAGCTCGAGGCCGAGATGGCGGAGTGGTTCGCCTACGACGAGCAGATCCGGAAGTCCGGGTTCTACGTCGACGGCAACGCGTTGGAGCGGGCAAACACTGCCACCACGCTGCGCGTGCGCGACGGCGACCGGGTGGTCACCGACGGCCCTTTCGCCGAGACCCGTGAAGTCCTGGGCGGCTACTACCTGGTGGACGTGCCGGACCTCGACACGGCGCTGGACTGGGCGGCCAAGTGCCCGGGTGCCAGGTTCGGCAGCATGGAGGTCCGCCCGATCACCGTCTTCGACCAGGGCTGAGGGGTGAGTGAGCGAGCAGCCGATCCCGCGGAAGCTGTCTTCCGCGAGGAGTGGGGCCGGCTGCTCGCCACGCTCGTGCGCTGGCTCGGCGACTTCGACCTGGCCGAGGAGGTCGCGGCCGAGGCCATGGCCGCGGCCGTGGAACGCTGGCCGGTCGACGGGGTCCCCGACCGCCCCGGCGGGTGGCTGCTCACCACCGCGCGCCGGCGTGCCGTCGACACGCTGCGGCGGCGACAGAACTACGCGGCCAAGCTGGCCGTGCTCAAGATCGAGAGCGAGCGCGCCGAGACCGAGAGGCTGACCGCCCCCGTCGCCGAACCAGATGTCATCGGCGACGACCGGCTGCGGCTGTTCTTCACCTGCTGCCACCCCGCGCTCGGTGCCGAGGCGCGGGTGGCGCTCACGCTGCGCTACCTCGCCGGGCTCTCGACGGCGCAAGTGGCGCGGGCGTTCCTGGTGCCGGAGGGCACCATGGCGCAGCGGCTGGTCCGGGCCAAGCACAAGATCGGCAAGGCCGGCATCCCGTACCGGGTGCCGTCGGCGGCGGAGCTGCCGGGCCGGCTGCCGGCGGTGCTCAGGGTCGTCTATGTCATCTTCACCGAGGCGTACGCGGCCAGCAGCGGAGCGGCGCTGGTCCAGCCCGACCTGGCGGGCGAGGCCATCAGGCTGGCCCGCATCCTGCACGGACTGCTGCCGGCCGAGCCGGAGGTCGGCGGACTGCTCGCGCTGCTGTTGCTGGTCGACGCGCGGCGCCCGGCCCGGGTCGACGACGACGGCGAGCTGGTGCTGCTGGAAGACCAGGACCGTTCCCGCTGGAACCACGCCATGATCGACGAGGGCCGGGCCCTGGTGACGAGCGCACTGCGGCACCGGCCGCCCGGGCCCTACGCGCTGCAGGCGGCCATCGCCGCGGTCCACGACGAGGCGCCGTCGCTGGCCGAGACCGACTGGCGGCAGATCGTCGCCCTCTACGACGTGCTGCGCGCCACGGCGCCGTCGCCGGTGGTCGACCTCAACCGGGCCGTGGCCGTGGCGATGCTCCTCGGTCCCGAGGCCGGCCTGGCGCTCATCGACACGCTCGTCGCGGCCGGCACGCTGGACCGCTACCACCCGCTGCACGCCGCCCGAGGGCACCTGCTCGACCGGCTCGGGCGGCGGGCCGAGGCGGCCGAGGCGTACCAGCTGGCGCTGGAGCTGTGCGGCAACGACCCCGAGCGTGCGTTCCTGGAACGGTGCCTGGCCGCTGCGCGGGCGGCGGGTTAGGGATGTCCGACACCCCTAGCGGCCGGGAACGTCGAGCAGCTGCCAGCGCCCGCCCTCGCCCTGCTCCCGCCGGCGGCGCAGCCAGCGCTCGCCCAGGACGCCGGCCACCGCGCCGGCGACGACGGCCGGCACCGCCCAGGCGGCGCCGTTGCCCGGCCCGGACGGGGCGGGCAACGCGCCGTCCGCCTCGTCGGCCGCCGTGTCCTGCGCCGCGTCGGCGGGGTCGGCGCCGGGTGCGATGCCGCCGGTCAGCCCGAGCCCTTTGAGGATCACCATGAGCCCCGTGGGGTCGGACGGGCGGTGCCAGACGCCTTCGGCGCCCAGGTCGACGTCGCCGCCGACCGACTCCGTGGTGTGGATCCACTCCGGCAGGCCGTTGCCGCCCAGCATGATCCGATCGACGCGCCACGGCTGCACGTCGTGGATCATCCAGGTGGCGACGAAGTTCGAGCCGCTCAGGTCCGGTGGCTGGGAGTGCGGTGCCCGCTGCGCCACCGGCTGCCGGTTCAGCGCCGTCGCCAGCCGGTCGTACGCCTCGTTCGTGTTGTGCAGGGCGGCGGAGGCGCCGTGCTGGGGTGCGACGAGCAGGACGCTGGTCGGGCCGCCGGCCGACACCGGCGCCGCGGTCAGCAGGACGGCGCTCAGGGCGGCAGCTGTTGCGGCGACGGCGGCGACGGCGGCACGGCGGACGCTGCGCATGGGTGCTCCCGGGGGTTCGAGGGTGCGGACACTTCTCTTACACCGCTCGTGCTCAGTCGGTTCCGAGCGTCGACGCGGCCACCGCAAGGGACTCGTCGCGATCCATGCCCTCCAGCCGCAGGCTGACGCCGTCGACGACCCACACCAGCGTGGGACCGGCCACCCGGGTCAGGTGCGCCTGCTCGCGGCCGTCCCCGTCGAGCATCCGAAGGTCGTGCGGCTCGCTGAACCACCAGACGGTGGTGTCGCCGACCGGGATCGAGACAGCGGTCTCGCCCAGCAGCGCCGTCTTCACGAACATCGGCGACGGCTCGCCGTCGAACTGGTCCAGCCGTACCGTGCCGGCGCCGTCGCCCCAGGTCATGGTGAGCAGCCGGGCGTCGGCCGACACCTCGACGCCAGTGGGCGGGCCCAGCCGCGCCGGCTGGAGCGGCTCGAACGCCACCAGCTCGCGCGCCTGGGCGAGCGTCAGCCCGGACGCCGTCGGCGGCGCGGACGCCGACGGCTGCGACGGCCCGGGCCGCACCACGACGCCGCCGAACCCCAACCACTCGCCCACGGCCGCGCGCACCGGCGGGGTGAGCACGAGCGCGACCAGGAGTGCCACGGCGACGGCGGCCAGCCTCGCCCGCAGCCGGCGCCGCGGTACGCGAGCGGCCGGTGCCGCCTCCTCGGTCGCGATCCGGTCCAGGACGGCGACGGCGACCGCCGCCGGGTCCGGGCCGTGAACCTCCAGCGAGGCGCCGAGGTCACGCAGCTCGGCGGTGAGAGCCCGGTCATCCATGGTCCACCTCCCGCTCGAGGTCGTTCCTGTGCTCCGGCTGGAGATCGGCCTCCAGGCGGCGCAGGGCACGGTGCAGCCGCGACTTCACCGTGCCGCGCGGCCAGCCGAGCACCGTCGCGGTCTCCTGCTCGTCCAGGTCCAGGAAGTAGCGGCAGGCCACGACCCGTCGCTGCGGTTCCGGCAACGACCGGACCGCGGCCAGCAGTGCCGTCCGTCGTTCCGCCGTCACCACCTCCGCCGCCGGGTCGACGCTCAGGACCGCGTCGTCGAGCCCGTCCAGCAGCGCCGACCGCTCCGTCGCCCGCCGGTACCGCCGGGCCGCGCGGGCGGCGTTGCGTGCCTCGTTGACGACGATGCGCAGCAGCCACGGCCGGAACGGTGCGCCGTCGCGGAACCTACCCAGCGTCCGGTACGCCTTGACGAACGCCACCTGAACCACGTCCTCCGCCTCCGGCCCGGCCCCGACCAGTACCGCGACCCGGTACGCGTCGGCCGCATGACGGCGCACGAGATCGCCGTACGCGTCCCGGTCTCCGGCGCGTACGCGGGCGATGACGGCCTCGTCGGTGTCGTCGGCGATGGATGCGGTCCTGTTCCTCGGCGCGGTTGCACTCTTCCTACACCGCCCGGGTGCCCCAGGTTCCCGGTGGCGGAAGAATCTTCAGCCGGCGCGGCCGGCGGCGTGAAGCACGTTGGCGGCGCGCAGGTTGAGCATGTCGTTGTCCGGGCCGCGCCCCCAGTCGACGGAGGGACGCATCTGGGCGTTCCACCAGGCCGGGCCCGAGAAGCGGCCGTCGCCGCGCCGGGCCCCTTCGACGACGTCCAGGGCGTCCTGGGCGCGCGGGTCGTCGAGCAGGCCGAGCACCTGCAGCAGCCGCAGCCCCTGTCCGACGTCGTAGTGCCAGTAGGCGGGGTAATGCAGCTTGACCCAAGTCGGGTGGATGACGGAGCCGTCGGCCAGTCGGCGGAACATCCGGTGCTCCAGGAATAGCTCGGCCGACCGCGCGGCGGCCGCGCGGGCATCGAGGTCGCCGGTGGCGGCGTGGTACGCGGCCAGCCCGAGCGCCGGCGTTACGGTCTCGTGGAACGACGAGCGCCAGGCGTCTGGTGCGCCGTTGCAGTTCCAGCCGCCGTCCGGCCACTGCCAGGCCAGCAGGTTCTCGACCAGCTGCCGAACCCGCGGATCGTCGGCGAAGCCCAGGGTCGCGCAGGCGTAAAGGGCGTTGCCCTCCTGCGAGGCGCACCTCCGGTACCGCCCGTTGACCGCCGTGACGGCGCGCACGTGCGCCGGCGACGTCAGCCAGGACAGCTCGCGGTCGACGGCGGCCTCCAGAGCCCCACGCTGCGGCCGGGCACCGAGGTCGGCCAGCTCGACCAGCCGCCAGTGGATGCCCCACCACTTGCGGTACGGGTGGACGTCGGTGGGAAAGTCCAGCAGGGTCCGGACCCTGCGGCTGTCCATCGGGTCGGCGGCATCGTCGCCGGCCAGCCGCCGCATCGCGGGGTCGGTGGAGTCACGCAGCGTCGTCAGCACGTCGCCCATGGGGTGCCTCTCAGCGGCTCGCCTTCTGCTGTGCACGGTAGTGGGCCGGCTGTCCGCCGTCGAGGTGCTCGGCTCGCCCATCTCGTAGGCCCGCCCGCCGGCGCAGAACTCGCATTCTTCCCCCCGCCATCGCCGGGTCAGCTCGCGGCGAGGATGTCGGGGCGCAGGGGTTCTCGCAGCGCCCGCACCACGGCGTCATGTACCGCGACGTCGCCAGGCCCACGGGTTGACGTGCGCAGCGCGTCGACGATGAGCGACCGGGCCAGTGTCGAGACCGGGATGCTGCGTTCGGCGGCGAGTGCGGCCAGTTGCTCGGCCTCATCCTTCCCGCGGCGCACGGACAGTACGGTTGCCCGCCCCGGTCGGGACGGCGTTGCGTCGGCGGGAACGTCCATGTCCCGGCTGAGCTCGGATGCTTCGGCCTCGATGTCCACGACGTGCCTGCCC
The DNA here is from genome assembly GCF_004349065.1 of Jiangella asiatica. Classification (GTDB taxonomy): domain Bacteria; phylum Actinomycetota; class Actinomycetes; order Jiangellales; family Jiangellaceae; genus Jiangella; species Jiangella asiatica. The sequence goes on from NZ_SMKZ01000002.1 coordinate 241,375, forward strand.
ATCAGGGCCTTCCTTCGTCGTTCTCGTAGACGGCGATGTCCTTGCTGTTTGCTCGCCACGCGTTCACACCCCACAGGTGGCCGCAGACGTCAAGGTGACGACCCTCGGACGCACAGTGCTGTCCAGCCTCGAGGCCGCTGAGCGACTGTGCAAGAGGGCTCAGCGGCCAGTTGAGGACCCAGTCACGGGGCGCGTTACAAATCGGCGGGGCAGGCGGCCGGGTCCTGGGAAGCTGCGAACCTGACGAGGTCGCCGATGTGACGGAACCCGGACTCCTGCAAGACTTCGGGATGCGTGGCCAAGAACGCGACGGTCTCCTGGCCCCAGGACGTGCCGTAGAACTCGTGCTCGGCCTGGATCGTCTGGGCGACGCAGCTCGGCGTCGCGGCGGCGGGTGGCGCCGTCACCAGGAGCGCGGTCGTCAATGCGCCGAGGGACAGGGCGATCCGGCTGAACGTGTTCTTCATCATGGCCAGCCACCTCCCTACGCCGGCGCCGCGGTCGGCAGCGCACCGATCTGGCCCATGATCGTGAACAGATCGCAGTACTGCGTGATCTCCACGATCTTGCCGTCCTGCACCCGGATCAGGTCCCACGCAGCGAACTTCACGTGGCGTCCGCTCGCCGGGACGCCGGCGAACTCGGCCCGGTGCGTTGCGGTGTAGGACAGCCAAACGCAGACCAAGTTGCCTTCCTGGACCAGGTGCCGCACCTCGGCGGCAAGGTCGGGGAACGGCGCCACGTAGCTGGCGATCGACGCCTTGAGGTCTGCCAGGTTTGAACCGGCGCCTGCGTGACCGACCAGGTCTGAAGCGCAGACTTCGTCGAGCGCCTCGGGTCGGCCTTCGCCGATGATTTCGTAGAAACGCCGCACGACGTCCTTTTCCTTGCTCCCCATGGTTCCCCCTCGTGGTGTTGGACGGTCAGCTCCAAGGGTGCTCCCAATCACGCCGGCGAGCATGGGGAGGAATCCCCACCGGTGTCCTCGTTCCTCGGGCGCCGGCCCGGTCATCGGCGTGGGCCCAGGTGGAGCAACGCGAAAGCGGCCGCCTCGGTTCGGCTGCGGACCCCGAGCTTGGTGAGGATGTTGCCGACGTGGTTGCCGGCCGTCTTCTGGCTGATGAACAGCCGCTCCGCGATCTCGGCGTTGGTGAGGCCGTCGGTTACCAGCGCCAGGACCTCCTTCTCTCGCTGGCTGAGTACACCGACTCCGCGCGCGCCGGTGCGGCCGCGGACACCGAGCTCGCGCAGGAACGCGGCGGCCCGATCAGCATCGGCGGCTGCCCCCATCCGGTCGAAGGCCTGCAGGGCACTGCGGGCCTCGGTGATCGCGACCCCACGATCCGTCGTCACCAGCGAGTGGGCCAGCGCCATCCGCGCCCGGCACGCCAGCAGCGGCACCCCATACGCGGCAAAGCCCCGCGCGGCGGATCGCAGCAGACCCGGGGCCTCGGTGTCCGCGCCGGCGAGCGCCACCCGGCCGCGCGCGAGCTCGGACTGCGCCCGGTGCAATCTCGATCCGGTCATCGTCGCGACCTCGTCGATCGCGCCGGCCGAAGCCCGTGCGGATGTGTCGTCGTCGTTCGCCAGGGCGGCTTCGACGAGTTGGGCATGGACCGGCAGGGCGAGGACGGGCACCTGGGCCAGGCCGTCGAGCGCCTCGCGGAGCCGCCGTACGGCCTGGGCGGGTCGGCCCAGCGCGAGGTCGAGGCCCGCGCCTGCGACGGCGCACTCCCATTCCTCGTCGTAGCCGGTGAGCAGGACTTCGGCCTCGGCGAGCCGCCCCTGGAGCACGCGCAGCTCCACGAGTTGCGCGACCGGGTGGAGGCACCGGGGCCGCACGCCGGTGGTCGCCATCACGCTCACCGCGTCGGCCAGCTGCTGCTCCGCGGCGTCGAGCCGGCCTGTCACCAGGTAGACCCCACCGCAGCAGCCCGTGCAGAACGCCGAGATCAGGTCAGTCGCCGACGCCTCCAAGGGCACCAGCGGACCGAAGGCGTACGACGATCGGAAGTCGATGATCAACTGCGCCCAGGGTTCCACTGTCTGGCGATCGCCCAGCCAGCCGGCTACCTCGAGCAGAGTGCACAGGGCCTCTCCGACGTACTGTACGTCCTCGCCCTCGCCCGAGGTGGCCGCCACCATCGCCTCGTTCAGGTCCGACAGGCCGGGCGCCAGCTGACCCGTGGCGACGCTGAGGGCCCCCCGACGAGCGAGAGCCACGATTTCGAGGTCGACGTCTCCCTGGTACCGCGCGATGGCCACGGCACGGTCTGCGGCCGTGGAGGCGCGGGGACCCGGCTCGGCCGCCTCGGATTCAGCCAGCGCAATCCATCCAGCCATGCTCGCGGCGTCGTCGAGCCCGGCGAGCAGCGACTTCGCCCGGGTCAGCCAACCATCCGCCATGGCGTCGCGGTGGTAGAGATTGCGGTACTGCCGGGAGATCCAGATCGCCACTGCGGCCGCCGTGCTGTCGCGGTGCGCACGGCGCAGCTGTGCGAAGGCCCGGGCACGGACGTCGAGTGCCTCTCCCGGGTCGCCCAGCCACCACAACGCCCTGCCCAGCCCGTCCAGGGCCTCGACGGACTCGGACGCATCCCACTCCAACCCGAAGGCGTCGCGGGCGGCCGGCCAGTCGCCTGCGGCCAGGGCGTCCTCACCTGCCGCGACGAGGTCGCGGGCGTTCATCCTCCGATGATGCCACCGAACGAGTGTCGGCGGCGTGGCCCCCAGGCAGGGGACTGGCCGGGCTGTCCGACCGAGTCACCGCCCGACCCTTGCACCGCAAGATCGAGCGGCCCGGCGGAGGGGCCCTCCTGCTGAAGTCCGGGCCTCCGGTTCACATCAGTGCTGCGACGCGGTCCGGAGGACCTCGGTTGTTCCAGCGGCCGGTGCCAGCGACGATTTGACGGAAGCGATCCTCCGCGCCTGTCACGCCGGACTCGGCGTGGCGCCAGGCGTCCCGGCTGGGCCCGTCAGCGCAGTGCGTCGGGGTTCACCAGGCCCGGCGGCCGGGTCCCGGCCAGGTACGCCGCCACGGAGGCGGCTGCCTGCGACGCCGCGCGGTGGGCGGTCTGTCGGGTCGCGCCGGCCAGGTGTGGCGTCATGACCACGCGGTCCGAGCGCAGCAGTGGCCAGTCAGGTGCCGGCGGCTCGGTGGGGAAGACGTCGAAGCCGGCGCCGGCCAGGTGGCCGCCGTCCAGGGCGGCGGCGAGCGCGTCGTAGTCGACCAGCCCGCCGCGGGCGGAGTTGACCAGGTAGCTGCCCGGTCGCATGGCCGCCAGCGCGGCGGCGTCGATCATGCCGGTGGTCTCGGGGGTCAGCCGGGCGTGCAGGCTGACCACGTCGCTGCGCTCCAGCAGCTCCGGCAGGCCGACCAGCGAGACGTCGGGCTCGAGGGAGCCGGCGTCCACGAACGGGTCGGCCACCAGCACGTGGGCGTCGAAGGCCCGCAGGATGCGTGCGACTCGCCGGCCGATCGCGCCGTAGCCGACCAGCCCGACCGTCGACCCGCCCAGCTCGAGGCCGCACTCGTCGTAGGCGTAGAGGTCGCTGCGCCACTGCCCGGCCGCGACGGTGCCGTGGATGCGGGGGATCGCCCGCACGGTGCTGAGGATCAGCGTGACGGCGTGCTCGGCGGCCGCGACGGCGTTGCGTCCGGGCGTGTTGCACACGAGCACGCCCCGCTTCGTGCACTCCTCGACGTTGACGTTCACCGGCCCGCCCCGGGTGCAGACGACCAGCCGCAACGACGGTGTCGCGTCCAGCAGGCGCCGTGTCACCGGCCCCATCTGGGTGACGATCACCTCGACGCCGTCGACCAACGCGAGCAGGTCGTCCTCGACGTCGGAGGCCTCGTCGACCTCGGCGACGCGGCCGAACGGCACGTGCGGCCACGGCAGCTCCAGCGTCCGCAGTTCGAGCTGTGCCGGCGGCGATCCCACCGCCGCCCGCAGCTCGTCGGCCAGGAGCTCGTTGCGGACGAAATCGTCCCCGGCCAGCAGGATCAGGCTCATGCGTCCCCTCTCGAACCAGTGCCCGCCCAGACCTCCCGGGCGCGTTCGACCCGGTCGAGGTAGTCGGCGAAGGCGTCGTCGTACAGCGATCGCGACGACGGCGTCGGCGTCACGGTGTGGGCGGGGATCGGCCAGCCGGGCGACTCCCCGCGCGCTTCCAGGGCCGACAGGACCGCGCCGTAGGCACCGGCCTGCGGCACCTCGACCACGTCCAGCGGCCGGCCGAGCACGTCGGCGAAGAGTTGGGTCCACTCCGCGCTCTGCGCGCCGCCGCCGCAGACGGCCAGCCGGCCGGTCAGTCCGGCGGCGTCGAAGCAGTGCCTGGCGGCGAACGCGAGCCCTTCGCACAGCGCGCGGACGAGGTCGGCGCGGGTGGTGCCGAGGTGCAGGCCGTCGAACCGGCCGCGGGCCGACGCCTCGACGAACGGTGCCCGCTCGCCGGACGCGGACCAGTACGGCAGCACCCGGACGCCGCGCGCCCCGGCCGGCGAGTCCGCCAGCAGCGACGCCAGTGCGGAGACGTCGGCGCCCAGCAGGTCGAGCAGCCAGCCCAGCGACGCGGTCCCGACCATGGCCGGCATGGCCCGCAGCCACCGCCCGTCCTGCCAGGTGCCCAGCAGCAGGCCGGCCCGGTGCCCGATCGGCGCGGGGTCGTCGGTGACCACCTGGCAGGCCAGCGTGGTGCCGATGATCAGCAGGCCGTCGCCGGGCGAGACGATGCCGCTGCCGCGCGCGGAGGCCAGCAGGTCGTACGGTCCGGCGCTCACCGGCGTCCCGGCCGGCACGCCCAGGTCGGCCGCCGCGGCGGCCGCGAGCGGCGCGGCCGGCCCGCCCGGCCCGACCACCGGCGGCAGCAGCTCGCGGCGGTGCGACAGGCCGGTGAGCTCGAGGATCTCGTCGGACCAGTCCCGCCGGACCGGGTCGAGGAACGGGTACGACGCGTCGGAGACGTCGATGGCCCGCTCGCCGGTGAGCCGGCCGAACATCGTCCCGACACAGTGCCCGGCGGTGGCGGCGCGGCCCAGCACCGCCGGCTCGTCCCGGTCCAGCACCGCCAGGATGGCCGCCGACGCGCCCGGGAAGATCATGCCGCCGTTGCGGGCCAGGATGGCGTCGGCGGTGCCGTCGCGGTCCCAGGTCCGCACGATGTCGGCCGCGCGGCCGTCCAGCCAGGACGCCGCGGGGCGCACCGCGCTGCCCGCGCCGTCGGTGAGCCAGCAGCCGTCGCCCTGGCCGGTCAGCGCCACCAGGTCCGGGTCGCCGGGCAGGTCGACCGCGACCGCACGCACTACCGCACCGACCGAGCCCGCGACCGCGTCGATGTCCTGCTCGACCCGGCCGTCCTCGCCGTGCGTCAGCTCGGTGGGGACGCTGTGCACGCACAGCTCCGAGCCGTCCGCGGCGTACCCGACGGCCTTCGTGAGGGACGTGCCGATGTCGACCCCGATGTACATGATCGCCTCCTCGCGAGCGGTACCGGTCAGCCGGTGGCCGGTGCGTCAGTCGGTCTCCAGCGGCGCGACGTGCACGTTCACTCGGCGCTCCCGCAGCGCCCGGACGACGTCGGGCGGCGCGCCGCCGTCCACCACGACGTCGTCGAAGTCGGTCAGTGGTGCGAGCTGGTGCAGTGCGGTGCCGCCCAGCTTGGTGTGGTCCATGAGCAGGACCTTGCGGTTCGCCGAGCGCATCATCGCCCGCTTGACCAGGACGATCTCCTGCTCCTGGTGGTAGGCGAGGCCGGCCGACGCCGCCGACGTCGACGTGAGCAGCACGTCGGCGCGCAGCGCCTCGATCGCCTCGATGCACGGGACGCCGAGGAAGGAGTCGTGGGTCGGGTAGTACTCCCCGCCCAGCGCCATGAGCCGCACCCCGGGCTGCCGGGCGACCTCGTTGACCATCCGCAGGAAGTTCGTGATCACGGTGAGCGGGGTGATCTCGGGGAGCAGGCCCGCCACCTCGAGCGTCGTCGTGGAGTCGTCGAGCATGACCGCCATGCCGGGCTCGATCATGGTCCGCGCGTACCGGGCGATGGCGGCCTTCTCCGCCCTCGCGGTGCGCAGCCGGTAGACGACGTTGCTCTCGAACACGCTCGACGGCTGAGCGCTCACGCCGCCGCGGAACTTGCGCACCACGCCCTGGCGCTCCAGCTCGTCGAGGTCGCGGTGGACCGTCATGATGCTGACGCCGAAAGTATCCGCGAGCTGGCTGGCCGACACCGAGCCCTCGCGCAGGACGTGGTCGGCGATCCGGTCCTGCCGGTCGTGGCGTGACGTCGGCCGCTCAACCATCGCTGCCGCCGGGCCGGTTGAAGTGCTCCAGGGTGACGGTGCCGTCGGCGGCGAAGGTCAGCGCGGTGGTCGCGGTCGGCTCCGGGCCGCGCAACGCTGTGCGGTAGGCCCGCAGCGGGACGCCCACCAGCCGGCACAGCACGAGCCGGATCATCGTGTTGTGGCCCACGACGAGGACGTGCTGGCCGGCGTGCCGGGCGGCGATCTCACGCAGCGCCCGCTCGGCCCGGTCGGCGGCCGCCGCCGGGTGCTCACCGCCGGGCAGATGGTGCTCGACGGGGTCGCGCAGGAACCGCTCGACGGCGCCGGGGTCCACGGCGCGCAGCTCCGACAGCATCATCCCCTCGGCGCTGCCGAAGTCCAGCTCGCGCAGCCGGGCGTCGACGCCGACCGACAGGCCGGTCGCGGCGGCCACCGTGCCGGCGGTCTCGCGGGAACGCAGCAGGTCCGAGGCGTACAACGCGTCCGGGCGCGCTCGCGCGGCCCAGCCGGCCAGGGCCTCGGCCTGCCGCCGCCCGACGTCGTCGATCCCGATGTCGCTGGAGCCGGTGTAGCGATTGCCCTCGTGCCAGGGCGTGCGCCCGTGCCGAGCCAGGGTCACGAGGGTGGGTGGCGTGTTCGGCTGCGTCATGGCCGGCTGCCGGTGAGGGAGGCGGTGCCGAGGTAGCCCCGGCGGACCAGCTCGGCGGTGAGCCGTTCGTAGCCGGCGGACAGCCGCTCGTGGGCGCCGGGCCGGGGCTCGACGACGGCGCGCCGGCCGACCATGCGCGCGGCCCGGTCGGTGACCCGCCTGCCGCGCGCCGACGCCAGCACCGCCATGCCGAACGCCGGCTCCGGCGTGGCGGGCAGCACCAGCGGCCGGCCGAGCACGTCGGCGCGCAGCTGGTTCCAGTAGTCGTTGCGGGTGGCCCCGCCGGTCACGCTGATCTCGCCGCCGACGTCGGCGCCGATGGCGGCCAGGTGCTCGATGCACAGCCGCTCGACGAACGCCACACCCTGCAACAGCGCCGCGTACCGCTCGGCCGGGCCGCTGACCTCGCCGAGCTGGAAGCCGACCGCGTCGGGCCGGACGAAGGGGAACCGCTCGCCGCGCGCGGTCAGCGGATACATGACCGCGCCGGCCGGTTCGAACCCGGCGGCTTCGGCGCTGAGGGCGTCGAGGTCGTCGGTGCTGAACTCGGCGGCGACGGCACCGGCACCGACGTTGGACGCCCCGCCGGGCAGCCAGCCGCCGTCGGGATGCAGGTGGCTGTAGACGGCACCGTCGGGGTCCTCGATCAGCGTGGTCGACACGCCCTTGAGCACCAGCGTCGTGCCGAGGACGGAGTTCCAGGAGCCCGCCGCCAGCGCGCCGGCCGCGATCTGCGCCGCGCACCCGTCGGTCATGCCGGCCACCACTGCCGTGCCGGCGGGGATGCCGGTGTGGGCGGCCGCCTCGGCGGTGACCGTCCCCAGCTCCGCTCCCGGACGGACGACCTCGGGCAGCGTGGCAGGGTCGACGGCGGCCGCCTCGAGCAGCGCCGCGTCCCAGCGGCCGGCGACGACGTCGTAGCCGGACTTCAGCGCGTGGCTGGTGTCGGTGCGCACCCGGTGCCCGACGAGGCCGGCGGCGATGACGTCGGCACTGTGCGCGACGTACCGGGGCGCCGGGCCGGTGCGGGTGTGGTGCCGGAACAGCCAGTCGATCTTCGGTAGCGCCCAGGAGAGCTGGATGCCGCGGGCGACCCGACGGTTGATCCGGTCGAGCTCGTCGACGGCACGGGCGTCGTCGTACATCAGTGCCGGGGTCAGCGGCGCGCCGCGGTCGTCGGTGAGCAGGACGGTTCCGGACGTGCTGCAGATGGCGACGGCGCTGGCTCGGGCCCCGCCGCCGGGCAGCGCGGCGAAGGCCTGTCGCGACGCCGCGCCGAGCGCCTCCCACCACTGGTGCGGGTCCTGCTCGTGCTGCCGCATACGGACGCTGCGGCGCCGGCTCTCCAGCGGCGCCGAACCTAGGGCCAGCACCCGGCCGCCGTCGTCGACCACCATCACCCGGACGCTCTGGGTGCCGATGTCGACGCCGACCCACCTCGCGCCTGCCGGACTCGGCTCCATGTGCACCCCGTCGCGATCGGTCTCCAGGACTAGCCCGACACGATATCGCATAGATAACACTAAGCTTTGTTAAACCTATCCGAACGGATGGTGGAACCCCGTGACGACCAACGGCGAACCCCCGAACCTGGCCGCGCGCCGAACGGGCCTCTCGACCCGGCGCTCCGCCACACTGGGTGGCATGACGTCCGCCACCCGCAGCCAGCCGCCGTCCCGGCGGACCCAGGCCCGCGAGACCCGCCAGCAGGCGATCGTGGCCCACGTGATGGCCAACGGCGTCGCCACCGTCACCGAGCTCACCGAGCTGACCGGCGCCAGCGTCATGACCGTCCACCGCGACCTGGACGAGCTGGCCCGCCGCGGCGTCGTGCGCAAGTTCCACGGCGGGGTCTCCGCGCAGCCGTCGACGGTGTTCGAGAGCAGCTCCGAGTACCGCGTCACGGTGCAGGTGAGGGAGAAGGAAGCGCTGGCCACGGCCGCGTCGGCACTGCTGGAGCCGGGCATGTCCATCATGCTCGACACGTCGACGACGAACCTATTCCTGGCCCGCCGGCTCGGCGACCTCGGGCTCGGGCCGCTCACCGTCGTCACCAACTACCTGCCGATCATGCAGCTGCTGCGGACCATGCCCGACGTCCACCTCATCGGAGTCGGCGGCGACTACAACTCCACGCACGACGCGTTCCTCGGCATGAGCGCCATCGAGGCGATCGGCGCGCTCACCGTCGACGTCGTCTTCCTCAGCACGTCGGCGATGACCATCGGCACCACCTACCACCAGGAGCCGGACATCGTCACGGTGAAGCGTGCGATGATGGCGGCCGGCCAGCGGCGGATACTTCTCATGGATCCCACCAAGCTGAACCGCACCGCACTGCACCGGTTGGCACCCACGTCGGACTTCCACGACGTCGTGGTGAACGCGGGAACGCCGCGTGATTTCGTCGATGAGCTGCGGGAACGGACCGCCGTGACGGTGGCCGGCTGAGGCCGCCGGCGGGACCTGCCGACGACGGGTCGTGGGCCGGTCATCTCTCGTTCATCTCTACCTTCAAGTTAAGTCTATCGTTCTTTGTGTTAAGTCTGTTACGGTCTCTCGCACCACGTCCGAGTACTGGTCATGGCGGGAGGCGTTCGCGTGGCATCTCAGACAGACTCCACGGTCGTCCGGCCGCCAGAGCCGGCGGCCGCGCGGGACGGTGGCCGCGGCGCGGGCCGCGGCGGACCGGCGCGTCGCCCGGTACCCCGGCGGCGCAGCCACAACTGGCGCCGCAACCGCAAGGAATACCTGCTCTTCCTGGTGCTGGTCGCGCCCAACCTGGCGATCATCGGCACGTTCGACTACTGGCCGGTGATCTACAACGCCTGGCTGAGCCTCACCCGCTGGAACATGATCTCCGGTGTCCCGCGGTTCGTGGGCCTGCAGAACTACGAGAACCTGCTCACCAGCCCCGGGTTCCATGAGGTCCTGCTGAACACGCTGGTGTTCACCGCCGCCATCGTCATCGGCAGCGCGGTGATCGGCCTCGCCCTCGCGGTGCTGTTCAACCAGAAGCTGCGCGGCCGGGGCATCGTGCGGACCGCCGCGTTCGCACCACACATCGTCAGCGGCGCCGCCGTCGCCACCCTCTGGCTGTTCATGTTCGATCCCGCCTACGGGCTGACCAGGGTGGTGTTCGACCCGTTCGGCATGGAGTCGCCGCGCTGGGTCAACGACGCCGACTGGGCGATGGTCGCGCTGATCATCGCGTACCTGTGGAAAGGCATCGGGTTCATCGCCATCGTCTACCTCGCGGGGCTGCAGAACCTGCCGGAGGAGCTGTACGAGGCCGCCCGGCTCGACGGCGCCGGCTCCTGGACGATCTTCCGGCGCATCACACTGCCGCTGCTGTCGCCGGTGACGTTCTTCGTCATGGTCGTCTCGATCATCGGGACGTTCCAGGCCTACGACATGATCGCGGTGCTCACCGGCGGCGGCCCGGGCAGTGCGACCACCACCCTCTCGTGGTTCATCTACCAGCAGGGCTTCCAGGCCTCCGACGCCGGCAACGCCGCGGCCGGCGCGATGCTGCTCTTCGTGATCCTGCTGGTCGTCACCGGCCTGCAGACCAAGTTCGTCCAGCGCAAGGTGCACTACCGATGAGCGTGGATCGGCAGGCGTCGCCGGAGAGGCGCCAGGGAACCAGCACCAGCGTGCAGCGCGTGCTGCTCTATGCCGGCCTGGTGGCCGTCGGACTGCTGTTCATCGGCCCGCTCTACTGGCTGTTCTCGTCCGCCCTCAAGGAACCCGGCGACATCTACCAGTACCCGCCACGCTGGTTGCCCGGCTGGCACGTCGAGAACTTCGCCGAGGCCTGGCGGGCGGCGCCGTTCGGCGACTTCTTCCTGAACTCGCTGATCGTCACCGCCGGCGGCGCGGCGATCAAACTGGTCAACGCGACGCTGACGGCCTACGCGTTCGTGTTCCTGCGCTTCCCGTTCAAGAACCTGATCTTCCTCGTGATGCTCGGCGCGCTGATGGTACCGAACAACGTCACGCTGATCGTCAACTACATCACGGTGTCGAACCTCGGCTGGGTCAACACCTACACCGGGCTGATCCTGCCCAGCGCCGGCTCGGTGTTCGGCATGTTCCTGCTGCGCCAGTACATGATGACGCTGCCCGGCGACGTCATCGAGGCGGCCAGGGTGGACGGCGCCGGACATCTGCGGATCATGTGGCAGGTCGTGCTGCCGATGTGCAGGCCGATGCTGGTCACCGTCGGCATCATCGCCGTCGTCGACATGTGGAACGACTTCATCTGGCCGCTGATCGTCACCAACACCGTCGAGATGCGCACGCTGCCGATCGGTCTGCTCTACCTGCGCACCACCGAGGGCTACGCGAACTGGGGAGCGATCATGGCCGGCACGGTGATGGTCGGCCTCCCGATGCTCGTCCTCTTCCTCTTCGCCCAGCGGCAGATCGCCCGCGGGCTGACCGGCGGGGCCGTCAAGGGCTGACCCCGCGCCCCCTGGCACGAAAGGACCACACGATCATGCGACCCACCCCCGCACTCATCCGCCGCCGCGACTCGTCCCGGCCCAGCCGCCGTGACTTCCTCAGCCTGGCCGCGGCCGCCGGCGTCGCCGCGCCCCTGCTCGGTGCCTGCGCCGGCGGCGTCACCGACGACTCCGGCACCGGCTCCGGAGGCGACGGCGAAAGCGGCGGCAGTGAGGGCGGCAACCTCGGGCAGGTCGACGTCAGCCCGCCGGAGCAGTACGCCGGGCGCACCAACGTCGTCATGTGGAGCGCCATGGGCGGTGTCAACGGTGAGGCGCTGGCCGCGCTGCTCGAGAAGTTCAACCAGTCGCAGGAGGACATCTACGCCGAGGCCCAGTTCCAGGGCCCGTACCACGAGTCCGCACCCAAGCTGACCGCCGCGCTGCGCGCCGGTGCGGTGCCGGACATCATGATGCTGGCCGACACGTTCTGGGGCCGGTTCCTGCTGAACGACGCGCTCGAACCCCTGGGCGGCTACTTCGACGACGAGTTCAACCGCGACAACTACATCGAGGCGCTCTACGACGAAGGGCTGGTCGGCGACGAGCTGTACTGGCTCTCCTTCGGCCGCAGCACGCCCCTGTTCTACTACAACAAGGACGTGTTCGCGCAGGTCGGACTGCCCGACCGAGGCCCGGAGACGTGGACGGAGCTGCGCGAGTGGTCCGCGGAGATCACCCGGCTCACCGTGCAGGGTCAGCCGCTGAAGGCACACGCGTTCACCGGCGACGACGACTGGCAGTTCATGGCCGCGACCTGGCAGTTCGGCGGGACGCTCTCCGAGGGCCTGGACGTCACCATCGACAGCGGCGGAGCCGTGGACGCGGGCGCCTGGCACCAGAGCTACATCTTCGACGACGGCTACGGCTACCTGGCCCAGAGCGCCGGCACCGACTTCGGCACCGGCGTCGTCGCCACCACCATCACGTCCACCGGCGGCCTGCGCGGCATCTACGAGGCCGCCCAGTTCGAGGTCGGCACGGCGTTCCTGCCGCGCGAAGTCGCCAGCGGGGTTCCCACCGGCGGCATGGGCTTCTCGCTGCTCAAAGGCGCCACCCAGGAGCGCAAGGACGCCGCGTTCGAGGTGCTCAAGTTCCTCGGCCAGCCGGAGAACGCCGCGGAGTGGACGCTCGCCACCGGGTACCTGCCGATCGTCAAGGCGTCGATGGAGGTGCCGGAGCTGGCGCGGACGCTGGCCGACGACCCCAACTTCAACGTCGCCGTCGAGCAGCTGCCCGAGGCGAAGGCCAGCGACGCGATCCGCTCCTACCTGCCCAACGGCACCAGCCTGATCATCGCCGGACTGCAGCGCATCTACAGCGACGGCGGCGAGGACGTCCAGGGTGTGTTCGACGAGGTCGCCGAGCAGCTGCGGCAGGGTGCGGAGGACATCAAGCCCGCGTACGAGGAGTACTTCGGCTGATGGGCATCGCCAACTGCGCCCACCGCGGAGCCGCGGCGGAGCTGCCGGAGAACACCATGGCGGCGTTCCGGCTCGCCGTCGCCCAAGGCGCCGACGAGCTGGAGCTGGACCTGCGGCTGTCCGCGGACGGCCGGCTCGTCGTCATGCACGACGCGACCGTGGACCGCACGACCTCCGGCTCGGGCGCGGTGTCGGCACTGACCTGGGACGAGCTCCGGGCGCTGGACGCCGGCGGCGGTGAGCCGGTGCCGTCGTTCGAGGAGGTGCTCGACGGCACCGAGGCGAGGCTCCAGGTGGAGATCAAGGCGCCGGAGGCGATCGGGCCGCTGGCGCGGCTACTGGCCGAGCGTCCGGCGGAGCTGGACCGGATCTCGCCGTGCTGCTTCGACCAGGACGTGGTCGCCGAGCTGGCCGTGCGGTTCCCGTCCGCGCCGGTCGGCCTGATCTCGAAGACGGGCTCGGCCGCGCTGGTGGAGCGGGCGGTCGAGCTCGGCGCGTCGCGGGTGCTGTTCGGCTGGTCGGGTATGACGAAGGACCTGGTCGCGGCGGCACATGAGCGGGACCTGGAGGTCAGTGTCTGGCCCGTCGAGACGGCCGAGCAGCTCCAGGACGCGCTGGCTCTCGGCGTCGACGGCTTCACCACCGACCACCCGGGACGGATGGCACAGCTGCTCTTCCCATGATCATCAACGGTTGGCGACGCCCTGACGTCGCCAACCGTTGATGATCATGGGCCAACCTCACGAGGAGGCAGGCATGGCTGATCGGTTCGTGACCCGACGCGGGGTGTTGCGCGCGGGTGGGGCGGTCGCGGCGTCGGTGGCCGTCGGAGCGGTGGCCGCGCCGGTCGTGGCGGGTTCGGTGCCCGTCGCACCGGCCGGGCGGAGCGGGCTGCCGGGACGGTCGCCGTCGTTCGACCTGGCGGCACCGTACGAGGAGCTCGTCGTCAACACCGGACTGCACGACCAGCGCACCATCATGCAGTCGTTCGCCGTCGACAGCGCTGGCGGTCACCTGTACGTCGTACAGATCACCCAGGGCGGCACGGTCCTGCCCGGCGACGAGCCCGGCGACGAGGAGTACGCCCGGCGGGCCGCCCGCGGCGACCTCACCATGTCCAAGCTCGACCTGGCCGGCAACCTGCTGGGCCACATGTACCTCCAGCGGTTCGGGCACGGCGTCGCCATCGGCGTCGAGCGCACCGGACGCTCGGTGCACCTGTGGACCGAGGTCGACGCGGTCACCGAGGGCACCAGCGGCTGGGGCACGCGGCTGCTGCGGTTCCCGTTCGCCGACGGCACCGTCATCGACGCCGAGCGCACGCCGGACCTGCAACGTCGCGAGCTGCTGCCGGGCGTGGACCGCACCACCTGCAACGTCGACCCCGCCTACCGGACGCTGGTGATGCGGTACCGCCGCGACGGGGCGTTCCGGTACGCGCTGTTCTCCGTCGACGAGGTGAGCAAGCAGCGGTCCAGCTACACGCCGCTGGCCGACGTGCCGCAGCCGGCCGTGCTCAGCGGCGGCCCGGTGTTCCAGGGCTATGCGACGTACGGGCGGTACCTCTACCTGTTCGACGGCCGAATCTACAGCTCGACGAACCCGCCGGAGGGCCAGGGCAACGCCCACCTGACCCGGGTCGACTGGCTCACCGGTGAGGTCGAGCAGCGGGTGCGTACCGTCGACGGCCACGACTTGCACCGCCGCGAGCCCGAGGGCCTCGGCGTCTGGCTGGCCCGGCCGGGCCAACGCGACAGCGCGCGCCTGGGGTTCGCGTTCGGCACGAGTGTGACGGCGAACCCCGACGACGACCGCCTCTGCACGGTCCTCTACAAGGAGCTGCCCTGACCGCGCTCCCGTGATCATCGGGTGGTGGGTGTCGGTGACCACCGGGGGCGGACGGCGGTGGCTTTCCTTCAGGCGCGGAAGGTGGCGCTGGAGACCTCATAGACGACCTCCAGGCCGTCATCGTCGTCCCGCTGCTCGCCGACCTCGACGAAGCCGTACTGCAGCACGAGGTTGCGAGACGCGAGGTTGGCCGGGCCGATCGATGCCCGGACGGTTCGCACCCGCGGGTCGTGGGCGGCGCGACCGAGCATCAGCTCCAGCGCGGCCCGCGCGTAGCCGCGTCGCCGGTGGGCCGGGTCGATCGCGTAGCCGACCTCGACCATGCCGGCGCCGTCGGGCGGACCGTGGAAGCCGGCGCGCCCGACGGCGACCGCCAGCTCCTCGCACCACACGACGCCGGTGATCCAGTCGGCGCTGGCGGGGTCGGACACCACCTGCTCGCTGCGCATGCGCCACACGCTGCTCCAGTGCGGCCCGGCGAAGTACGGTGTCAGGGCGACGGGGGAGTGCAGGTTGGCCGCGACGAGGTCGCCGTCGGCCAGGGCACGCAGCGCGCCGGCGCCGAGCTGGAGGATGCGGACCTGGCGGGCCGCGGTGATCGCTTGGCTCATCATCGCGGCACATCATCCTCGCCGCCGCCGCGGCGGACAAGCGCGATGGTGAGAACGCCGACACCGCCGGTGGTCGCGGCGAGGACCGCGAGAGTCGTCACGGCGCCCCAGCGTGCCCACCAGTCCTCGACGGCGGCGTCGCGCGGGTCGCGGGGGTCGTACCGGACGGTGACCGCGTCGCCCACGTTCGTCCCGTCGTCCGTGCACACGTCGTCGCGAACCTCGCGCCGTTCGCCGTCGACGGTGAACTCGACGACGCGACACCATGAGCGCCAGTCGTCCCGCTCTACGGCGACGACGACGCCGTCGGCGCGCGCGGTGCGGTCGGTGCCGTCGTCCCGGGCAATGCGGTCGACGGCCAGGGCGGCAAGGGCGAGCGCGACCGCGATGCCGGTCAGCACGTAGCCCACGACGAGGCGCCGACGGGGCGTCACGCGGGGGTGGGAAGGGGCTCGCCGGTCTCCAGCAGCGTCTTCAGGCTGGCGATGAGCTCCGGCCAGCCCGCGCTGACGTTCGGCAGCAGGGCGCTTCCGCGCGGGAATTCGTCGTGGGTCACGGTGAGCTTGACGGCGTCGCCGTGCGGCTCGATGGCGAAGGTGACCTTGGAGCGTTGCTCCCGGGCGAACTCCTCGACGTCCGCGGGGTCGAGCTCGTGCGCGGCGGCGAACTCCGGGGTGAACGTGTGCCAGGTGTAGGAGAGGCGCGTGTACGGGTCGGCCTCCAGCACCACCTGGTCGGGGTCGGTGATGACGACGCCGCTGTCGTGCCAGGTCATCGGCGCGCCGCGGGTCCAGTCGGTCTCGAAGCGGACGCCCCAGTAGCGGCTGGTGAAGGCCGGGTCGGTCAGCGCCTGCCAGAGCTTCTCCGGGGTGGTTCTGATGTAGGTCGTGTAGACGAACGCGGTTGTGTCGGTCATCGGGGTGGACTCCAATGCGGTCTTGAGGTCGGCCAGCACCCGCGCCTGTCCGCGGTGGTAGCGGCTGATCCAGCGGTCGGCGATGGCGTTGATGGGCTCGGCGTCGAGGTAGTGGTGCTTCTCGCGGCCGTGCTTCTGGGTGGTGACGAGGCGCGCCCCCTCGAGGACGGCGAGGTGCTTGCTGACCGACTGCCGGGCCATGTCGAGCCCGGCGCACAGCTCTCGCAGAGTCTGCCCGTTGCGTGCGTTCAGGCTGTCCAGCAGGGCGCGGCGGCTCGGGTCGGCCAGTGCCTTGAAGACCTCGTCCATCGCGGTGGGTGCCTCGGTTCTCGGATATGCAGCCGTGTGGCTGCCATTTATCGTTCGATAATAGGCAGCTAATTGGCTGCGTGTCAACCGGTGGTCGTGGCCCGCGGACGGGCGCCGGTGGAGCGTATCTACGCCCAGTGCAAAGAGGCGGAGGATGAGACCGGGGGTGGGTCCGATGCGACTGGTGCGCGTGGACGACGACGTCGAGCTGGCGGTCTCCGATCACGGTGCCGGCGAGCCGGTCGTCCTGGTGCAGACCGCGTTGAAGGCCGACGAGCTATGGCCGCTGGCGACCGCCCTCCAGGACGAGTTCCGAACCGTCATGTACCACCGCACGGCGTCCGCCCGTTCCTGCGCCGGCACCCGATGCCGCGGACGGTCCCCCGGCGGTGACTCACGACCCGCCGCGCACGCCGCAGCGCCCGTGGACGACGATGACTTGCCTCGCCGGGCGCGCCCCGGCTCAGGAGGCCGCCAGGACGGCGCGCGCGGTGGCAGCCCCCTGTCCGGCGATGCCCGGGATGCTGGAGGTGATGAACGGGCCGCCTCCGGCCAGGTCGCCGACGACGTGCAGGCGTGAGTCCGCCGCGACGATGCCTCCGGACGGCTGCCGCGCGGCCACGCCCAGGCCGACCAGCGCGTCCACCAGCCTGGCCGCCGAGCGGGGGACCGCCCCCGGGGGCGGGTTCACGGCGTTGACGACGACGTCGGCGGGCCGCGCGCCGTCGTCGGCCACGACCGTGAACCGGCCGTCGCGCCGCACGATGTCGCGGGCCCCCGCGCGCGGCTCGAGCTGGCCGGAATCGAACAGCTCCAGCAGCCGTACGGCGTTCACCGGGACCATGGGGGAGGCGACGCTGATCGCGGTCCGGGACACCGCGCGCAGCCGGGCACGCTCCCGCTCCGGCAGCAACCGCCACGCGTACGGGGCCACGGTGTGAGAGGCGACCTGCAGGACCCGCCGCGCGATCCGGGGGTCGGCGATCGCCTCGATCTGGCGGCGCAGTCGCGCCACCGGTTCGTCGGTACCCGCGGCACGCAGGTCGGCGATCAGGTCGTCGAGGTCCTCGCCTGCATCCGCCAGCTCCGCGCGCAGAAGCCCGGCGAGGCCGTCGACGGTGACCTCCCCGTCGCGCGCCAGCAGTGACTTGACCCCGTCGACGGTGACGTGTGTCGGCCGGCGGGCGATCGGCCGCTGCCACACGTGCGGGAGCATGCCGGTCCGAGACAGCAAGCTGATCCGCCCGGCGTGGCCACGTGCGGCGAGTGAGACGACGACGTCGACGGCGGTCAGGCCGCTGCCGATCACGGTGACGTCGCTGTCGGGCGGCACATCGTCGAGGGCCCGCGCGAGCGGGTATGGGGCGCCGACGAACCCGGGCGCGTCGCCGAGCGCGTAGTGGTCGTGTGGGGTGCCGCCGCCGACGCAGAGCGCGACCTGGTCGACGACGTGCTCGCGGCCGTCGCCGGTCCGCAGCGCCAGCCGGCCGGCGGTCGCCGCGGCCCCTTCCACCGGCGCTGCGACGACGTCCACGCGCCAGCCGTCCTCACGCAGCTGCGCGATGGCTTTCTCGGCCGTGTGCTCCAGGTACTCGCCGTAGACGGCGCGGGGCACGAGCGGTGCGCCGAGCAGGTGGTCCAGATGCGCGGTGCCGCGTGCGCCAAGCCACGAGGCGTAGTGGTCGAAGTCGTCATGGCGGATCGACATGATCGCTGGCGGGGAGTTGACCAGCACCGAGTCCAGGTCCGCTGCGTACGGGAGCCCACGCCACAACCCCTGGGACGGCTCGAAAACCGTCACCGCTCCGGGGGTCCCCGTCTCCCTGGCCAACGCGTCCAGCAGTCCGACGGCGGCCGAGCCGCCTCCGATGATTCCGATGTCCATGCCGTCAGCCTCGGCGTCGCCTGGGCGCACCTCGATCCCACCGCCGTGGGTGACCTCTCGGGAATGACCCCCTCAGCTGAGGGGTTGGCGCGAAGGGACCGGCCACGCACGCTGGACCGACACGGTCGGAGAAGAGGAGCGTTCCATGGGCCGTGCGGACGTCTTGGCCGGCGTCGATCGCGCGAGCGACACCGCCGGCATGTTCGCCCGGGTGTCGGCGCGGCTGCGGCGCACGGTGCCGCACGACGCGGCGGTGTGGGCGGCGACCGACCCCGAGACCGGACTGGTCACCGCACCCATGGTGGTGGAGGGCCTCGGCGATCGCGAGCGCTGCGCCGAGTACTGGGAGAGCGAGCTCCTGGACGAGAACGTCCTCCCGTTCCGCGACCTGGCACGCGCGCGCGTTCCCGCGGCCGGACTCCGGGCCGTCACCGACGACCTGCCCGCTCGTAGCGCCCGGTACCGCCGGCTGCTGCAGAAGGAGGGCGTCCACGACGAGCTGCGCGGCGTGGTGCGCGCGGGCGGCCGGTCCTGGGCCGTCGTCAGCCTGTTCCGGACGACCGGGCGCGCACCGTTCAGCCAGGACGACGTCGACCACGTCGCCTCGCTGTCGGCACCGCTGGCCGCCCGGCTTCGGCGCCTGTCCCGTCCGTCGTCCCCCGAGCCGCTGCCGGACCCGCCCGGCCCCGGGCTGATCGTCTTCGACCACGACGGCTCGGCCACGTCGATCAACGACGAGGCACGCCAGCACCTGGCGAGCCTTCCGCCCGGCCCGTCCGTCCCGTCCGCGCTCGGCGTGCGGCTGCCGATCTGGATCGTCGGAACCGCTCTGCAGGCGCGCGCGGTGGCCAGCGGCCGCTCCCGCAGCGGGGCCAGGACCCGCATCCGCACCGGTCAGGGCCAGTGGCTGGTCTGTCACGCGTCCGCCCTCACCGGCCCGGCCGGACGGCCCGGCCCAGTCGCGTTGGTGATCGAGCCCGCCTCCGCTGCCGATCTGGCTGTCCTCGTCGCCGAGGCCTACGAGCTGACGCCGCGCGAGCTGCAAGTCGCCCAGGAGGTCGCGCGCGGCCTGCCCACCGAGGAGATCGCCGCCCGGCTGGTCATCTCACCGCACACCGTCCGCGACCACCTCAAGGCGATCTTCGAGAAGACGGCCGTCTCCAGCCGGGGCGAGCTCGTCGCGCGCCTGTTCGTCGAGCACTACTGGCCGCGCGCCCGCACCTGACGCCGTCGCCGTCGGCCGTTCAGGCGCTGGTCGCGCATTGCATCAGGCTCCGAGGGTGGCGAGCAGCAGCTCCACGAGCCTGGCGTTGTCGGCCTCGACCACGACGTCGATCGGAGCGTGCTCCGGCACGTCCAGCCCGGCGGCGAGTCGCAAGTGGTCGGCGTCCCACCGGATCGGCCTCGACCGGGTGAGCCCCGTCAGCTCCACGTCCACGGTGCACCGCTCGAGACGCACGAGGTCGCGGTCGAGGAGCAGTGCGGCAGCGAGCGGGTCGTGCAGGGGGCAGCCTTCGCGCTCCCGTGACCGCTCGACGTGGCGGATCCACGGTGCGGTGGTCTCGGCGAGGTAGGCCGCGACGGGGGTGCCGGCGGCGGCGAGACGATCGACGTCGGGCAGTCGCAGCGCCGTGGTGATGGTGACGTCGAGAGGCACGAGCGTCACAGACGCGCCGGAGGTCAGCACCTGCCGTGCGGCCTCCGGGTCGATGCCGAAGTTCAGTTCCTGCAGGTACCCCGGCACGTCGAAGGCGCCGCCCATGACGATGATCTCGGCAACGTCCTCGGCCAGGCCGGGGTGCAACGCCAGGGCGTGCGCGACGTTGGTGAGAGGGCCGACGGCGACGATGGTGATCTCACCGGGGGCGGCCGCGACGCGTGCGGCGATCTCGGCGGCCGCGTCGGCCCGGGCTGGCAGCGGGTGCTCCCGCGGCGGCCGCAGGTCGGCCCACAGCTGGACGGAGGAGTCGTCGTGGTCTTTCGCCATGCGCCGTGTCGCCCACGGCTCTTCGGGCTCGACCAGTGCCGTCACGGCCCCGAGGTGCACGGGGACGACGGCGCCGACGGCGTCGAGCATCGTCCGAGCGACCCGATAGCCGACGTCGCGGTGCGTGTTGCCCGAGACGATCGTAACCAGTTCGAGGTCGATGTCGTCGCTCGCGATCAGCAGGCCGAGCGCGAGCCCGTCGTCGACGTCGGTGACGGGCACGCCGTTGCCCGGGTCGCAGTCGAGGATGACGCGGCGCTTGGTTGGCATGGTGGTCATTCCTTACTTCCCGAGCTGGCGGTGGATCCGGTGAAGTGCCGCTGGAAGGCCAGCAGCAGGATGAGGGGGATGGCGGCGGTGAGGATCGCGGCGGCGAACATCTGGCCGTAGTCGACGCCGGTCTCCTGGGCGAAGTCCGCGATCGCGACCGGTGCGACCCGAACGCCCGGCGCCGGCGCGATGAGCAGCGGCCACAGGAACGACTGCCACTGGAACACGAACAGGATGAGCCCCGCGCCGATCAGCGGGCCGCGGGACAGCGGCAGGTAGATGCGGCGGAACACGCCGGTCCACGAGAGGCCGTCGAGCCGGCCGGCTTCGGCCAGCGACGCCGGGACACCCATGAAGAACTGACGCAGCAGGAAGATCGACAGACCGTTGCCGAGCGCTGGGAGCACAAGACCCGCATAGGTGTTCGCCAGACCCAAGTCGCGGAACGTCGATGACAGCGGAATGGCGATCGCCTCGAACGGCACGAGGAAGCACACCACCATGAACGCGAACACGGCGCCTCGACCCGGGAACGGGAGCACGGCGAGCGCGAAGCCCGCCAGCGCGGCGACGACCAGGCCGAGGGTGACGCTGAGGAACGCGACGATGACCGAGTTCATCAGCGCGGGCGCGAAGGAGCTCTGCAGTACCGATACGAAGTTGTCGAGGCTGACCGACTCGGGGATCACCGTGCGCCAGCTGAACGGCGACAGATAGCGGAAGATCTCTTCGCCGGGGCGTAGTGACGAGATCGTCGCCCAGACGAGCGGCGCCATCGACAGGGCGGCGATGGGCACCGCGAGCAGCAGGGCCCGGCGGCCGGAGGCGACCTCGCGGCGGGTGGGGGCGTCGGCCATGATCAGTCCTCTCTGCCGGGGAGCAGCCGGAACTGGACGGTCACAACGGCCACGACGATCAGGACGAGCACGAGCGTGGCGGCGGACGCGGCTTGGGTGTCACCGAGCGTGTACGCGCGTTCGGAGATGTTGTACATGAGCAGGTCGGTACCGCCCTGCGGGCCGCCGCGGGTGAGGATCCGCACCGGTGCGAACACGAGGAAGTTCGAGACGGTGTCGGCGACGAGCACGAACAGCAGCGGCCTCCGCAGGCCCGGCAGTGTGATGCTCCAGAACTGCCGCCAGCTACCGGCGCCGTCGAGCGCCGACGCCTCGTAGAGCGACAGGGGGATCTCCTTGATGCCGGTGACGAGGAACGTCATCCAGTACCCGACGCCCACCCAAGAGCAGACGATGATGATCGAGGCGAGTGCCCACGTCGGGTCGGTGAGCCACGGCACGGTCGGCAGCCCGAGCGAGGTCGCGATGCCGTTCAGCGGTCCGTCGGGCCGCAGCAGCACCAGCCAGATGATCGCCGAGACGGCCTGGGGTACCGCGATGGGCAGCAGGATGAGCGTGCGCCAGAGCCCGACGGCGGGGATGCGCTTCGTAAGCAACACGGCCAGTGCGAGTGCGAGGGCGATCTGGAGGGGGTTGACGATGATCGAGAAGATCAGCGTCACCCGTACCGCGTTCCAGAATGACGGGTCGGAGAAGATGTAGGCGAAGTTCGACCAGGGCGACCGCTCGGATCCGAGCGGCACCGCCTCGGAAAGTGCTGCGAACGTCGGGATGATGCGCAGTACGAGCAGCAGCGCGACGGCGGGGAGCAACAGCAGCGCCGCGCTTCCCCAGGTCTCCCGCCGGGCGGTGGAGCCGCGCCGTGCGCGCTGGGCCGGCGCGTCGTGTCGGGGCCGCGCCGTCGTGGTGGTCGTCATTCGTTCTCCTCCGCGTCGAGCGAGAGTTCGCGCAGTCGGTCCAACTGCAGTTCGAGCGCCGACTGGGCGTCGGCGAGCACCCGCTCGACGTCGGCGCCGTTGCGTATGTCGCCGAATGCGGTGTTCATCTCGCTCTCGAACTGCACGTATCCGACGCTCGTGGGCCGGTGCCGGGAGTGTTCCGCGGTGTCCTCGAGGAACAGGTCGCCGAACCCGACGGTCTGCTGGGGCGCTAGTTGCCGGATGTGGTCGACGTAGCTGTCGAACGCCTCGGTCTGGACCGGCGGCAGGGTGTTGACGCTGGAGGCCAGTTCGGCGCCCCGAGGGTCGAGCGTCGCGAACTGCACGAATTCGCGAGCGAGGTCCTGATGCTCGCTCGTCGCGCTGACGCCGATCGCCCAGGAGTCGGTGGGCGTCACGATCGGTCCGCCCTCGAAGTACGGGTGCGGCGCCATGCCCCACTCACCGGGGAAGTCGCCGTCAGCGATCCGGCCGATCGCCGAGGCTCCTCCGACCAGGAATGCCGACTGGCCCGAACGGAAGAGGTCGACCATCTGAGCTGGGTCCACGCCACGCGGGCCGATCGCGTCGGCGTAGAGGGCGCCGTACCACTCGCCGAAGGCCAGCCACTGCGGGGTGTCGACCGCGGGCGTGAGGTTCTCGTCGCCCTCGAGGCCGGGACCTGCTCCCATGGATTCGAGCAGCGGCTGCAGAGCGTAGTACCGGTCGACCTGGTCCATGCCGAGCCCGTACCGCACCGCACCCGACTCGACGAGTGTGCGTGCCATCTCCAGGACCTGCTCCCACGTGAGGCGGTCGGCGGAGGTGGGTCCCGGCGCCGGCAAGCCCGCCTGCTCGAGCACCGTGCGGTTGAAGAAGAGGAAGTTGTCGCTGGTCCACAGCGGATACGCCCACTGCCGGTCGTCGACGGTGATCGAGGAGATGGCGACCTCGGTGACATTGGCCCGCATCTTCGGGAGGAACTCCGACTCGTCGGTCAGGAACCCCTGCTCCACCATGTTCGCCAGCCTGGGTGGGTCGACCGAGACGATGTCGATGGTCGTGTCACCGGAGCTGAGCCGTGCCTGGGTCTGCTCGACCATCTGCTCGAACGGCACGCTCTGGAGCTCGATGCGGACACCGGGATTCGCCTCCTCGAACGCCTCGGCGACCGGTTCGTAGGCGCCGGCGTGGGGGTTCAGAAAGGTCAGTGTCACCTCGTCCCCGTCGCCGGTCTGGCATCCGGAAAGGGCGACCACGGCGCTCACCACGACGGTGGCGACCGATGCTCGTGCCCATCTCATGCAGCGCTCCTCTCGTCGGCTGTCCGTGCGGCGGCGCCTGATGTCTCGACGTCGTCACGGCGCATGCGGCGCCCCCGGCGAGGTGAGGACGGCCGCGACGGCTGTCCGCGAGGGCATCCCCTCGCGCGCGCCCACGCGCGTGGTCGCGATGGCGCCGGCGGCGCAGGCGTGGGCCATCGCTCTGCGCAGGTCACCGCCTCGGCTGAACTCGGCGGCGAAGACACCGCAGAACGTGTCGCCGGCGCCGGTCGTGTCCACCGCGTCGACGGGGATGCCGCGTTGCGTGACGACCTGATCGCGCTTTGCCGCGACGGCTCCCTCCGCGCCGAGGGTGATGACAGCGACGTCCGGGCCGCGGTCGAGCAGGCTGCGCGCTCGCTGCGCCCAGTCCCAGCCGCCTGCCCGCAGCGTGCGCGCCTCGGTCTCGTTCACGATGAGCACATCGGTGAGTGCGACGAGCTCCCACAGCGCCTCGGTGATCTCCGACGGCAGCGGCGACGCGTTCAGCGTCACGGTGACTCCGTGGGCGACGGCTCGGCGCGCGGCGTCGAGGGCAGTCTCCAGCGGGATCTCCAGCTGCAGGAGCAGCGCGTCGGTCTCGGGCAGCGCCGCACCGAGATCCGCCAGGCCGTCGGACGACAAGGTGTCGTTCGCCCCGGCGGAGACAGTGATGGTGTTGGCTCCCGCGCCGTCGACGACGACCAGCGCTACGCCGCTGGGTCGATCGTCGTCGCGTCGCAGGTAGACGTCGAGGCCCTCGTCGGCCAGGGCATTGGCCAGTTGGGTACCGAAGGTGTCTCGACCGATGGCGGCATACAGAGAAGTCTCGGCGCCGTACCTGAGCGCTGCGACCGCCTGGTTTGCGCCCTTGCCACCAGAACGGTAGACGACATCGGCGCCCAGGACGGTCTCCCCGGCCTCTGGCAGGCGATCGACCGCCACGACGAGATCGATGTTGGCACTCCCGACCACCGCGATTCGCGTCCTCGTCATGCCGGTTCGTGCTCCGTGTCGAGGTAGTCCACGCCGTCGCTCACGTCCGGGCACCCGCACGACCCCCGTGCCACCAGCTCGACGGGAAGCACGATCGTCTCCACAGGCGCGGGCTCCTCTTCTCGCTGGGTGAGAATCCGCGCGACCGCGTGCCGGGCGAGCGCAGCGACGGGCTGACGGATCGTGGACAGCGTCGGAGTCGTCAGCAGCGACGCCGCGACGCCGTCGAACGAGACCAGGGCGATGTCGCGTGGACAGGTGCGCCCCAGCTCACCGAGCGCGCGCATCACGCCCAGCGCCTGCTCGTCGCTGGCGACGAAGATGGCGTCGATCTCGTCGTGGCGAGTGAGGATGTCACGCGCGGCCCGGTAACCGGCGAAGCGATCGAAGGGGACTTCGCGCAGCGGTGCCGCGTCCGGATCGAGCGGCGTGGCGGCGAGCGCGTCGCGCCAGCCCATGACCCGCTCGCTCGTGTTGCGTACATCGCGCGGGCCGGAGATGCAGGCGATCCGGCGCCGGCCGTGCCCGATGAGGTGCTCCGTGGCGAGCCGCCCGCCCTGCCGGTTGTCCGACAGGACGACCGCCGGCACACCGTCGAGGTCGAGGAGCCGGTCCATCAGCACCCACGGTGTGCCCGTCCGGGCGAGCTCGGCCGCTGCGGCCACCGAATCGTGGGACGGGATCAGCAGGATGCCGTCGACCCGGCGATCCAGGAACGCTTGGATGTAGGCGTTCTCACGTTCCGCGCGGTCGGTCGCGTTGCCGAGCAGCAGGGTGTAACCCTCGGCGAACGCGACGTCCTCAATCGCGCGCGCCAATTCGGCGAAGTACGGGTTGGTGTTGTCGGGCACGACGAGCCCGAGCGTCATCGTGCGGTTCGTGCGCAGCGAGCTCGCGATCCGGTTCGGCCGGTATCCGAGCTGGTCGACGGCGTGCAGCACGCGCTCGCGCGTAGCCGGCGCCACCCCTCGCGGCCCGTCGTTCAGGACGTAGCTCACCACCGCCGGCGACGTGCCGGCCAAGCGCGCGACGTCGCGTCTCGTCACCATCGTCCGCTCCATCAACTCGGGTTGATTGCGTGACGGCGACCCAAACACATCAACCGCCGGTAGACAAGGTGAACGCCTCCTCAGCGGTAGTTCGTCCCGGTTCGCGGCGAGCTCAACTCCAGTTGACGCGCAGGTCAGGACTCATCGAGCCCAGGTCCGGACCACTGGTTCGCGAATCGCCACAGCACCACAGAGGTCGCCGCAACCCGCCGGGCGGGTGCCGGCTGTCAGTTGTCGTCGACAGATTCCGGAGAATCGCCCACAATCAGGGCATGGTGATGTCGCTGCTGTGCCGCCTGGGCTGGCACAAGTGGCAACGGCGGCCCTCGGACGACGGCAGTCGATACCTCGTTGCCGTCGCTGCGGAGAAGAAGGCGAAGTCGCCCGATGATCGGCGGCTGATCGCCGCTCGCGCCCGCGCATTCGGACAACCGGCGCGAGGGGCGCTCATCTATCGGCACGCCACGAAGGACCGCGACCACGCAATCGCCGATGCCCTTGAGGTGCTCGCGCCACGAGAAGGACGTTCACATGGCCGCTGAACCGCGGTGAACAGTGGAGCGGGTGACGGGAATCGAACCCGCATGACCAGCTTGGAAGGCTGGGGCTCTGCCATTGAGCTACACCCGCACTGGGGGCGTTCGCCCCGGTGGACCAGAGTACCCTGTCACCTGGCCTAGACTTGTCCGGGCACCCGGGGCGTAGCGTAGTGGCTAGCGCGCCTGCTTTGGGAGCAGGAGATCGCAGGTTCGAGTCCTGTCGCCCCGACCAGCCCGCGTTCCTCGTAGCGAGACCGGCTCGCTACGCGGAACGTGCCCGACACCATCCAGCACAGGAGACACGTCAGCGTGAAGAGCGTCGTCGAGACCCTCAACCCGACTAGGGTCCGGCTCGCGGTCGAGGTTCCCTTCGCCGAGCTTGAGTCGAACATCCAGTCCGCGTACAAGCGGATCGCCGCCCAGGTGACGGTGCCGGGCTTCCGCAAGGGCAAGGTGCCGCCGATGGTCATCGACCAGCGGATCGGCCGCCCGGTGGTACTGGAGGAGGCGGTGAGCGAGGCCATCCCGCAGATCTACCGCGACGCCATTCGCGAGAACGAGCTGACGCCGCTGGCGCAGCCCGACATCGACCAGCCGCAGTTCGGTGACGGTGAGGACCTCAAGTTCACCGCCGAGGTCACCGTCAAGCCGAAGATCACCCTGCCCGAGTGGGAGGGTCTCGAGGTCCAGGTCGACGACGTCGAGGTCACCGACGACGACATCAACGAGCGGCTGGACGCACTGCGGGCCCGCTTCGGCACGCTGGTGACGGTGGAGCGGGCGGCCGCGGACGGCGACTTCGTCCAGATCGACCTCAACGCCACCAAGGACGGCGAGCCGGTCGAGGGTGGTCAGGCCAGCGGCGTGTCGTACCAGATCGGCCGGGGCGGCATGATCGACGGTCTGGACGAGGCGGCGACGGGGCTGTCGGCCGGCGAGTCGGCGACGTTCAAGACGACGCTGGTCGGCACCCACGACGGCGAGGACGTCGACTGCGAGGTCACGGTCACCGCCGTCAAGGAGCAGCAGCTGCCCGAGGTGGACGACGAGTTCGCCCAGCTGGCCAGCGAGTTCGACACGCTGGACGAGCTGCGCGACGACGTTCGCGAGCAGGCGCTGAACCGCAAGCGCATCGACCAGGCGATGGCGGCCCGCGACAAGGTGCTCGACCTTCTGCTGGACAAGGCCGGCGAGGTCCCGGTGCCCGAGGAGCTGGTGGAGTCGCAGATCGAGAGCCACTTCGCCGACGGCCACGGCGACGACGAGCACCGCAGCGACTTCGAGAAGCAGCTGCGTCGCAGCCTGGTCTCCCAGTTCGTGCTGGACGACCTCGTCAAGGACCAGAACATCGAGGTTTCGCAGGACGAGCTGAGCTCGTACATCATCCAGCAGGCCATGTCCTCGAGGGTCGACCCCAACGAGCTCGCGCAGCAGCTGGTCGACCAGGGCAACCTGCCCTCGGTCGTCGCCGACGTCGCCCGTGGCAAGGCGCTGGCCCTCGTCGTCGAGAAGTCCAAGGTCACCGACGCCTCGGGGAACGTCGTCGAGCTGAACCGGCTGCGTGAGGACGGTACGCTCGCCGAGCCCGGCGAGCTCGAGGACGGCGCACCGGCGGCGCCGATCGGCGACTCCTTCGAGTTCGCCGAGATCGACGACGCCGAGACGACGGCCGAGGCCGGCGCGGAGCAGAGCGCCGAAGCCAGTGCCGACGCCGACGGCAGCACCGACGCGAAGGTCGAGGCCGACGCCGTCGAGAACGGGGACGACGACACCAAGGCGTGAGCCCCAGCGCCAGAGCAGCGAACCAGTGGATCAGGTGACCGATCGTGGCCGAACCCAGCCACGTCGGTCACCTGATCCATTTCTGTCATCCCATCGGACCAGCTCACGACGGCGCCGTCCGCCGCGCCGCACGCCGTGAGCGAACACAGGCCATGCGGCGGATGGGCGGCGGGACCTTCTTGGTTAATGTCGTTGGCACCAACGACGAAACGAACGGTCTCGACGACCAGTCCGAGCAAGTCAAGGAGATCACGGTGAGCACACGCCCCGAGACGTCGGGCCCGCACTTCATTCAGGCCCACACCCCGACGCCTGGTACGTCGATGGGTCTGGACGACAACGTCTACAGCCGGCTGCTGCGAGAGCGGATCATCTTCCTCGGTTCGGAGGTCCGCGACGAGAACGCGAACGCCATCTGCGCGCAGCTGCTGCTCCTGGCGGCCGAGGACCCCGGCCGCGACATCAACCTGTACATCAACTCGCCTGGTGGCTCGGTCTCGGCCGGCATGGCCATCTACGACACCATGCAGTACGTCAAGCCCGACGTCGTCACGGTGGCGATGGGCTTCGCGGCGTCCATGGGCCAGTTCCTACTGACGGCGGGCGCGCCCGGTAAGCGGTACGCGCTGCCCCACGCCCGCATCCTCATGCACCAGCCGTCCGGCGGCATGGGCGGCTCGGCCAGCGACATCCGCATCCAGGCCGAGGCGATGCTGCGCACCAAGAAGGAGATGGCAGAGCTGATCGCGCACCACACCGGGCAGTCGGTGGAGCGCATCGAGGCCGACTCCGACCGCGACCGCTACTTCACGCCGCAGGAGGCGCTCGAGTACGGCTTCGTCGACCACGTGGTCGAGAGCGCCTCGCAGGTCTCCCAGGGCGGCGGCACGGCCTGAGGCGCACGCCGTCGCCGTCCCAACGACACCGAGCGAACACCGATAGAGGAGACCCCGCGATGAACTACTACATCCCGCAGTGGGAGGAGCGCACCTCCTACGGCTACCGGCGTATCGATCCGTACGGGAAGCTGTTCGAGGAGCGCATCATCTTCCTCGGCACGCCCATCACCGACGACGTCGCCAACGCCGTCATGGCGCAGCTGATCTGTCTGGAGTCGATGGAGCCCGACCGCGACATCGAGATCTACATCAACTCGCCCGGCGGCTCGTTCACGGCCATGACCACCATCTACGACACCATGCAGTTCATCAAGCCGGACGTCCGGACGGTGTGCATGGGCCAGGCGGCGTCCGCGGCGGCCGTGCTGCTGGCGGCCGGCGCGCCGGGCAAGCGGCTGGCGGTCCCGAACGCCCGCATCCTGATCCACCAGCCCTACACCGAGGGCACCTACGGCCAGGCCAGCGACATCGAGATCCAGGCCAACGAGATCCTGCGGATGCGCGCGCTGCTGGAGAAGATGCTCTCCGACCACTCCGGCAAGAGCATCGACCAGGTGCGTCAGGACATCGAGCGCGACAAGATCCTGACCACGCAGGAGGCCATCGACTACGGCCTCGTCGACAGTTTCACGGCCTCGCGCAAGGCCAGCCTGGTCGGCTAGGGACCACGACGATGCACACGACGGCCACGGGCGGCGGGGTTCCGCGCCCGTGGCCGTCGCGTTCCCGCAGTTCGCGTCCGCCGGTCCGCGACGCGCCGGGAACGAACCGGCCCGCGGGTGCCCGTTTGTCGGCGCGACGTTGTACCGTCGAAGGCACGCAGGGCTCGCAAGGGCCGGCGATACGCACGACGTCGATTCGCGAGCGGGCCCGCAGCGCGCCGGCCCGCACCGCGGATCCTCGGCCCACCAGCCGAGATCGCACCAGAAGACGGAAGGACGTACCGCGTGGCACGCATCGGCGACGCTGACCACCTGCTCAAGTGCTCGTTCTGCGGCAAGAGCCAGAAACAGGTCAAGAAGCTCATCGCAGGCCCCGGGGTCTACATCTGTGACGAGTGCATCGATCTGTGCAACGAGATCATCGAGGAAGAGCTCAGCGAGACCGCGGAGACCGGCGGGCTGTCCGAGCTGCCGAAGCCGCGCGAGATCTACGACTTCCTCGAGGAGTACGTGATCGGTCAGGACGTGGCGAAGAAGGCGCTGTCGGTCGCCGTCTACAACCACTACAAGCGGGTGCGGGCGCGGCAGTCTGGTGCGGCCCGCGGGCACGGCCGCGACGAGGCGGTCGAGCTGTCGAAGTCGAACATCTTGTTGATCGGGCCGACGGGGTGTGGGAAGACGTATCTGGCGCAGACGTTGGCGAAGATGTTGAATGTGCCGTTCGCCATCGCTGATGCCACGGCGCTGACCGAAGCGGGGTATGTCGGCGAGGATGTGGAGAACATCCTGTTGAAGTTGATCCAGGCGGCTGACTATGACGTGAAGAAGGCCGAGACGGGGATCATCTACATCGACGAGGTGGACAAGATCGCGCGGAAGTCGGAGAACCCGTCGATCACGCGGGATGTGTCTGGTGAGGGTGTGCAGCAGGCGTTGTTGAAGATCTTGGAGGGGACGACGGCGTCGGTGCCGCCGCAGGGTGGGCGGAAGCATCCGCATCAGGAGTTCATCCAGATCGATACGACGAACGTGTTGTTCATCGTGGGTGGGGCGTTCGCGGGGTTGGATGACATCATCGGGCAACGGGTGGGCA
>NZ_SMKZ01000030.1 GCF_004349065.1 Jiangella asiatica
GGGTTGGTCAGCGGCGGGTGGAGTAGCGGCCGGGTTTCTTGGGGCGGCGGCGCAGGGCGAAGCCGATGCCGCCGGCGACCACGGCCGCGCCGAGGCTGAGCCACACCACCGTTGGTACGCCTTCGGAACTGCCGCCCGGGCTGCTCAGGACGTCCTCGTAGTCGTCGAGGGGGTTGCGGCCCAGGACGTCGCCTTCGCCGGTCTCGATCAGGGTGGCGACCTCGTCCGGGGCGACGAGATGCCCGACGGGTTCGGGGTCCGGCGCGGTGAGCGCCCAGTCGAACAGGGACGCGGCGGCGTCCTCGGCCCGTACCTCAGCGCCCAGGATGGTGGCGATCAGCGTGCGTCCGTCGCGTTCGACGGCGCCGACGAAGGTGTGCCCGGCCTGCGTGGTGAAGCCGGTCTTCAGCCCGATCGCGCCGTCGTAGGAGCCGAGCAGCTGGTTCTGGTTCTGGATCTGGAACGTGGCGCCTTCGGTGCCGGGGAAGTCGTAGTCGGTGGTGGCGGCCAGCCGGGAGAGGGTCTCGTCGGCCAGTGCCTGGCGTCCGATGAGGGCGAGGTCGTAGGCCGACGACAGCTGGCCGGGGCTGTCGAGTCCGTGCGGTGTGACGGCCGTGGTGTCGAACGCGCCGAGCCGGGTGGCCTCGTCGTTCATCAGGTCGACGGTATAGTCCTGGCCGCCGGCAGCCTCGGCGATGGCGTGCGCGGCGTCGTTGCCGGAGGCCAGCATCAGCCCGTGCAACAGATTTTCGACGGTGTATGTCTGCGCGCTGACCAGCCCGACCCGGCTGCCCTCGACGGCGGCGTCGGCCTCGGTGGCGACGTAGGTCTCGTCGGGCTCCAGGGAGTCGCCGACGGCGAGCGCGGTGAGCAGCTTGATGGTGCTGGCCGGCGGCCGGCGCTCGTGCGGGCTGAACGCCGCGAGCACGTCGCCGGACTCGACGTCGGCGACCAGCCACGCCTGCGCGTCCACTGTCGGCAGCGGCGGCGCGGACGTCGCGACCAGCGGCACTCCGGTGGCGCCCAGCTCCGTCCCGCCTACGACCTCGTCGACCGGCGCGCCCTCCGGCGGCCCCAGCACCGTCGGCGACGGCGACGACGCGGGTGTCGGCTCGGGTGCCGGCGACGTGCCGGACGCCGCTGCGGTGGGTGCGGACACACCCCACCCGAGCACGACGAGGCCGGCCACCGGCACCAGCCAGGCCCGGTGGCCGCGTCGAGATCGCGCGCTGCCGCCCATGGTCGAGGTCAGACTAGCCAGTACCGGTGAGAATCGGTCATGTCGGTGCGTCGTCGAAGGGGAGGACGAGGGTGCGCAGCAGGTCAGCGAGCTGGGCCCGCTCGGCGGTGGCCAGCCCTGCCAGCAGCTCGCGCTCGCCGGCGAGCAGGCCCTCCAGTGCCGCGTCGACAGACTGTTTGCCGAGCTCGGTGAGGCGGACCCGGACGGCGCGCCGGTCGTCCTCGTCGCGGCGGCGGCTCACCAGTCCGCGGGCGGTGAGCTTGTCGACCCGGGCGGTCATGGTGCCGCTGGTGACCAGCGTCTGGCCGAGCAGAGTTCCGGGGGAGAGCTCGTACGGCTCGCCGGCCCGGCGCAGCGCGGCGAGGACGTCGAACTCCCAGGATTCCAGGCCGTGCTCGGCGAAGGCCGTACGCCGGGCGCGGTCGAGATGCCGGGCCAGCCTGCTGACGCGTGAGAGCACCTCCATGGGGCTGACGTCGAGGTCGGGCCGCTCGTGCCGCCATGCCTCGGTCAGCCGATCGACCTCGTCCTGCGCCATGGGACGACTCTACGGCCTGGCCCAAGCTTCTTGACGCCGAGATAACAAGTCTGCTGGGATGATGTTATCTTGACGTCAAGATTTATGGAGGTGCTCGCGGATGTGGGATCCGGATCGCTATCTCGCCTTCGCCGATCAGCGTGCCCGGCCGTTCCGCGACCTCGTCGCCCAGGTCGACGCGACCGACGTACGTGAGGTCGCCGACCTGGGCTGCGGGCCTGGCAACCTCACCGTCGGCCTGGCCCTGCGCTGGCCGGACGCGCACGTCGTCGGCGTCGACTCGTCGGCGGAGATGATCGCGGCCACGCAGGCGGCCGACCGGGTCGAGTTCGTCCAGGCTGACCTGCGCGACTGGGAGCCTGCCCGTCCGGTCGACGTCCTGCTCAGCAACGCCACGCTGCAGTGGGTCCCCGGCCACCTGGAGCTGCTGCCGCGGCTGGCCGGGCACGTGGCCGACGGCGGCTGGCTGGCGTTCCAGGTGCCCGGCAACTTCGGCGAGCCGGCGCACGTGCTGCTGCGGGAGCTGACCGGGACCGACCGGTGGCGCGACCTGCTGCACCACCTGCACCGGCCGGGCGTGCACGAGCCGGCGGCGTACCTGGACGCGCTGCTGGACCTCGGCCTGGAGGCCCAGGTGTGGGAGACGACGTACCACCAGCTGCTCCAGGGCGAGGACGCGGTGCTGGAGTGGATGAGCGGAACGGCGCTGCGCCCGATCTTCGCCGCGCTCGACGCCGCCGGCGGGCGCGAACTGTTCCTCGCTGACTACCGCGAGCTGCTGCGCACCGCCTATTCGCCCGGCCGGCACGGCACCGTGCTGCCCTACCGGCGAGTCTTCGCTGTCGCCCGCAAGCCCGGCCGTTGATCGCCGCGCTGCACGGGCTTTCGCCGCGCGTACGTCCACGACCCCCTCGGCAACCGCGTCGAGCTGCTCCAGCGCAGGTGAGCGGCTGTCTCCGGCCGACAGGGTGGGGCTGTCCCCCTCAACGATCGGGGTGATGGCGGGATATCGCCCGCCGCGCCGGAAAACCAGACTCGACGGTATGTCGATCAACACTGGAACCGCGGGCACCCCACCCCGCTCCGGCAGCGACTTCGCCGGCCTGTCCCGGCGGATCGCCGAAACTGGGCTGCTGGAGCGGCGGCCCGGCTACTACGTCGTGCGGATCGGGTTGGTTGTCGCGGCCTACGCGGCCGGGTGGGGCGCCTTCGCCGCCGTCGGTGACTCGTGGTGGCAGGTCGTGGTCGCCGTCGGGCTCGCCGTGGTCTTCGCCCAGGTGGCGCTGGTGGCGCACGACCTCGCGCACCGGCAGGTGTTCCGCAAACGACGGCCGAGCGAGATCGCCGGGCGCATCGCCGGCAACCTCGCGATCGGCATGGCCTATGGCTGGTGGCAGGACAAGCACACCAGGCATCACGCCAACCCGAACCACGAGGAGCTCGACCCGGACGTCTCGCCCGAGCTCCTGGTGTGGTCGAGGCGGCAGGCCGGCAAGGCCTCGGGGCTGACGCGGTTCGTCGCGGCCCGGCAGGCGTTCCTGTTCTTCCCGCTGCTGACCTTCGAGGGCTTCAACCTGCACGTGGCCAGCGTCCGGGCCACGCTCGACCCGAAGACGAAGCGGCGCCACCTGGAGCTGGCCCTCCTGCTGGTGCACTTCGCGGCGTTCCTCAGCGCGCTGTTCGTGGTGTTGCCGCCGGGCAAGGCGATCGTGTTCCTGCTGGTCAACCAGGCCGTCTTCGGCGTCTACCTGGGCTGCACCTTCGCGCCCAACCACAAGGGGATGCCGACCCTGACCCGCGAGGACGAGCTGGACTACCTGCGCAAGCAGGTGCTGACCTCACGCAACGTCAAGGGCGGGCCGCTGATGGACGTCGCCCTCGGCGGGCTCAACTACCAGATCGAGCACCACCTGTTCCCGAGCATGCCAACGCCCAACTTGCGCAAGGCCAAGCCGATCGTGGAGCGGTACTGCGCCGAGCTCGGCGTCGCGTACCACGAGACCGGGCTGATCGAGTCGTACCGGCTGGCGCTTCGGCACATGCACGACGTGGGCGAGCCGCTGCGGGAGCGCTGAGCGGCGCGGTCACGCGATGGAGCCGGCGCGCCGGCCGAAGACGCTGCCGGCGGCCAGGCCGGTGCCGCCGGGATAGTTGCCGCTGAACAGGCCGCCCAGGGCCTCGCCGACGGCGAAGAGGCCGGGGACGATGCCGCCGCCCTCGCGGCGCACTTGTCCTCGGGTCGTCGCGGCGAGGCCGCCGAAGGCGAAGGTGATGCCGCACGCGACCGGGTAGGCGTGGAACGGCGGCGTACGCAGGGCCACGGCCCAGTTGCTCTTCGGCGGCGTCGTCGACGCGCGCCGGCCGTCCAGGACGGTGGGATCGAAGGGCACCTCCTCGTCGATGGAGTCGTTGAACGCGGTCACCGTCGCGACCAGGCGGTCCGCGTCGATGCCCGCCCGACGGGCGAGCTCTGGCAGGGTGTCGGCCTCGATGTGCGAGACACCGGGCATCTCGTACTCCTCCGTGCGCAGCATCGGCCGGGTCGTGGCGTCGAACAGCTGGAAGGCGACGCCACCGGGCCGGGTGAGGATCTCGCGGCCGAGCTTGGCGTAGGTGTAGTTGCGGAAGTCCTCGCCCTCGTCGGCGAACCGCTCGCCGGCGGCGTCGACGATGATGCCGAGTGGGTAGCTCTGCCGGGTGAACCGGTTGGTCAGCTCGCGGTTCCCGGAGTTGTGCTGTGCGCCGGCGTCCCACTGGACGGCGTGCGCACTGGCCCAGTCCCCGCCCCGTAGCGCACCGAGGGCGACGGCCTGCTCGATCAGGTCGCCGCGGTTGTGCGGGGTACCGCGCACGACGGCGTGCCGCCAGCCCGCGCCCAGGTGCCTGGCCCGCAGCTCGGGGTCGGCCTCGAAGCTGCCGGCGGCCACGATCACCGACTCGGCCTCGATCCGCGTCGGCTCGCCGTCGACCAGGACCGAGACACCGGTCACCCCACGAGCATCGCCGAGCAGGCCGGTGACGTGGTGACCACAGCGCACCCGGACGCCGAGCCCGCCGGCCGTGCGCAGGTGGTCGGCGATCATGCCGACGCCGCCGCCGGTGTTGCCGATGTGCAGGCCGCCCCAGAACCGGTAGCCGCCGTCGGGCAGCGGGTAGGCCTGGCGCTCGTACATCAGCCGGAACCGCAGGCCCAGCCGGTGCTGCCAGCGCACCGTGTCCAGGCTCTCGGCCACCAGCACCTCGGCCAGCTCGGGGTCGCCGCGACCGTCGGTCAGCCGCTCGAGGTCGGCGAGGTACTCCTCGGCCGGGTAGGCCGGGACGACAGTGAGCGGGAGCCGGTCGTCGGCGTCGATGAGCGGGAGCAGGTCGTCGAGGCCACCGTGGGCGACCCGGGTCGCGCCGGCGGTGTAGTAGCTGTTGCCGCCGTGCTCACCCCAGGGCGCCCGCTCCAGGACGACGACGGACCGGCCCCGCTCGGCCGCGGCGTGTGCTGCCGTCATCCCGGCGTTTCCTGAGCCGACGACCACCACGTCGACGCGTTCCCCGTTCACTGCGCCCCCTTCTCAGCCGCGTGCTCGATCGACCTCGACCACCTCGACGGCGCCGAGCCAGGAGCGGTCGAGCGCGCCCCGGTCGGCGGCCGCCAGCTGGTCCGCTTCGCCGGCGAACGCCGCCTCGCCGGCGCCGACCACCTCGTCGGCGCGCTCACGTGGCACGACCACGAGGCCGTCGGCGTCACCCACGACGAGGTCGCCGGCCTGCACCACGGCGCCGCCGACGGCGACCGGACCGCGGACCTCGCCGGGACCGTGCCGGGACGGACCGAGGTGGGTGACGCCGCGACAGAAGACCGGGACCGGACCGCGGGCGATGTCCGCGCCGTCGCGTACGGCGCCGTCGACGACGACACCGGCGATACCGCGGGCCACGGCGTGGCGGTACACGATCTCGCCCATGACCGCCCGATCGACGAAGGCTCCCGCGTCGACCACCAGCACGTCGCCGGGCTCGGCCAGGTCGATCGCCAGGTGGACGGCCAGGTTGTCCCCGGGCCGGGTGCGGACGGTGAGCGCCGGCCCGGCCAGCCGAGTATCCGGCGCCCGTCCGAGGAGCGGCAACAAGCCTCGCACGGCGCCGAAGCGTTCCAACTGGTCGGAGAGGACGGATGTCGGCAGCGCCCGGCCGCGCTCCACCAGGGCGGGGCGCAGCGCCGGGTCGGCGGTGGGGTACAGCCGGCACGAGGGCATGGTCGGCCTCCTCACCCGCGCCGGCGCATGGCCTGCAGCTGCTGCCAGATCTTCTCCGGGACCTCGATGCCGGCGGCCAGCCGTTCCCGCCGGCGTCGCTGCTCGATCTCGCCTGGGTACAGCACCTCGTCGAAGCCCGGTGCGGGTGGCGACGCCTTGACGTAGCCGGCGAACTCGGCCATCTCCTGCCGGAACTCCGGCAGCGAGCGGAACATCGCGATGTTGACCAACACCATCAGGATGCCGTCGTTGGGGAAACCGGCCGGGTCGGCGCCGTAACCGATCCCGGAGAGCACCGCGGCCAACGACTCGACGGCGAACGACAGCCCGTAGCCTTTGTGCCCTTGGTCGCCGCCCAGCGGCATCAGCGCGCCGCCGTCGAGGTAGGCGCCCGGATCGGTGGTCGGTTCGCCGTTGCGGTCGACCAGCCAGCCGGCCGGCACCTGCCGCCCCGCGCCGTGCGCGAACCTGACCTTCCCGCCGGCCACCGCGCTGGTGGCCATGTCGACGACGACGTTCCCAGGGACGTCGGCGGGCAGCGCGATGGAGATGGGGTTGGTGCCGAGCCGAGCGTCGGAGCCTCCGAATGGGACGACGCCCTTCGGTCCGCGGCCGGAGTCGGCCATCATCATGGCGGCCATGCCCGCCTCCGCGGCCCGGCCGGTGTAATGGCCGAGGCGGCCGACATGGCCCTGCCGGCGGACGGAGAGCGCGGCCACGCCCACCGTCCGGGCCTTCTCCAGCGCCTGCTCCATGGCGCGTTCGGTGACCACGAAGCCGAGGCCCCAGTGCCCGTCGACCAGCAGTGACGCCGGATGCTCCCGCAGCACCTCGGGAGTCGCCCCCGGCACGATGCGGCCCTGCTCGATCAGCCGGACGTAGGTCGGTGTCCGCACCGCTCCGTGCGAGTCGTGGCCGGTGAGGGAAGCCTCGAGTTGGTGGGCGGCGACGATTCGGGCCTCCTCAGGAGGCACACCGACCGCCAGGTAGATCTCGCGCAGGCACTCGTCGAGCTCGCCCGGTTCGATGACGGGCACGTGACCTCCAGTGGGTGTGAGGCGGTCAGGGGATCGGCACCGTGCTGACCGTGGCCTCCATCACCGTGGCCAACGAGTCCAGCCCGTCGGGACGGGTCACGACGTCGGCGAGGGTGGCGGCGGCGGCCGGGTCCACGAGGCCGGTGACGTTGTCGCGCAGCTTGCTTCGGATTTCGTCGTCGCTGAGCGGGCGGGCCGGCCCGCCGCGCGTCGTCAGCACCCGCTCCTCGAGCTCCCGGCCGCCGCGGGTGCGTACCCGCAGCACGGCCGGGAACTGGTCGGGGAAGATCGCGTCGCACTCGGGGTCGGCGACCACGTCGATGCGTTCCATCAGGGCACGCCGTGCGGGGTCGGCGACCAGCTCGTCGGTGAAGTCGTCGAGCCCCAGCCCCAGGCCGCCGCCGCCGAACAGCGCCGCGGCGACGGTGTAGGGCCCGCTGAACTGGCCCTGGTAGCCCGTGACCGGGCGGCGCTTGAGCTCGATCGGCTGACCGATGGTGCGTGCGCTGTGCGCGGCGGTGCCCAGGACGGCGGACTCCACGTCGTCCGGGCGCAGCCCGCCCTCGCGCAGCGTGATGGCCGCGTCGATGCCCGCGTGGGTGAAGTGGTTGGCCGGGTAGGGCTTGATGAAGATGCCCGGGACCTCCCACTGCTGGCCAAGCCCGTCCACGAGTGGAGCGGGGTCGAACCGGCCCTTCAGGAACGCCTGGAAGAACCCGAACCGCCCCTCCAGGATGGTCGGCGGGCCGGTGAAGCCACGCGCCGCGAGCTGTGCGGCGGTCACGCCGCCGTGTGCCGCCCAGCCGCAGTGTGTGCGCTTCACCGTGCCGCCGGTGCGGTTGCCCTCGATGACCCCCGAGGCGAAGCTCGCGGAGACGGCCATCGCGTGCGCCACGGTGTCGTCGTCGCCGCCGAGCAGGACGGCCGCCGCGGCCGCGGCGCCCACCGTCCCGCAGATGGACGTCGCGTGCTGGCCGTACTCGAAGAACACCGAGTTGCGGGTCTCGCGGTCGTACCCGGCCATCCCGAGGCGGACGCAGATCTCCAGCCCGGCCGCGACGGCGGCGGTGAGCTCGGCGCCGCTCGATCCGTGCGCCTGCGCCACCGCCAGCGCGGCCGGGACGACGACGGCGCTGGGATGCAGCACCGACGGCAGGTGGGTGTCGTCATAGTCGAGGGAGTGGGCGAGGACGCCGTTGGCGAACGCGGCTTGCGCGGCCGGTACCCGCTGGGCGCGGCCGATGACGCTGGCCTGCGCCGTCCCGCCCTGGTCGAGGACGTGTTCGACGGCGGCACGGCTGGTCGCCAGGCGCTGTGCGGCGACGCTGACGCCGAGCGTGTCCGCGACCCGGGTGCGGACGCTGCGCGCGACGTCGTCGGGCACGCCGTCGCGCCGGCACCGGACCGCGAAGGCGGCCAGCCGCTGTACCGGAGTGAGGTCCGGATGTTCGGTCACCGATTCGCCCCTTCCGAAGGCTCTCTGGCCGTGGCGAGGATCCGTCGCGCCTGCGCGACGACGGCCGCGTCGACGAAGGCGCCCCCGACGACGGCCGTCGCGGTGTCGTCGTCCAGGCCCGCGACGATCGCCCGCGCCCGGGCGATCTCGGCCGGCGACGGCGTGAAGATCTCGTGCAGCACCGGCAGCTGTGTGGGGTGGACCGCCGACTTGCCGGCGAACCCCAGCCGGCGCGCTCGCGTGGCCGCCCGCCGCAGGCCCTGCTCGTCGGCGAGGTCGGTGAACGCGCCGTCCACCGGGCGCCCGATCCCGGCCGCCCGGCTCTGCAGCGCAAGCGTGGAGCGGGCCAGCAGGGTGGCGTCGTCGTCGGCGAGGTCGGGCAGCCCCAGGTCGGCGGCGAAGTCGACCGAACCGAACACGAGTGCGGCCACCCGAGGGCTGGACCGCGAGATCGCGCCCGCGGCGAGGACGCCTGCCGCGGACTCGATCGTGGGGTAGAGCCGGATCGTGCCGGCCGGGATGCCTCGTTCGCGCTCCAGCGCAGTGACCTGGTGGTCGACCGCCCGCACGGCGTCCGGGCCGGTGCACTTCGGCAGCCGCAGGGCAGCCAGGCCGGGGTGGACGACGGCGTCGACGTCGGTGGTCGAGTGGCCCGCGGCGTCGCGGTCGATCCGCACGTGGACGGCGCACGGCGCACCGCGGGCGCGGTCGCGGACCAGGTCGGCGACGGCGGATCGGGCGGACGCCTTGTCGGTGGCGGCCACCGCGTCCTCGAGGTCGAGGACGACGGCGTCGGCGCCGGCGTCGAGGACCTTGCCGAGAATGCGCGTGTTCGACCCCGGTGCGAACAGGTAGCTGCGGTGGGCGGGCTCAGGCAACGACACCACGCTCCCGGAGCGCGGCGAGGCGGTCGGCCGGGACGCCGAGCTCTCCGCCGAGCACGTCGTCGGTGTCCGCGCCGAGCCGGCGGCCGGTCCAGCGGATCGAGCCCGGGGTCTCGGACAGGCCGAACAGGACGTTCTGCATGCGGACCGTGCCCAGGTCGTCGTCGGGCACCGAGGTGACCATGTCCACGGCCTGGACGTGCGGGTCGGCCATGAGCTCGGCGACGTCGTAGACCGGCGCGATGGCGGCCTCGGCGCGCTCGAACGCGTCGACGGCCTCGTCCCTGGTCCGCTCGGCCAGCCAGTCGCCGACGTAGCCGTCGAGGAGGTCGGCGTGCTCGGCCCGTGTCCGCCCGCTGCGGAACCACGGTTCGTCGATGACCTCGGGGTGGCCCACCAGGCGCATGACCCGCTCGGCGATGACGGTCGCGCTGGTCGAGATGGCGACCCAGCGGCCGTCCTTGGTCCGGTAGGTGTTGCGAGGAGCGTTGTTGCCCGACCGGTTCCCGGTGCGCCGCTGCACGATGCCGAGCTGGTCGTACCAGGTGGGCTGCGGGCCCAGCACGGTGACGATCGGGTCGAGGATGCTCTGGTCGATCACTTGGCCACGGCCACCGTGTGCGTCGCGGTGGTACAGGGCCATCGTGACGGCCGCGGCGACCGCCATGCCGGCGATCCCGTCGGCCAGCCCGAACGGGGGCAGCGTGGGCGGCCCGTCTGGTTGGCCGGTGATCTCCGCGAACCCGCTCATGGACTCGGCGAGGGTGCCGAAGCCGGGGCGGTCGCGGTACGGCCCGCGCTGCCCGAAGCCGGTGACCCGCGCGAGGACCAGCCCGGGGTTGGCGGCGCTGAGCCGGTCGTAGCCCAGCCCCCAGCTCTCCAGCTTCCCGGGACGGAAGTTCTCGACGACGACGTCGGCGGTGGCGGCCAGGGCGCGGAAGATCTCCGCGCCGTCGGGGTCGCCGAGGTACAGCCCGACGGTGCGCTTGTTGCGGGAGATCACCTTCCACCACAGCGGCACGCCGTCCTTGGCGTGCCCGTGGTGACGCAGCCCGTCGCCGAACCGCGGGTGCTCGATCTTGATCACTTCGGCGCCGTAGTCACCGAGGATCTGGCACGCCAGTGGGCCGGCCAGGATGGTCGAGACGTCGAGCACGCGCAGCCCGGCCAGCGGGCCGGTGACCTCCGCCGTCATCGGTCCACGTCACCTTCGGGCGCGGCGCGGCCCGGCACGAGCGCCAGGGGCCGCACCGGCGAGCCGGTCGCACCGCGGATCTTCAGCGGCGCCAGCACGAACCCGAACTCGTGCACGCCGGCGGCGGCGATCGGGCGCAGGTCCATGACCTCGACGATGTTGATGCCGTGCTCGACCAGCAGCACTCGGTGCACGGGCAGCACGGAGTGCCCGGTGCCGGGCCGGACCGTCTCGAAGGCGATCGTCTCGCCGCCGGCAACGCGCACCCGCCGCTCGGCCAGCCAGCGCGCGGCGTCCGGTCCCGGCCCGGGAGCGCCGTCCTC
This sequence comes from Jiangella asiatica, assembly GCF_004349065.1. GTDB lineage: Bacteria > Actinomycetota > Actinomycetes > Jiangellales > Jiangellaceae > Jiangella > Jiangella asiatica. The sequence continues at coordinate 10,921 of NZ_SMKZ01000030.1, forward strand.
GGCGCCGACGAACTCCCGTTCCGGCCACAGCGCGGACCACCCGGTGCGGATCAGGGCGGCGTCGCCCGGCCGTACCTCGACACCGGCTGCCGCCTCCGCGGCCTCGAGGTCCGCGGCGGTGACCTCGTAGCCGGGCGGCAGGACGTCGAGGCCGTGGGTGGCCGCGACGTCGAGGAGGACGCCGCGCCCGACCATCGGCGCGAACTCGTCGATGCCCAGCCGGGTGAAGCCGCGGTTGGTCTGGACGTCGGCTGCGGGCGTGCCGTCGTGCAGCAGGCCGTCCTGCGAGATGTGGGCCGGGGCGTCGACGTGGGTGCCGACGTGGCCACCGGTGACGATGAGCTCGTTCGCCGACGAGCCGCCGTCGGCCCGCACGATGTCGCCGTGACGTCGCTGCAGCGCCAGGTCGAAAGCGGGATGGTTGGGCGAGACGGGCATGCCGCGATGCAGCTCGTGCGCGAGATCGATCACTGTCAGCCGGCCCAGCACGTCCCACCAACCAGTGGCGCCGTGTGCGGTCATCGGCCCGCCTTCCGTCCGGCGGGTGCGGCACCCTGCGCCGCGCCGTCGCCCCGGGCGAGGTCCATCACCCCGCTGACGCCGGGAAGCTCGTCGATCCGTTCCAGCAGGCCGGCCAGCTCGCCGACGGCGTCGGCCGCCAGCACGCGGCCCGCGCAGGCGGTGAACTTCTCCATCAGCTGTGCGCTGGTCAGCGGGACCCCGGGCATGCCCGTCAGCTGGTCGACCCGTTCCGTCAGCTCGACGCCCCCGGCCTGCTCGACCGTCACCACGACGTGCAGGTCGAGGAACTCCGTGGGGATGCTCGGGTCGAACCGGATCGTCACCTTGGGGAGAAACGCCTCGACGTCGGCGGCGAAGCGGCGCTCGTTGGTGAACGAGTCGATGGTGACGCGCCCGTCGAGCAGTGCGACGGCGGTCGTGTACTGGACGGAGAACTTGCCGTCCAGGCCGGTCTCCGGCCGCGGCCGGTCGACGTAGTGCAGTTCGGGGAAGGTGACCACGACGGACTCGACCGCGCTCGCGTCGAACTCCGGGCGCCCGCGGATGGCCAGGGCGGCGTCGATCGGGCGGTGGGTGAAGTAGTTGGACGGGTGCTTCTTGAACCCGACGCCGGGGTCGACCATCCGCAGCGGGTCGGCGAAGCCCTCGACCAGGAGGTGCGGCTCCTGCTCGTCGCGCAGCAGCGTGTCGAAGTAGCCCTGCGGGCCGAAGACGTCCTGTGTCGCGGTCCAGCCGCGGCCGGCCAGCAGCGCGGACTCCAGGCCCATCCGCGCGGCGTGGCCGGAGTGGCTGGACTTGGTCATCGTCCCGGTGTTCAGGCTCAGGCTGCCCACCCGCGAGCCCGCGATCCCGAACGCCATCGCGGCCTGCGTCGCGTCGAGCCCGAACAGCTTGACCCCGGCGGCAACCGCGCCCATCAGGCCGGTCGTCCCCGGCTTGTGGTAGCCGCGCCCGGTGTGCAGGCCGGTGCTGGCCATCCGCAGCCGCGACTGCACTTCGAACGCCGCAACCAGGGCGGTCAGGCAGTCCCGCCCGGAGTGCCCGTAGTGCTCGGCGATGGCCAGGATGGCCGGCAGCGTCGGCGAGGTCGGGTGGTTCATCGGGTACCACGTGTTGTCGTAGTCCAGCGCGTGCGCCAGGGTGCCGTTGGCGAAGGCGGCGTCGGTGATCGACGTGCGGAAGCCGCCGCCGATCACCGTGGCCTGGGGAGCCCCGGCCAGCTCGCGGACGTAGTCGGTCACGAGCCGCCCGACCCCCAGGGGCTCGGTGGCGCCGGCCAGGGTGACGCCGACGCCGTCGAGGAACACGTGCCGGGCCACCTCGCGGGCCGCCTGCGGTATGCGGTCGTAGTCGAGTGCCCGCACGTGCTCGACGAGCTGGCCGGTGAGGGTCACGACCGGCCTCCCAGTGCCGCCACGGCCGATGCCGCTGCCCGGCGGCCGAAGACCGCACCGCGCATCAGGCCGGCGCCGGCCGGGTAGTTGTCGTAGAAGAACCCGCCGGTGATCTCGCCGGTGGCGAGGAGTCCGGGCATCGGGCGGCCCTCGTTGTCCAGGACCCTGGCCTCGGGGTCGACGCGCAGCCCGCCGTAGGTGAACGTGATGCCGGCGGTCACCGGGTAGGCGACGAACGGCGGCGAGTCCAGGCGCAGCGCCCAGTTGCTCTTCGGCGGCACGACGCCCGAGGTGGCCAGGCCGTCCTCGATCGTGGGGTCGAAGGCGGCGGCGTCGTCGGGAGCAGCCTCGTTGTACGCCTCGACGGTTGCGCGCAGTGCCGCTGGGGCGACGCCGAGCGCGGCGGCGAGCTCGTCGATCGTGTCGCCGGTCACCGGCTCCTGGGTCCGGTAGCGGGGTTGGAGGTAGCGCAGCGTCTTCTGGTCGAACACTTGCGCGGCCCAGGCCCGCGGCTGCGCCCGGATCGCGGCACCGGTCTTGGCGTAGGTCTTCATGTAGTACTGCTCGCCCTCGTCGACGAAGCGCTGGCCGAGGGCGTTGACCAGCAGGCCGTACGGGTAGGAGTGCCGGCCGGTCTGGTCGGTGATGGCGAGGTCGCCCTCCGCTGGTGCGTCGGCGGCGACGGGGGTGGCGTGGCAGCCGCCCCAGTGCCCGATCGCCTGGGCGCCGGCACGCAGCGCCTGGTCGAGCATGGTGCCCTTGTTGAAGCGCGAGCCGCGCACCTTGACCAGGTCCCAGCCGGGTCCGAGGTAGCGCAGCCGCATCTCCGGGTTGGCCTCGAACCCGCCGCAGGCCAGGATCACCGTGCCGTGCAGCGTCACGAACTCGTCGCTGCGCCGGACGCGGACCCCGAGCACGGTGGACCCCTCGGTGACCAGCTCGTGCGCGGGGGAGTCGTACCAGATGTCGATGCCGGCCGCCTCGACGGCCGCGAACAGGTCGTCGGTCAGGCCGATGCCCTCGTGAACGGCGCGGACCGCCCCGCCCGGCGGCAGCGTGTACGGCTGGGCCTCGCTCAGCTGGTCCTTGTCGACGAACTTGCGCGTGGCCAGCTCCCACTTCACGCCCTTGTCGCGCATCCACGTCATCGTCGGGTAGCTCTCGTCGAGGAGCACGTCGGCGAGCTCGGGCACCATCCGGCCACTGGAGGTGTCCATGAGGTCGCGGAGGTAGTCGGCCCGGCTGTAGGCCTCCACCCTCGACACCGGGACCAACTCGTGGGACGACGCGTCGAGCAGCGGTTCGAGCGCCGCCATGCCCTCGTGGACGAAGCGGAACGTGGCACCGGCGAACCTGCTGTTGCCGCCTCGCTCCGCCCGCGGGGCCGCCTCCAGCATGGTCACCGGCGCGCCCGTGTCGTGCACGGCCAGCGCGGCGACCATGGCGGCGTTGCCCGCACCCACCACGATCACGCGGTCGTCGTTCGTCATGCGTCCCCTCTCGTTCATACGGGCTCGCGGGCCAGGATCGAGGCCATCCGGTTCGGGTAGTCGCCCGCGCTCACCCGTGCCGCCTCCGTCTCGTCCTCGATGCTGAAGATCGAGACCGTGCCGTCCTTCCGGTTCGGGACGCACAGGAACCGCTCGTCGAGGCTGACCTTGACGAAGGCCGGCTCCCTGCCGGTGGCGATCTGGGACCTCAGCCGAAGCTCCGGCAGCGAGTAGACGGCGATGTAGTCGGCGATGCTGGCGGCCGCGTAGAGCGTGCTTTCGTCCGAGAGCATCCGCATGCCGTGGTTGACGGTGTAGCCGACCTTGTGCGGCACCTCGACGCCGGCGGGCAGCCGAGGCAGGTGGACCGTCGCAGACGTCGCGCCCCGCGCCAGGTCGACGACGCTGAACCCGTGCAGGCGGGAGAGCTGGACGTAGGCCGTGCGCCGGTCGCGCGTGACGACGAACGGCCGGACCGACTCGCCCAGGTGGACGCGCTGCACGCACTCCAGGCGCTCGGTGTCGATGACCGACAGCGTGTGGCCCCAAATGGTGCCGACGTAGAGCCGCGAGCCGTCGGAGGAGATCTCGGTGCCGTGCGGACCCCAGCCGCACGGCACCCGTGCGATGGAGGCCTGCTTGCCCACGTCGACCACCTCGACGTAGCTGCGATCGCGAATCGGCACGTAGACGCGGCCCCCGTCGGGCGAGGCGCTGATGTGGTTCGGCTGGCCGCTGAGGGGCAGCGTCCAGAGCAGCTCGTGGGTGCCGGTGCGGAACGCCGCCAGGTCGCCGGGCAGGCGGGTGTCGCCGCGCTCCTTGCCGAGGGGCGCGGGGTACCGGCTGGCGTACATCGTCGCGCCGTCCGGCGCCGGCCACAGCGAGTCGACCTGCATCGCCATGGGCTGGCCGTCGACCTGGACGCGTTCCATGGCGACGGTGTCGACGACGGTGAAGTCGGTCAGGTCGATGACGGTCAGGTCGCCTCCGTGCATGTTGGCGACGTAGAGGAGCTCGCGTCCCTGGGCCGGTGGCGACGTCATCAAAGCTCCCCTCGGTCCGTAGATCGTGTGGTACCGAGACCGTACGAGGTGATCGGTAGACTGTCAACAATAGCCTGGTCTACTGTTCTCGTCTGACGCGGAGAACGGAGGTCGCGATGGCGGAGGCCCTCGCGGGAGCCGACCGGCCCGCATGGTGGCAGTCCGCCGTCGCGGCAACCGCTGACCTGGGCATCTTCCTCCCCATCGCCGTGATGCTCGTCGTGGTGAACGGCCTGTCCGCGACCGCCGTGCTGGTCTGCGCCGGCCTGCTGTACCTCCTCGTGGCGTTCGTCTACCGGGTGCCGGTTCCCGTCCAGCCGATGAAGGCGATGACGGCGCTGGCGATCGCGTCCGAGCTGCCGGCTCCCGTCATCGCGGCGGGTGCGCTGACCATCGGCGCGCTGTTCGTGCTGCTCGGCCTGACCGGGCTGCTGGACCGGCTGGCGCCGCTCGTGCCGCTGGCGGTGGTGCGCGGCGTCCAGCTCGCCGTCGGCCTGGCGCTGGCCAAGGTCGCGTACGGGCTGGTCGCCCATCCCGCCGCGGCCTTCACCGCACCGCCGTCGCCGCTGGTGACGGCGGTGGGCGCCGCCGTGCTGGTGGCGGTGTTCGTCCGCTGGCCGCGCGCCGGCCTGGCGCTGGCGATGGCCGCGGCCGTCGTCGTGGTCGCCGTGTCCACCCCGGACGGGACCACGTGGGGCCCGGCCGCGGTGGATCTGCCCGAGCTCACGCTGGAGTCGTTCGGGTTGGCCGCGGTGCTCCTGGTCGTCCCGCAGGCGCCGCTCACCGTGACCAGCTCCTGCATCGCCACCGCGGACGCGGCGCGGCACTACTTCGGGCCGCGCGCCGGCCGGGTCCGCACCGGCCGGCTCGCGCTGACCGTCGGCGCCGGCAACCTCCTGTCCGGGCTGGCGGCCGGGATGCCGATGTGTCACGGCTCCGGCGGGGTGTCCGCGCACCACCGGTTCGGCGGACGGATCGGATCCACTCCGGCGATCGCCGGTGCCGGCCTGCTGGTCGTCGGCGTGGTGCTCGGCGCCGACTTCGCCCGGCGGGCGGGCGCCTTCCCGATCCCGGTGCTGGTGGCACTGCTGGTGACGGCGGCGCTGTGGCACGTCCGGCTGCTGGCCAGCCTGCGCCGGCGGCGCGACTGGGTGATCGCGTTGGCCGTCGGCGGCGGCAGTCTGGTGGTCAACCTCGGGGTGCTCGTGGTGCTGGCGATGGTGACGTGGTGGGCGGTCCCGGCGCTGCGCCGGAGTCCGACCATGAGGTGATCCGCGCCGCGACGGCCTCGGCGAACCCTGCGGTCGTGTCCGGTCCACGCAGGTCGGGGGTGCCCCGGCCGGCGGCGAGCCGCTCCTCGACGCCGCCACGCAGGAGGTCGGCCGCCGCGGCCAGGCCCTCGCCGTGGCCGTTGTCGTCGAGCCAGCGCAGCAGCAGTTCCGCGGAGAGCATCAGGCCGATGGGGTTCGCGACGCCGCGGCCGGCGATGTCGGGTGCCGAGCCGTGCGCGGCCTGTGCCATCGCCTTGTCGTCCCCGGCGTTGAGCGACGGCGACATCCCGAGCGCTCCGGCGAGTTCGCCGGCCAGGTCGGACAGGATGTCGCCGTGCATGTTCTCGGTGAGCAGCACGTCGAACCGTCCCGGGTCACGCACGAGATGGACGGTGGCGGCGTCCACGTGCACCTCGTCGAGCACCACGTCCGGGTAGGTGGCAGCGACCTCGCGGGCGACGTCGAGGTACAGGCCCATCGTCAGGGCGAGGACGTGCGCCTTGTGCACGACGGTGACCCGCCCGCGGCGCTGCCTGGCCAGCCGGCACGCGGCGTGGGCGATCTGCGTCGCCCGCCGCCGGGTGAAGACACCGATGTTCAGCGCCACGTCGGCCGTGGGCATCACCTCGCCGGTGCCGGCGACCACCGCCCGGTCGGAGTAGAACCCCTCGGTGTTCTCCCGGGCGAACGCCACGTCGATGCCCTCGACCACCGGCTTCACCCCGGGCAGCACCCGGACGGGGCGGAGGTTGGCGTACAGCTCGAAGCGCTGCCGCAGCGCGCCGTGCGGGCTCAGCCGGCCGCGCCACGGCTGCGGGTAGGCCGAGCTGTCGTGCGGCCCGGTGATCCAGCCGGGCAGCTCGGCCAGGGTCCGGTGGGTGTGTTCGGGCAGCGTGGAGTCCGCCTCCTCGAGTCCTCGCCACCCGGTCGGCAGCTCGATCCACTCGATCGGGGCGCAGCCGGCGGCGGCCACCGCGGCCTCCACGACGAGGACCGTGGCCGGCACGATCTCCGGGCCGATGCCGTCGCCGTGCAGGAGGCCCAGCCGGGTCGCCGGACCGGTCATTCGAACATCACCGACATCTGTCACTCCTTCGTCAGGTCGTGAGGGCTTCGTGGTGCGGTCAGCGCGGCGAGCATCGTGTGCCGGTCCGGCGCCGGATCGGTAGTCGCGGCGGCGCGCAGCCGCTCCTCGCGTCCGGCGGCGAGCAGGGCGCGCGCCCCCGCCTCGGCGAGGCCGGCGTCGACGTCGAGGGCGCGCAGTGTGGCCGCGACCTCCAGCAGCTCGTGTCCGCGCCGCTCGCCGTGCACGGCGGTGCGGCCGATCAGGTAGTCCGCCAGCACCCGCCAGTCGTGGAAGGGCAGGTCACCCATGGAGTCGAGGACCCGGTCCAGGACGCCGTACTTGGCCGCGGCCAGCCCGGTCTGCAGGACCAGCGCCTCCACGCCCTTGACGAGCAGGCTGCGCAGCATCTTGACGCTGCTCGCCGCGCCCGCGGGGCCGTCGATGCGGGCGATGTCCAGGCCGAGGCCGGCGCCCCACGACATCAGCGGGTCCGCGCCGGCCCCGCTGGCCAGCAGCGGCACCCGGTGCCGGTGCGGCGGAACCGCGGCCATCACCGCGACGTCGGCGAATGCCGCGCCGGTGGCTTCCACGATGCCGGCGATGCGCTCCATCAGGGCGGGCGAGGCGGAGTTGGCGTCGGCGACGACGTGGCGGGAGGTCAGGTGCGGTGCCAGCGAGCGCGCCACCGCCTCGGCGGAGGCGGCGGTTACGAACGAGAACACCACGTCGGTCCCGCGAGCGATCTCGGCCGGGCCGGTGACCGGCTCCAGGCCGGCGGCTCGTGCCGCATCGCGGGCGCGGCCGCCCGCCGCCGCGTCGACGTCCGCGTCGAACGCGGCGTCGTAGGCCAGGACCCCGACGCCTGCCTCGGCGACCAGGCCGCCGCCGAAGGCCCGCCCGGCCTCCCCGGCGCCGATCAGGCCGACCACCGCACTGTTCATGACCGCACCTCCCGCAGGTCCACCAGGCCGGTGACGTCGTCGGTCTCGGCGAGCGACCACAACCGCCGGGCCAGCTCGCTCGCCCGGGCCGCGCCGAGGACCGGCTCGACGTAGGTGTCGAACTTCTCCCGCAGGTCGTCGTCGCTCAGCGGGGCGTCCGGGTCGCCGCGGCGGGTCGGCGCACGGTGCTCGACGACGCGGCCGTCGCGCAGCCGCACCCGCACCCGGGCACCGCGGCGGCCCGGGAAGTCCGCCTCCGAGCCCGGGTCGACGGCCAGCTCCACGCGGGCGGCCAGGTCGCGCAGCGGAACCGACCCGAGCCGCTGCGGTGTGAAGGCCGCCAGCGGGACCTCGCCGTACGTTAGCGCGGTGGCGACGCAGAAGGCGATGCTGAACTGTGCCTCGTGGCGGGTCCGTGGCCGGGGGTTGCCGGCCACCCGGAGCGCGGCCCCGTACGTGGCGACTTCGACGTGCTCGACCGACGCCGGGTCGATGCCGTGCTCGTCGCGCAGCGCCACGGCGGCGTCGATCGGCGCGAAGATGTGGCCGCAGCAGGCATGTGCCTTCACCGAGAGCGCCGCGGCGTTGCGCACCGTGTCGAGGTCGTCGAACGTGCCCGACCAGTCCGGCCCGTCCGCGGTCGCGGCGCCGAGCCCGTCGAGCACGTCGAGCGCGCCGCGCAGGCCCCGCACGGCCGCCTGCCCGGCGAGGACGCCGGCCTCGGCGGCGTGCCCGGCGTGTAGGGGCTTGTTCATCGAGCCCTGGTGCATCGCCCGCTGCAGCCCGCTGCCCAGAGTCGTCGCCGTGGCCATGGCGTGAGCGAGTGCGTCGGCGTCGCCGCCGGACAGCAAGGCGGCCGCCGCGGCCGCGCCGATCGGCCCGACCGTCCCCGTGGTGTGCCAGTGCCGGTAGTGCGCCGGCTGCAGGGCAGCGGCGACCCGGGTGGCGATCTCGATGCCGGTGCCGATCGCGGTGAGCATGTCGGTCCCGCTGCGCGCGCGTGCCTGTCCGACGGCGAGCGCGGCGGCCACGGTCGAGGCGCCCGGATGGAACAGGCCCTCACGGTAGATGTCGTCGAGCTCCGCGGCATGGGCGGCGGACGCGTTGAGCAGGGCGGCCGTCCGGACCGGAACGCGCTCGCCGGACGGCACGAGCGCGGATCGCCCCGCCGACCAGTCCTCGCTCAGCGCCGTCCGCAGGATCCGCACCGGCTCGGCGTCGTGGCCGGCCACGGTCGCGGCGAACCAGTCGACCGTGGCCCGGGTGAGGTCGTGTGCGGTCTCCGCGTCCAGTCCGGTCACTCGTTGGTGGATCGCCCACTGGGCGGCTCGCAGCAGCGGTGGGGCGGTCGTCTGGAGGCCGGTCATCTCAGAACTGGGACTCGTACTGGGCCGGGTCGACGGCCGCCTCGATGAGCAGCGGCCGGTCGAGACCGGCGATCGGGCTGGCGGCCAGCGCGTTCTCCAGCTCGGCCCGGCTGGTGGCCCGGACGCCGTAGCAGTCCATCGACTCGGCCAGCCGGACCAGGTCGGTCCGCTCGATGCGCGTGGCGGTGCTGGGATAGCCCAGTCGCAGCTGTTTCAGCTCGATCCGGTTGAGGCTGCCGTCGACGAAGACGACCACCACCATGCCGAGCCGCAGGGCCGCCGCGAGCCGCAGCTCGCCCTGCACCATGGCGAACCCGCCGTCGCCGACGGTGCACACCACGGGACGCTCGGGCGCGGCCAGCTTCGCGCCGATCGCGCCGGGCAGTGCGAAGCCCATCGAGGACAGGCCGTTGCTCATCAGGCTGGTGCGCGGCTCGTACGTGGTCCAGCCCTGGCCGACCAGCAGCTTGTGCGATCCGACGTCGGTGGTGACGATCGTCTCGCGAGGCACGCTGGCGCGCACCACGTCAACGACGTCGGTCGGGTTGAGCCGGCCCGCGACCCGGCCGGTGTAGTAGGCGTCGCGTAGGCGGTCGCGGTGGGCCGCGACCTCGTCGTGCCGCCAGTACCCGACGCCGGCGCACTCCTCGGCGAACCACTGGACGGCTGGCCCGATCGCGCCCACGATCTCGATGTCGGCCCGGTACACCTGGTCGGTGTTGGGCACGGCGTCCACGTGGATCACTCGGGCCGGCACCTGCCACGGCTTGATCAGCTCGACCGGGTCGAACCCGACGGCGAGGATCACGTCGGCCTGGCCGAGCAGGTCCCAGACCACCTGGTTGCACGCCATGTCCAGGACGCCGGCGAACCACTCGCCGTCCTCGGGCACGACGCCCTTGGCCATCGGCGAGACGACCAGCGGGATCCCGGCTCCCCCGGCGAGCTGGACGAGCGCGGTACCGGCGCCGGCGCGCAGGGCGGCCACCCCGGCCAGCACGACCGGCCGGCGCGCGTCGCGCAGGACCGCGATCGGGTCGAGCCCGGGTTCACTCGCCCGGACCTCGGGCGCGGCCACGCCGGCGTGCAGCGGAGGGAGTACGACGTCGTCGTCGGCCTCGCGACCCGCGGTGTCGGCATGGGTGGTGAGGTGGACGGCACCGGGTCGCTCGGCCGTCGCCAGCCGCAGCGCCTTGCGCATGACGGTGCCGACCGACGCCGCCTCCACCCGGCCGGCCCACTTGGTGATCGGCGCGAACAGCTGGTTGTGGTCGAGCACCTGGTGGGTGAAGTACGGCTCCCGGGCCGACCCGATCTGGCCGCTGATGGCGATCATCGGCACCCGGTCGAGGTTCGCCGCGGCGACCCCGTTGACCAGGGCCGACGAGCCGGGTCCGAGCGTGGAGATGCACACCCCGGGCAGTCCGGTGGCCATGGCCAGGCCCTCGGCCATGAAGGCCGCCGTCGCCTCGCGGCGGGCCAGCACGGTGTCGATGCCCCGAACCCGCGCACCCTCCATGAACTCGATGTTCGACGTCCCTGGATAACCGAACACGAAAGGGACCCCGGCCCGCTTGATGTACTCCGCCATCACCTGCGACGTGCTCAGGGCCACAGTGCCTCCGTTCGTCGAATGTCAGCAGTGTACAGTTAACAATCGTCCGGAGATACCGCCGCGGCCGGCACACCTGGAGGGCTCCATGAACCACACCCGGCAGCTGCGCGAGCTGATCGCTGCTGGCACGGTCCCGTGCCCGATCGTCTACAACCCGCTGACCGCCGTGATCGCCAGGGAGGCCGGCTTCCCGATGGTCGGCGTGGGCGGCTACGCGCTCGGTGCGAACCTGATGACCGCCGAGCCGCTGCTCACCCTGACCGAATGCGTGGAGCACGCACGACGCATCGTGCTGGCGGCCCGGGTGCCGGTGGTGGTGGACGCCGGCGCCGGGTTCGGCTCGCCGGTCCACGCCCAGCGCACGGTCCGCGAGTTCGAGAGCGCCGGCATCGCCGGGATTCACCTGGAGGACCAGGTGTATCCCAAGCGCGTGCACTACCACCGGGGCATCGAGCACATCGTCCCGGTCCAGGAGATGGTGGAGCGGATCGAGGCCGCGGTCGAGGCCCGTCGTGACGCGGACTTCGTGATCGTCGCCCGCACCGACGCGATGGCCACCGACGGCTACGACGAGGCCATCCGGCGGGCGCACCGCTACGTCGAGGCGGGCGCGGACCTGATCTACGCCTGGCCGAACGATCTCGACGAGGCACGCCGGGTTCCACGCGACGTGCCGGCGCCCACCGTCTACGGCGTCAGCGAAGGCAACCGGCTGGGCCGGCCGCGCCCGAGCACCGCGGAGCTGGCCGAGATGGGGTACTCGGTGGTCCGCAACCCGCACCTGGCCACGCTGACGCAGTACCGCGCGGTCCAGGAGGCGCTGCGGCACTGGCGGCGCACCGGCCGCACCAGCGACGAGCCCGCGGAGATGGTGCGGATCCGGCAGGAGATCGAGGACGTGATGGGCCTGGACGCCCACTACGCGCTCGAACGCCGGACGATAGAGAAGAGCTGAGAGGGCAGCGCTCAGGCCAGGTACATGCCGCCGTTGACGTTGAGCGTCTGGCCGGTGACGAACCCCGCCTGCTCGGACACCAGGTACTCGACCGCCGCGGTGACTTCGTCCAGGCGGCCCATGCGTCCCAGCGGGATGCGCCCGACGCGACCGGCGTAGTGCGCGGCCGTCGTCGCCTGGTCGCCCTGGCTGGTCCACGGACCCCGTTCGGTGTCGATCATGCCCGGGGAGATCGCGTTGACCGTCACTCCGGTCGCGGCGAACTCCAGCGCCAGCGCCCGGGTGAGCCCGATGAGGCCGGCCTTCGCGGTGACGACGCTGGCCCGGTGTGCGGCGCCGGTCTGGCCGGACACACCGGCGACGAACACCAGGCGCCCCCAGCCGGCGCGCACCATGGCCGGGAGCACGGCCTGGGCGCAGTGGAACGCGCCGTCCAGGCCGACCCGCAGCGGCGTGCTCCACTCGTCGTCGGACAGGTCGAGGAAGTCGCGATGCACCCGGATGCCAGCGCAGTGCACGAGCACGTCGACCTCGCCGAACGCGGACCCGGCCCGGTCGACGGCGGCGCGCACCGCCGCCCCGTCGGCGACGTCACCGGGCACGGCGACCGCGCTGCCGCCGTCGGCGACGATCGCCTCGGTCGCCGCCTCGACGGCCTGCGCCGACCGGGCGTTCAGCGCCACCCGGTGCCCGGCCGCTGCCAGCTGCCGGGCCACGGCCAGGCCGATGTTGCGTCCCGCTCCGGTGACCAGCACCGTCCTCATCGTCGGACTCCTCTCACCGTGGTGCCGGGGTCAGCACCGGACGAAGCTGCCGCACGTCCGCGACCTGCTCGAGGCCGGCGACTGCCGCGCACAGGGCGTCGACGGCATCCGGCCCGATGCCGCCGCCCAGGACTCGCCGCGCCTTCGCGCACACCTCGTCCCAGTCCAGGGGCCGCAGTCGGGAGCCGCGGGCCGCCGTCACCCGCCGCTCGAGCCGGGTGCCGTCGCGCAACCGCACCTCGACGACCGCGCGCCGGCTGGAGAGGTGTCCGTCGATCACGCCGTCGAGCCCGGGGTCTGGCAGCAGCTCGATCCGCTCCATCAGCGCCGAGATATCCGCGCCGCGCCGCCGCGCATAATCGTGCGCCGACTCGAAGGTGAGCCCGCCGTCGGCGACGATCACGGCGAGCACGTACTGCAGGTGGATGTCCGGCATGTGGCGGCCGTCCACGATGCGCGCGCCGTGTGGCGGCAGCCGGCAGGTGAGCGCGACGACGTCGGCCGGGCCGAACGGCCGCTCGGCGAGCAGGTACTCCGTCGCCTCGGCGGCCGCCTGGATGGGCATCCCGACCGGGTAGCGCTTGAGGTCGGTGAGCTCCACGTAGTGCTGTCCGGCGAGCGCGTCGACCATCGCGGCGGCGCTGCCCCCGGCGCCGAAGACGTCGAACACGCTGGGCGTCCCGTCCAGGACGTCGTCGACGGCGGTGAAACCGTGCCGCACCAGCTCGACCGCGCGCACCCCGCTGTGTGCCTGCATCCCGGCCGAGCTGAACGCCTTCTCCAGGTGCCGCTCGTCACGGTAGAAGGAGGTGAAGCCCGACGCCTGGTCCGCCGCGTACGCCAGCACGTGGACCACCTGATCGTGGGACAGGCCGGCCAGGCTCGCCGCCGCGGCCGCGGCACCGAACGGCTGGGCCAGCGAGTGCGGGCTCCGGTAGGACTTCTGCATCGCCTCCAGGCTGCCCCACGCGGCGACGGAGACGGCGCACCCCACGTCGTAGCCGAGGACGACCGCCCGGAGCAGGTCGCGACCGCTGCGAGCCTCGGTCTCGGCCAAGGCCAGCGCGGCCGGCACGATGCTGGCGCCCGGGTGCATCCGGGCCAGGTCGTGGACGTCGTCGGTCTCGTCGGCGTGCGCGCTCATCGCGTTGGCGAGCGCGGCGAGCTCCGGACGGACCAAGCCGCCGTCGCCGACGAGACTGGCCTCGCCGCGGGACCCGTAGGAGGCGACATAGCGGCGCGCCAGCCGGCCGGCCTCCAGGCGGGAACCACTGATCATCGCGACGAACGCGTCGAGGACGGCGCGTTTGGCCGCGGCCACGGTCGGCGCCGGCAGCTCCCGCTCGGCGGCGGCCGCGATGTGCCGGGCCACGGCGACGGTGCCGTCGTTCGAGGTCGTGGACGGCTGGTGGGCGGGCCGGCCGATCGTCATGACGGTGCCTCCCCGTTGTCCTCCGCGGCCAGGACGGCGAGTGCGTCGACGGCGGCCACGCCGTGGCCCGCGGGCAGCACGACGACGGGGTTCGCCTCCAGCTCGACCACGGCCGGGCCGCGGAGCTCGCCGGCACCGGACAGCGCCACCACCGCCTCGGCGAGCGCCGCACGGTCACCGGCGGGACGGCCGCGGTGCCCGCCGAGAACGTCGGACGCGGCGATCTCGTCGATCATCTCGTGCGCCGTGCGCAGGTCCACCGGCGCCACTCGCAGGCTCCGCCGGCCCAGGACCTCGGCGGCCACCCCGCCGTCGGCGAGAACGACGACCGGCGTGCCGCTGGCGTCGACGCGGTAGCCGAGCAGCACCTCGGCGACACCGGCGACCATCGGCTGGACGAGGCAGTGGCGCAGGTGGACGTCCGGTGCGTGCCCGGACACGTTCGCCACGACGGTGTCGATCGCGTGCCGCAGCCGCTCGGCGTCGCCGACGTCGAGGACCACGCCGCCGGCGTCGGACTTGTGCGGCAGGCTCGCCGCCCGCGCCTTGACCGCTACCGGACCGTCGAACGGGAGCTCCGGCGGCGGTGCGGCCACGTCGACGAGCACCCAGGGCACGTGCGGGACGCCCAGCCGGTCGAGCAGCTGGTACGACCCGTCCTCGGTCAACGTCCTGGTGGCATGTAGCTGGGAGGCTTCACTCCCGGCTTGGACGCGCGGGGGCGCGGAACGCGGCGCGCGCCGGCGCAGCGCAGCGGTGACGGCGTCGGCGCACGACTCAGGCGTCCTGAACGCCGGCACCCCCGACTGCCGGAGCGTTCGCAGCGCGTCTGGAGCGGCCGGCACGACGAAGGCGGCCAGCGCCGTTCCGGCGCCGGCGCTGTCGACGACCGGGCGGACCGCCAGTTCCGGCTGGAACCGGGCCGAGGACCCGGCCACCGCGATGAGCAGGTCGAAGTCGCCGCTGCTCAGGAGCACGTCGAGGGCGGTCTTCACAACGTCGTACCTGGCGCCGGCAAGGGTCAGGTCGATCACCGGTGCGCCGTCGACCTCGATGCCGCTGGCGTGGAGACGCCGCCGGGTCCGCTCGCTCGGCGGTTGCACGTCGGCCCCGCGCACCGCGAGCTGGTCGGCGACCATCGCGGCACCGCCGCCCGTCGTCGTCACGACGCCGATGCGCGGCCGGTCACGGGGCCGGTCCGGCGCGGGTGGGCCGCCGGCCGGCAGCCGCCGGACGAGGGCCTGCGCCTCCAGCAACGCTTCGAACGTGTCCACGCGCACGATGCCGAGATCGGCCAGGATGGCCGACGCCGTCGCGTCGTCGCCGGCCAGAACGCCGGTGTGCGACAGGGTGAGCTCGTTCACCACCCGGGACCGGCCCACCTTGTACGCGACGATCGGCCGGTCGCGGGCGGCCGCGGCCACCGCGAACCGCCGCAGCTCGTCGACGTCGGGCAGGGACTCGAGGAACAGCGCGTAGCTGGCCACCGCCGGGTCGTCCACCGTCGCCATGCAGACCTCGCCCAGGCTGAGATCGGCCTCGCCTCCGGTGGAGACCAGGCCCGCGAATCCGATGCCCATCTCCGCACCCCGCGACAGCAGGGCGCCGATGACGCTGCCGGACTGTGAGGCCACGAAGACGTCACCGACCGGCGGATCGGGCTCGGTGAAGGCCGCGTTGGCGGTGAGGATCAGGCGCTCGCGCAGGTTCGCCACGCCCAGGCTACTGGGACCGAGCAGCCTGAGCTCCGAGGACCGCACGGCGTCGAGCAGCTGCTCCTGCAGGCGTCGGCCGGCGGCACCGGCCTCGGCGAACCCGCTGGCCATCACCGTCGCGACCGGGACACCGAGTGCGGCGGCCTCGCGCACCGCCTCAACGGCCAGGTCGGGACGGGTCATGATCAGGGCGTGGTCGGGCACCTCGGGCAGGGCCCGCAGCGAGGGCCACGCGCGGTGGCCGTCCACGGTATCGCGGGCCGGGTTGACGGGGTAGATCGCGCCGGGCCAGCCGGCCGCGGCCAGGAACCGCAGCGGCCGGGCCGTGGTCTTCGACGGGTCGTCGGACGCACCGAGCAGGGCGACGCTGCGCGGTGAGAGGAGGGCCCGATGCCACCGATGGCCGGAGCCAGGGCGCTCGGCACTCCTCATCGGCTCAGCGCCCGCTTCGCTGACTGAACCGCCGGTCGAAGATCCCTTCGGCGATGCGGTTCTTGAGGATCTCCGTGGACCCGCCGGCGATCATCCAGCCGCGAGTGCGGCGGACGCAGTACTCCACCAGTGACTCCTGTGTGTACCCGGTGGCGCCCATCACCTGCATGGCGGTGTTGGCGACCTCGAAGCCGGCCCGGTTGGCGGCCAGCTTGGCCAGCGCGGTGTCGTGGGCGGAGGGCAGGCCGTGGTCGGCACGGGCTGCGGCCCGGTGGAGGACAAGCTGCGCGGACTCCAGTGCGAGCGCCATGTCCGCGAACATCCACTGGATGCCCTGGAAGTCGCACAGCGGACGGCCGAACTGGTGCCGGCGCGTGGCGTGCTCGCGTGCCTCGTCGAAGGCGAGCTGGCCCAGGGCGATGGAGCGGGCGGCGTTGCCGAGCCGCTCGATGTTGAACGTCGACATCTGCCTGGCGAAGCCGCCCTCGGCGATGAGCACGTTGGCCGCGGGCACCCGGCAGCGGTCGAGGTAGAGGGGCGCCCACTGCTCGCCGCTCATGAACGTGGCCGGCTTGCCCACGGACAACCCCGGTGTGTCCCGCTCGACCAGCACCGATCCGATGCCCGCGGTCCCCGGACCGAACCGGGCGTAGATCAGGAAGAGGTCGGCCTCGACGCTGTGTGTGGTGAACACCTTCGAGCCGTCGAGGACCACGTGGGCGTCACCGTCGCGGCGAACCGTGGTCCGCAGGTCCGTCACCGCGGAGCCCGCTTCGGGCTCGGTCATCCCGAGCCCGACCAGCGTGTCCCCGCTGAGCAGCCCGGGCAGGTAGCGCGCGCGGAGGTCGTCGTCGGCGAGCTCGGCGATGGTGCGGACGGCCCCGAAATTGCCGGCCTGGACGACGTCGGCGCTGCGCGGACAGACCGAACCGATCGCCTCGATGACCACGACCGCGTCCAGCAGGCTGGCGCCCTGCCCGCCGCGGGCGGTGGGGATGGTGAGCCCGAGGAACCCCTGGCGGGCCAGGTGCCTGGCGACGTCACGCGGGTAGCCGCTGTCGTGGGCGCGTTCCGCGGCGCCGGGCCCGAGGTGGGCGCGGGCGAAGGCTCGGGCGGCCTGGTGCAGGTCCTGTTGGTCGGTGCTCAACCCGAAGTCCATCTCGCCTCCGGAAATATGGTAAACAGTTGACAGTCTTCTAGCAAGGCGCTGACCGCCGACAGTCGGCTACTGCATGATCGAGTGATCGCCGGGTGTTACGATCCGCTGCATCGCAGCACGCGGCGCAGGACAAGAGGAGGGGGACGCGTGGCTGACATCTATCGCCCTGTGCGGCCGCCGGCCCCGCTGCGTGAGCAGGTGTACGAGAGCCTCGAGGAGCTGATCCTCGACGGCAGGCTCAAGGCCGGCGAGCGGCTCGTCGAGAGCGACCTGGCCGCTCGTCTCGGCGTCTCCCGGGGACCGATCCGGGAGGCCCTTCAACACCTGGAGCGCGACGGCTGGCTGGAGGTGCGACCGCGGCAGGGCACCTACGTGCGCGAGCCGCAGCCGGACGAGCTCCAGGACTACTTCTGGGCACGCAAGCTCCTCGAGGTCGAGGCGGCGGGCCGGGCGGCCCGGCGGGTCCGTACGTCGCCCGACGCGGCGGCTCCGGGCCTGGAGCGCCTGCGCCGCATCGTCGCGAAGAGCGAGGAGCTCACCGTTGGGCTGCCGCCGAAGGGCGTCACCGACCTGACGCCGGAGCAGGCCGAGCGCCGTCGCCAGTACCGTGAGAACTCCCGCCAGTTCCACTACGCGGTCGGCGAGCTGTCGGGCAGCCCTGCCCTCGTCGAGCTGCTGGTGTTCCTCGGGAAGCGGACCCGCTGGTACTTCTCGTCGCTGGGCTACAACAGCAGGCTCGACGAGCACAAGGCGCTGCTCGGCGCCATCGAGCAGGGCGACGAGGACACCGTGATGTCGCTCATGCGTGAGCACATGGACAGCATGACGTCGACCTCGCTGGCCGAGATCCGCTCGCACGCGTAGGCCGGTCGACGGCCGCGGCGGCGCCAGGCGGCCGGTCACGGTTGCAGCAGCCGGTCGAGGTCGGCGATCGACGTAGCGGTGCCCAGCGACCACACCGCGTCCCAGATCGTGTCGGCCCGACCGGCCATCACCGTGTCCGCGAGTGCGCCGTCGAACTTCGACCGCAGCTCGGCACGGGTCATCGGCCGGTTCGGCGACCCGGGAGGGTGCTCGACGGCGTGCGACCGTGAGGTGCCGTCCTTCATCGTGAGCGTCAGCCTGATCGGGAACCCCATGTCGTGTCCGCCGCCGAGGGCCGGGTCGGCGTCGACTGACACGTGGTCGCGCAGGAACGAGCGGACGACGTCGTCGCCGATCGCCGCCTCGCCGAAGGATCCGACGTCGAGCGCGCCGCGCGCCAGCGTGGACACCACCACGTAGGGGATCGAGTGGTCGGCGGTCTCGCGGGTGCCCGGCGCCATCTTCTCCGGGCTCACCATCAAGGCGGCGGCCTTCGGGTCGAGCCGCAGGTCGACGGCGGCGACATCGTCCAGCCTGGTTCCCGACTCGACGAGGTCGACGGCGGCCTGGCCGGCGCTCTGCCCGACCGAACCGCACGGGAAGCGCTTGATCTGGGTTCCCCCGATCCGGTCTGCCGCGCCGCGGTCCGGCAGCGGCAGCGGCGGTACCTGGTCCGGCGCGAGTCCGAGGGCACGGGCGAAGAACGCGTTCTGGCCGGTGAACGGGGCGGCCGGGCCGCGGGCACCGAGTGAGGAGAGGATGACCGCGTACAGTGCGTGCCGGCAGGCGTCGGCCGCGGCGAAGGCCTTCCACATGGACAGCTCACCGTGGCGTGCCTGACGGAACGCTCCATGGCTGGTGACGGCGATGGACACGGCGTGCCGCGCCTGCTGCTCGGTCAGCCCGAACAGGACGGCGGCACCGGCGGCGGCACCGAGCATGGTCACGTTCACGTGGTCGAACCCGCGCTGGCGGGGAGCGATCCGGTCGGCGGCCTCCATCGCCACCTCGTAGGCCACCGCGACCGCGTCCAGGAACTCGCCGGCGTCGCTTCCCCGCTCGACCGCCGCGGCGAACAGCGTGGGGATCACGTCGCTGGGGTGGATGGGCTCCATCCCGAAGTAGGCGTCGTTGTAGTCCAGGTACCGGGTCGCCACACCATTGGCGAGCGCCGCGCCCTCGGCGTCGGTCCGGGTCGACGTGCCCCACACGGTGTGGTGGCCGTCGACGGCCCGGCGGGCGGCGTAGGCGGCGGCGACGGCGGGCGCGTCGTTGCCCAGCGAGCCGAGGGCGCAGCCGATCGCGTCGACCACGCGCACCAGGATCGACTCGCGCCGCGCCCCATCGGGTGCTGCGGCGGGTGCGGCGGCGAAGGCCGCGATGGCCTCCAGCCACGGGTCCGTCGTCGTGTCACGGTCCACGGTCTGTGCTCCTCCCGTCGGGCGGTCAGGTCTCGATCCGCCGGACCAGCTCGTGGCCGAACGCCACGGTGCTCGCGGTTCCGCCGAGGTCTGGTGTCCGGAGCCCGCCGGCCAGGGTCTGCGCCACGGCCGCCTCGACGAGGCCGGCCGCGGCGGCGCACCAGGGCGCGGCCTTCCGCGCCTGCCACCACCGCAGCAGCATGGCCACGGACAGCACCAGCGCGGACGGGTTCGCGATGCCGCGGCCCGCGATCTGCGGTGCCGAGCCGTGCACGGCCTGCGCCATGGCGGCGTCGTCGCCGACGTTGAGGCTGGGTGCGAGGCCCAGGCCGCCGACCATGCCGGCCGTCAGGTCCGACAGGACGTCGCCGCCGAGGTTCTCGGCGACGATGACGTCGAACTCCTCTGGGGCGAGCACCAGCCGGGCGGCCAGGGCGTCCAGGTGGAGGTCGTCGAAGGTGACCTCCGGCGCCTCCGCGCAGACGGCGCGCGCGGTCTCGAGGTACAGGCCCATCGTCCTGGGCAGCACGTTGGCCTTGTGCGCCAGGACGACCCGGCCGCGTCGCTCCCGGGCCAGCCGGACGGCCTCGCGGGTGGCCGCCGCGATCCGCTCCGCGGAGAAGACGCCGACAGCCAGCGCCAGGTCGTCGCGCAGCGGCAGCTCGCCGGTGCCGTCGACCATGGACCTGTCGGCGTAGAAGCCCTCGGTGTTCTCGCGCACGACGACGCAGTCCAGCTCGGGGAAGCGGCACGGGACGCCCGGCAGCGCCCGGGCCGGACGGATGTTGCTGGTCAACCGGAATCGCTTGCGGCACTCGCCGCTGGGGTTGAGGCCGCCCTCGGCGGGCGGTGGATAGGCGGCGGTGTCGACGGGGCCGAGAATCCAGCCGTCGGTGTCATGAAGCGCCGCGGCCGTGTCGTCCGGGAAGGTCGTGCCGTGCTCGGCGAGTGCGGCGAACCCGACCGGGAGGTGCTGCGTTTCCACGGCGCCACCGGCCCGCGCGGTCGCCGCCAGCAGGACGCGCTCGGCGACGGGGACGATCTCCGGGCCGATGCCGTCGCCGGTGAGCACCGCGCAGCGCAGCGGGCCGGTCACGGGCGCGGCCCGGTGTGGGTGAGGGAACGCAGCACTCGCCCGACGCGGGGCAGCAGGGTGTCGTCGGCGGTTCGGCAGGCAGTGATCAGCTCCTGCCGTGCCGCGGGTGGCAATGCCAGCGCCATCAGGTCGTCGGCCTTGTGCTCCACCTCCGCCCGGGTCATGGGGTCGTCCTTGGTCCCGCGGACGGGAAAGACCGTGGCCTCCCGGGTGGTCCCGTCGGCGAGGTCGATCTCGAGCCGGGCCTGGCGGATCGGTTCCATGTCCGCGTCGGCGATGAGCGTCGTCCGCTCGAGCAGGCCGGCGACCACGGGGATGCGCGCACCCAGCGGGTCGTGCGCGGCGGCGAACGTGCAGGTGCCGTCCACCAGGGTGCGGGCGACGAGGTACTGGACGTTGATGTCGGCCATGTCCCGCTGGTCCACGATGCGGGCGAGGTCCGCGGGCAGGTGGCAGCGCACCGCCCTCACCTCGGCCGGCTCCACGCCACCGGCACGCAGTTCCTCCGCGGCCTGGACGGCGGCCTGGGCGGGCGAGCCGACACAGTACTTCTTGATGTTCGTCTCCACGACGATCGGCGGGGAGGCCGCGGACCGCTCCAGCGCGGACTCCTCGACGCCGCGTCCGGTCGCGGTGAAGAAGGTGATCTCCCCGTCGAAGGTGTCCCGGACGCCGGGCCAGCCGGCCGCGACGAGCTCGGCGGCGCGCACCGCGTTCCATGCTGGCATGCCGGCGAAGACGAAGGCCTTCTCGACGTGGTGCTCGTCGCGCAGCCAGGTGCCCAGCCCGCCGGCCTGCTGGGCGGTGTAGGCGATCAGCGACCGCTGCTGCTCCGGGTCGAACCCGTGCAGCGCCGCGGCCGCGACCGCACTGCCCCAGAGCCCGCCCATGGCGTGCGTGCTGCCATGGGCTCGGCGCCGCTGCGCCGCCGTGGACCACGTCATCCAGTTCATCAGCGCACAGGCCTCGTAGCCCAGCGCGATCGCCTCCACGACCTGCCGGCCGCCGCTGCCCAGATGCTCCCCGACGGCGATGGCCGTGGGCACGATGGACGCGCCCGGATGGGAGCGGGACGGCTCGTGCGAGTCGTCGGACTCGTCGGCGTGTGCGCAGATCGCGTTGACGAACGATGCCTCCTCGGGGTGGACACCGGCCTCCTCGCCGACGGCCGAGCAGCGCCCCGCCGCGCGCCTGGCGGCCAGCCAGCGGCTCGCCGTCCGGCCGACGGGCATCACCCGGCCGGAAACGACCGCGGCCAGGGTGTCCAGGAGGTGCATTGCGGTGGCCTCACGGGCGTCCGGGGCGTCGATCACCTCGCGCCGTGCCGCCAGGTGGGCGATGACACGGCCGGTGAGATCGGTCATCCCGCGTCCCGTCCCGCCGCCGCGGCGTCGTCGCGCTTGACCGCCAGCACCGGGCAGGGCGCGGTGAGCAGCACCTCCTGTGCGGTGCTCCCGAGGACGAGCTTGCCGACCGGGGACCGGCGCCGAAGACCGATGACGATGAGGTCGACGTTCTCGTCCTCAGCGGTCCGCACCAGCTCCGCCGCCACCGAACCGACCCCGAGCTGGGTGCGCACGCAGACCTCGACACCGGACGCGCGCAGCTCCTCGCGCAGCCCGCCGAGGTGCTGCTCCACCGAGCGGACGCGCGCCGGGACGTCGCCGACCGGCGGCGCCACTTGCTCGTGGTGGGCGACGAGCAACGTGCCGCCGTGCTGGCGTGCCTCGGTCACGGCGTGCCGCAGGGCTGCCTGCCCTTCCGGGGTGGTGGTGAAGCCGACGAGAATCCGCATCAATCCTCCAGGCCGTCGCTCCAGGCAGTCTATGGAGAAACTGCTGACTGTCAACAGTCTGCGAGAAGGCCACCCCACTGGCCGGGCCGCTCCCACGCCACCGCCGGGTTGAGCACGAGCGCGGGGTCGAGGCGGTGGTCCAGGTACGCGCGGAGCTGGGCGGCGCTGGTCAGGGCGAAGTCGTCGAACGCGGCGTCGACGGTGTAGCCGATGTGTGGCGTGCACAGCACGTTGTCGAGCCTGCGCAGCGGGTGGTCCGGTGGCAACGGCTCCTGGGTGAACACGTCGAGCGCGGCGCCTTCGATCGTGCCGGACCGCAGCGCGTCGACCAGGGCGGCCTCGTCGACGATCGCGCCGCGCGAGGTGTTCACCAGCACCGAGTGCGGTCCCATCAGGGCGAGCTCGCGGGCGCCGACGAGGCCGGTCGTCTCCGGCGCCAGCCGCAGGTGGATGCTGACGACATCGGACCGGACGAGCAGATCGTCGAAGCCGGCCGCCTCCACCTGCTCGGCCGCGGCCCGCTCCGGCGTCATGGACGTGCTCCAGGCCAGGACACGCATCCCCATGGCGCGGGCCAGGCGGGCCACCATGACGCCGTGCCGGCCGAGCCCGAGGACGCCGAGGGTCCGCCCGTGCAGCAGCCGGCCGAGCGTCGCCGGCCAGGCGCCGGCGCGCATCGCCTGGCCGGTGGGGACCAGCCGCCGGTACCAGGCGATCATCAGGCCGATGACCAGCTCCGCGATCACCGGGGCCGGTGTCGTGCTGCCGCGGCCGAGCGCGACCATGATGCCCTCGCGGGTGGCCGCCGGGACGTCGACGTGATACGCGTGGCCGCCGGTCTGCAGGAGCAGTTCCACCCCACGCAAGTGGGCGAGCGTCTCCGCGGAGAACCCGGTGCGTTCCCTGATGGCGATGACAACGGGGACGCCCTCGACGGCGCGCGCCAGCTGCCGCTGGCTCACCGGCTCACGCAGCGCCGTCAGCTCGACGCGGTCCGCGAGCTCGGCGAGGTGCGGCGAACCGGACACGCCGCCTTCGTAGTCGTCGAGCACGAGCACCTGCGGCCTCGTGGGCACCGTGGGCCTCCCGTAGTCCGAACCAGTTGTCCGAGCCCGTTGCCGAGCCGTTGTCGGTGGGCTGCAGACCGTTTACAGTCTGCAGAACACGTTGATTGATGGTAGCGGCCGCGGTCCCCGCGGCGCCGACGCGAGAAGGGCCTCCGATGACGACAGTGACCGCGGTCGCCGCGACCGGAGGGCTGGGCTCGGGCTACTCGGAGGAGTCGTTGCGCGCCGCGGTGACCGCAGGTGCCGACTTCGTCGGGTGCGACGCGGGGAGCACGGACGGGGGACCGTACTTCCTGGGCTCGGGCAACCCGAAGGTCTCGAAGGCCGCCTACCGGCGCGACCTGCGGCCCATGTTGCGAGCCGCCGTCGAACGGGGGATACCGCTGCTGATGGGGACCTCGGGCTACGCCGGTGCGCGCGCCCACGTCGACTGGGCGGCGGCTCTGGTGCGAGAGGTCGCCCGCGCGGACGGCCTGAGCTTCACCATGGCCGTGGTGAACAGCGAGCTCGACGCCGCTACGGTGCGGCGCTACCTCGACCGCGGCCGCGTCCACCCGCTCGGCGAGTCCGGCCCGCTCCAGGCCGGCACGATCGACAGAGCCAGCCGGATCGTCGCGCAGATGGGCAGCGAGCCGTTCGAGGCTGCGCTGGAGTCCGGCGCCCAGGTGGTCGTGGCCGGCCGGGCCAGCGACCCGGCCATCTACGCGGCGCTGCCGCGGCTGCGCGGCCTGACCGGTGGTCCGACGTGGCATGCGGCCAAGGTCCTCGAGTGCGGGGCCGCCTGCGTCGAACGGCGGGTCCATCCCGACTGCGTGGTCGCCGAGATCGGCGAGTCGGACTTCGTCGTCTACCCACCGAATCCGGCGATGCGCTGCACGCCGCAGAGCGTCGCGGCCCAGACGCTCTACGAGAACGCCGACCCGTTCCGCTTCGTGGAGCCGGCCGGGGTCCTCGACACCAGCGACTGCACGTACGAGGCGCGCGACGAGCGCAGCGTCCGGGTGTCCGGCAGCCGATTCCAGCCCAAGGAGCCCTACGACGTGCGACTGGAGGCGGCCGAGCTGGTCGGGTATCGCTCGACGGCGATCGGCGGCATCCGCGATCCGCTCGTGCTGGGCCAGCTCCACCTCTTCCTCGACGACGCGTTCGCCTCCGTGCGCCGCAAGGTCGAGCAGAGCATGGGTCTGGTGGACGGAGCCGACTACCGGCTGTCCTGGCGGGTGTACGGATGCGACGGCGTCCTCGGTGCCCTGGAGCCCGAGAGCCGCGCCGGCCCGCCGCACGAGGTTGGCCTACTGATCGACATCGTGGCCGGTGACCAGGAGGTCGCGCGCGGTGCCTGCGCCATCGCCTGGCACACGGTGCTGCACCACCCGGTCAGGGGATGGTCGGGGCTGGTCAGCAACGTCGCGTTCCCGCACTCGCCGCCGCACGCCGATCTCGGTCCTGTCTACGAGTTCTCGATGAACCACGTGATGGCGCTCGACGATCCGCTCGAGGTCGTCGACATCGCGCTGGAACGCGTCGGCGGCTGACGGAGGCGATGAGCGTGAAGCTGTACGAGCTGGCCGCGCTGGTGCGGTCGAAGAACGCCGGACCGTTCGCCCTGACGATCGACGTGATGTTCGCCGGACGGGCGGAGTACGTCCGGGTCCGCGACAGCGGCGTGCTCGACGCCGGCGGCGTTGCGGCGCTCTACGGTGTGCCGGTCGAGGCCGTGCGGGTGTTCCACTACGAGCCGGCGCTGGCGATCAAGGTCTCGATGCCGCGCACGGTGCCGAGTGGGTCGCGGCTGGACGGCGACGTCTACGGCGGCCAGTTCCACGCACCCCTGGTCATGCTGGACGTGCCGCCGCTCCCGGCCGCCTCCTGAGCCGCGGGTCACTCGTCGACGAACACGCTGTTGCCGCTGGTCCGGCCGTCTGCGGCGGCGCCGAGCCGTAGCACCTTGGCCCCGTCGCGGCTGGTCACCGTGAAGCCGTGCACGACGTCGCAGGGGAAGACCAGCAGGTCGTCTGGGCCGGCGTCGACATAGTCGACGCCGATCCGGGCGCGCACGGTCCCGGAGATCACGAAGTAGGCATGGTCGGCGTCGACGCCGTCGTGGCGATGCGGGTCGATGCCGCCACCGAACTCGATGACGTCGAGGGTGACGTGCAGCCACCGCGACCGCGGCGTCCCCGGCCGCAGCAGCCGGTGAGCGGCCGTGCGCGGGTGGCCCGCCAGGTCCGTGGCCGGTGCGACGTCGGCGGCGCGCACGACGCCGCCTTGCACCGTGCCGCCGGACCGGTCAGGAGCGGGTGTCGCGGCCACGGTCCTCGTCCCGGTCCGGCGGACTCACCACGGCGCCGGGCCGGCCGCCGTCGACGCCGTCGACGCCTGCCTCCACGATGGCCTCGGTCTCCTCCGCCCGGCGGGAGACCCGCAGCCCGAACCACAGCAGGAGGACGATCACCGCCGCGATCGCGATGACCATCGGATGCCACAGCCAGCTGTATCCGTACGTGCCCATCGACGTCCACAGGTACCGCTCCGCGGGCTCGGAGAGCACGAAGCCGATCAGCAACGGCGGCCGCGGCACGCCGATCTGCTTCATGACCCAGCCCACCAGGCCGAAGGCGATCAGCGCGATGATGTCGCCCCACTGCCGCGACGCCTGGTAGGAGGCGACGAACAGCATCACGAACAGGAACGGGGTGAACAACTCGGCCGGCAGCACGGTGATGCGGGCGATCTGCCGGGCCAGGATCAGGCAGACGCCACAGGCGAGGATGTTGGCGATGGCCAGCATCCACGCGATCGAGACCGACACCGAGAGGTCGGTCGTCACCATGCTGGGCCCGGCCTGCAGCCCCATCAGCGTGAAGCCGCCGAGCAGGATCGCCATGCTGCCGCTGCCGGGGATGCCGAACATGAGCGTGGGAATGAGCGCGCCGCCCTCGGTGGCGTTGTTGGCGCTCTCCGAGGCGATGACGCCGCGCACGTCGCCCTTGCCGAAGTTGCGCCGGTTCTTCGACGTCTGCGCGGCGACACCGTAGGCCAGCCAGTGCCCGATGCTCCCGCCCAGGCCGGGCAGGATGCCGATGAACGCGCCGATGGCCGAGCTACGCGCCACCAGTCCGGGGTTGCGCACCGTCGAGCGCATGCCGCGGAAGACGCTGCCCTCGATCTTGTTCATCCCGGCGACCGAGCGCTTCTCCACGAGCAGATCGATCAGCTCGGGGATCGCGAACATGCCGATCGCCAGGACGGCGAGCGGGATGCCGTCGAACAGGTAGATCTGGTCGAACGAGAAGCGGTACACCGGGTGCGTCGGTGCCCCGCCGATGGAGCCCAGCAGCAGCCCGATGGCGCCGGCCATCAGGCCCAGCCGCATCGAGCCCTTCGACAGCAGCGCGACCATGCTCAACCCGAGCAGAGTGAGCAGGAACAGCTCGGGTGAGCCGAACGCCAGGATGATCGGCCGGGCGCTGAAGATGGCGAAGAACATCACGAGGGCGCCGAAGATGCCGCCCAGCATCGACGAGAACAGTCCGGCGGCCAGCGCCTCCGCGCCTCTGCCCTGCCGCGCGAGCGGGTAGCCGTCGAGCACGGTGGCCTGTGACGCCGAGGAACCGGGCACGCCGAGCAGAACGCTCGGGAAGGTGTCCGACGTGGCCGTGATGGCGAACATGCCCACCAGGAGGGCGAGCCCTTCGGTCGGGTCCATGCCGAAGATGAACGGCAGGAGCATCGACATCCCGGCGAGGCCCCCGAGCGCGGGGAGGATGCCGAGCACCGTACCGATCGCCACCCCCAGGCAGAGGTACAGCATGGTGCCGGGCTGCAGCAGGTTGACCAGTGCTTCGTGTGCTACGTCGAGCACGTCGACCGCCCTTCCTGGTGGACGTTGGTCTCACTCACGGATCAGGCACCCCGGGTCGCTCACCCTTCCGCTCCCTCCTCGTCGAGCCTGACGTCGTAGGTGTCCTCGACCCACTGCAGCAGCCAGTCGATCGACGATGACTCCACCTCGCCCATGTCGTCCCAGGCGGTCTGGGCGTCCTCGCCGAGCAGGATGTCGTAGCCGCCGAGCTCGGCCTCCGCCGCCGCGAGGAACTCTTCGTCCTGCGAGAGCTCCTGCCACGCCGCCGCCAGTTCGTCCTTGCAGTTCTGCGGCGCGTCGGCGTGCATGGTCAGGGCCTTGTTCAAGGAGATGGTGGCCACGGCCATCGTGACGTAGGCGTCGACCACCTCGCCGCTGGGCGGCTCGCCGTAGACCTCCTCGTAGACCTCCAGCGGGCTCGGCAGGTCGGGGAACTGCGGGTCGCGGACCAGCTCGCCGCCCTCGACCGAGCCGAAGCTCATCAGGGCCTGCGCGTCGCCGTCCTCGACCAGCGGCTCGACGCTGGCGATGTAGGCCGGCGCGGTGTCGTAGCCCAGGTCCGACTCGCCCTGCTCCCACGCCACCCGGGCCGGTCCCCGTCCGTCGTAGCCGAGGACGGTGTTCACGTCGGCCTCGAACATCTCGAAGATGAGCAGGATGCGCAGTTCGCCGCCGGCGGCCGGCTGGCCCGCGTAGGTGTACTGCTCGCTCTGGCGCTCGCCCGTGAGGTCGGCGGCCTCGCCGATGATGTCGTTGTCCGACCGGGCGTAGATGACGCCGCCCAGCGGGAAGCCGGCGATCGGCGTGAGGTCGTCGAAGGCGAACTCGACGCCCTCCTGGTTGACGATGACCGGAACCTGGGTCGACGCGCTGGTCATCAACCAGCTCTGACCGTCTGGCTCCGTCTGGTTGACGTAGCGGTTGGCGCCCAGGATGCTGCCGCCGCCCGGGATGTTGACGACCTGGATGTCGAGGTCCATCAGGTCGGCGAGGAACGGGGCGGCCAAGCGCGCCGTCGTGTCGGTGCCGCCGCCCTCGCCGAACGGGACGATGAGCTCGATGCGATCACCCGGCGAATAACACTCCCCGTCGCCGCCGTCGGCTCCTTGCGCGTCGTTTCCGCAGGCAGCGGCCGCGAGCGCCACCGCCGTCAGCGGTAGCCAGATCTGCCTGACCTTGTTCTTCGTGGATCCGCCTGTCTGGTGCCCCATGGAGATTCTCCCTGTATCTGGGACGTGAACGGCTGATCGGCTGAGTGTTAACCGGACAAGCGTAAACTGTCAACACTTTGCGCGGCCAAGCATGGACGCCGCTGGGTGCTGCTCCTACGTCGCGGTCCGCCGCAGCCGCGCGGCGAAGTCGCCGGCGATGCACGCGACGACGATCACCCAGAATCCCGCCAGGAGGCCCAGCCACCCGGCCAGCAGACCGAAGATCGCCGGCACGACCGCCTGCGTCAGCCGGTTGCCGGCCACCCGCTGCCCGACGGCCATGCCGCGTTCGGACTCCGACGTCACCCGGGCCAGCATCAGCAGGGTCAGCGGCTGGGAGAGACCCAGGGCGAACCCGGACACGAGGACCGAGACCACCACGACGACCCCCGTGTACGAGCTCGCCGAGGTCCCCAGGGCGACCGCGCCAGGCACGGTGCACATCGTCATGAGGGTCGACGCCCGGAAGCGCTGGTCGAGTACGGCGAAGGCGCTCCTGGCGGCGAGCGCGCCCACCCCGGCCAGCGACAGCACCGTCCCGATCTGGGTCGAGGACCAGCCGCCTCCTTCCAGATGCAGCGGGAGGAAGGACTGGCGGATCGTGAGCAGCGCCTGGGCCGTGCTCGAGGTCACCAGAGCCGCCAGCACGCCGTGCCGCCGCCACAGGTGGGTCGCGAACAGCCGCGCGGCGCGGCCGCCGTCCGGCAACCGCTTCGCGGGCGTGGCGGCGAGGTCCGCCCGGGTACCGCGCGGCAGGAACAGGGCGAGCGGCAGCAGCAGGACCCCCGCCACCAGCGACGCGGCGAACGCGGCGGTGACGCCGACGTAGTCGGTGAGCAGCCCGCCGATGGGCGGCCCGCCGAGCATGCCGGCGAGGGCAGCCGTCGAGACGCGGGCGATCTTGCGCCGCGAGGCGGCATCGGACGTCGCGATCGTCGCCAGCGTCTGGGCCGCGAGCCAGGCCCCGACGCCGCCGGCGCCGAGAAGGAAGTGGCCGACGGCCAGCGGGACCGGATCCGCGGCTACGACCATCAACGCCGCGCCGAGGGTGAACACCGCGGCGCCGGCGCCGACGATGACGCGTCCGCCCAGCCGGCCGAGCAGGTTGCCGGTCGGTATCGCGGTGAGCAGCCCGCCGAGGCCCTGCGCCGCGACGACGATGCCGGCGGTCACCGCGTCGCCGCCCAGTGCGACCGCTTGCGGCGCGATGATCGGTTTGACGACGTTCTGGCCGAGCCCGAAGCACAGCGCGACCAGTACCAGGCTCCACGTGCTCGCGTGCGGGCTCGCGGCCGGTGCCCTCACCGCACGCCCGCGATCACCGTGGCCAGCCCGCGGCGGACGCGTCCGGCGTGCGCAGCGGCGCGAGGAGCTCCTGGAGGTCGTCCACCGTCTCCAGCGTGCCGAGCACGGTCCGGACGGCCGCGGTGGTGTCCGGCGAGAGTCCGCCGGAGCGGCAGCAGTCGTCGAACTTGCGCCCGAGCTCGGCGTCGGTCAGCGCCAGCTCCGGGCCGTTGCCGCGGGGCCGCTCGACGCGCGTGCGCAGCGTCCGCCCGTCGTCGAGGGTCACGGTGACCTCGGCGGGGAAGTGGTCGGACCCCCAGCGGTCCGCTGGCATGGGCTCGGCATGGACCTTCCGCATCAGCGACACCACCTCCGGGTCGCGGATGGCATCGCCGGAGAAGTCGCCGAGCCCGACCTGCCCGGTGGACAACGCTCTGGCGGCGACGTACTGCACGCTGAACTTGGCTTCGAGTCCGGTGCTCACCGCCGGCCGGTTCGTGTGCTTCAGGCGCCTCGGGTGCGTCCAGATGTCGACGCGCCTGATCGCGGCCGGCGCCGGTACCTCGTCGCGCAGGCTGATGGCGGCGTCGGCCACGCCGTGGGTGCTGGAACAGCACGGGTACTGCTTGACGGTCAGGCCGGGGTCGATCAGGTCCCAGACTCCCAGCGTGGACACCGCTCGCTCCGCGTGGTACCCGCCGGGGCCGTTGAACAACTGCCCGAAGCCCTGGTCGTGCTCGAACGCGTCCACGTTCGCCGTCGCGCCCATGGCGGCCAGCCGCGCGGCGAAGACGCCGTTCTGTGCCGCCCGCCCCACCTGCAGTGGCTTGGTCGCGGTGCCGAAGTTCGCCTTCATCCCCGCCGCGGTCGAGGCGGCGATGGCGAGGGCCGTCGCGATACCGTCCGCATCGAGGCCGAGGAGCTTGGCCGCGGCCGCCGTGGCACCGAAGACGCCGAGCGTCGCGGTGGGATGCCAGCCGCGCTCGTAGTGGACGAAGTTGGTCGCCCGGCCGAGCTTGGCCGCGACCTCGAACCCGACGACGTACGCGGTGAGCAGCTCCGCCCCGGTCGCCGTCCGGGCCTCGGCCACGGCGAGCGCCGCCGGCAGCACGACGACGCTGGGGTGCCCCCCGAGCGAACCAGTGCAGTCGTCGTAGTCGAGCGCGTGCCCGATGGAGCCATTGGCGAACGCCGCCGTCTCGACCGCTGTTCGCCGCTCGTGGCCGATCACCGTCGCCGGACCGTCGCCGGTATCGGCGACGTACCGGTCGACGACCGGCGCGATCGGGCTGCGGGTGCCCGCGACGGTGACGCCGACGCAGTCGAGGACGGCTCGCTTGGCGACGTCGACGGCCTGTTCGGGGACGTCTGAGAGCCCGATCCCGTGGGTCCAACCTGCCATGGTCTCGAACAACGATGGCTTCATCGAGCCTCCCGGACGCGCGGCGGAGTAGGTCAGGATTGCATTCTGTTTATTGTTGACCGTTCGCAAAATCCGAGTCTAGACTCACCGGCCAATAGGAAGAGGTGAGACGGTGCCTGCCCTCGTCGCACTGCGCCTCGGCTTCTCGGCGCTGTGGATCGTCGCTTTCGCCTACGCGATCACGGAGACCTTCGACTTCCCGTCGATCTCCGGCATGTACCCGCGGGTCGCGGCCGCCCTCGGGCTGATCCTTGCCGCCGTGACGTTCGCCGTGGACCTGTGGAAGTGGCGCCGCGGTCGCGACGTCCTGGGCTCGGAGGTGAGCATCTCCGCCAGCGCGGCGCTGGCCGCTGAGGACGAACACGGTGTGCGCCGAGCCTTCCTGCGCGCCGCCCGGTACGCCCTCTGGCTCGTCGCGCTCATGGCCAGCTTCTGGCTCGTGGGCGTCGTCGCGGGCGCGGGCCTGTTCGTCCTCGCCTTCCTCCTCGTCGAGAGCAAGGCGCACTGGATCCTTCTCGTCGCCGGACCGCTCGCGACCATGGGTCTGCTCATGCTGCTGGCGAACTCGATGAACCTGTTCTGGCCGGAGTCACTCATCACGCTCGTCCCGTGAAAGGCCGAACCGCGCGTTTCGGCACGAGTTCCACCGCCGGTCTCTCCGAATGCGTCGCCGACGGCGTCACTGGCCGGCTTGGCGCCGACGCCGCTCCCGTCCGCGACCGACGGCGACGCCGCAGCCGCGGGCGGCACCGCGCGACCGGACCCGAAGCCGGACGCTGGTGCACGGCGGCCCGGCTCAGGTGCCGCTGAGCCGCGGCTTGTGCTCCAGCCCGGACAGGCCGTTCCACGCCAGGTTGACCAGGTGCGCCGCCACGTCGGCCTTCTTCGGCGAGCGCACCTCCAGCCACCACTGGCCGGTCAGTGCGACCATGCCGACCAGCATCTGCGCGTACATGGGCGCGTGCTTGGTGGCGAAGCCGCGGGCCTTGAACTCCGCGGCCAGGATGTACTCGACCTGGCTGGCGGCGTCGGAGATCAGGCTGGCGAAGCCGCCGGTGGAGTGCGCCACCGGCGAGTCGCGCACCAGGATGCGGAACCCGTCGGTGGACATCTCGATGTAGTCGAGCAGCGCCAGCGCGGCCCGCTCCAGGACCACCCGGGGATGGGTTGCCGAGCCCAACGCCGTGGTGATGCGGTCGAGCAGCCCTTCCATCTCGCGGTCGACGACGACGGCGTAGAGGCCCTCCTTGCCGCCGAAGTGCTCGTAGACCACCGGTTTCGAGACGCCGGCGCGGGCTGAGATCTCCTCGATGGACGTGCCGTCGAACCCCCGCTCGGCGAAGAGCGCGCGCCCCACGTCGAGCAGCTGTTCGCGGCGCTGCTTGCCGGTCATGCGGACCCGGCTGGGAGTGGCACGCGGCCGGGCCGCGACATCGTCGGTCACGTGCCTCATCATGCCCCGTCGTCCGACAACGCGTCAGGGGGCGATGAGCGTGGACTCGCCGCCGTAGTCGTCGACGCGCTTGGACTCGATGCGCTCCGGGCTCGGCCAGCGGACGTCCCACACCCAGCCGAGCTTCTCCAGCGCCCAGATGATGCGCGCGCTGGAGTCGATCTGACCCTTGAGCACGCCGTGCCGGGCGCAGGTGGGGTCGGCGTGGTGGAGGTTGTGCCAGGACTCACCCATGGACAGGAAGGCCAGCCACCACACGTTGCCGGACTTGTCGCGGCTCTCGAACGGGCGCTCGCCGATGGCGTGGCAGATCGAGTTGATGGACCACGTGACGTGGTGCAGCAGGCCGACCCGGACGAGCGTCGCCCAGAAGAACGCGGTCAGCGCGCCGTGCCAGGACCACGTCGCCAGCCCGCCGATGATGGGCGGCAGCAGCAGCGACAGCGCCACCCACAGCGGGAACAGCTTGCTGATGCGGCGGATGTCGTTGTCCTTGATGAGGTCCGGCGCGAACTTTCGCTGGTCGGTCTGCTCCACGTCGAACAACCAGCCCATGTGGGCGAAGAACATGCCCTTGATGAGGGCGGGCACGGACTCGCCGTAACGCCACGGCGAGTGCGGGTCGCCCTCCTTGTCCGCGAACTTGTGGTGCCGGCGGTGGTCGGCCACCCAGCGGATGACCGGGCCCTCGACCGCCATGCTGCCCGCGATCGCCAGGGCGTTCTTCACGCCGCGGTTGGCCTTGAACGACCGGTGGGTGAAGTGCCGGTGGAACCCAACGGTGACGCCGTGCCCGCTGATCGCGTAGAAGACCACGGCCAACACGACGTCCAGCCAGCCCAGGTAGCCGCCCATCCACGCGACCGGGATCGCGGCGACCAGCGCCACGAACGGCACGGCGATGAAGACGCCGATGGTGATGCGTTCGCCCATCGTCTGGGTGTCGCCGGACAACGTGCCGAGCGGGAGATCGGCCTGCGCGGGCGTGGACTGTGGGCCTTTCGCCGTGTCCGTGGAAGCCATGGAGTCTCCGTAGATTAGGGGTGCCTTCCTTACGGAACCGTAACCTACGATCCCGTAGGTCGTATAGTCCGGATCTCCCCTTCTGTACCCACTCTGGGGTGGACCGATGCGGGTCTACATCACGAGGATTGTGTGTGCTCCACCATGCTTGCAAGCCTGGTGAGGCGCGAGAACGCCTGGTGATGTCGCGGATCGTTGATGATCATTGGGGCAAGCGGTCCGGCCCTGCACCCCCGGGGGCGACTGGACGGGTTCGAGGGTCGACGCGGGAGGGTGGCCGGTGCGGGAGGCGGTGGTTGTCGAGCGCCGCATGAGAGAATGAGGATCGCCTACGGTCCCGGGTGGTGTAATGGCAGCACAGCTGGTTTTGGTCCAGTTAGTAGGGGTTCGAGTCCTCTCCCGGGAGCTTTTCGGCGGAGTTCTCGTCGGGCTGGCTGGGGAGGTATCGTCGTGCCCGGTCCCGCCACCGAAGCCGAGGAGCACGAACGCGTGACTACGCGCCCGGCAGCCGTCGTTGTCCTCGCCGCCGGCGAGGGCACCCGGATGAAGTCGTCCACCCCCAAGGTCTTGCACGAAGTCGCCGGCCGCACCCTCGTGGGACACGCCGTCGCCGCGGCCCAGGAGCTGAAGCCCGACCATCTCAGCGTGGTCATCGGGCACGGCCGCGACCAGGTCGCGGCCCACCTGGAGCAGGTGGCGCCGGGCGTCACCACCGCGGTGCAGGAGCAGCAGCTCGGTACCGGGCACGCGGTCATGGTCGCGCTGGAGGGGATGCCCGAGCTCGACGGCGTCGTCGTGGTCACGTACGGCGACGTGCCGCTGCTCACCGGCGACACGCTGAACGAGCTGGTCGGCACCCACGTCGTCGACGGCAACGCGGTCACGGTGCTGACGGCGCAGGTGGCCGACCCGACGGGGTACGGGCGCATCGTGCGTGACGACGGCGGCGGCGTGCGCGCCATCGTCGAGCACAAGGATGCCGACGACGCCACCAGGGCCGTCAACGAGATCAACTCCGGCATCTACGCCTTCGACGCCGACGTGCTGCGCGCCGGGCTGTCGCGTATCACCAGCGACAACGCCCAGGGCGAGCTGTACCTGACCGACGTGCTCGGGCTCGCCCGCGCCGACGGCTTGCGGGTCGGCGCCGTCGTCACCGCCGACGCCTGGCAGACCGAGGGGGTCAACGACCGCGTCCAGCTGGCGGCCATGAACCGGGAACTGAACCGGCGCATCACAGAGCGCTGGATGCGTGAGGGCGTCACCATGATCGACCCTGCCAGCACGTGGATCGACGTCACCGTCACGCTGGCCCGCGACGTCGTCCTGCGCCCGGGGGTCCAGTTGCTCGGCGCCACCGAGGTGGGCACGGGCGCCGAGGTCGGCCCCGACTCGACGCTGAACGACACCGTCGTCGGCGCGGGGGCCAGCGTCGTTCGCACGCATGCCACCGGCGCGCGCATCGGCGACGAGGCCACCGTCGGGCCGTTCACCTATCTGCGTCCAGGTGCGGTGCTGGAGGCCAAGTCCAAGGCCGGTGCGTACGTCGAGATCAAGAAGTCGACGGTGGGCCCCGGTGCCAAGGTGCCGCACCTGACCTACGTCGGCGACGCCACCATCGGCGAGGGCGCCAACATCGGTGCCGGCACGATCTTCGCCAACTACGACGGGGTGGCCAAGCACCACACCGTCGTCGGGCGGCACAGCTTCGTCGGCAGCGATTCGGTGCTGGTGGCGCCGGTCGAGCTGGCCGACGGCAGCTATGTCGCCGCCGGATCCACGGTCGTCACGGGGACGGAGCCGGGCGAGCTCGCGGTCGCGCGGGCCCGGCAACGCAACATCGACGGCTGGGTGGAGCGCAAGCGGTCGGGTACGGCGACCGACGAGGCGGCACGACAGGCGAAGGAACGACAAGCCGAGCAGGCTGAGGGGGAACACGCGTGACGGGTATCCGGGCCACGGGCACGAAGACGCTGATGCTGTTCGGGGGACGGGCACATCCCGAACTGAACGCCGAGGTCGCCGACTGCCTCGGCGTGAGCCTGGTGCCGAGCAAGACGTTCAACTTCGCCAACGGCGAGATCTACGTCCGGTTCGAGGAGAGCGTGCGCGGCAGTGACGCGTTCGTCATCCAGAGCCACACCGCGCCCATCAACGAGTGGATCATGGAGCAGCTCATCATGGTCGACGCGTTGAAGCGCGCGTCGGCCAAGCAGATCACCGTGGTGATGCCGTTCTACGGCTACGCGCGGCAGGACAAGAAGCACCGCGGCCGCGAGCCGATCTCGGCCCGGCTGATCGCCGACATGTTCAAGACCGCCGGCGCCGACCGGTTGATGGCCGTCGACCTGCACACCGCGCAGATCCAGGGCTTCTTCGACGGCCCGGTCGACCACCTGTGGGCGCTGCCCATCCTGGCCAACCACGTGGCGGAGCATTACGACCCCACGAACATGACGGTCGTGTCGCCCGACGCCGGCCGGGTGCGGGTGGCCGACGTGTGGGCAGACCGGCTCGGCACGCCGCTGGCCATCATCCACAAGCGCCGCAACCCCGATGTCGCCAACGAGGTGAAGGTGCACGAGGTCGTCGGTGACGTCGAGGGCCGCACCTGCCTGCTGGTCGACGACATGATCGACACCGCCGGCACCATCACCCAGGCGGCCGAGGCCCTGATGGATGCCGGTGCCGACAACGTCCTCGTGGCCGCCACCCACGCCGTGCTCTCCGGCCCGGCGGTCGACCGGCTGAAGAACTCGGCCGGCATCAAGGAGGTCATCGTCACCAACACGCTGCCGATCGCCGAGGACCGCCGCTTCGACAAGCTGACGGTGCTCTCGATCGCGCCGCTGGTGGCGCGTGCCATCCACGAGGTCTTCGAAGAGGGCTCGGTCACCAGCCTCTTCAACGGCAACGCCTGAAGGGCGGTTCCGGTGATGCCGGCCCCGCCCGCGGCTCGTTCCTCGCCGATGCCCGACCGAACCCTGGCCGGCATCGCCGGACCCGCCCGTCCCGTTGCCGTGAGGTTCAGGGCCGGTTTCACATCGGGGCTGCTCGGGGGCTAAACTTCGAGGGTTGCCTCGGCGAGGGTGCTGTCCATCCGGCGGCACCGTGATCGACGCGGTGCGCAGTCGGTGCGCGCCCTTGCCCGAGCCCGACGTGCCGCTGACCGCCCACCGCCTTCCGAGGAGTTCTCACCGTGTCCGACGTCAAGATCGCCGCCGAGCTGCGTACCGAGTTCGGCAAGGGCGCCGCGCGCCGACTTCGTCGCGCCGCCAAGGTTCCCGCGGTCCTCTACGGACATGGGACCGACCCCGTTCACCTCGCCCTG
This sequence comes from Jiangella asiatica, assembly GCF_004349065.1. Classification (GTDB taxonomy): domain Bacteria; phylum Actinomycetota; class Actinomycetes; order Jiangellales; family Jiangellaceae; genus Jiangella; species Jiangella asiatica. The sequence continues at coordinate 47,920 of NZ_SMKZ01000030.1, forward strand.
CCGGGCCACGACACCATGCTGGCCCTCAAAACGGCCAACGTGCTCATCACGCTCGACATCGAGGGCCGCGGCAGCGAACTGGCGCTGCCCAAGCACGTCCAGCGCGACCCGCTGAAGGGTTTCATCGAGCACGTCGACCTGCTGCTGGTCAAGCGCGGCGAGAAGGTCACCGTCGACGTCGCCGTGCACGTCACCGGTGAGGCCGCGCCGGGCACCTTGGTCAACCTGGACAACCCCACAATCGCCATCGAGGCCGAGGCCACCCACCTGCCCGAGGGCATCGAAGTGTCGGTCGAGGGCCTGGCCGAGGGCACCCAGATCCACGCCAAGGACCTCGCGCTGCCGAGCGGCTCGACCCTGGCCGCCGACGAGGAGCTGCTGGTGGTCAACGTCACCGCGGCACCGACCGCCGAGCAGCTCGAGGGTGAGGTGGAGGAGGCCGCTGCCGAGGGGGCCGAGGAGGCTCCGGCCGAGGGCGCTGCCGAGGAGACCACCGAGGAAGCCGCCGGCGACGAGTCGTAGAGTTCACCGGGCCGGGGAGCCTGCCGATGTCCGACGACGCATGGCTGGTGGTCGGCTTGGGCAACCCCGGCCCGACCTATTCCGGCACGCGCCACAACGTCGGCGCCTTGGTCGTCGACCTGCTGGCGGCGCGTGCCGGCGCGAACTTCAAGTCGCAGCGCCGGCTGCGCGCCGACGTCGCCGAGACACGCATCGGCGGCATCCCCGGTTCTCGGGCGGTGCTGGCCAAGCCGCACTCCTACATGAACGAGTCCGGTGGGCCGGTCGGCCAGCTGACCGACTTCTACAAGATCACGCCGGAGCGGCTGCTCGTCGTCCATGACGAGCTCGACCTCCCATTCGGCACGGTGCGGTTGAAGCGCGGCGGTGGTGACAACGGTCACAACGGGCTGCGCTCGGTGCGTGCCCGCATCGGCACCGGCGACTACTGTCGGCTGCGTTTCGGTATCGGCCGCCCGCCCGGCCGGATGGACCCGGCGGCCTTTGTCCTCAAGCCGTTCTCCGCTGCTGAGAAGCGCGATCTCGAACTCGAGGTGGATCGGGCGGCGGATGCCGCTGAGGCGGTCGTCGTCGACGGCCTGGTGTACGCCCAGAATCATTACAACGCATGAATCGAACGACTCGCGAGACCGAGCCGCGGCTTGTCGGAAATGACCTGAACGTTCGGCTGGCCCCATTCGGTCTATTGCGCGTATAGTCCGTCCCAGTTCGTCGGCTTCATGATGAGCCGGTGGGGGGTATCGGAGCCTTGGGGGGGCCATGGCTACGGTCGGTTTGTCGTCGGCTGGGGCGCGCGCACGATCGCGGAGAAGGCCATCGGAATTCGATGGAGACCGCGGTCGTGGTGATCTCGCGCCTACGCTCAGTCGACCCTTTCGCTATCGACGCGCCACAGCGGCCGGTGACGCATTCACCGCATTGATTGCGTTCGTCGCCATCTGGTTGCCGGGCGGCCCGGTTCAGGCGCCATCGCTGGCGCAGACGCTCGCGGTGAGCACCATCGCGGTGGGTTGGCCGTGCGTGTTGACTGTCAAGACCGCACGCGCGGACCGCCTGTTCGCCGGCGGTGGCCCGTACGGTGACGTGCTGCGGGCGCTAGCGGCGCTGATCGCGGTGGTGGCCATCGTCTGCGCCGTTCTCGACGTCCGGCTGCTCGGTGGCCCGTTCCTGGCCGTGTCGGCGATCCTGGTCGCCGGCTCGCTGGCGACCCGGGTCTATGTGCGGCGCCGCCTGCGTGAGCTGCGGCAGCGTGGCCGCGCGACGCGGCGCACGCTGGTCGTCGGCCCGGCGTCCGGCATCGCCGGGGCGGTGGATCGGTACGGCCGTGACGGGGAACACCCGCTGGCGGTCGTCGCGGCGTGCGTGGAGGACGACGGCACCGCGCCGCCGGCCACCGTGCCCGTCGTCGGCCGGATCGACAAGGGGCTGCCCGGTCATGACGACGCGGTCCGCGACGAGGCACTCATCAGGTCGGTCCGCGAGTCCGTCCTGCGGGTGCGGGCCCGGGCGGTGTGCGTGACTCCGGGCTCGGAGTTCACCGGCGACCGGCTGCGGGCACTGAGCTGGACGCTCGGCGATCTCGGCGTCGATCTGGTCACCGACCTCGGGCTGTCCGACGTCGCGCTGCACCGGATGGGCCTGGGCAGCATGGGGTCGGGTGTGCTGCTGCACGTCCGGCATGCGCGGCCGGCCGGGCTACGGCGGCTGGCGAAGGCGCTCACCGACCGGCTGCTGGCCGCGGTGCTGCTCCTGGTGTTGTCGCCGCTGATGCTGAGCATCGCCACGGCGGTGCGGCTGTCCGGGCCGGGCCCGGTGGTCTACCGCCAGGTGCGGGTCGGTCAGGACGGGCTGTTCTTCACGATGATGAAGTTCCGCACCATGCACCTGGACGCCGACCTGCGCCGGGCTGAGCTGATGGGCGACTGCGACGGCGACGGGCCGATGTTCAAGATGCGGGACGACCCGCGCATCACGCGGGTGGGTCGGGTGCTGCGTAGGTACTCCCTGGACGAGCTGCCGCAGTTGGTCAACGTGGTGCGTGGCGAGATGTCGCTGGTCGGGCCGCGCCCGGCACTGCCGGAGGAGGTGGCGGCCTACGACACGGTCGCCCGCCGCCGGCTGAGAGCGGTGCCCGGTATGACGGGGCTGTGGCAGGTGAGCGGCCGGTCGAATCTGTCCTGGGGCGAGACCGTCCGGCTGGACCTTCGCTATGTCGACAACTGGTCCTACAGTGAGGATCTGCAACTGCTGGGCCGGACGGCGGGGGCGGTGGTGCGCAGCACCGGCGCCTATTGACCCAGGGAGTACGACCGCCATTGGAGGCGGCGTGACGACGTGGTTGGTGACTGGCGCTGACGGGCTGCTCGGCCATGACCTGGTGACCATGCTGCGCGCAATCCGGGAGCGGGTGATCCCGACCAACCGCACTGTCCTCGACCTCACCGATCAGCGTGCCGTGGACGCGGCGGTGTCGACGATCGCTCGCATCGGTGCGCACGGCTCCGGCTCGGTCGTGGTCAATCTCGCCGGTCGGGCCGACGTCGACGAGGTCGAGGTGGACGAGGACCGCGCTCGCGAGGTCAACGTCGCCGGCGTGGCAAACCTGGCGCTGGCCTGCGAGCGGACCGGGCTGCGCCTGGTCCACGTGTCGACCAGCTACGTGTTCGACGGCACGCGCTCCGACCCGTATCCCGAGGACGCCCCGGTGAGCCCGACGACGGCCTACGGGCGCACCATGGCCGAGGGCGAGCTGGCGGTGCTGGAGACCTTGCCGCAGACCGGCGTGGTTCTGCGCACCGGCTGGTTGTACGGCGAGTCCGGGCGCTGCTTCGCCCGCACCATCGCCGCCGCGGCGGCCGAGCAGGAGTACGTCGACGTCGTCGACGACCAGCACGGCCAGCCGACCTGGACCATGGACCTGGCCGACCGGATCGTCGAGACCGCCCGGCTGCCGGCGGTGTCCGGCATCCTGCACGCCACCAACTCCGGCTCGACGACGTGGTTCGGCCTGGCCCGCGCGGTCTTCGCCGAACTCGGTCTCGACCCGGCCCGGGTTCGCCCCATCACCAGCGACGACGTCCCGCGGGTGGCGTTGCGGCCGGCGAACTCGGTCCTGGCCCAGGGCCGCTGGTCGGAGTTCGGGCTGGCGCCGCTGCGGCCGTGGCGTGACGCGCTCGCCGACGCGGCGCCGTGCGTGCTCGCCAGCGAGTGAACGGCGCCGGCCAGCGACCCGGCTCAGTCCGCCGTCGGCTGCGGCGGGTCGAAGTAGTGCACCTCCTCGCGGGCGATGAGACCGTCGACGACGGTGTACAGCGACATCTTCGCGGCGGTGTGGCGCTTCCCCGACGGAATGTGCGTCATGTCGAACGTGAACCGGATGGCGAACCGGTCGTCGGCGACGAACGGGCCGTCGGCGTCGACGTCGTGGATCTCCAGGTCGGCGTTGAGTCGCTGGCTGTTGGCCATGATGTCGGCCGGTCCGCGCAGCGCGACGTGGTCTCCGCCGGTTTCCAGGGGCGCGATCCGGGTCATGCCGGGCGCCATGAACCGACCCACTGCGTCGAAGTCGCCGGCGATCATGGTCGAGAGGTAGTCCTCGGCCAGCCTCCTCGTGGCGGCGCCGGTGGGCGGCGTCGCCGGCGCGCGGAAGTCGGCCGCGTGGTCGACGGCCCAGTCGCGGAACGGGCGGGCCGGATGGCCGGTGAGGCGCTCGACGGTGTCCGTCACCGGCTCGGGGTGCTCGGTGAGCGTGGCCCAGTACTCCATCGCGGCGTCGGCGTACGCGGCATCGCCGAACACGGCGGTGAGCTCGGCCAGCGCCTCGTCGGCCGGCTGGTCCCGCCAGTGCACCGGGCGGCCGATCGCCTCGCCGATGAGCCGGGCCTGCTCGGCCATGGTGACCGTCTCCGGGCCGGTGAGGACATATGTCGCATCGGCATGGCCGGGCTCGGTCAAGGCGGCGACGGCGACATCGGCGAGGTCGCGCTCGTGGATCAGCGAGCGGCCCGCGTCGCCGTACGGGCCGCGCACCGCGCCGGTGTGCGCCTGGCCGGCCCACTCCAGCGCGTTGGTCGCGAAACCGCCGGCGCGCAGGAACGTGCGGGCCAGCCCCGCCTGGTCGATCGTGTGCTCGACCTGGCCCCAGACGCCGTTCTCCGCAGGTGACCGGTCGTCGCGCACGTTCATGGCGGACAGGTAGACGACGTGGCGGGGCTCGGTGGCGAGGGCGGCGACGGCGGCAGGCGCGTGCTCGTCGGTGAAGAACGGCCAGAGCAGGAAGACCCGGTCGACGCCGGCAGCAGCCGCGGCGAGCGTCTCGGGCCGGGTCAGGTCGCCGGCGACGACCTCCACGGCGGCCGGCAGGTCCGCCGCTTCCGGGTTCCTGGTGAGTGCCCGGACCTGGCGGCCCTGGCCGGCCAGGCGGGTGACGACGTGGCGGCCGACGTTGCCGGTCGCGCCGATGACGAGGATGGTGCCTTCGGTGGTGTCCATGGGGACAAGGCTCAGACTTAAACAATGGTTCAGGTCAAGCTACGGTGGTGTCTGTGCCAGGAATCCCCGCGGAGCTGACCATCGGCGAGCTGTCCGAACGCAGCGGCGTTCCCGCGTCCACGCTCCGGTTCTACGAGCGGCTCGGATTGATCCGCAGCCGCCGTACCACCGGAAACCAACGTCGCTACGAGCAGGCGGTGCTGCGGCACGTGGCCTTCATCCGGGCGTCCCAGAGCGTCGGCATACCGCTGGCGAAGATCGGCGAGGTGCTGGCCTTCCTGCCGCAGGGGCAGGCGCCGACGCCGCAGTTCTGGGCCCGCGCTTCCCAATGCTGGGGCGAGGAGATCGACGCCCGGATCGCCGCGATGCGCCGTACTCGCGACCAGTTCACTCGGTGTGCCGGCTGCGGCTGCCTGTCGTTCGACGACTGCGGCCTGGTCGCCTGATCCCGCACGCCGCTCGGGCGCGACGGCGCACGTCCCCCGCCCCCGCCCCCTGCCTCGAGATCGAAATGATCACGTTCAGCAGGGTTTCCCGCGCATCACCAGGATCGCAAGCATGGTTCGACACGAGCTTTCGTGCTGAACGTGATCATTTCGGGAAGCGGTCGGCGAAGGGTGACCGAATAGTGGACGGATTGTCTCGGATGATGGTCGTCGGCGGGAGGATCGGTGCCGTTGGTCCTACGCTGGGACGTTCGACGATCTGGCTCGAGGAGACCCGTGGCATCGACCGACGCGGCACTGGCCGCCCGCCTCGCCACCGAGGCGGGCGCGTTGCTGCTCGCGGTGCGTCGCGACCACTCCGGCGTGCACGAGCCGGGCACGGGCACTCGTGAGCTGCGCGACACCGGGGATCGCGCAGCCCATCGATTTCTGGCCGGCGAGCTGAGGCGGGAACGCCCGGACGACGCCGTGCTCAGCGAAGAGGCACCCGACGACGCCGCCCGGCTGGCCGCGTCACGGCTGTGGATCGTCGACCCGCTCGACGGTACCCGCGAGTTCGCCGAAGGCCGCGACGACTGGGCGGTCCACGTGGCGCTGTGGGCCGGCGGCGACCTGGTGGCCGGCGCCGTCGCGCTGCCCGGGCTCGACACCACGCTGGTGAGCGAGCCGGCACCTGAAGTCCCCGCCCGTCGCGACGGCCGCGTCCGCATCGCCGTCAGCCGCAGCCGCCCGCCGGCCGTTGCCGAGCACGTCGCGCGGGTACTCGACGCCGAGCTGGTGGGCGTCGGCTCGGCCGGCTTCAAGGCCGCCGCCGTCGTGCGCGGTGAGGTCGACGCCTACCTGCACTCCGGCGGTCAGTACGAGTGGGACTCCGCGGCGCCGGTCGCCGTCGCCCGTGCCGCGGGCCTGCACGCCAGCCGCGTCGACGGCAGCCCGCTGCTGTACAACCAGTCCGACCCGTACCTGCCCGACCTGCTCGTGGCCCGCCCGGAGCTCGCCGACGCGCTCCTGGCGGCCGTTGCTCAACCGGTGAGGTCCGCCCGATGACGATCCACGATTACCAGCTCTCGCAGCTCGACCTGCTCGAGGCCGAGGCCGTGCACATCTTCCGGGAGGTGGCCGCGGAGCTGGAGCGCCCGGTGCTGCTGTTCTCCGGCGGCAAGGACTCCATCGTCATGCTGCGGCTGGCCGAGAAGGCGTTCTGGCCGGCGCCGATGCCGTTCCCCGTCATGCACGTCGACACCGGCCACAACTTCCCGGAGGTCCTGGAGTTCCGCGACCGGCGGGTCGCCGAGCTGGGCGTCAACCTCGTCGTCGCCTCGGTGCCCGAAGCCATCGACCGCGGCCTGGTCGCCGAGGAGCCGAACGGCTCGCGCAACCGCATCCAGACGCCGGTGCTCCTGGAGGCGGTCGAGAAGCACCGCTTCACCGCGTTGTTCGGCGGCGCCCGGCGCGACGAGGAGAAGGCCCGGGCCAAGGAGCGGGTGTTCTCCTTCCGCGACGACTTCGGCCAGTGGGACCCGAAGAACCAGCGTCCGGAGCTGTGGAGCCTGTACAACGGCCGCATCCACCTGGGCGAGAGCATCCGGGTCTTTCCGCTGTCCAATTGGACCGAGCTCGACGTCTGGCACTACATCCAGCGTGAGGGCATCGAGGTGCCGTCCATCTACTACGCACACGACCGCGAGGTGTTCGAGCGCGACGGCATGCTCTTCGCCGCCAACGAGTTCTGCCGGCCGCGCGAGGGTGAGACGACGTTCGTCGCCAGGGTCCGCTACCGCACGGTCGGCGACGCGTCCCTGACCGCGGCGGTGAAGTCCGATGCCGACACCGTCGAGAAGGTCATCGACGAGGTCGCGTCCACCCGGCTCACCGAGCGCGGCGCCACCCGCGGCGACGACCGCGTGAGCGAGGCGGCGATGGAGGACCGGAAGAAGGAAGGCTACTTCTGAGATGGATCTCCTCAGGTTCGCCACCGCCGGGTCGGTCGACGACGGCAAGAGCACGCTGATCGGCCGACTGCTCTACGACTCCAAGGCGATCTTCACCGACCAGCTGGAGAGCGTGGAGCGCACCAGCCAGCAGCGCGGCGACGAGTACACCAACCTCGCGCTGCTCACCGACGGCCTGCGCGCGGAGCGCGAGCAGGGCATCACCATCGACGTCGCCTACCGCTACTTCGCCACCCCGCGGCGCAAGTTCATCATCGCCGACACCCCGGGACACATCCAGTACACCCGCAACATGGTCACCGGCGCGTCCACCGCGGACCTGGCGATCGTGCTCGTCGACGCGCGCAAGGGCATGGTGGAGCAGAGCCGCCGGCACGCGTTCATCGTGTCGCTGCTGCGGGTGCCGCACCTCGTGCTCGCGGTCAACAAGATGGACCTCGTCGACTGGTCGCAGGAGGTGTTCGACGAGATCGAGCACGAGTTCTCCGCGTTCGCCACCAAGCTCGACGTCCCCGACCTCACCGTGGTGCCCATCTCGGCGCTGCACGGCGACAACATCGTCAGCCGTTCGCCGAACATGCCCTGGTACGAAGGGCCGTCGCTGCTGCACCACCTCGAGCACGTGCACATCGCCAGCGACCGCAACCTCGTCGACGTCCGGTTCCCGGTGCAGTACGTGATCCGGCCGCAGTCGCTGCAGCACGCCGACTACCGCGCCTACGCCGGTCAGGTGGCCGGCGGGGTGCTCAAGCCCGGCGACGAGGTGATGGTGCTGCCCAGCGGCTTCACCACCCGCATCACCTCGATCGACACCGCCGAGGGGCCGGTCGCGGAGGCGTTCGCGCCGATGTCGGTGACCATCCGGCTCGAGGACGAGATCGACATCTCCCGCGGCGACCTGATCTGCCGGCCGCACAACCAGCCGTCGGTGGCGCAGAACATCGACGCCATGGTCTGCTGGATGGCCGAGACGCCGCTGGTGCCGGGGCAGAAGCTGGCGATCAAGCACACCACCCGGTCCGCTCGCGTGTTGGTCAAGGAGCTGCAGTACCGGCTCGACGTCAACTCCCTGCACCGTGACGACACCGCCACCCAGCTCGGCCTCAACGACGTCGGGCGGGTACGGCTGCGCACCACGGTGCCGCTGCTGGCCGACGAGTACCGTCGCAACCGGTCGACCGGCGGGTTCATCCTCATCGACGAGTCGACCAACCGTACGGTCGGCGCTGGGATGATCACCTCGGCCAGCTGAGCGGCGGCGCGCCGTCGAAGGGCGACTGTCCGGGTTGTGCGATACAGTCGCCGCAGCAGATTCTGTGGGGGGCCGATGAAACTGCGTAGCGACGGTGTGAGTTGGCGTGAGATCGACGGCGAGACCGTCATCCTCGACCTTTCCTCGTCCACCTACCTCAAGACGAACCAAGCCGGCTCGACACTGATGCGGCTGCTGGCCGAGGACCGTTCCTCCGACGAGCTCGCCGAAGGCCTGGTCGACGCGTTCGGCATTCCAGCCGACCGTGCGCGGGCCGACACCGAGGCGTTCATCCGGATGCTCCGCGAGCGCAAGCTCCTAGAAGGTTCCGACTAACGTCCGCATGCACATTCACGATAAGAGATTGGTGGTCTGGTGATGACGTACGAGTCGCCAGTACTGGAGGAGATCGGTTCGGTTCGTGAGCTGACCCTCGCGGCAAGCGGTCGTGGTCGTTCGGACCAGGTCCAGTGGTTCCGGTACGACAACGATCCCGGTGGCGTTCTCTCCTGACGCTTCCGAAACGCGGGAGACGTGCTCGGAACCGCGAATGAGAACTTCACCGAATTCTCCCCACCGCACGTTTCGACACGGTACGCTCTCGCTTGTGGTAAATGCGAGACTTTGGTGGAAGTCTCGCCGTCCGCCCTCTCTCAGAGGGCACCAGAAGGGGGGCACGGAAATGGCTTATGAGCCACCCGTGGTGGAAGAAGTGGGTTCCGTTCGCGAGCTGACCCTCGCGCACGGCGGCCAAGGTTCGGCGGACCAGATTCTCTGGTTCACCTGGGGCAATGACCGCCCGCCGGGCGGCGGCCTGTCCTGACGCCGTCACACTCACGAAGCGTGTGGAGCCGTTCGCACCGTGGGGGCGGCTCCACGCCGTGAGCCGGCAGAACTCCGGGGGCCTGTTCATGGGTGGAAAGAGGCCGGCGCCGTCGTTCGCGGGCACCGGAGTCGAAACGCCGTACTATCGGCTGTCCGCATTCGAGCTGGCGACGTCCTGGGTGCCCGGCGTGCGGCCGCTGGGGCCGCTGCCGGACACCGTCTCGTCGGCCAGGATCGCTTTCGAGAGCGCCGTCCGCCCGGCGCTGCTCCGCCCGCCCTGCTACGTCTCGTTCTCCGGCGGACGTGACTCGTCCGCTGTCCTGGCGGTCGCCACGCACATCGCCCGCCGCGAAGGACTCGCCGACCCCGTCCCTGTGACCGAGGTCTACCCGGGTATCGACGCGGCTGATGAGTCGCACTGGCAACGGCTGGTGATCGACCACTTGGGGCTGCACGAGTGGACCCGCATCTCGATCAGCGGTGAGAGCGACCTGCTCGGTGCGGCGGCCCAGGCGAGTCTGCTGCGTCGCGGTGTGCTCTGGCCGCCGTCCTTCCATGTCAAGGACGCCCTCTTCGCAACGGCGTCCGGCGGCACCCTGCTGACTGGTGAGGGCGGCGACGAGGTCATCGGCCCTCGCCGCGTGACGCCGGTGACGCTGCTGGTGCGCAAGCGCCGGCGACCGCGGCCGGCACTGCTCCGCGCGGTCACCGCCGCCCTGGCCCCCGCGCCACTGCGCCGAGCCTGGCTGCGCCGCGACATCGCCCGCAGCGACCAGCAGCCCTGGCTCCGTCCGTCGGTGGCGCGTGAGCACCGTCGGCAACTGGCCGCCGACGAGGCCGCGGAGCCGTTGTCCTGGGGCCGCGCGATCCGCTGGGTCCGCCACCGTCGCGCTGTCGACGCCGTGCTGACCAACTACCAGGCGCTGGGCACGGAGCACGACGTCGTTGTCGGCCATCCGTTGCTCGACGACGGCTTCCTGGCGGCACTCGCTGGTGCGGGCGGACGCTGGGGCTTTGCCGGCCGCACGGCGCTGATGCGGATCCTCTTCGCCGACGTCCTGCCGGACGAGATCCTGCGCCGCTCTACGAAGGCGAGCTTCGACCGCGCGTACATGGGTGAGGCCACCCGCGACTTCGCCCGCGGCTGGGACGGCACCGGCGTCGACACCGACCTCGTCGACCCCGAGACACTGCGGGCGGCGTGGCTGTCCGACCACCCGTCCACGCTGAGCGGCACGTTGCTGCAGCAGGCCTGGCTGGCGAGCCGATGATCCGCGCGGTCCCGCTTCGGGAGTGGCCGGCGCTGCTGGCCGCGGCCGGCGTCGCTCTCGTCGTCGAGGTGGGCCTGCGGGTCACGACGCTGCCGCGGCTGGCCCGGCTGCTCGGCGCCCCGCTGCGAACCGACGACGGCGGCGACCTCATGCCGCCGTCGACGCCGGCTCGCCTCGGACCCTCGCTGACGCCTGCGACCCGACGGCGGCTGCGGGCTGTGCGCCGCGTACTGCGGCACTGGCCGTTCGGCGACACCTGCCTGCGTCGGGCTCTGGTGAGCGGCCACGTGCTGCGCCGGCTCCGCCCCGTCCTGCGGGTCGGCGTGGCGAAGGTGGACGGGCGTATCCAGGCGCACGCCTGGCTGGAGATCGACGGGGTGAGCCTCGACCCGGCCGGCGCGGAGCTGTACCAGACCTTCGAGTCGATCGGCGGTGCCCGCTGATGACGCTGGAGCGGCAGTTTCTCTACGGCCTGTCGGTCGCCTCCGAGGTGCCGCTCTACCAGGAACGACCGGCTCTGGCCGAAGGACGGCCGGACGTGGTGATCCGGTGGGGACGGCCGGTGCCGCGGCGCGACGAGCCGCCGGCCGGGCAGATGCTGGCGCACCTGGAGCTCGACCAGCCGTACTACACCTTCACCCGGACCGGCGACGACGGCTACCGACTGCGGTTCTACCGGACCTGCGACTTCGTCGTCGAGCCGGGCCTGCGGACGGTGCGGGTGGAGCTGGTCGCCGGCGCCGACCCGGGGATCGCCGGCATCCTCACCGCCGGTGCGCTGCTGTCGTTCCTGCTCACCGTCCGCGGCGAGGTCGTGCTGCATGCCAGTGCCGTGCAGGTCGGCGACGGCGCGGTGGCGTTCGTCGGCCGCTCCGGCATGGGCAAGTCGACCATGGCGACGCTGCTGTGCGCCGACGGCGGCGCGCTCGTCACCGACGACGTACTCCGGCTGGACGGCGACAGCGGACGGTTCGTGTGCCGGCTCGGCGCGACCGAGCTGCGGCTGCGCAAGTCCGCGGCCGAGCTGGTCGAGCAGTTCGACGTCGCGCCCGCCAGCCGGGTCACCAGCGACGCGCGCGACGCCCTTCGCGTGGCCCCGTCGACGACGGACCGGGTGCCCCTGGCCGGCATCGTGTTCCCGCTCCCGGACCACGAGCGCGACACCGTCGAGGTCACCCGGCTGGGCGCCATGGAGGCCCTGATCACGCTTTTGCGGTTCCCGCGGCTGCTCGGCTGGACCGACCCGGCCATCCTGGACCGTCAGTTCCAGCAGGCCGGCGAGATCGTGGAGCGGGTGCCGGTCTTCATCGCCCGGGTCCCCTGGGGCCCGCCGTTCCGTCCCGATCTGGCACCCGCGATCGCCGCCGCCGTCGGCGTCACCGCTCCAGCCGCCCCGAAATGATCACGTTCAGCACGAAATCTCGTGTCGCACCATGCTTGCGATCATGGTGACGCGCGGAGAGTCCTCGTGACGTAGCCGCACACTCACACTCACGGCGGCCCGGCGGCCGACCGGCCGGCCTCAGCCCTGCGGCGTGCGGTAGAGCGGCTGTGCCTCCTGCGGCGGTGCGCCGATCCTCGATCGCGAGTGCGCCTGGCCGAGCCACGTGCCGACGTCGTCGCCCTCGCCGCGGTCGGGGCGGTCGACCCGGGTGGTGTCGCCCTCGTCGCGCTCGGCGGCCCGTTCGTGCGCGGCCACCTTGCGCCGCAGGTACTCGATCTCCTCCCGGCGCTCGCGGGAACGCCGCACGCCCGCAATGCAGGCGAGCAGCCCGAGCATGCCGAGCATGCCGGTGCCGATGCCGACGGCGAAGACCCCCCACAGCGGCGTGTCCAGGTCGATGTCGAACGCGCTCACCGCGACCTGATCGCCGCCCTCGATCACAGCGACGACGACCGCTGCGGCGGCGACGGCGAGCAACAGCAGTCCGAGCACGATCATGAGAAGGTCCTCCGTCTCTCGGCGGTTCCTAAACATACCTTCCCGTCGAGTCATCTGGGCAAACCAGGACAGGACGGTCTGTGGTCGGCTGCGGGCTGCCGATCGGCGTGCGGCGGGAATACCGTCGCAAGTAAGGCCCCGACGACCGATGAGTTCTGGTCGCTGGTCCGGTCTCTTCGTCTGAACTGCCGCGTCCGAAGGAGACCAGACGATGACGACGCAACCGGCGCAGGCCCGCAACCTCGATGGCTACGGCGCGCCGCTGATTCCGTGGGAGAAGGTCCGCGACCGCCTTGGGCAGGGGGTCAGCCAGGCGCCAGGCACGGGCGGCCCGAACCGGCACACTTGCTGGCTGGCGACCGTGCGGCCCGACGGGCGACCGCATGTCATGCCGCTGGGAGCGCTCTGGATGGACGAGAGGTTCTACTTCACCGCCGGCCCGGGCACCCGCAAGGCCAAGAATCTCGCCCGCGACCCGCACTGCGTGATCACGGTCGCCACCGACCCGTTCGACCTGGTCGTGGAGGGCAAGGCGGTCAAGGTGACCGATGAGGCGACGCTCCAGCGCGTGTGCGGTGCCTACAACAGCGAGGGCTGGCCGGCAATCGTCCGCGACGGAGCCCTCCACGCCGACTACAGCGCGCCCAGCGCCGGCCCGCCGCCCTGGTACGTCTACGAGGTCCGCCCGGCGACGGCGTACGTCCTCGGCGCCGAGGACCCGTACGGCGCGACCCGCTGGACGTTCTGACCCAAGCCGCTCTCACTCGACAAGGCAACCAGGGATATCCGGTCGGCGACGCCGAAGTCCACCGGGTCGTCGACGCTGTCCGGGAAGCAGACGTGGTGCGGTCTCGAACTGCGAGCGATGGACGCCGTCGCGGTGCAGCGCGGTCAGCAGCGGCACGCCGCCGACGAGGCGATCGGGCGGAAGCTCAGCGTCACCGGCAGCGACGGGTCCATCGGCTCACCGGGAACGCATGATGTCGAGGTCGACGTCGCCGGTGATGCCGTCGACGTGGGCGAAGATGTTGACCTGCCAGACGTGCCAGGGGTCGCCGTCCGGCCGGCGCAGGAAGCGGAAGTCCCACAGGTCGCGGTCCAGCCCGTCCCGGGTCGGGTACTGCTCGTCCCAGTCCGGGCGCACGTAGTACAACAGCTCCCGGCCCCACGCCTCCTCGACGATGTCGACGAACGTCGCGACCTGCCCGGCGACCTCGTCTGCGGGTGGGCGATCGGAACAGTTGCCGCTCAGCTCCAGGTCGATGGCCGGCGGCAGCGCGGTGTCGTCGGGCGGTGCGACGCGGAGGAAGTTGCGCGCCTGGTCCTCACCGGGTGCGCACAGGGTGAAGAAGTGGTAAGCACCGCGGTCGATGCCGACCCGGGCCGCTCCGGCCCAGTTGTCGGCGAACCGGTCGTCCACCCAGCCCTGTCCCTCGGTGGCCTTGATGTAGGCGAACTCGATGTCGTCTTGGGCGACCCGTTCCCAGTCGATCCGGTCCCGGTGCGCGGAGACGTCGATGCCGTAGCGCTCGCCGTCCTCCAGTCCGGGCCGCCAGTTCGGCACGAGGAGGAACCAGAACGCCGCACCCACCGCCACGAGGCCGACCAGCACACCCGCCGTGACCAGGAGGGCGATCCGTCGCCGACGGCGCACGGCCCCCGCCCCCTCCCCGAACGCACTGTCTGGCCACTCTACGACACCGGATTTCAGTGGTCGGCGCATGTCGATGCGGGGCCTCCGTCATCGACGTATTTGTAGGAGGTCCGGCCGCCCGCCGATGAGTTCGGGCGAACCGGGCGGTCAGAGCAGGAGATACGAACCAACGGGAGGGCGAAATGGTCTACGAGGAACCCGGCACGCTGGCCGTACAGGCCAGCGGCCTGGCGAAGCATTACCGAGGACGTGCGGGAACGGTCGAAGCCGTCCGCGGCGTCGACCTGCGCGTCACCGCCGGCGAGGTCTTCGGCTTCCTGGGCCCCAACGGCGCCGGAAAGTCCACGACGGTGCGCATGCTCACCACGCTGATGACCATCACGGCGGGGACGGCACGGGTCGCCGGCTTGGACGTCGCGCACGACCCGGACGGTGTGCGGCGACGCATCGGCGTGGCCCTGCAGGAGGCCGGCCTCGACCCGCGCCAGACCGGCCGTGAGCTGCTGGCCCTGCAGGCCCGGCTGTTCGGCAGCACCCGAGCCGAGGCCGCGACGCGCGCGCAGGAGCTGCTGGTGCTGTTGGAGCTGGAAGACGCCGCCGACCGACGGATCAAGGGGTACTCCGGCGGCATGAAACGCCGGCTCGACCTCGCCTCGGCCCTCGTGCACGAACCCGAGGTGCTGTTCCTCGACGAGCCCACCACCGGGCTCGACCCGGCCAGCCGGCTCACCGTGTGGGACGAGGTGCGCCGCATCAACGGCCGCGGCACCACGGTCTTCCTCACCACGCAGTACCTGGAGGAGGCCGACCAGCTCTGCGACCGGATCGCCATCATCGACGCCGGCCGGATCGTGCGCCAAGGGACGCCGGCCGAGCTCAAGGCCGGCCTGCGCGAGCGCCGCGGTCTTGCCGTCGACCCCACGCTCGACGAGGTCTTCCTCGACGCCACCGGCCGGACACGCGAACGCGTTGCCGGCGAGGTCCAGGAGGTGACGGCATGACCACGGTCCAGCAGGCGAACCTGCTCGGCGGCCGGGCGCTGCGGGAAGGGCTGCGCACCCCGGAGTCGCTGGCGCCGACGCTGTTCATCCCGGTGTTCTTCCTGGTCGTCAACTTCGGCCAGGCCGGGCGGATCTTCCCATCGAGCACGACGGACTTCCTCTACGGCCAGACGTACGCCGCGTTCCAGCTGCCCAGCTCGCTGCTGCTGGCCGCGTCGTTCGGCTCCGCCGCGCTCTACCTCGTCGAGGACATCGAGGGTGGGTACTTCGACAAGCTGCGGGCCTCGCCGGTGTCGCGCAGCGCCCTGGTGATCGGCCGGCTGCTGGCCGAGGGCGTGAAGGGCGTCGTCATCACGGCGGTGCTACTCGTGATCGCGCTGCCGTTCGGGGTCAGCGTGGCCAGCGGAGTGGTCGGTGTGGTGCTGTTGCTCGTGCTAACGGCGCTGTGGGGCGTGGTGTTCGGCGGCTTCATGCAGCTCATCGCGCTGAAGTCGCGCAGCGCGGCCGCCACCAACGCCGGTGGGCTGGTGTTCTTCCCGCTGCTGTTCCTGACGCCGAACTTCGTGCCGCGCGAGCTGCTGACCCGGCCCATGGAGATCGCGGCGACGCTGAACCCCGTCACCTACGTGATGGAGGCGCTGCGCTCGCTGATCCTCCAGGATCCGCAGTGGGACGTGCTGACCCGCGGCTTCGGCATCGTCGGTGTGCTCGGCGTGATCATGGTCGCGCTGAACGTCCGGCTGGTCCGCAGCTACGACTGACTGTCGTCTGGATGCCGGTGCCCGTCGCCATGAGTCGGGACTGATGGCGGCGAGGCCGCCGGCAGGTACGCGAACGCGGGCGCCGGCATCAACCACCAGCAGATGTGTGGCTCCCTTCCTGGCGCCCGCGGGCAGCGCATCGCGGTGGCGCGTCAGCGACTCGGCATCTCCAATCTCGCGAATCGGCAGATCGTGACTGAGCCACAGGGGCCGACTGGGCCGCCCCAGAACTTCCCCGGTGCGGTGTGTTGCATCCGGGGAAGATCACAGACCGGGGTTGTACGGTCAGCGTATTGATCCGTCGATCGATGCGCCCAGAGCCGAACTACCTTGACCTCGCTCAGGAGATCGCACCTTACGTACTCCACGTGCCGAGGAGGCGTCTTGGGAAGAGCGCGAGGACCGTTCAGCGGCGGACGGCGACGCAAGCACACACCCGAACAGCCCGCGTTCGATGCCGGGCCAATGAGAAGGATCTTGCCACCTCTGCGGCCGACGGAGCTGCCGCTCCGTGTTCCCCTGTATCCGTCGAATCCCCGGAGCGAGGCAGCCGAACGCGGCCTCTGGCGACGCATGGACGAGACTGGAGCGGCACGTACGGTCGCTCAGCGGCGGCACACGTTCCCCGAACGATCAGTTGTCCTGTATTCGTACCAATCGGAGGGTGGGTGCGATGCATGAGTGACGCCGCGGTGATCATCAGTCGCGACCGTTCTTGGAGCCGCTCGGGCTTCCCGACCTCGCCGACGCGCTGAGGGGCCGGGAGGCATGGGACAAGGCCTATGAGCTGGTCGTCGGCTTCGTACACGAGAACGAGATGGTCGTGCAGCCGAGACCTGACGATGTGTCTGTGTCCGAACTCCCATGGAGGATTCCGGGCACGTCGTTGACGGTCAGGATCAAGGGCAGCTCGACCGAGGACCTTCAGATCTTCGGTGTGACGCTGGCGCTGCTGTTCGGACTGGATCTTCCTGACATCAGTGCATCGACGGTTCCAGGCGTCCTCGCCCGCGATGCAGCGAGTTCGGCTGCTCAAGGCGCGATTCGATGAGCTGACGATCGTGGAGGTGATGACGAGGAAGGTCGCGACGTTGGATCGAATCGCCCTTGCCCTCCATGGCCGGCCCTATTGCCACCCGGATGCTGGATGTCAGACGGCGTCGAGGTCGAACCCGCTAGCTGAGATTCGCCTGCGGGGCCAAGTAGGCCGCGGCCTGGAGCCGGAACAGCTCGGCGTAGTGGCCGTCCCGGTCCATCAGCTCGTCGTGCGTGCCGTGCTCGGTGACCCGTCCGTCGTCGAGGACGTAGATGCGGTCGGCGGTGCGGACGGTGGAGAACCGGTGCGAGATGAACAGCACCGTCCGCCCGCCGAGCAGCTCACGCAGCGACTGGAACAGTGCGTGCTCGGCGCGCGGGTCCAGCGAGGCCGACGGCTCGTCGAGGATGACGAACGGAGCGTCGCGGAAGAACGCGCGGGCCAAGGCGATGCGCTGCCACTGCCCGACCGACAGGTCGCGCCCGCCTTTGAACATCTTGGACAGGTAGGTGTCCCATCCCTGCGGCAGCCCGTCGATGACGGTGTCGATGCCGGCCCGGCGCGCGGCGGCGGCGACGGCGTCGTCGTCGCTGAGACGGTCGACCCGGCCGAGACCGACGTTGTCGCGGGCGGTGAGCTGGTAGCGGACGAAGTCCTGGAACACCACCGCGACCGACTGCCGCAGCCCGGCCCGTGCGTACCCCGACACGTCGGCGCCATCCCAGCGGACGGCGCCTGTGTCGGGCTCGTAGAGCGCGGCCAGTAGCTTGGCCAGTGTGGTCTTGCCGGACCCGTTCTCGCCGACGAGGGCGACGATCTCGCCGGCGCCGAGCCGGATCGACACGTCGTCCAGCGCCGGCGTGGTGCTGCCGGGATAGGTGAAAGTCAGACCGTCGGCGGTGAGGGTGCGGAACGACGACGGTGCCGGCGCGCCCGCCTCGGCCAGCTCGGCCGCGGGCCGCATCGCCACGAAGTCGGCGAGGTCGTCGAGGAACAGCCCGGACTCGAAGATCTGCTGCGCACCCTTGAACAGGGTGGTCACCTGCGCGGCGAGAAGCCGGATCGCGACGATGGCGGCGCCGGCCTCGGCCAGACTGACCCGGCCCCGGCCGATCAGCCACACCAGCGCCAGCAGCGTCGCGGCCAGGAACGTCGCCGAGGCGAGGTTGCCGGCTACCGCGAGCCGGGTCCGGCGCCTCAGGTGCGCCCGCAGGTCGGCGGTGTAGTCGGCATAGACGGCGTCGAAGCGCTCCCGCAGTGCGCCGGCCAGCCCGTACGCTCGCACCTCCTTGGCCTCGTCCCGCCCCGTCTGCACCATGCCGAGGTAGTGCCGCAGCCGCAGCCGTGGTGTCTGCGCGACGGCGAAGTCGAACTCGAGGCGGCTCTCGCGGCGGGAGCTGAAGAACAGCGGCAGCCCGGCCAGCAGCAACAACGGCAGCAGCGTTGGCTCCAGGCTGATGATCGCGATCGACAGCCCTGCCGCGCCGGCGATGCCGCCGGCCAGCCCGATCAGCCCCTGGGTGAGCTGGTACGGGCGGCTCAGCGCGTTGGTCTGCACCCGCTGCAGCCGGTCGTAGAAACCCGGCGACTCGAACGCCCGCAGCCCCACCGCGCCGGCCACGTCGAGCATCTGCTGCCAGGTCGAGCGCATGACCAGCTCGGAGAGCAGCCGCTGCTGGTTGGCCTGCACCGCCGCGGACACCGCGACCAGCGCCGTCACCCCCGCCAGCAGCAGGACCGGAACGACGACGCGCTCGGTGCCGGCGTCGTCGGAGGTGACCTCGAGGATGGCGTCGAGCACCAGCTTCACAATGAGCACCTGCGCCGCGATGACGGCGGCCCCCAGCAGCTGCAGCGACGCGGTGACGATGAACGCCCGCCGGTCCGCCGCCCAGGACAGCCGGACGCTGTGCGCGATGAGCCGGCGCAGCCGCAGGACCGAGCGTCGCTGCCGGCGGGCCGACGCGGCCAGGTCGACGTAGTCGTCGCTCGCCGGGGCGTCATCGCCGGTGGTCGTCGTGCCGGCGCCGTGCTGGTGTTCGCGCCCGCGACGGTGCCGGCTCACGGCGTCGCCACCTGGGCTTCGACGGCGCTCAGGTACTTCTCGACCGCCTCGCCGTCCGCCGGCTCGCGGACCGCCGGCGGGCCGGAGCGGGCTCCCGTCACCCGGAGGCGGTCGGTCAGGCCGCGCAGGCTACGGGTCCCCAGCGTGGTGAGCGTGCGGCCGCCGGTCGATCGCACCGATCGGGCGACGAGCCGGGGGATCGAGGCGTCCCGCCGCAGCCGCGGTACCGGTCGCAGCCGGTCGACGGTGGCGGTGACGAGGCGGAAGCCCGTAGAGATGCCGAGGCGCCGGTCGAGGTCGGCGGGCAGCGGGGTGCCGAGCACTGCCCGGGCCCGGGCGAGGACCAGAGCCACGGCCGGCCCCGCGCCCCACGCGAGCGCACGGTCGACGACGTCGTCCCATCGCTCGGTGCGCCGGGCCAGCTGGTCGGCGTCGAGCAGCCAGATCATCTTGTGTGCGCCGGTCAGCGCGGCGTGCAGGCACACGTGGACCAGCGAGTCGGCGGCATCCAGGGTCCAGGTGGCCGACCCCGCCACCGACACGGTGCGCCGCCGCCCGAGCAGCTGCTCGGTGTCGACGGAGAAGCGCCGCCGGGTCGGCGACATGTTGATCAGCGACCAGTGCAGGTCGACGAGGACGCCGGCAGGGCTGACGAGGTGCATCTCGCCGGGTGTCTCGACGTTACAGAGCATGTCGCGGAAGTCGATGACCTGCCAGCCCGCGTCGAGCAACCGGCGCGCGGCCGTGCGCAGCTCGCCGGGCGCGACCAGGACGTCGACGTCGGTGTACGTGCGCAGGCCAGGCGCGGGATGGGCGTACTCCGAGAGCACCGGGCCCTTGACCGTGGCCCACGGCAGCTCGCCGAGGCTCGTGGACAGCTGGCCTAGCACGACGCCCGCGGTCAGGTGCCGGATCATCGCCGCGTCGCGGTCGACCTTGAGGACGGCGGCGAGGTCGGGGTCGTCGTCGCGCAGCAGGACATGGGCGAGCGGAGCGACCCGGTGGTGCCGCACGGCGTCGACGAAGCCGCGGCGCACCGGCTCGGTCGCGGGAAGGGACGGTGTGGTGGCGCGGCACACGGCCACGACCGCAGCCGATATCGGATGGCGGCGGCGCGCTGCCTCGCCGTCGCCGGTCGAGGTGCGCATCGACCCCGCCATGTGGCCCCCCACGCGAGTTGATCGCCGCGCAGCCCCCCAGCTGCCGGCGGATGACTCATGGTAGACCGGGTTCGCGTATCCGGACAGTCGAGACCATATGCTCACGGTGTGCGCTGGCCTGGGGGGAAGCGGCGCCGTGCCGTGATCGCGGCAGCGGTGCTACTGGTGCTGCTCGCCGTGGAGGCACGGCTGTTCGTGTTCCCGCACGCCGACACGCCGGCACCGGCCGACGCAATCATCGTCTTCGCCGGCCCGGGTGAACGCACGGCGTACGGCTGGGACCTGGCGCGCGACGGCCTGGCGCCGGTCGTCGTCGTCTCGATCCACGACCCCGGCCTCTGCGAGCCGGTGGACGATTCGCCCGAGGAGATCTGCGTGGTGCCGTCCCCGCCGACCACCCGGGGCGAGGCGAGGATGCTCGCGGGCCTGGCCCGCGAACGCGACTGGGACCACGTCGTCGTCGTGACGTCAGCAAGCCAGAGCCTGCGCGCCGAGCTGCGGATCGAGCGCTGCTACGACGGCAGGGTCGACATGGTCACCGTCCGCGAGGACGGACTGTTCCAGCAGCTGTACCGCGTCGTGTACGAGAACGGAGCCCTGCTCAAGGCGTTGCTGTCCCAGCGCGGATGCTGACTGCCACGAGCAAGCTCCCGGACGCGGCTCGATCACGGCGGCTACGCGGTCTGCTGCGCGGTGGCGCAGCGCGAGCGGTGGGGCAGGAGCGTGACGGCGGCGGTACGCGTCGAGCCGTCGGGGGCGGGCGGGTCGATCCAGCGGATCTCGGTGAGGCCGCCGTGGCCGTGGATGCGCTCGATGTCGTCGATGCCGTCGTAGACGGCGACCGACTGGACGTCGGAGCAGCACCAGGCGAGGGTGACGCGGCCGCTGGGGTACTGCGTGCCGTACGCGACCAGGCCGGTGCCGGAGATACCGGAGAGGTCGTAGCGGCGGTGCAGGGCGAAGCGACGTGGGAGATGAGCGGGCTGGCTCATGGAAACCTCGTTCCCCGTGTCGTGATCAGGCGTGGCGGCCGGGAGATGGCTTCGACCGGCCGCCACGCCGGTCTCTGGTGTGCCATTGGCCCGGGCGATGCCCCCACTCCGACCCTGGCCGCCGGCGTTCGGCTATGAAAGGTGTCACCAGAGTGACACCGGCTGAACCGCGTTCGTGCGTCACTGCGGAACGTGTGACACCGAGAAACATGAGCGCGCATCCGGCGGCGGCGGCGATTCGCCGTCCGAGACCGAGGATGCGCTGCGGCGATGAGCCCCGTGGCAGCTCGACCCGGCGGTATCGCGCGGCCGGTGTGCACGTCGGGTCGCTTCCGGTGCCCGACCGACGGTCCCGTGACATCGGGCTACGACTGTGACGGGAAGGGACGCCGGGAAGGCCTTGACAACGTCGTACCGGCCTCGTTGTCGGTGGCCGAGGCTATCGTGACCAGCTCGACGGCCTGGTGGCCGGACGCTCGATGCTCGGGAGGTGGCTGCGCAATGGTGAAGTTGCGCGTGACGTCGGTGACCATCGGCACCTCACAGCCGCGTGAGCTGGCGAGGTTCTATTCGACCCTGTTGGACTGGCCGGTCACGGCGAGCGAGGGTCCACGACCGGGCGAGCCGCCCGGAGACGGGTGGGCCCAGGTCCGCCCACCGGACGGAGTGGCCGGCGCGACGTTGAACTTCGAGTTCGAGCGGCACTTCACCCGCCCGGTCTGGCCGGCCGTCGCTGGCCACCAGACCGCGTCACAGCACCTCGACATCTACGTCGACGACCTCGCCGCGGCCGTGGAATGGGCGGTGTCGTGCGGCGCGGTCCTGTCGGAGTTCCAGCCGCAGCAGGACGTGCGGGTGCTGTTCGACCCCGACGGCCACCCGTTCTGCCTGTTCCTCTGATCACCGATCATCGCCTCATCAGGGCGAAGACACCCCGGCCGAAAGCTTGGAAGTGCTCGACAGTCCGGGCAACGGGAGGTGGTCGTCCTTGCTGGTGGCGTGGCAGCCTTCGACGCCCCGACGCACGCGGCGATGTCGACCGGATCGGCCGTGACGTAGCCGGTGGCGTCTGCGTGGACGACGGTGACCCGGTCGGCCACGCCGAGCTCGGCAGCACGGGTGCCGCCGGCCGGGCCGCGCTCAACCGCTTTGTGCGTTGGGCACGACGCCTGGGTCGACTGGAGCCATCCACGCAGGTACATTCCTCCTGGGGCTTTTGTTCCGGGCGGGGGGTCCGGGACTCTTCGAGGGCATTCGTGCCTGGGGGGCAAGTATGCGCGTGCTCGTGACGGGCGACCGTGGCTACATCGGCGCCGTCCTCGTTCCGTTCTTCCGCCGGCACGGCCACGACGTCGCAGGGCTGGACGCCGGCTGGTACGACGGTTGCGATTTCGGCGATCTCCCGCCCGACGACGCCAGCCGCTCCGGCGACGTGCGGGACCTGACGCCGTCCGACCTCGCCAGCTTCGACGCCGTCGTGCATCTCGCGGCCATCTCGAACGACCCGATCGGCCACCTCAACCCGGCCGCCACGCTCGCGGTCAACGCGACTGCACCGGTCCACCTCGCGCGCGTCGCCAAGCAGGCGGGTGTGTCGCGCTTCCTGTTCTCGTCGTCCTGCTCGCTGTACGGCGCCGCCGGCAGCGCGGCGGTGGACGAGCAGGCGCCGTTCAACCCGGTGACGCCGTACGGCGAGAGCAAAGTGGTGGCCGAGCGGGAGCTCTCGAAGCTCGCCGACGACGACTTCAGCCCGACCTACCTGCGCAACGCGACGGCGTACGGTTCGTCGCCGCGGCTGCGCGCGGACATCGTCGTGAACAACCTGACCGGCACAGCGCACACCCGCGGCGAGGTGCGCCTGCAGAGCGACGGCACGCCGTGGCGGCCGCTGGTGCACATCGAGGACATCTCGCGGGCATTCCTCGCCGCCTTGGAGGCGCCTCGCGAGGTCGTGCACGACCAGGCGTTCAACGTCGGTCGCGACGAGGACGTCATGCAGATCCGCGACATCGCCGTCCAGGTGTCGCAGATCGTCGGCGTACCGGTCACCTTTGCCAAGAACGCGGGACCGGACCAGCGCGACTACAAGGTCGACTTCGCCAAGATCCACGACGTGCTGCCGGCGTTCGCCCCGGCGTGGACGGTACCGGACGGCATCCGCGAGCTGTCCGCGGACTTCGAGCGAGTCGGCCTGACCGCCGACGACTTCGAAGGGCCGCGGTTCGTCCGGCTGGCCCGCATCCGCGAGCTGATCGAGGACGGCCGGCTCGACGACGAGCTGCGGCTGCAGCAGGTTGCGGACGTGTCCCGATGACGGCGCCGACCTGCCGGTTGTGCTCGGCCGAGCTGACCCACACGTTCGTCGACCTGGGCATGTCGCCGCCGTGCGAGGCGATCCTCGAAGCCGGCCAGCTCGACCAGGGCGAGACGTTCTACCCGCTGCACGTGCGGGTGTGCCCGCAGTGCCTGCTGGTGCAGCTGCCGGCGTACATCCCGGCCGAGGACATCTTCAGCCACTACGCGTACTTCTCCTCCTACAGCGACTCGTGGGTGGCCCACGCGCGCGCGTTCGTCGACGGCGCCGCGTCGCGGCTGGGCCTCGGTGCCGGCTCGTTCGTCGTCGAGGTGGCCAGCAACGACGGCTACCTGCTGCAGCACGTGGTCGAGCGGGGCATCCGGTGCCTGGGCATCGAGCCGGCCGCGAACGTCGCGCAGGCGGCCGTGGACAAGGGCATCCCGACGGAGGTGTTCTTCCTGGGCGAGACGACCGGCGCGGACGCCGCCACCAGGAACGGGCGCGCCGACCTCGTCGTCGCGAACAACGTCTTCGCGCACGTGCCGGACATCGTCGACTTCGCCAAGGGCCTGCGTGCCCTGGTGGCCGACGACGGGTTCGTCAGCATCGAGATCCCGCATCTGCTGCGGCTGGTCGAGGGCCGCGAGTACGACACCATCTATCACGAGCACTACTCGTACCTGTCGCTGCTGACGACGTCGCGGGTACTGGCCGCCGCCGGGCTCACCGTCGTCGACGTCGATGAGCTGCCCACCCATGGCGGTTCGCTGCGCACGTGGTCGACGCCGACGCACTCCGCCGGCGAGCCGAGCGCCGCGGTCGCGAAGGTGCTGGCCGACGAGGCCGCGGCCGGGCTGCACACGCTCGACGGACACGTCGGCTTCAGCACCGCGGTCGCCGAGGTCCGCAACGACCTCGTCGAGTTCCTCGTCGAATGCCACCGCAAAGGTGCGACGGTGGCCGCTTACGGCGCGCCCGGCAAGGGCAACACGCTGCTCAACCACTGTGGCATCCGCGCGGACCTGTTGCCGTTCGCCGTCGACCGCAACCCGTTCAAGCACGGCAAGTTCCTGCCCGGCACGCACATCCCGGTGCATCCGGTGGAGCGGCTGGCCGAGGAGAAGCCCGACTACGTGCTGATCTTGCCGTGGAATCTGCGCACCGAGATCGCCGCGCAGTTGGAGTACGTCCGCTCATGGGGCGGGCGGCTGGTAGTGCCGCTACCGGCGCTGGAAGTGTTCTGAACCAACGGGTCCCGGGGGGCGACCATGAAGGTTGTGCTGTTCTGCGGCGGATACGGGCTGCGCATGCGCAGCGGTCTGGACTCCGCGCCGAAACCGATGATGACGATCGGCGACCGGCCGGTCCTCTGGCACGTGATGCGCTACTACGCGCACTTCGGCCACACCGAGTTCATCCTGTGCTTGGGGTACGGTGCCCAGTCGGTGAAGGACTACTTCCTGGACTACCGGGAGACGGCTTCCAACGACTTCGTCCTGTCCAAGGGCGGCCGCAGCGTCGAGCTGCTCAGCTCCGACATCAGTGACTGGCGCATCACGTTCGTCGACACCGGCCTGGACTCCGAGATCGGCGAGCGGTTGCGCCGAGTGCGCCAGCATCTCGGGGACGACGAGGTTTTCCTCGCCAACTACGGCGACGTGCTCACCGACGCCCCGATGGACAGCATCGTCCAGCGCTTCCTCGGCACCGACGACGCCGGCAGCATGCTGGTGGTCAAGCCGCGCAACTCCTTCCACGTCGTCGACGTCGACGCGAACTCGAAGGTGACGGGGTTCCTGCCGGCCGAGGACCTGGCGCTGCGCATCAATGGCGGCTTCTTCGTGCTGCGGCAGAGCATCTTCGACTACCTCGAGCCTGGCGACGACCTGGTGATGCACGGATGCGTGCGGGCGGCGAAGGAAGGACGGATGATGGCCGTTCCCTACGATGGCTTTTGGGCACCGATGGACACTCTGAAGGAGCGAGCGATGCTCGAGGACCTGCACGCCAAGGGCACCGCTCCATGGGAGCTGTGGCGGTCGGCGCGATGATCGAGCTGACCCTGCCGGCCGGTTCGCTGCAGGTGCTGTGCGTCGGCGCGCACCCTGACGACATCGAGATCGGCTGCGGCGGCACGCTGCTCACGCTGGCGGCCGCCCGCGAGGTCACAGCCACCGCCGTCGTGCTCACCGGCGCCGGCGATCGTCATGACGAGGCGCTGAAGTCAACCGGGCGCTTCCTGCCCGGCGCCGCCGTCGACGTCCGCGTCGTCGGACTTCGCGACGGCCGCCTGCCTGCCCACTGGGACGAGGTCAAGGACACCCTGGAGACCGCCGCCCGCGACGTCCGCCCGGACCTCGTCTTCGCGCCCCGACGCGACGACGCCCACCAGGACCACCGGCTGCTTGCCGAGCTGGTCCCGACGGTGTGGCGCGACGCGCTGGTCCTTGGTTACGAGATCCCCAAGTGGGACGGTGACCTCGGCACGGTCACCCACTACGTCCCGGTTTCGCCGGAGCTCGCCCGGCGCAAGGCCGAACTGCTCGACGACTGCTTCCCGTCCCAGATCGACCGCGACTGGTGGGACGAGGAGACCTTCCTCAGCCTCATGCGCCTGCGCGGCGTGGAGTGCCGGTCCCGCTACGCCGAGGCGTTCACGGTGACGAAGGCGCGGCTGGCGTTCTGACACCGTCGTCGGTGGGGCCGGACCGCCGCCAGTACGCCATCAGCGGCGTGGCGACGTACTTGTCGCCGGGTGCCGCGATCTGCAGGACCCGTTCGTGCGGCGACTCGTGGTCCAGCCGCCACAGTGCCCCGATGGCCCCGATGACGAGGAACAGCACCCCGACGAAGGTGGCGAACGAGAACGAGTCGAAGGTCGCGCTCACCAGCAGGCTCACCGGCATGATGACGGCCAGCGACTGGGCCAGATGCCGGGTCTCCTGGTCGGCGCCGCGCAACCGGATGCTGCGGGCGATGAAGTATGGGCCGAGCAAGAAGATCACCAAGCCTGCCAGGCCGACGACGCCGCCGGCCAGCAGTGTCACGTAGAGCTGGTTGTCCAGCAGGATGTATTGCTCGGGGATGACGGTCCCCGCGCCGCGGCCGAACCATGGCCGCAGCGACCACAGGTCCATCACGTAGTCGGTGCGGGCGATCCGGTTCTGGATGCTCGGGTCGTCGTCTGCATTCGAGAACAACGACCTGATGGTTCCCAGCACCCCTGGCTGGACGACGGCGAACGCAGCGGTCGCGACCACGCCGATGATCGCCGCGTTGTAGCGCTGCCGCCACGGCCAGACCGTCGCCAGCACGGCCATGCCCAAGGTCACGGCGAGCGTAGCGGATCGGGAGAGTGAGAACGGGATGGCCGATGCGATCAACACGACGGCCGCCCAGCGCAGCTGTCGCTGTTTCCGTTCGGTGGCGAACAAGGCATAGTGCAGCGCCACTGGCAACACCATGGACAGGACGACCCCGAACTCGATGTAGTGTGTCGCGGTCGATGCGACTCGGGCGAATCCCGGTCCGCCGCGTTGGCCGATGCCGATGAGTTCGGCGTTGTTGCTCAGGCCGGGTAGCCGCAGGTAGCGCGTGAGGTCCGCGACACCGAGAAACTGCAGGATGCCGATGACGGCCATCACCGTCGTGAACCCCACCAGCACCAGGAGGAAGCGGTCCAGCTGAGCCCGGGTGGGTATTCCGTCGGCGATGGCCAAGGTCAACCCCGCCATCGCGATGGTGAAGATTATCCACCGGTCGGCGCTGCTGGCTTCGACACCTGGAAGGCCGCGGTCGAAGCCCACCGCGTAGCTGAACATCTGCACAGCCACATACAGAAATATGACCCAGCGGATCGGCTGCCGAGCGCCAGGGAGCTGCCCGCGGACCGCCGACAGAGCCCACACGAAGACAAGCAGGATCCCGATGGCCACGGTCGGCCGGCCCACCGCTCCCATGCCGCCGATGACCAGTCGGGCCGGTATCAGGAACTGCAACGCAAGGAAGACGATCAGCACTGTGAGCGTGTCGATCGGCTTGAGCAGCGCTGGCTCCCATGCATAACGGGTGCGTAGGAGGCCGTCGGGCTCGGCGAGGAGAGCCGGCCGCCATGTCGAGCGGCTGGTCTGTCGCCTGGTCACCACAGTGGCGGCGGACGGGGCCGCGGTCATCAGTGTCGCGCCGCGCCCGAGGACGTCGGTGCGCCGACATCGGTGCGGCTGTCGGTGGAGCTTTCGGCGGTGGCGTCGTCGCCCACCGATGGTGCCGATCGGTCCAATTCGTCGTGCCTACGGCGAGGCCTCTCGCCGTGAGGGCCGATCCATCCGGAGTGCCGGGTCGCCTCGGTCTCGAGGTTCCGGTCACCATCGTTGTCAGGGGGATCGATGCGCTGAGCAACGCGAACGTCCGGGGAAGGTTCACGAGGGTCGTCGCTGCGTCGGCGCGCGGCAGCCTGGCGCTGTGCCTTCGCCCGCGATTTGCCGCGGCGGGGGAGGTTCGCGCCGTTCCCACCCGCCTGCTCAGCGGGAACCACTCGCTGGGTGATGACGGTCTCGTCGTTCTCGTCCCTGGCGGGATTGGCATCAGCGGTCGCCACGGTCTGCCGCCGACGCGCGGGGCGTCGCTTCTCCTGGCTGCGGCGCCACAGACCGACAATGTCGTCGAACAGCACCGCGACCAGCAAGGACAGTCCGGCTCCGATTACGGCTACGACGGCCTTGACTCGCACTGACCCGGTGTCCACGACGGCAGTCACCGCCGGCGGCTCCAGGACCGACAGCGTGAACTGCGCCTCCGCCGGCAGGCCGGCGTCGGTCTGCCGGGTGGCGAGCTCTTGCACGGCGAGGTCGAGCACTGCCTGGCCGGTGCCGACCGCGACCTCCGGGGTGTCGGCCCGGATGGACACCTGCATGATCGTGCTGCGCGATGCGACGCCGATCTCGTAGGCGGATGACAGGCCCTGCTCCGCCACGGTTCGCCTGGTGTCGACACTGTTCAGCACAATACCCAGGGCCTCGTTGGCATTGGTCAGGCTGCCGTACGGGTTGACGAGCTCGGCCTCGGCGCGCGGCGGGGTGATCATGGCGCCTGCCTGCGCCTCGTACTCGGGAGCCACCTGCTCACCCATGCTCACGGCGGCGAGGCCGGTCAGCGCGAGTAGGGGCAGCAGGACGTACCAGCGGCGCAGCGCTGCCAGTGTGATTCGCCAGACGTCCACGGAATGCCCCCCAGCACGTGCATACCTCATCGCGAGGCTTGGTCCATGGTAGGCGGGTGCGGCAGATGCGGCAAAGTGGAGCAGTCGCGCCAACCGGCATTGTCGGACATACTTGCCTTGTCTGATCTCAGTGGGGGGCCACGTGGGGGGAATTCGGCTGTGCCTTGCCGGCGCGTCGATCGGCAACGGCAACCGTGGTGTCGAGGCGCTCGGGCGCTCGGTGATCGATGTCATCGACGCCGTCGCGCCGGGGTCGCGGGTGTCGGCGTTCGACGACGGCTGGGGCGTGCGGCGTGACGCATCCGGGCGGTACCCGTCGACGGACCTGGAGTACGTCGGCGTGCGGCTGTCGCGGCGCTGGCACCGTCCGGAGAGCTGGGCGCGGATCAGGCTGTCCCAGGCGTTCGGCGGGCTCGGCAACCCGGCCGCCGGGCGGATCGCGCGCGCCGACGCCGTAGGCGACATCAGCGGCGGCGACAGCTTCACCGACATGTACGGTCCGGTCCGGCTGCGGTCGGTCGCGGCGCCGAAGCTGGCCGCGCTGCGTGCCGGGCGGCCCTTGGTGCTGCTGCCGCAGACGTACGGCCCGTTCTCGACGCGCGACGGCCGGGCTCTCGCCGAGCGGCTGGTGCGCTCCGCCGCGCTCGCGTACGCGCGGGACGCCAGGTCGTACCAGCGGCTGCTGGAGTTGGCCGGTGCGCAGGCCGACCCGGCGCGGCTGCGCGACGGCGTCGACGTGGCATTCGCGCTGCGGCCGCGTCGCCCGGTTGCCCGGGTGGCCGACGCGGTCGAGGCGGCAACTGAGGGCGAGGTCGTCGCCGGGGTGAACGTGAGTGGACTGCTGCGCGATTCGGTCGGCCGGGAACGGTTCGGGCTGGCCGGTGACTACGTCGCGACGATGACGGGTCTGGTCCGCGCGTTGATCGACGAGGGCGCGAGGGTGCTGCTGGTCCCGCATGTGCACGTCCCGGGTGGTCAGGGCGAGAGTGACATCGCCGCCATCGACGAGGTGGTGGCCGCGCTGCCCGTCGCCGAGCGGTTGCGGGTCACCGTCGTGCCGTCCGAGCTAGACGCGGCCGAGCTGAAGTGGTGCATAGCGCGATGCGCCTGGTTCGCCGGCAGCCGGATGCACGCCACCATCGGGGCGCTGTCGTCCCAGGTGCCTGCGTTCGGCTACGCGTACAGCGACAAGACCAGAGGCGTCTTCGAGACCTGCGGCATGGGCGAGCACGTCGGCGATGCCCGCGAGGTCACCGGTCCCGGGGCCGTCGAGGCGATGGCGGTGTCGTTCGCCGCGCGCGAGGTGTCCCGCGACCGGCTCGGTGAGACGGTTCCCGGTGTCGTCGACCGGGCGCACGGCCAGCTCACGGACGCCGTCGACGCGATCCGGCGCTGGCGCGACGAGGCCGGCGGCAACGAGGCGATCGCATGAACGCCCGGATCGACTCCATCCAGGACGTCGTCGACGCCCACCTGTGCACCGGCTGCGGCACCTGCGCCTTCCTGGCGCCGGATGCGCTCAGGATGGCCGACGTCGCCGACACCGGACGGCGGCCGCTGCCGATCGCCAGTGTCAACGGCCGGGTCGCCGGCGACGCGCTGCGGGCCTGCCCGGGTGCACGCCTCGGGCACGAACCGGCAGCGCTGGACGGCGCTCCGCTGGGTGGCGAGTGGGGCCCGGTCCTTGCCCTCTACGAGTGCTGGGCCACCGACCCAGACGTCCGGCACCGTGGCTCGTCGGGCGGGGTGATCAGCGCGCTCTCCGCCCACGCCGTGACCTCCGGGACGGCCGTTG
Organism: Jiangella asiatica; assembly: GCF_004349065.1. Classification (GTDB taxonomy): domain Bacteria; phylum Actinomycetota; class Actinomycetes; order Jiangellales; family Jiangellaceae; genus Jiangella; species Jiangella asiatica. The sequence continues at coordinate 78,599 of NZ_SMKZ01000030.1, forward strand.
GGGTCCTGCAGGTCCAGGCCCGCAAGGACGCGCCGCTGGAGAACGAGACCGTCCTCAACCGCGCGTACGCGGACATCGTCGGCGCCGCCGGCTCGCGCTACTCGCCGGCCAGTCCGGGTGAGCGGCTGGACCTGGTCGAGAATGCCGAGGGTCGCAGTGTCGTCGTCGGCAAGCCGTGCGACATCGCCGCGACGGCGCGGGCCGCGAAGCTGCGGCCGGCGCTGGGCGAGAACCTCGCCCTGACCATCGGGATCTTCTGTGCCGGAACGCCCTCCACGCGCGGGACCGAGGAACTGGTCCACCGGTTGGGCGCCGAGGCCGACGACGTCGCACAGTTGGACTACCGCGGCGAAGGCTGGCCCGGGCGTTTCCGCATCCGCGCCCGCGACGGGCGCACGGCTTCACTCAGCTACGAGGAGTCGTGGGGCGAGACGCTGCAGAAGCACCGGCAGTGGCGCTGCATGATCTGCCCCGACCACACCAGCGAGTTCGCCGATCTGGCCATCGGCGACCCTTGGTACCGTCCGGTTCGCGACGGCGAGCCGGGCCGGTCGCTCGTCGTGGTGCGCACGGAGGCCGGCCGCCAGGCGCTGCTCGCCGCGCTGCGCGACGGTGCCGTCGAGGGTCACCCGATCCCGCTGGAGCGGCTGCCGCAGTCGCAGCCGAACCTGGCCTCGACCCGGGGCGCGGTCTGGGCGCGTGTGCTGACCATGCGCCTGGCCGGGCTGGCGGCGCCGGACTACTCGGGCATGCCGTCGTTCCGGCTGTGGCTGCGGCTGGGCTGGCGGGCCAAGGTCAGCTCCGTCGCCGGGACGCTGCGGCGCATCAAGCGCAAGCGGCTGCGCGAGCCGGAGTCTCGTCAGCTGGAGGAGGTGGGCTGATGGGGCGGCGCGCCGACATCGTCATGATCACGTACAAGAGCGCTGGCTACCTGCACCTGAGCCTGCCTCGCCTGCTGGAGACCTGCGGCGAGGACGACCGCGTCTGGCTCTGGCACAACGGCGACGACGAGGAGACGCTCGAGGCGTTGCGGTCCTACCGGTCCGACCCCCGCGTCGAGCGGTTTCACCACAGCCGCGAGAACGTCCGGCTGCGGCCGCCGACCTCCTGGCTGTGGAGCGAGTCCACGGCACGGTTCGTATCCAAGGTCGACGACGACTGCCTGGTCGCGCCCGGATGGCTGGACACCTTCGCTGCTGCGCACGACGCCAACCCGGACTTCGGTGTCATCGGTAGCTGGCGGCACCCGGACGAGGACTTCTCGTTGGAGCGGGCGCAGTGGAAGATCCAGACCTTCCGGGGCGACCACCAGCTGATGCGGAACCTCTGGGTTCAGGGCAGCGGCTACCTCATGCCACGCTCGTACGTCGACCGCCTGGGCCTGCTGGGCGAGACGGAGTCGTTCACCGGCTACTGCCTGCGGGTAGCTCGAGCCGGCGGCGTCAACGGCTTCTATTTTCCGTTCATCCGTGAAGATCACATGGATGACCCACGCTCGCCGCACACCCTCATTCGCACCGACGCCGACCTGGTCGCCAGGCTGCCGCTGTCGGCACAGGCGAACGGGGTACGCACGGTGGCCGATTGGCTGGCACAGCTGGAGCAGAGCGCCTACGTGCTGCAGACCGCCTCGCTGAACCCGAACGCCTACCGCGGCTGGCGGCGCCGGGCCAAAGCGGTTCGCAACCGGGTGCAGCGGCTGGTGGGAAGGCCCGCGACGTGGTGATGTCCCCCGTGCCCCGTCCACTCGCCGTCGACGACGGCGAGCAGGGGGCCGACGTCGTCCTCGTCACGGTCACGTACAACAGCGCAGCGATCATCGAGGCGTTTCTGCGGGCGCTGCCGGGCGGGCTGGACGGCGTGGCGTCGGCGCAGGTGGTCGTGGTCGACAACGACTCCGCCGACGGCACCGTCGAACGGATCGTGGAGCTGGCGCCGTGGGCGACGGTGGTGAAGGCGGGCGCGAACCTCGGTTACGGCGCGGGCATCAACCTCGGGCTGCGGCATGCGGTGGGGCGGCAGGGAGTCCTCGTCCTCAACCCGGACGCTGTGTTGTCACCCGGTGCGGTGCGGCGCCTGCTCGATGCGGTGGCCGCCGCCGATGACGTCGGTATCACGGTCCCACGGATCGTCGATGCGACCGGACGGCTGAAGTTCTCCCTCCGGCGCGAGCCCACCATCCTCCGGGCGGTCGGTGAGGCGGTTCTCGGCGGGCACCGGGCGGCGCGCTTCCCGCTGCTCGGCGACATGATCCGGGACTCCGCGTACTACGTCGACGGCGCCACCGCCGACTGGGCCACCGGCGCGGCGGTATTCATCGCCCGCCACACCATGGATGCGGTGGGGCTGTGGGACGAGGAGTTCTTCCTCTACTCCGAGGAGACGGACTACGCGCTGCGCGCCCGCGACGCCGGGTACCGGCTCACGTATGTGGCCGACGCGGTCGTGTCGCATCCGGGTGGCGACATGGAACGGTCGCCCTGGTTGTGGAGCCTCGTGGCGGTGAACCGGACGAAGCTGTACCGCAAGCGGCACGGCCCGGTGGCGTCGGCGGCCTTCTGGTGCGTCGTCGTGGCCAACGAGGCGGTGCGGGCGGCGCTGGGGCGGCCGACCAACCGGGCGGCGCTCCGTGCCCTGCTACGCGGCGGCGCTCGCTGACTGACGCTTTCAAGGCGCTCGTGAAGATGCGGAATCGAACGGGTGTCCGTAGAATGGGTGCATGGTTGCAGAGCTCGTTTCCTCGCCGGTGCCCGAGTGGGCGGCACTGCCGGTGGGTGCGGAGCTGGCTGCGGTCTTGGAGGAGGTCGATCCTGCTGCGTTGGGGGATTCGGGCGTGGTCGATGTCGTGTTCGCTGCGGAGCGGCAGATCGCGCACCTGCGGGCGCTGCAGCTGCGCGCGATGGCGGAGCTGACCGGGCGTGAGAACTACGCCTCCTGCCGGGGTTGCGGGGACGCTGATGCCGCATCGTTGCGGCACACCCACGATCGGGTGCGGGCGGCGGGGTCGGAGCTGTCCGCGGCGCTGGCGTGGACGCCCGGCCACGCCGACGCCCGGGTCGCGCTCGCGGTCGAGCTCGGTGAGGACCTCCCGGCCACGCTGGCCGCACTCGACGCGGGGTTGATCGACGAGCGGCGCGCGGAGCTGATCGCGGCGAAGACCCGCGTGCTCGACCCGGACGCGCGCGGCCGGGTCCAGGAGCGCGTGCTGCCCACCGCTGGGGACCGGACGCTTCGGCAGCTCGCGCGCGACCTGGACCGGCTGGTCATCACGACCGACCCGGCCGCGGCCGACGAACGCCGCCGCCAGGGACGCGAGCAGCGGCGGGTGCAGCGACCCGCACCCTACGGTGACGCCGACGGCACCAGCATCATGTGCCTGACCGGTCCGGCAGAAGACCTGGCCGCGCTGTGGACCGCGCTGGACGCCGCCGCCCGCGCCGCCCGCGGTGGCAACGACCCGCGCACCCTCGATCAGCTACGGTTCGACATCGCCACCGGGCTCGGGTGGACCGCGCTGACCACCGGCCACCTGGGCGGCTGCGGTGGCACTCAGGAACCCGGCGCCGACACGGCAGCCGGGGCGCATGCTGGGGCCAGCACCGGGCAGCGGCTGGCGGCCCGGCAGGGCCGACCGGCCACGGTGAACCTCACCATGCCGCTCGACGCCCTCGTCGGGGCCAGCGACGACCCGGCCTGGCTGGACGGCCACGGCTGGATCACCGCCCAGGCCGGTCGGCTCATCGCAACCGACGCCACCCTACGAAGGCTGGTCACCGACCCGGTCGACGGGCGGCTGCTGGACTACGGCCACACCACCTACCAGCCACCGCAGGCACTGGTCGACTTCATCATCGCCCGCGACCGCACCTGCCG
>NZ_SMKZ01000031.1 GCF_004349065.1 Jiangella asiatica
GGCGGGACGGGCGTGCCGGCCGCGGCCAGCCGTCGGGCGAACCCGACGAGGTGGTGGGTGATGTCCACGCTCACGGCCGGCCGACCAGCTCGATCACCTCGCCCAGGACCCGCTCGGTGTCCTCCTGGTACTTGAGGACCGCGCCGAGCGTCCGGGACGCCAGCTCGGGGTCGAGCTCGGTGGCGCCCAGCTCCGCCAGCGCGGCCACCCAGTCGATCGACTCGGCCAGTCCCGGCGGCTTGAGCAGGTCGGCGCCGCGCAGCCGCTGCACCGCGCGAGCGACGTCGCCGGCCAACCGCTCCCCCACACCCGGCAGCCGGCGCCGGATGACGGCCACTTCACGCTCGAACGTCGGGTGCGCCAGCCAGTGGTAGAGGCAGCGCCGCTTGAGCGCGTCGTGGACCTCGCGGGTGCGGTTGCTGGTGACGACGACGACCGGCGGCGTCGGCGCGCGGATGGTGCCGATCTCCGGGATCGAGATGGTGAAGTCCGACAGCACCTCCAGCAGGAACGCCTCGAACTCGTCGTCGGCACGGTCGACCTCGTCGACCAGCAGCACCGACGGCGACGTCTCCAGCGCGCGCAACAGCGGCCGCGCGAGCAGGAACCGACGGTCGTACAGCTCGTGCTCCAGCCGGTCGACGTCGGTGACGCCGGCAGCCTCGGCGGCACGCAGGTGCAGCAGCTGGCGCGGGAAGTCCCAGTCGTAGAGCGCCTGCGCGGCGTCCACGCCCTCGTAGCATTGCAGCCGGATCAGCGGCGCGTCCAGCACCGTCGCCAGAGCCTGCGCCAACGACGTCTTGCCGACCCCGGCCTCGCCCTCCACGAACAGCGGCCGGCCCATCCGCAGCGCGAGGAAAGCCGCCGTCGCCAGGCCCTCGTCGGCCAGGTAGCCGGCCGCGTCCAGACGCACGGCCAGGTCGTCGGGCGAGGAGACGCCGTCGGTGTCAACCATGGCCCAACGCTACGCCGCGCCGGCTTGTGCACGCAGCGGCGATGACCCATCCTCGTCCTCGTGCCCAGCGACGACGGGGAACGGGTCGCCGCCGACAACGACCGTCGTGGCGCGGACACGAGCGACGACGGGGAACAGCGCGGCGCCGCTCGGCTGCTGCGCGAGGACTCGGCGTTCCGGTCGTTGTTCGTGGCTCGGACCGTGTCGTTCCTGGGCGACTCGCTGAGCCTGGTCGCGCTGATGCTGCACGTGGCGCAGACCGCCGGGCAGGCGATCGCGGTCTCCTTGCTGCTGTTGGTCGGCGATCTCGCGCCGGCGCTGCTGAGCCCGTTCACCGGGGCGTTGAGCGACCGGTTCGACCGGAAGCGGGTCATGATCGCCTGCGAGGTGCTCCAGGGCGCGCTGCTCGCGGCGATCGCGCTGTCGTTGCCGCCCTTGCCGCTGCTGCTGGTGCTGGTCGGCGTGCGGGCGGTGGCCGGTCAGGTCTTCCTGCCGGCGTCGCGGGCCGCGGTGGCCACGCTCGTGCCGGCGCGGGACCAGGCGACGGCGAACTCCGTCCTGGGCCTGGCGACGAACGGCGGCGAGGCGGCCGGACCGCTCGTCGCCGCGGCGCTGTTCCCCCTGGTCGGGGTCGCCGGTGTGCTGCTCGTGGACGCGGCGACCTTCCTGCTGTCGGCGGCGCTGCTGGCCACGCTGCCTCGGCTCCCGCCGTCGTCGACCCCCGGGACCGGCGGCGCGACGGTCGCCGGCGACGCGACGCTGACCGGCGACGCGAAGGCCGGCCTGGCGCTGATCTGGCGCACCCCGGCACTGCGGATCGTGGCGCTCGGGTTCTGCGCGGTCGTGGCGTTCAACGGCATCGACGACGTCGCGCTGGTGGTGCTGGCGAGCGACACCTTCGACGCCGGCGACTCCGCCGTCGGCGTGCTGCTGGCCGCGGTCGGGATCGGGTTGTTCGCCGGCTACGCGCTTCTGGCCCGCTCCGCGCACCGGTGGTCGATGGTGACGCTGCTGGTGACCGGGTTCGCCGTCAGCAGCGTCGGCAACCTGCTGACCGGACTGGCCTGGGCAGTCGCGGCGGCGTTCACGCTACAGACGGTGCGCGGCCTCGGCATCGCCGCCATGGACGTCGCCACCAACACCCTGCTGCCCCGGCTGGTGCCCGCGACGATGCTGGGCCGCGTCTTCGGCAACCTCTACGGCGCCATCGGTCTCGCCGCCGGGGTGTCGTACCTGGCCGGTGGGCTGCTGCTGGACGCGACGTCCGCGCCGGCGACGTTCGCCATCGCCGGCGCGGGCGGCACGGTGGCCACCGTCGTCGTCGCCGTGGCGCTGCCCCGGGCGATGCGCCGCGGCGGCGACGGTCAGCCCTGAGGTCACTGTGCCAGCAGGTCGGCGAGCCGCTCGAACTGCTCGATGATGCCCTTGGCCATGCCGGCGGAGATGGCGAACTCCAGCACTTCCGCCGACGGGAAGCGGGTCACCCAGTGCACCCGGGTGCCGCCCTCGACCTCCTCGAACGTGATGGTCTCGACGGCGGGCGGCCCGGCCGGTCCGTCTTCGGGCGCCGTCGTCCGCACCAGCCGGGTCGGCGGCTCGACCTCGAGGTACTCCCCCGCGAACGTGACGCTGCCGCCGTCGTACTTGTTGATCCACTTCCAGCCGCCGCCGGGACGGACGTCCATCTCGACGACCTCGGTGGTGGTGCCGTGTGGGCCGATCCACCGCGCGAGGTGCTCCGCCGAGGTCATGGCCGCCCACACCAGGTCGCGCGGTGCGGCGAAGGTCCGCTCGATGAGCAGCTCGTCGTTCTCGGCGACGACCTTCGTCGCCTCGTTGCCCAGGTCCTGCTTCGTCATGGTGTCTCTCCGTTCGGTTCGGTCTTCTCGGGGACGTCGCGATGGTCGGCCGCTGCGGGTCGCTCGGGCACGTCGTTGTGTTGGGGCCCGGCGCCTTGCAGCTCGGCGAGGTAGCCGTCGAGCCGGTCGAAGCTCACACCGAGGAACTCCCGGTACCGGGTCATCCACGCCACCACCTCTCGCAGCGGCTCCGGCCGCAGCCGGCACGGGCGCCACTGGGCCTGTCGACCCTGTTCGACGAGCCCGGCGTTCTGCAGCACCTTCACGTGCTTGGAGATGGCCGGCAGGCTCACGTCGAACGGCTGGGCCAGCTCGCCCACCGTCGCCTCGCCGTCAGCCAGCCGAGCGAGGATCGCCCGGCGCGTGGGATCGGCCAGCGCCGCGAACGTCGTGCTGAGGTGATCGACTCGGCTCATCACTTTCCCTAACGGTTAATTAACCTTCTTGGAAACTACGGGCCATCCGCATGGGTTGTCAAGAGGGCTGAACCGAAGAGCGACGGCGGGCGTCCAAGAAGCACGGGCCGGATCGTCGAGGGACGTCCGGAGGCGGGTTTCCGGGGCCGCTGATCGCGGTGACGGCGCCGCCGGCGCGCGGTGCCCGTGGTGACACCTCTCCGTCACGGGACGCTGGGGCCGACGACCGTGCGTGCGCCGCACGCGTGAGCGCCGGGTGACCTCCGACGATCCGGCCCGCCCACGCCACGAATGACACCGTCGACGCCGGGGCCGTGAACCGCGGCGCCGAGCTCTATCCGCGCCACCGCTCCGTGCCGGCCCACACTCGAATTTCTTGCGCATGCCCCGGCTTCTGGCTCATATGACGCCGATATCGACCCCGTGCGCCAGAAATCCGAGCGTCCGCAAGCGAAGCGAGCATCAGCCCACCTGACCCGCGCGGGGTTGGCGGGCTACGGCTGGGTCAGGTGGCGCGGCCGAAGGTGGCGTGCGGCGACTCGCGGATCGCCGGGGCGTCCTCACCGGCCCAGGCGGCCTCGCGGATGGCCTTCATCGCGGCCTTGCGGGCGTCGCGGTCGAGCTTGTCGATGAAGAGGATGCCGTCGAGGTGGTCGGTCTCGTGCTGGATGGCGCGGGCCAGCCGCTCACTACCCTCGATGGCGACCGGGTCGCCGTACATGTTGAAGCCGTGCGCCACGACGCGCAGCGCCCGGCGGCAGTCGTACTCGAGGCCGGGCAGCGAGAGGCAGCCCTCCGGGCCGAACTGCTCCTCCTCGGACAGTTCGAGGACTGGGTTGATCAGGTGCCCGACGACGTCGTCGACGTCATAGGTGAACACGCGCAGGGAGACACCGATCTGGGGCGCGGCGAGACCGGCGCCGGGTGCGTCCAGCATGGTGTCGGTGAGATCGTTGACCAGGGCGCGCAGCTCGCGGTCGAAGTCGACCACCGGCTCTGCCGTGGTGCGCAGCACCGGGTCGCCGAACAGCCGGATCTGACGGACGGCCAAGGTACTCCCCCTCTGTGATCGTTCCGGCCGCGCCACGACGGCGCCACCTTCAGGTTAGCCGGACAGCAGGCCCAGCCGGCGCAGGTCGGCTCGGAGCCGGTCCGGGCCGGTGAAGTGCAGCGCGGTCATGCCGAGCTGCGCGGCGGCGGTGACGTTCGGCGGGTTGTCGTCGATGTACACGGTGGACGCCGCGTCTAGGCCGTAGCGGTCCAGCAGCACCTGGTAGATGCGCGGGTCCGGCTTGACCATCCTCTCGGTGCCGGAGACGACGATGCCGGCGAACCACGACAGCCACTCGAACCGTTCGACGGCAAGCGGGAACTTCTCCGCCGACCAGTTGGTCAGCGCGTACAGGCCCACGCCGTCCGCCCGCAGCTCGCGCAGGATGTCGACGGTGCCCTCGATCTGCCCGCCGATGGTCTCGATCCAGCGAGTGTCGTATGCGGCGATCAGCTCGGAGTGCTCGGGGAACCGGTCGGTGAGCGTGGCGACCGCGTCGGCCCAGGTGCGGCCCGCATCCTGCTGGGCGTTCCACTCCGACGTCGTGACCTCGGCCAGGAAGCGCTCGACCGCGTCGTCGTCGGAGAGCAGAGTGCGGTAGAGGTAGCGCGGATCCCAGTCGACGAGAACGCCGCCGAGATCGAACACGACGGCTTTCATACGTTGAAGCCGAGCGCGCGCAGCTGCTCCCGCCCCTCGTCGGTGATCTTGTCCGGCCCCCACGGCGGCATCCACACCCAGTTGATGCGCAGCTCGTTCACCAGGCCGTCGGTGGCGGCCGCCGCCTGCTCCTCGATGAGGTCGGTCAGCGGGCAGGCCGCGCTGGTCAGCGTCATGTCGACGGTGGCGACGTTCTCCTCGTCGACGGTGACGCCGTAGATGAGGCCGAGGTCGACGACGTTGATGCCCAGCTCGGGGTCGACGACGTCGCGCAGCGCCTCCTTGAGGTCCTCGATGTCGGTGGCGGTCATCGCCTCTCCTCCTCAGCAGCAACAACTGGCGATCCGACGGCCCGCGCGGTGGCGTCCTTGAACGCCATCCAGGACAGCAGCGCGCACTTGACCCGGGCCGGGTACTTGGCGACGCCGGCGAACGCGATGCCGTCGCCCAGCACGTCCTCGTCCGGCTCGATCTGACCCTTGCCCTGCATCAGCTCGACGAACGACTGCTCCACCGCCATGGCGTCGGTGATAGTGGAGCCGGTCAGCAGCTCGTGCAGCACGCTCGCCGAGGCCTGGCTGATGGAGCAGCCCTGGCCCTCGTACGAGACGTCGACGACCTTCTCGCCGTCCAGGGCGACCCGGACGGTGATCTCGTCGCCGCAGGTGGGGTTGACGTGGTGGGCCTCGGCGTCGAACGGCTCGCGCAGCCCGCGCCCGTGCGGGTGCTTGTAGTGATCCAGGATGATCTCCTGGTACAGGCTGTCGTTCACCCGAAGAACCTCTTCACATGCTGGACGCCGGCGGCGAGCGCGTCGATCTCGTCGGTACTGGTGTACAGGTAGAACGACGCTCGCGTGGTCGCCGGTATTCCGTACCGGACGCAGACCGGCCGGGCGCAATGGTGCCCGACCCGCACCGCGACGCCCTGCTCGTCCAGCACCTGGCCGACGTCGTGCGGGTGGATGCCGTCGACGGTGAACGAGATGGTGCCGCCGCGCAGCTCCGGGGTGTCCGGGCCGATGATCTTCACACCGTCGATGGCGTGCAGCTTCTCCAGCGCGTACGCGGTGATGGCGTGCTCGTGGTCGTGGATGCGCTCCATGCCCACCGCGCAGAGGTAGTCGACCGCCGCGCCCAGCCCGACGGCCTGCGCGATCGGCGGCGTCCCGGCCTCGAACTTGTGCGGCACCGGCGCGAACGTGGAGCCCTCCATGGCCACGGTCTCGATCATCTCGCCGCCGCCGAGGAACGGCGGCAGCCCGTCGAGCACCTCCCGGCGACCCCACAGCACGCCGATCCCCGTCGGGCCGACCATCTTGTGCCCGGTGAAGGCCATCAGGTCCACACCCAGCGCGGTGACGTCGACCGGCAGGTGCGGCACCGACTGCGACCCGTCCAGCAGCACCAGCGCTCCGACCTCGCTGGCCCGCGCGAGGATGGTCTCGACGTCGTTGACGGTGCCGAGGATGTTCGACTGATGCACCAGCGAGACGATCTTCGTCCGCGGGTTGATCAGCTCGCCGAGCGTGGACAGGTCCAGACGGCCTTCGTCGGTCAGCCCGATCCAGCGGAACCGGGCGCCGGTGCGCCGGGCGGCCAGCTGCCACGGAACGATGTTCGAGTGGTGCTCCATCTCGGTGACGACGATCTCGTCGCCGGGTCCGAGCCGGTACCGCGGGTTCTCCGCCAGGCCGCTGGCCAGCGTGTTCGCCACCAGGTTGAGCGCCTCGGAGGCATTCTTGGTGAAGATGATCTCGTCCCGGCTGGGCGCGCCGATGAACGCGGCGATCTTGTCGCGGGCGCCCTCGTAGGCCGCGGTGGCCTCCTCGCCGAGCTGGTGCACCGCCCGTGCGACGTTGGCGTTGTGCCGGGTGTAGTGGTCGGCCAGCGCGTCGAGGACCGCGGTCGGCTTCTGCGACGTGTTGGCCGAGTCCAGGTACACCAGCGGTCGGTCACCGGCCAGCCGCCGATCGAGGATCGGGAAGTCCTTGCGGACCCGCTCCACGTCCAGCGGGCTGTTCGCTCCGACGCTCACGGCGGGCTCCTCACTCATCGGTGTCCCTCAAATGATCACGTTCAGCAGGATCACCCGAGCCTCACCATGCTTGCGAGCATGGTGCGACACGAGATTTCGTGCTGAACGTGATCATTTCGGGGTCTCGGTACGGTCAGGGGATCAGGCGCTGGCGCCGGCGTAGTCGACGTAGCCCTTCTCCTCCAGCTTGTCGGCCAGCTCCGGCCCGCCCTCCTCGGCGACCCGGCCGCCGACGAACACGTGCACGTAGTCCGGCTTGATGTAGCGCAGGATGCGCGTGTAGTGCGTGATCAGCAGCACGCCCTTGTCGCCGCTGGAGGTGAACCGGTTGACGCCGTCGGCCACGACGCGCAGCGCGTCGATGTCCAGGCCGGAGTCGGTCTCGTCCAGCACCGCGAACTTCGGGTTCAGCAGCTCCAGCTGCAAGATCTCGTGGCGTTTCTTCTCACCGCCGGAGAAACCGGTGTTGAGGTCACGCTCGGCGAAGGCGTCGTCGATGGACAGCCGGTCCATCGCCCCCTTGACATCCTTGACCCACGTGCGCAGCTTGGGCGCCTCGCCGTCGACTGCGGTCTTGGCGGTGCGCAGGAAGTTCGACACCGACACGCCCGGCACCTCGACGGGGTACTGCATGGCCAGGAACAGGCCGGCCCGGGCGCGTTCGTCGACGGTCATGGCCAGCACGTCCTCGCCGTCCAGCAGCACTTCGCCGCTGGTGACGGTGTACTTCGGGTGCCCGGCCAGCGAGTAGGCCAGCGTGGACTTGCCCGAGCCGTTCGGGCCCATGACCGCGTGCGTCTCGCCACTGCGGACCGTGAGGTCCACGCCGCGCAGAATCTCCTTCGGGCCGGACTCGGTCTCGACGGAGACGTGCAGGCCGCGGATCTCCAGGGTACTCATCTCGGTTGCCTCAGTTCTTCGCTTCGGTGGTCTCGTGGTCAGTTCTCGACGGTGCGGTCACGGCCGCGCTCGACGACGCGGCCGGCAGGCCCTCGCCGATGGCCAGCTCGCGCTCGACGGTGGCGGACAGCCGATCGGCGATCTCCGGAACGCCGATCTTGTTGATCAGCTCGGTGAAGAAGCCGCGCACGACCAGCCGGCGGGCCTCATCGGCCGAGATGCCCCTGGCCATCAGGTAGAACAGCTGTTCGTCGTCGAACCGGCCGGTCGCGCTGGCGTGGCCGGCGCCCTCGATCTCGCCGGTCTCGATCTCCAGGTTCGGCACCGAGTCGGCGCGGGCGCCGTCGGTCAGGATCAGGTTGCGGTTGAGCTCGTAGGTGTTGATGCCCTCGGCCTCGGGCCGGATGAGCACGTTGCCGATCCACACCGTGTGCGCCTTCGCACCCTGCAGCGCGCCCTTGTACAGCACGTTGCTGCGGCAGTTGGGCCGGTTGTGGTCGACGAACAGGCGCTTCTCCAGGTGCTGGCCGCTGTCGGCGAAGTAGAGGCCGAGCAGCTCGGCGTCGCCCCCGGGCGCGGCGTAGTCCAGCGTCACCGACGTGCGCACGAGGTCGCCGCCGAAGCTGACGACGGCGTGCTTGACGACGGCGTCGCGCCCCACCCGCACGTGGTGGTGCGACAGGTGTACGGCGTCGTCGGCCCAGTCCTGCAGGCTGACGACGGTGAGCCGGGCGCCGTCGTGCGTGACGACCTCGATGTTGTCGACGAACAGCGCCGAGCCCTCGTGCTCGAGGACGACGACGGACTGGCTGAACCGCTCGGCGGTGATGACGACGTGCCCGGCGGCGGCCTTCTCGGCGCCGAGGCCGCGCAGCCGCACGATGGTGGGTCGCTCCGTCTGGACCTCGGCCGGGATGGTGATGGCCAGCGTCGTGTCGGCTTCGGCCCATGCCCGCGCGCTGGGGCGGTCGACCGGGACGTACCCGGACGATCCGCGGACCGCGGCGGAGCGGGCGTCGGTGACCTCGATGGTCTCGACGACGACGCGCGGGTCGGCGTCGACGCCGACCTCGTAGTCGTTGCCGTCCAGCGGGGTGTCCACGTGCAGGTCGCGCAGCCGCGCCATCGGCGTGAAGCGCCACGCCTCGTCGCGCCCGCGCGGTACCGGGTGCGCGTCGACGTCGAACGACGCGACGGTGTTGAACGCGCTGCCGCCGTGGCCCTTGGCCTCGGCACCAGCGCCGTGCGAGTGCTCGGTCAGACCGTGCTGGACCGTGTCGCTAGTCATCTGCTCTCTCTCGTGATGGTCGTTCGGGTTCGACACGGCGTCAGCCGACGGCGCCTTCCATCTGCAGCTCGATCAGCCGGTTGAGCTCCAGCGCGTACTCCATGGGCAGCTCGCGTGCGATCGGCTCGATGAAGCCACGCACGATCATGGCCATGGCCTCCTCCTCGGTCAGCCCTCGGCTCATCAGGTAGAAAAGCTGGTCCTCACTGACCTTGGAGACCGTGGCCTCGTGGCCCATCGAGACGTCGTCGTTGCGGATGTCGACGTACGGGTAGGTGTCCGACCGCGAGATGGTGTCGACCAGCAGCGCATCGCAGCGCACCGTGCTGGCGCTGTGGCTGGCACGTGGCATGACCTGCACCAGGCCCCGGTACGACGTGCGACCGCCGCCGCGCGCGACCGACTTGGAGACGATGGAGCTGGACGTGTTCGGCGCCAGGTGGACCATCTTGGACCCGGAGTCCTGGTGCTGGCCCTCACCGGCGAACGCCAGCGACAGCGTCTCGCCCTTGGCGTGCTCGCCCATCAGGTAGATGGCCGGGTACTTCATGGTGATCTTGGAGCCGATGTTGCCGTCGATCCACTCCATGGTGGCGCCCTCGGCGGCCGTCGCCCGCTTGGTGACCAGGTTGTACACGTTGTTCGACCAGTTCTGGATGGTCGTGTACCGGGCGCGGGCGCCCTTCTTCACGACGATCTCGACGACGGCGCTGTGCAGCGAGTCGGTCGAGTAGATCGGCGCGGTGCAGCCCTCGACGTAGTGGACGTAGGCGTCCTCGTCGACGATGATCAGCGTCCGCTCGAACTGGCCCATGTTCTCGGTGTTGATGCGGAAGTAGGCCTGCAGCGGGATCTCGACGTGCACGCCCTTCGGCACGTAGATGAAGCTGCCACCGGACCACACGGCCGTGTTCAGCGCGGAGAACTTGTTGTCGCCAGCCGGGATGACCGAGGCGAAGTACTCCTTGAACAGCTCCGGATGCTCCCTGAGGCCGGTGTCGGTGTCGAGGAAGATGACACCCTGCTCCTCGAGGTCATCACGGATCTTGTGGTAGACGACCTCGGACTCGTACTGCGCGGCGACGCCGGCTACGAGGCGCTGCTTCTCCGCCTCCGGGATGCCGAGCTTGTCGTAGGTGTTCTTGATGTCCTCAGGCAGCTCCTCCCAGGACGCGGCCTGCTTCTCCGTCGAGCGCACGAAGTACTTGATGTTGTCGAAGTCGATGGTCGAGAGGTCGGCGCCCCACGTGGGGATCGGCTTCTTCTCGAACAGCCGCAGGGCCTTGAGCCGCGTCTGGAGCATCCACTCCGGCTCCCCCTTGAGCGCGGAGATCTCGCGCACGACATCCTCGTTGAGGCCGCGCTTGGCCGCGGCGCCGGCGGTGTCGGCGTCGGCCCAGCCGTACTCGTACCGGCCAAGGCCCTCGAGCTCGGGGTGAGCGGTGGTGGTCATATCTAAGAGATCCTCTCCGCGGATGCGTCGGGTCGTGCCTGGTGCGCTTGCGGTGGCTGGTGAGCTTGCGGTGCCGGGTGGACGGCGTCGCCCGCGGGACCGCCCCACGGTATGTGGGTGGTGCAGACGCCCTCGCCGTGCGCGATCGTGGCGATGCGCTGGACGTGGGTGTCGAGCAACCGGGCGAAGGCCTCGGTCTCGGCCTCGCACAGCTGCGGGAACTGCTCGGCAACGTGCGCGACCGGGCAGTGGTGCTGGCACAGCTGCTCACCGGTGACCGGCGAGGCCACGGCCGAGGCGGCGTAACCGTCGGCGCTCAGCGCGTCGGCCAGGGCAGTGGCCCTGTCCTCCGGCTTCGCCGCTTCGATGATAGGCCGGTAGCGCTCCTCGAGGTCGGCGATCCGCCGACGAGCGAACTCGGCGACGAGGTCCTCGCCTCCAGTCTCGGCCAGGAACCGCAGCGCGCCGACGGCGAGGTCGTCGTAGGCCTGCTCGAACGCGTCCCTACCGGCCGCGGTCAGGACGAACACCTTGGCCGGGCGGCCGCGACCGCGCTGGCCGTAGACTCGCTCCTCGCGGGCCTCCAGCATGCCCTCGGCCAGCAGCGTGTCCAGGTGCCGCCGCACCGCCGCCGGGGTCAGCCCGAGGCGCTCACCGAGGGCGGCCGCCGTCGACGGGCCGTTCTCGAGGATGGACCGGGCCACCCGCTCGCGGGTGCGGGCGTGCGCGTCGTGAACGCGGGCGTGTGCGTCCTGACCACCGGGGAAGGGCCCCGTGGTTGCTGCCGCGTCACGCACCTTTTTCACAACACCATCGTGCTCTTTTTCCGGGCTCGACTCAACCTCCTGTCCGTGCGATGCGTCACGCAGGACAGGCTTACCTCACCGGAAGGGCGCAGGCGGCGGGCCCGACAGCGGGTAGCCGAGCCCCCACTGGGTAGTCGTGAAGACGGAAGGTGGTGCGCCGATGGAAGCGCTCGTGGTCCTCCTGTTCGCGGCGCTGGCCGGCGCCGTCGTCGTCGGAGTGCGCATCTCCCAGTACACCGCGCGGGGGCGCGGCGCAGCGTTGCACGAGGCCGCCCGCGCCCACGGCTGGCGAGTCACCGCCGACGGCGGCAGCCGGACACTGCGCTGGAGCGGTCCGCCGTTCCGCCCCGGCAGCGGTGCCGCACGCACCGTCGTCAGCGGGGAGCATCGCGGCCGGGAGTTCGTCGCCTTCGAGTACGTCGACGAGGCCAAGCCCACGCCCCACGCCAAGACCGCGATCCCGCACCGGTTCATGGTGGTCACGATGACACTGCCGGCCGCGGTGCCGGAGCTGTCGGTCATCCGCCGCGACCCGGTCGAGTCCGTGCTCACGCGGGCGCTGGACGTGCCGATGCTCGACGTCGGCGACGACGAGTTCAGCGCGCGGTCCGCGGTCACCAGCACGGACCCGCTGTTCGCGACGACGGTCCTACAGCCGCTCGTCGTCGATCACCTCAAACGGCAGCCGCGGTGGAACTGGCGGTTCGACGGGGCCACGATGCTCGCCTGGGACAAGGGCCGGCTCGAACCGGACCGGCTGACCGCCCGCCTCACCGCGATGGCCGAACTGCTCGACCGTGTCCCCGCCGAGGCCTGGCGCCATACCGCGTCGTGAGCCTGTTTGGTGAATATCCGCCCCGGGTACGGACCCGGCATGACGCTGGGTCGCGGCATCTTCCTCATGACGATCGGGCTCATCCTGGCGCTCGCGGTGCGGGACCGGGTGGGCACGTTCGACCTGAGCATGATCGGCTGGATCCTGACCGGAGTGGGCCTGCTCGTCTTTACCCTGTCGTTCCTGGTCGGACCGGCCCGGACGGCGCACGAACCCGACGTCGTCGACGAGCCGGACGACGTCGACGAGGTCTGAGCGCGGGCGACGTCGGACCGCGTGGCAGACTCGCCTGAGTGAGCGCCCCGCCAGCCGTCGAGATCTCCGCACTGGTGAAGCGCTACGGCCCCGCCACCGCCGTCGACGGGCTCACGTTCACCGTCGCGGCCGGCACCATCACCTCGGTCCTGGGCCGCAACGGCGCCGGCAAGACCACCACCATCGAGACCTGCGAGGGCTTCCGGCGACCCGACGCCGGCACCGTCCGCGTCCTCGGCCTGGACCCGCTGCGCGACGGCGCCCGGCTGCGGCCCCGCGTCGGCGTGATGCTGCAGGAGGGCACCGGTTTCTACCCGGGAGCCCGGGCCGCCGAGCTGCTCACGCACCTGGCCCGCCTGCACGCGCACCCGCTCGACGTCGGCCCCCTGGTCGACCGGCTCGGCCTGGCCGGCTCCGGCCCGACCCCGCTGCGTCGCCTCTCCGGCGGCGAGCGGCAACGGGTCGCGCTGGCCGCAGCCCTGGTCGGCCGGCCCGAGCTGGTGTTCCTCGACGAGCCGACGGCCGGCCTGGACCCACAGGCCCGGCGCGACACTTGGGACCTGCTGACCGAGCTGCGCGCCGACGGCGTCACGGTCGTGCTGACCACCCACCTCATCGACGAGGCCGAGCGGCTCTCGGACCACGTCGTCATCATCGACGCCGGCCGGCTGCTGGCCGAGGGCAGCCCGCAGGAACTCACCGCCGGCGCCGCCGATGACATCATCCGGTTCGGCGGCCCGCCCCGGCTCGACCTGGCCTCGCTGCGGGCGGCCCTGCCGGCCGCCGCCCAGGTCCACGAGGTCGCGCCGGGCACGTATGAGGTGGCGGCCGTGGTCGACCCTCGGCTGCTGGCCACGCTGACCTCCTGGTGTGCCGCGAACGACATCCTGGCCGAAGGGCTACAGGTCGGCCACCGGACGCTCGAGGACGTCTTCCTCGAGCTGACCGGCCGGGTCGAGGGCTCCGGATCGGGGCCGGCGCGGGGGCCGGGGCGGCCGGCGCGGGAATCTGGGCCGGCGGACGGCTGGCCGGGTCGAGGGGAACGACCGGCGGACGGCTGGCCGGCCGACGGGGCGGCCGGCGGGACGGGGCCGCGGTCATGACCTTCTCCCCCGCGCCCGGAGCGGCGCCGGTCGGCCGCATGCTGCTCGCCCAGTCCGTCTTCGAGACCCGCCTGCTGCTGCGCAACGGCGAGCAGCTGCTGCTGACAGCGGTCATCCCGGTGGTCCTGCTCTGGCTGCTCACCGCCGCGCCGGTCTTCGACACCGGCCGCTACGAGCGGGTCGAGTTCCTCGTCCCCGGCATCCTGGCGCTGTGCGTGATGTCGACCGCCTTCACGTCACTGGCGATCGCGACCGGGTACGAACGCCGGTACGGCGCGCTGAAACGGCTGGCCGCGTCGCCGATTCCGCGTTGGACGCTGCTGCTGGCGAAGGCGCTGACCGTGCTCGTGGTCGAGGCGGTGCAGGTGGCGCTGGTGTGCGGGCTGGGCCTGGCGCTGGGCTGGGAGCCGTCGGGGTCGCCGCTGTCGGTGGCGGCGTTACTGCTGGCCGGGACGCTGGCGTTCGCCGGTCTGGGCCTGCTCATGGCCGGGACCCTGCGCGCCGAGGCGACGCTGGCCGCGGCCAACCTCCTGTACCTGCTGCTCCTGGTGCTCGGCGGTGTGGTCATTCCGCTCGACGGGTTTCCGGACGGGCTCCGGTCGGTCCTGGGGCTGACCCCGACCGGGGCGCTGGCGTCGAGCCTGCGCTCGGTCCTCGCCGACGGCGACGGCCTGCCGTTCGGCGCCGTGGCCGTCCTGACCGCCTGGGCCGTGGCCGGTCTGGCCGCCGCCGCCCGCTGGTTCCGCTGGGAGTGAGCTCACGAGGCCGCACGTCCGGCTAGCGGTGGCCGTGCACGCCGAACGGGTCACACCGACGACAACACACCTGCCACGCATGTGCCCCACTCCGAACAGTTCCCTGTCCCGCTGGTCCGGGCGCAGCGGGTGCGTCCGCCTGCTTGGGCCGAGCGTCAGTCCCGGATGAGGAACGGGTCGAGCAGGTCTGGGACTGCCTCGGCGGCGACGTCCAGGATTTCGTGCTCGTCGGCGTCGATGATGGAGTAGCGACGCGCGCCGGCCGCTGTGGTCGCCGTCACGGTTATCAGCCCGGCGCGCCGCTGGAAGACCGACTGGCTGATCCGCCAGCCGATGATGCCCTGGCGCTGGAGGAACACCGTCGCCCGCCGGACACTCCCCTGCCGCGCCACGAGGTAGTGCGCGTCGAGGCGATGCCCGAGCGCACGGTAGGCGTCGACGGCGGCGGCGACGGCCCCCGCGCAGGTCAGCGCGGCGACGATGGAGAAGACGGCGACCCAGAACCCAGGCAGCGGCGTAGCGGCCGCGAGCAGCACCACGATGGCGACAAGCACGATGTCGGCGACAACGGCCCACCGCAGCCGCCGGACTCGGGCGGACCTCGGATGCGGGCGCAGTGACGGTTCGGCGTCGACGCCTGCGACCTGCGCCGTGATCCGGGCGGCCAGCGGCCGCGGCGCCGCGGGCAGCAGCGTGGAGAGATCACTGGTGGGGTCGTTCTTGAGCCCGGTGGTGACGACGTCGACGCGTGCGGCGCCCGCGCTCCGGACGCCGAGCGGCTCGACGATCTGGACGCCCCGGATGCGCTGTTCCTCCAGGCTCACCGACCGCGTCGTGAGCAGGCCGCGCCGGACGCGCAGCGTGCCGCCCGGCTCGCGTTCGAGGCGATAATTCCACCACCCCTCGACGTACACGGCCAGCGTGCCGACGACGCCGGCGGTCACGAAGACGCCGAGCGCCAGCCCCAGCGTCGACCATGCGCCGATGTCTTCGGCGATGTCCATGACCACCTCGACCGGCAGGCCGCCGCGCCCGAACCAGTCCAGCACCTGAAACATCGCGCCGACCGCGAAGGCCGCCAGCGCGAAGGTCCAGAACGACAGCGGCGCGTACCGAATCCAGAACGGGTCCCAGGTGGCCAGCGTGCTGCCGTCGGGATCGTCCGCCCGCCGTGCGCGGTCGAGCAGGTCCGCGCGTAGGCGCTCGCCCGCGGCCCGGCCGACCGGGTCGAGCACGATGGTCTGCTCGGTCGGCGAGGAGCCGCCGCCGCTGCGCCCGTCGCCGGTGCCGATGTTCACCTTGACCAGCCCGAACACCCGCAGCACCGGATTCGCGCTGAGGTCGACGGTCCGGATGCGTTCGCGCGCCAGCGACCGCCGGGTCGTCATCACGACACCCTTGCGCAGCTCCATCAGGTGGTCGGTGACCCGGTAGCGGGTGTGCCGCCAGCGCAGGTAGTCGAGCAGGACGGCCCCGGCGACCAGCAGCAGCATCCCCGGCAGCACCCACGCCAGCGCGACTCCGTCCGACGTCGCCGAGCCGATGCCCACCGCGGTGGGCACCCCGGCCCCGACGGCGACGCCGGCCACCACGATGGCCGTGACCTTGAGCGTGTCGCGGTGCAGCGACTGCCAGGATCCGTCGTCCTCACTCACGTGGCGTCGCCTGGCGTCTCATGGGTGATCCGGGTGAGCTCCTCGGACAGGTCGGCGGCCCGCTCGTGGTCGAGGCCCTCGATCTTGACCGCCCCGGCCGAGGACGCCGTGGTCACCGTCACCGTCGACAGCCCGAACGCTCGCTGCAGCGGCCCGCGCGTGGTGTCGACCGTCTGGATGCGCGACATCGGCGCCACCCGCCAGGTCTGCCACAGCACGCCGCCGCGGGCGTAGACCGCACGGTCGGTGACCTCCCACCGGTGCAGGCGGTACCACCACGGCGGCAACGCGACGACGGCGAGCACGGTGGCGGCGAGGACCACGGCGGCAGGCACGAGCAGCCAGGTCCGGGCCGGCTCGATCAGCACGCCGAGCACCACCAGCGGAAGGGCCGGGACCGCGCCGGAGACGGCCAGTTGGGCCCTCCACCACGCCCGTGCCCGCCGGTCGAGCCAGTGCCGAGGCGGACGCAGCCGCGTTCGGCCCTCCGTCACGTGGTCTCCTCCTGGTCGGCTGCTCGCACCGCTGGCGGACGCTGTGGTCGCATCCGTCGCCGCCTCGGCCGATCGATGCTGTCGTACCCGGGGTGCGGACGCTGCCCACCACGGCACCCGGGCGCGGTCGTGGCGCGCGGTTCGTGGCGTGCCGCCGCCAGGCGACGCACCTCCCCCCGCGAGGCGCAAGCTCACGCTATCCGAGAGCCCGGCGGCCCGCGACCTACCTCAGCCATGTCGCCCACGTCGCCGACGGTTCGTCGCGTGTAGCGGCAGCCGCAACGCGACGGCATCCCGACATCACGCCTGGAGGCCGACTCGCGGCCCTCACCGACGATCAGTCCGCTGTCCTGACCCGCCGTCGGTTGACGGCCGTCGCCGGCGGTCGGTGCTGGGGCCGGCAGGCGCTGCGCCGGCGCACGCACCTGGGCGGATGCCTGGTCGCGAGCAGGTCCCGGCGCCAGCAGACCGAGGACGAACACCAGGGCGGCGCACCGCAGCACGATCCAACGCCAACCGCGACGAGCGCCGGAGGCGCCGACGCACGTTGCGCGCGCACCACGGCCGGATCTCGCGCTGCGGCCACCCGCGCCGTAGCTCCTGCTGGTGTCCAGTCGGTCGATCATGTTACGGACGCTATGCGCGCCGACGTCGGCGCAACAGGTCCGCGCGTTTGCCCGTTCGCCCGGGCAACTAGCCCGTTTCGGGCTAACGCTTCGTCCGCCCGTACAGGTCGGGCCGGTCGGCAGCCCGGAAGGCGTCGCCTGGCGACGATACCCCCGCTCAGGCCCTCGACCCGGCGCTCCCTACCATGAGCGGGTGACGACGACAGCCCCCCGCACGCCGGCCCCGGCGCCCGCACCCAGCCGGGTCGGCCGCCTGGTGCGGTGGCTGCCGCTGCCGTCCGAGGCGACCTTGCGGCGGCTCGCGGTGGCTTCGTTGGTCACCCAGGCCGGCATCATCGTGACCGGCGGCGCGGTCCGTCTCACCGACTCGGGGCTGGGCTGCCCGGACTGGCCGCACTGCACGCAGGGGTCGCTCACAGCCACCCCGGAGATGGGTCTGCACGGCGCCATCGAGTTCGGCAATCGGCTGCTCACGTTCGTGCTCGGCGCCGTCGCGCTGGCCATGCTCGTCGCGGTCATCCGGACGTTCGACTCCGACCGGCCGCGACGCGACCTGCTCGTGCCTGCGGCGTTCCTGCTGGGCTTCATCCCGGCGCAGGCGGTCATCGGCGGCATCACGGTGTGGACCGACCTGAACCCGTGGGTCGTCATGTTCCACTTCCTGGTGTCCACCGTCCTGGTCGGCGTGGCGACGGTCATGGTGCGCCGGGCGCAGCGGCCGATGGGTGCCGTTCCCGAACGGGTCGGGCAGCCGTGGCTGCAACGCCTGGGCCTGCTGACGCTCGCCGCGACGGCCGCCGTCATCTATCTCGGGGCGGTGGTCACCGGGAGCGGCCCGCACGCCGGCGACCCGGACTCCAAGCGGACCGGGCTCGACGTCGCGGTCGTGACACAGGTTCATGCCGACGCGGTGTTGGTGCTGGTCGGCCTCTCGATCGGCCTCTACTTCACCGCCCGCGCGCTCGGCTCGCCCGGCCGGTCGGCCCGCGCGGCCGCCGTCCTCCTGGTCGTCGAGGCGGCCCAGGGCGTGGTCGGTTTCGTGCAGTACCGGCTGGAGCTGCCCGAGCTCCTGGTCGGGCTGCACATGCTCGGCGCCGCGCTGATGGTCGTCGCCGCCGTCGACGGGTGGCTGGCGACGCGCTGGCTGCCGTCGGACCGGAGTGTTCCACAGCCCGCACGCTGACCCGCACGTTTGCCGCACCAGCCGCCGGGTACGCACTGGACGCAACCCTGCCGAAGTGGGAGGTGTGTCCGATATGAGCATCGGCCTTGGGGTCTTCCTGATGGCGCTGGGCCTGATCCTGGCGCTCGGGGTCCGGGACCGGCTCTCCGACTTCGACCTCAGCGTGATCGGCTGGGTGCTGACCGGCGTCGGCGCACTGGCGATCATCCTGTCGATGATGATCGCCTCGATGCGCAACCGGGGTCGCACCCGCAGCGCCGAGTACGTGGAGCGGCGCGACGACATCGACCCGCTCTGACCGGCACGGCCGGCCGGCTCAGACGAGCTGGCCGGCCTCCAGCCGCCGTACGGCCGCGTCAGACGCCAGTTCGTCGCGGTCGCCCGGGCGGCCGACGTAGTACAGCAGGCCGTGATAGACGAGAACGGGGTCGTTCACCAGCCGCCCGCACGGCACGAGCACTTGGTCGGGCAGGTCGCTCGGCTGCCTGACGCCGATGACGATCAGGTTCTGGACGGCCG
Organism: Jiangella asiatica; assembly: GCF_004349065.1. Classification (GTDB taxonomy): domain Bacteria; phylum Actinomycetota; class Actinomycetes; order Jiangellales; family Jiangellaceae; genus Jiangella; species Jiangella asiatica. The sequence goes on from NZ_SMKZ01000031.1 coordinate 18,851, forward strand.
CGCGAGCCCCGACGGGAATCACGGCGGAAGTCGCCGTGACGCTTTCGATCTCGGCCCACGGGATGTCGCTGCGTCCGTGACCGGTCTCGACGAGCACGTGCCGCGGCGTGAGGTCGACGGCGTTGTTCGTGCGCTTCGACGACAGCGCGGCGATGCCGCCGAGCAGCAGCACCAGCCCGGGGACTCCGACGACGACGCCGCCGATCAGGAACCGCGCCTCGCCGCGCGTCACCACGAGCACGAGCATCGCGACGACAGCGGCCAGCAGCGCCACGCCACCGGCCACCAAGCCGAGGCCGAGCAGGACGGTCCCGGGTCGGACGGCGAAGCGCACCGCCCGCTCCTGGACCCCGTCGACCTCGACGGTGACCGGCCCCACCACCTGGCGCCGCGGCCGTCGCGGCCGAGCCAGCACGCCGATGGTCCCAACCACGACGGCGACAGCGCCCAGGCCGGCGGCAACGCGCGGCTCGCTGTCGACGAGCGCGACGCCGCACGCCAGGGCCATCGGAACGACGAGCACGCCGCACAGCACGGTGAGGCGCCAGCCGCCGAGCGGCGGGCGCCTCCATGCCGACGGCCACGGGAGCGGCGCCGGGCCGCGGTCCTGGTCGACCACCGCCGAATCCTCTCATGCGGTCCGGGCACCGCGGTCAGATCACCCGGCCGCGCCGGCACCGGCCGAGGCCAGCAGCGCCGCGGCGAACCATTCCATCGTCGCCACACCGCCGGAGCGGACTTGGCCTGTCGGCCAGCCGTTGATGTCGCTGACGAGCTCCCAGTACCGCTCCACCCGGGTGTCGGAGAACAGCGCGATCCGCTCCCCCAGCTCGCGCCGGAAGCCGGCTCCGTCGTCGGTACCGCCGGCCGCGGCGAACGACGGTGCGAGCTGATCGACGACGAACCGGCCGTCGGCGGAGTCCGGCTCGACCCCGGCCGACCGCAGGGGCTGGACCAACTGCGCCACCCGCTCGTAGAGCCCCAGCTCCGCCGTCGACGGTCCGGCCTCGCTCGAACCCGCGCGGGCGCCCGCCTCCGCCATCTGCCGCACCCGTGCCCGGTAGCCGGGGTCCTGCACCAACTCGGCCAGCTCCACCCAGGCGGCCACCTGCTCGGGTGTCGGGTCGTCGGGAAGGTCGATCCGGACCGAGCGCATGCGATCGGCGAAAGCGGGGTCGGTGTGGAGGCCGGCGAAGGTCTCGTCCCAGTAGTCGTCGATGATCTGCTGCCGCTCGGCGGCGGACAGCTTGGCCAGGCGATTCATCAGGTCCAGCTCCTCGTGGTCGTCGATCCCCGCGGCCGCCACCGCCCGCAGCACCGACCGCCGGGTCCGCAGGAGCCGGATCTGCGCGTCCAACGCGGCCGCGTGCGCCGCGGCCATCTGCGCCAGCGTCAGGTCGCGGTCCAGGACCCGGCGGACGGTGGCCAGGTCGAGGTCCAGCTCACGCAGCGTCCGCACCAGGTCGAGCCTGGCCATGGCGACGGTGTCGTACAGGCGGTAACCGGCCGGGGACCGGTCGGTCGGCGGCACCAGGCCGATGTCGGCGTAGTACCTGATCGTCTTCACCGGGAGTCCGGTGCGCCGGGCCAGGTCGCCGATCGTCAGCAGGGTGCCGTGGTCGTTCACGGAAGCCACGATGAAGCCTCCAGCGACGGGAGAGTCAAACCCAACCTGCCGCGGCTTCGAGGCGTCGTCAGCCGAGGACGAGGATGTCGGCCATGACGGCGACGAAGACCACGGTCAGGTAGGTGATGGAACCGTGGAACAGGCGCATGGCGGTGAGCCCGGCGCCGTCGCCGGCACGCCGCGCCCGGCCGTACAACCGGTGCGCCTCGATGAGGAACCAGGCGCCGGTGAGTACTGCGGCCAGGCCGAAGATCCAGCCGAGGTCGGCGACCGGCCACAGCACGAGCGTGGTGGCGACCATGGCCCACGAGTACAGGAGGATCTGCAGCGCGACGGTGCGTGACGACGCCACCACGGGCAGCATTGGGATACCGGCGCGCGCGTAGTCGTCGCGGTACCGCATGGCCAGCGGCCAGTAGTGCGGCGGCGTCCAGAAGAACACGACCAGGAACAGGAGCACCGGCGGCCAGTCCAGCGTCCCCGTCACGGCGGCCCAGCCGATCAGGGTGGGCACGCAGCCGGCCACGCCGCCCCAGACGATGTTCTGCGACGTCCGTCGCTTGAGCAGCATGGTGTAGACGAGGACGTAGAACAGGTTGGCCGCGATGGTCAGCGCGGCGGCCAGCGCGTTGACCCACGCCAGCATGATGGCCACCGAGGCCGCCAGCAGGACCGACGCGAAGGCGAACGCGGGGTAGGGCCCGACGACCGACCGCGCCACCGGGCGGCGCCGGGTGCGGTGCATGACGGCGTCGATGTCGCGCTCGAGCACCTGGTTGAAGGCGTGGGCACTTCCACCTGCGAGGGTTCCGGCCACCAGGGTGGCCGCCACCAGGCCCAGCGACGGCAGCCCGCGCTCTGCCAGCACCATGGCCGGCAGCGTCGTGATGAGCAGCAGCTCGACGACCCGCAGCTTCATGAGCGAGACGTAGGAGGCCACCACGTCGCGGACCCGTGCCAGCCGCGACGGCGTCGGTACGCGGCGCCTATCGACGGGGCTCGGCTCGACGGACGTCAACGTTCACCTTCGTGTGGTCGAAGAGACAGGCGGGACGGAAACATCCGCCATGCATGGCCTGTTGAGTCTAACCGTGGGCCCAAAGGACCGATCGGCCGGGCAAGCCTCGATCGCACGTCGATACGCTCGAACGTGCGGGAGTCGTCCGCCGACGGCGACCGTAGTGCGAGCCCGACCGGATCCGTACCGCCTGAGAGGAACGCCACGCCGGTGAACACGACACCCGCAAACCCCACATCGTTCGAGTGGACCGAGCTGGACGACCGGGCGGTCGACACCGTGCGGCTGCTCGCCATGGACGCCGTCGAGAAGGCCGGCAACGGGCACCCCGGCACGGCGATGAGCCTCGCCCCCGTCGCCTACACGCTCTATCAGCGGGTGCTCCGGCACGACCCGTCGGACCAGCTGTGGCTGGGCCGCGACAGGTTCGTGCTGTCGGCGGGGCACAGCAGCCTCACCCAGTACATCCAGCTCTACCTGTCCGGGTACAACGTCACGCTCGACGACCTCAAGGCGTTCCGCACGTGGGGTTCGGCCACCCCGGGGCATCCGGAGTACCGCCACACCGACGGCGTCGAGGTCACCACGGGCCCGTTGGGTTCGGGCTTCGGGACGGCGGTCGGCATGGCCTTCGCGGCCCGGCGCATCCGCGGCCTGCTCGACCCCGACGCCGCACCCGGCGAGAGCGTCTTCGACCACCACGTCTACGTCATCGCCTCCGACGGCGACCTCGAGGAGGGCGTGACCAGCGAGGCCAGCTCGCTCGCCGGCACGCAGGAGCTGGGCAACCTCGTCGTCATCTGGGACGACAACCACATCTCCATCGAGGACGACACCAACATCGCCTTCACCGAGGACACCGTGGCCCGTTACGAGGCCTACGGCTGGCACACCCAGGTGGTCGACTTCACCGCCGGCGGCGACTACAAGGAGGACCCGCGGGCCGTCTACGAGGCGCTGGAGAACGCGAGGGCCGTCACCGACCGGCCGTCGTTCATCGCCGTGCGCACCATCATCGGCTGGCCGTCGCCGAACAAGCAGAACACCGGCGGCATCCACGGCACGGCCATGGGTCCCGAGGAGGTCGCGGCCACCAAGAGCGTCATGGGCGCGGACCCGGAGAAGAGCTTCGACGTCGCCGACGACGTGCTCGCGCACGCCCGCGAGATGACCGAGCGCGGCCGGGAGCTGCGCAGCGAGTGGGACCAGCGCTTCGCCGCCTGGCGCGAGGCCGAGCCCGAACGAGCCGCGCTACTCGACCGGCTGCAGAAGCGCGCGCTGCCCGACGGCTGGACCGACGCGCTGCCGGTCTTCGAGGCCTCGGAGAAGGGCCTGGCGACCCGGGCCGCGTCCGGCAAGGTCATCAACGCCGTCGCGCCGGTGCTGCCGGAGCTGTGGGGCGGCTCGGCCGACCTCGCCGGCTCGAACAACACCACCATCGAGAGCGAGCCGAGCTTCCTGCCGGAGAAGCGCTCCAGCAAGATGTTCCCGGGCCACCCGTACGGCCGCACGCTCCACTTCGGCGTCCGCGAGTTCGCCAGCGGCCTGATCAACAACGGCATCGCCCTGGCCGGCCTCACCCGTCCCTACGCCGCCACGTTCCTCGTGTTCAGCGACTACCAGCGGGCCGCGGTGCGGCTGGCGGCGCTGCAACAGGTGCCGGCGACGTTCGTGTGGACGCACGACTCCATCGGCCTGGGCGAGGACGGCCCAACCCACCAGCCGGTCGAGCACCTGTCGGCGCTGCGCGCCATCCCCGGCTTCGACGTCGTCCGGCCGGCCGACGCCAACGAGACCGCCGTCGCCTGGCGCACCATCCTGGAGCGCGCCCACCCGGCCGGTATCGCGCTGACCAGGCAGAACGTCCCCACGTTCGACCGCGACACGTACGCGTCGGCCGAGAGCACCGCACGCGGTGCCTATGTCTTCGCCGAGGCCGAGGGCGGCGATCCGCAGCTCATACTGATGGCCACCGGCTCGGAGCTGCAGCTGGCCGTCGAGGCCCGGGAGCGGCTGCAGGCCGACGGCGTACCGACCCGCGTCGTCTCCTTCCCCTCGCAGGAGTGGTTCGAGGAGCAGGACGCCGAGTACCGCGAGTCGGTCCTGCCCGCGGCCGTCAAGGCTCGGGTCTCCGTCGAGGCGGGTGTGGCCATGAGCTGGTACCGCTACCTCGGCGACGCCGGCCGAGCGGTCAGCCTGGAGCACTTCGGGGCGTCGGCGGACTACAAGACCCTGTACCGCGAGTTCGGCCTCACGGTTGACGCCGTGGTCGCCGCTGCCCGCGACTCCATCTCGCACGCCTAAGGGGAGATCACCATGAGTGCAACCGAACCGCTCGCCCGGCTGAGCGAGGAGGGCGTCGCCATCTGGCTCGACGACCTCTCGCGCGACCGGCTCACGACCGGAAACCTGCAGGCGCTGATCGACGGGCAGCACGTCGTCGGCGTCACCACCAACCCGTCGATCTTCCAGGCCGCCATGTCCAAGAGCAGCCTGTACGACGACGACCTGCGCCGGCACGCCGCGCAGGGGTCCGACGCCGCCGCGGCGGTACGCGACCTCACCACCGACGACGTCCGCGCGGCGGCCGACCTGTTCGCGCCGATAGCCGAGCGCAGCACCAAGGGCGACGGACGGGTGTCCATCGAGGTCGACCCGCGGTTGGCCCACGACGCCGACGCGACGATCGTCCAGGCCCGCGAGCTGTGGGACGAGGTCGACCGGTCCAACCTCTTCGTCAAGATCCCGGCGACGAAGGCCGGGCTGCCGGCCATCACCGCGACGATCGCCGCCGGCATCAGCGTGAACGTCACGCTGATCTTCTCGATCGACCGCTACCGTGAGGTCATGGATGCCTACCAGGCCGGCCTCGAGCAGCGGTTGGCCGCCGGCGGGTCGCTGGAGGGCATCGCCTCGGTCGCGTCCTTCTTCGTCAGCCGGGTCGACACCGAGATCGACAAGCGGCTGGAGGCGGTCGGGACCGATGCGGCGCTGGCGCTGCGCGGGAAGTCCGCGATCGCCAACGCCCGGCTGGCCTACGCCGCCTACGAGGAGGTCGTTTCGGCCGAGCGCTGGCAGCGTCTCGAAGCCGCCGGTGCCCAGCGCCAGCGCCCGCTGTGGGCGTCGACGTCGACGAAGAACCCCGACTACGACGACACCATGTACGTCGCGCAGCTGGTCGCGCCGGACACCGTCAACACCATGCCGGAGGCCACCATCGAGGCGGTCGCCGACCACGGCGTCATCAGCGGCGACACGGTGCGGCCGTTCTACGACGACGCCCGCGCGACGCTCGACGCGGTCAGCGCCGCCGGCGTCGACCTGGACGATGTCAGCGCCGTGCTCGAGCGTGAGGGCGTGGAGAAGTTCGAGACGAGTTGGAACGACCTGCTGGAGTCCGTCGACGCCAAGCTGGAGGCGGCGAAGTGACCGCACTGGCCGTCACCACGCACGGCGTCGACGTGGACGCCGTCGTCGATGCTCTCGTCGGCGAGAAGGTCGCCTCACGCATCGCGGCAAAGGACGCCTCTCTATGGGGTCCGGAGGCCGAGCCCGAGGCGTCCATCCGGCTGGGCTGGACGGACCTGCACGAGACCTCGCGGCCGCTGCTGGCCGAGATCGAGGCGCTGTCGGCGCAGCTGCGCGACGAAGGCCTGGACCGCATCGTCCTGGCCGGCATGGGCGGCTCCTCGCTGGCGCCGGAAGTCATCACCCGCACCGCCGGGGTCGAGCTGACGGTCCTCGACACCACCGACCCGGGCGCGGTGCGGCGGGCGCTGGCCGACAGGCTCGACCGCACGGTGATCGTCGTCTCCAGCAAGTCCGGCTCGACGGTCGAGACCGACAGCCAGCGCCGCGTGTTCGAGGCGGCGTTCACGGCGGCCGGCATCGACGCGGCCAGCCGCATCGTCGTCGTCACCGACCCCGGCTCGGGCCTGGCGGACCTGGCCGAGAAGAGCGGCTACCGCAAGGTCTTCCTCGCCGACCCCGACGTCGGCGGGCGCTACTCGGCGCTGACGGCGTTCGGCCTGGTCCCGAGCGGGCTGGCGGGTGCCGACATCGCCGCGTTGCTGGACTCGGCGAGCGCCGTCGCCACCCTCCTCTCCGGCGACGTCCCGGACAATCCCGCGCTGCGCCTGGGCGCCGCGCTCGGCGCCGGAAAAGTACACATCGAGGCCGCGGCTGCCTATGACAAAGTCGCCATCGCCGACGCCGGCTCCGGCATCGCCGGGTTCGCCGACTGGGCCGAGCAACTGATCGCCGAGTCCACCGGCAAGCAGGGCACCGGCGTCCTGCCGATCGCCGCCGGCAGCCTGGACGACCCCGAGGTCGCCCACCCTGCCGACGACGTGCTCCCGGCGCTGGTCGGCTCGCCCGCGCAGCCGCCGGCCTTGGGGGTCGTCGTCCGAGGTGAGCTCGGCGCGCAGTTCCTGCTCTGGGAGTACGCGACGGCGGTCGCCGGGAAGCTGCTGGGCATCAACCCGTTCGACCAGCCAGACGTCGAGAGCGCCAAGGCCGCCGCCCGCGGCCTGCTGGACGCGACGCCGGGGCCGCAGCCGCCGGCGTTCGTCGACGGCGGGGTCGAGGTCCGCGGCTCGGCCGGCCTGCTCGACGGTGTCGACTCGCTGGCCGGCGCCGTCGAAGCGCTGCTGGGAGGGCTGGAGCCGAACGGCTACCTGGCCGTCATGGCCTACCTCGACCGCGAGGGCGCCGACGCCGTCCTGGCCGACGTGCGGGTGCCGCTGGAGCAGCGGACCGAGCGGCCGGCGACGTTCGGCTGGGGGCCGCGGTTCCTGCACTCGACCGGCCAGTACCACAAGGGCGGCCCGGCCCGGGGCGTGTTCCTGCAGATCACCGGGACGGCTGTCGAGGACCTGCCGATCCCGGACCGCCCGTTCACGTTCGGCCAGCTCATCGCCGCGCAGGCGGCCGGTGACGCCCAGGTGCTCGCCGACCTCGGCCGGCCGGTGCTGCGGCTCCACCTGACCGACCGCGCGGCCGGCGTCCAGACCCTGAGAGGCGTTCTTCGGTGAGTGTGCAGAACCCGTTGCGGGACAAGCGCGACAAGCGCCTGCCCCGCATCGCCGGGCCGTGCGGCGTGGTGATCTTCGGCGTCACCGGCGACCTGGCCCGCAAGAAGCTGATGCCCGCGGTGTACGACCTCGCCAACCGCGGCCTGCTGCCGCCCGGCTTCTCCCTGGTCGGGTTCGCCCGGCGGGACTGGGCGACCCAGGACTTCGGCAAGATCGTGCACGACGCGGTCAAGGAGCACGCCCGCACGCCGTTCCGGGAGTCCACTTGGCGCCAGCTCGCCCAGGGGTTCCGGTTCGTGCCCGGCGACTTCTCCGACGACGAGGCGTTCGACCGGCTGGCCGAGACGGTCCACGACCTCGACCGCCAGCAGGGCACCGGCGGCAACTTCGCGTTCTACCTGTCCATCCCGCCGTCGTTCTTCGACGTGGTGTGCAAGCAACTGGCCCGCTCAGGGCTGGCCACGCCGGAGAACGAGGACCAGTGGCGGCGGGTCATCATCGAGAAGCCGTTCGGCCACGACCTGGCCAGCGCCCGTGAGCTCAACGCCACCGTCGAGAGCATCTTCCCGCCCGACTCGATCTTCCGCATCGACCACTACCTGGGCAAGGAGACGGTCCAGAACATCATGGCGCTGCGGTTCGCCAACCAGCTGTTCGAGCCGATCTGGAACGCTCACTACGTCGACCACGTGCAGATCACGATGGCCGAGGACATCGGCATCGGCGGGCGGGCCGGGTACTACGACGGCATCGGCGCGGCGCGCGACGTCATCCAGAACCACCTGCTGCAGCTGCTGGCGCTGGTCGCGATGGAGGAGCCGGTCTCCTTCGACGCCGCCGACCTGCGCGCGGAGAAGGAGAAGGTGCTCTCCGCGGTCCGGCTGCCACTTGACCTCGACGCCTACACCTCTCGAGGCCAGTACGCCGCGGGCTGGGCCGGCGGCGTCCCGGTCAAGGCCTTCCTCGAGGAGGACGGCATTCCGCCGGCGTCGACGACGGAGACGTACGCGGCCGTCCGCCTCGACATCGACACCCGCCGCTGGGCCGGCGTCCCGTTCTACCTGCGCACCGGCAAGCGGCTGGGGCGTCGCGTCACCGAGGTCGCCATCGTGTTCAAGCGGGCGCCGCACCTGCCGTTCGAGTCCACCGCTACCGAGGAGCTGGGCGAGAACGCGCTGGTCATCCGGGTCCAGCCGGACGAGGGCGTGACCATCCGGTTCGGCTCCAAGGTGCCCGGCACGGCCATGGAGGTCCGCGACGTCACGATGGACTTCGGCTACGGCTACGCCTTCACAGAGGAGAGCCCGGAGGCCTACGAGCGGCTCATCCTCGACGTGCTGCTCGGCGACCCGCCGCTGTTCCCCCGGCACGAGGAGGTCGAGCTGTCGTGGAAGATCCTCGATCCGATCGAGGAGCACTGGACCGCGAGCGGCTCCAAGCCCGAGCAGTACCTGCCCGGTGGCTGGGGACCGGAGGCCGCCGACGCCATGCTCGCCCGCGACGGCCGCGGCTGGCGCCGGCCGTGACGGCCGGAGACTGGAGCTGACATGATCATCGACATCCCGTCGACGACGGCGGGCGGCGTCGGCAAGCGCCTGGTCGAGCTGCGCGAGAAGCACGGCGCGGTGGCCCTCGGCCGCGTGCTGACGCTGGTCATCGTCGTCGACGAGGCCGACGCCGAGGATGCCATCGAGTCTGCCAACAAGGCCAGCCACGAGCACCCGTGCCGCATCATCGCCATCATCCGCGGCACGTCCCGCGGCTCGGCGCGCCTGGACGCCCAGATCCGGGTCGGCGGCGACGCCGGTGCCAGCGAGGTGGTGGTGCTGCGCACGTTCGGCCCGCTGACCGGACACCAGGAGTCCATCGTCGTCCCGCTGCTCCTACCGGACAACCCGGTGGTGGTGTGGTGGCCGGCCGAGGCGCCCGAGGCGCCGTCGGAGGACCCCATCGGCAGCCTGGCGCAGCGGCGCATCACCGACGTGGCCGCCTGCAAGCGCCCGATCGCGGCGCTGCACGACCGCGTCGAGGGCTACAGGCCGGGCGACACCGACCTGACGTGGACCCGGCTGACACTGTGGCGGGCGCTGCTGGCCGCGGCACTGGACCAGCCCCCGTACGAGTCGGTCAGCGCGGCGCGCGTCGTCGGCGGACCGGACAACGCCAGCGCCGACCTGCTGGCCGGGTGGCTCGCGAAGTGCCTGGACGTCCCGGTCACCCGCACCAAGGCCTCCGGCGTCGACGGCCTGCTCAGCGTGCGCCTGGACCGCGAGTCCGGGCCGATCACGATCGAGCGCCCCGACGACGAGAACGCCGTCCTCACCGTCCCCGGGCGGGCCGAGCGGCGAGTGTCGCTCCCCCGCCGCACCGCGGCCGAGTGCCTGGCCGAGGAGCTGCGCCGGCTCGACCCGGACGAGATCTACGGCGAGGTCATCAGGGAGGGCCTGAAGCGGCAGCACGAGACCGGCAAGACCACCCGAACGAAGGCGAAGGTCCGGCGATGACCCCTCCCACCGTCGTCATCCACCGCGACGCCGAGACCCTGGTCCAGGCCGTCGCGGCCCGGCTCGTCACCAGGCTCGTGGACGCCCAGGCCGCGCACGGCGATGCGTCCGTGGTGCTCACCGGCGGCACGGCCGGCATCGCGACCCTCCGGGCGGTGGCGGCGTCGCCGGCCAGGGGCGCCGTCGACTGGGACGCGTTGTCGGTCTGGTGGGGCGACGAGCGTTTCCTGCCGCCCGGCGACCCCGACCGCAACGAGACGCAGGCCCGGTCTGCCCTGCTCGACCACGTCCCGGTCGACCCCGCCCGGGTCTTCCCGATGCCGGCCGCCGTCGGCGACCTCACCCCGGAGGACGGTGCCGAGCAGTACGCGCAGGCCTTGGCCGCGCAGACGGCGAAGCGGGCACACTCCGGCGCGCCGGTCTTCGACGTGCTGCTGCTGGGCGTGGGGCCGGACGGCCACGTCGCGTCGCTGTTCCCCGAACACCCCGCCCTGCACGACGACCGCCCCGTCGTCGGCGTGCGTGGCGCGCCCAAGCCGCCGCCCCTGCGGATCAGCCTCAGCATGCCGGTCATCCGCTCCGCCGACGAGGTCTGGCTGGTCGTGGCCGGTCCGGACAAGGCCCCGGCGGTCCGGATGGCGCTGGAAGGGTCCGGGCCGGTCCAGGTCCCGGCCGCCGGCGCGAACGGCGAGCGGGCCACCCGGTGGCTGCTCGACCGCGCGGCGGCCGCGGAGCTGCCCGCCGACCTCGCCCGCGTCGCCTCCCCCTGACCAGCCGCCTTCCCCGGCCACCGGCGGCGTGGTCGCGGCCGGGCTGCCCGAGGGACACCCTGCGCGAGCTGAGCATCCAGCTGACCCTGCTGAACCACCAGGCCGGGAGCCACGTCCAGCTCACCGACGCCTGAGCCGAGCCCCACTCATCCGCCGACCGAGCGCAGGTAGGTCGCGACCTCGCCGTGCCCGTAGTAGTCGGCCCAGCCGGCCGGCGGCAGCTGGAACCGGTCGTCGACGGCGTCCGTGTCGGCGCCGTGCTCCACCAGCAGCCGGACGACGTCCAGGGCACCGGCCGCGGCCGCGTAGTGCAGCGCACCGGTGACGCCGCCGTTCACGTCGAAGCCGTGCCGCACGAGGGCACGCACCACGTCCCAGTGCCGCAGCCCCGCCGCCTCGGCGACCAGCGGCCGCACGGTGGCACCAGCGCCGGCCCCGCCACCGCCCGCCAGCCGCTCCACCTCGGCGCCGTCGCCACGCAGCACCGCCACCACCAGCGGGTCCTCTCGGTCGCGGTGGGCCCGGTACAGGTCGCGCAGCAGGCAGATCTCCGCACCGTGCGCCATCACCTCGCGGTTGACATGCAGGACCAGTGCCGCCATGGGATCCGCCGCGTACGGGCCGCCCTTCGGGCCCAGCGGCCGGCGCGACGTCTCGTCGTCGAGGGCGGCGACGCCGTCTCGCCAGAGCCCGTAGGCGCGCTCCAGGAGCTCCAGGGCGTCGGCGGCCGTGGTCGGCGGCGGCTCCGGCCAGTAGCGGTCGTCGTACATGACGACGTCGTCCGGCACCGGTACGCCGCCGGGCACGGAGTCCGGCGCGAAGAACGCCCGCGCGCGTTTGCCCAGCACGTCCCGGCCGATGTGGACCACGCGCCAGGCGATCGTGGTGACCGGCGGGATTGGCGGCTCCGGCTCCAGGCCGTCCAGCACCCAGGCACCGTCCCTCTCCCGGGGCGGACGCAGGCTCCACCCGCCGTCGACCGGCTCCCACAGGTACTCGTCGTCGGTCAGGCCGGCCAGCCGCGGCCGGAGATGGAAGGTCCAGTAGAAGTCCAGCTGTCCGGCGAGATCCTCGGTCCACGTCATGCCACCGCACGCTAGCGGCGAAATAGGACATCGTCTGTCATATTTGGAGGGTGCGTGCCGAACGGCTGGTCCAGATCGTGCTGCTGCTGCAGTCGCACGGGCGGCTGACCGCGGGCGAGCTGGCGCGACGGCTCGAGGTCTCCCCGCGCACCGTCCAGCGCGATCTCGACGCGCTCAGCGGCGCCGGGTTCCCCGTCTACGCCGACCGCGGCCGATCCGGCGGCTGGTCGCTGGCCGCGGACTACCGGACCCGGCTCACCGGCCTCAACCCCGCCGAGACCGCCGCCCTCTTCGTCGCCTCCACCACGCACGTCCTCGCCGACCTGGGCCTGGACGACGCCGCCGCGACCGCCACCGCGAAGCTGCTGGCCACCGTCCCGGCGCACGCCCGCCGCGACGCCGACCTCGCCCGTGAACGCGTCCTGGTCGACCATACGGATTGGCAGGAGCTGCGCGAGGACTCGCCGTGGCTGCCGGTGCTGCAGCGCGCGGTGTGGGACGAGCACCGGCTGCGGCTGCGCTACGGCAGCGCGCCGGACCCCGTCGTCGTCGAGCCCTTGGGCCTGGTGGCGAAGAAGCGGTCGTGGTACCTGGTGGCGCGGCGCACCGACCTCACCGTCGAAACCGACGCCACCGCCGACGCCGACGACACCACCGGCTACCGCACCTACCGGACCGCCCGCATCCAGCACGCCGACGACACCGGCGAGTCGTTCACCCGGCCGGACGGCTTCGACCTGGCCGCGCACTGGGAGCGCACCGCCGAGCGGTTCTTCGCCGGGTTGCGCCGCTACCCGGTACGGCTGCGGGTGCGTAGCCGGGCCGCCCCGCGGCTGCGCTGGGCGCCGAACGCCGTCGTCGACGAGGTGATCGAGCGGCCGGACGGGTGGTACGACGTGGCCATGACGTTCGAGTCGGCCTACGAGACCAGGGTGTACCTGCTCGGCCTGGCCGGCGACGTGGTGGTAAGCGAACCTGCCGAACTACGCGCGGACATGGTGCGGGCCGCCCGGGGCTTCCTGGAGCACCACCCGGACTGACGACCCGGCTGGGTTCAGAGGCTGCGGCGCTTGCGCAGCGCCTGCAGCGCCTCCTCGAGGATGGCCGCGCCGTCCTCGTCGCTGCGCCGCTCCTTCACGTACGCGAGGTGGGTCTTGTACGGCTCGATGCGTGGCGCCGACGGCGGGTGCTCGCGGTCCTGGCTGGCCGGAAGGCCGCACCGGATGCAGTCCCACGAGTCGGGGATGACCGCTTCGGCGGCGAAGCTCGGCGAGCTCTCGTGGCCGTGCTCGCAGTAGTACGTCACCTTGCGGCGAGGCGCGGCGTCGCCCCGTTCCGCCTCCCCCATGGGTCCGGCGCCCACCCGGCTTCCACGGATCGCGTTGCCTCCGACCACGGTGCGTCCTCCCTCGACGAACTAGCTGGCGCGCAGCAACCCGAGTGCGATGATGGCGGCCGCCCAGATGAGCCCGAGGGCGACGGTGAGACGGTCGAGGTTGCGCTCGGCCACCGAAGAACCACCCAGCGAGGACGAGACGCCGCCGCCGAACATGTCCGACAGGCCGCCACCCTTGCCCTTGTGCATCAGCACCAGCAAGATCAGCAGCCCGCTGGTGACGACGAGCAGAATCGAGAATGCCAGTTCCACGGTGGTCAGCCTTGTCCTTTCGGATCAGCGTGCTCGGCCGGTGCCGGCAGCCGCTCCAAGACTACGCGTTCGAGCCTGTCGTGCCGAATGTTACCCCGCCCCGGCGCGGGCGCCGGGGCGGGTGATCGCTCACGGGTTTCGGTGGTACCGGGCTATCAGCGCGAACTCCTGCGCGTCCAGGCTCGCGCCGCCGACGAGGGCGCCGTCGACGTCGGTCCGCTCCATGATCGGCTTGATGTTCGAGGACTTCACCGAGCCGCCGTAGAGCACCCGGACGGCCTTCGCGACCTCGGCGTCGTACAGCTTGCCGAGCCGCTCGCGGATGGCCGCGGCCATCTCCTGCGCGTCGTCCGGGGTGGCCACCTCGCCGGTGCCGATGGCCCACACCGGCTCGTACGCGACGACGACGGTGGCCGCCTGCTGCGCCGTCAGCCCGTCCAGGCCACCGTCCAGCTGGGCCAGCGTGTGCTCGACATGACGGCCCTCCTGCCGGACCTCCAGCGGCTCGCCGATGCACAGGATGGGGGCCAGCTCGTGCTCGAGAGCCGCCTTCACCTTCGCGTTGACCAGCGCGTCGTCCTCGTGGTGGTACTGCCGCCGCTCGGAGTGGCCGGCGACGGCGTACGTGCAGCCCAGCTTCGCCAGCTGTGCACCGGAGATCTCGCCCGTGTAGGCGCCGGCGACGTGCTGGGAGAGGTCCTGCGCGCCGTAGCCGATGTTGAGCTTGTCCGCGTCGACGAGGGTCTGCACCGAGCGGATGTGGGTGAACGGCGGGAGCACCACCACCTCGACCTTCTCGAGGTCGTCGTCGGTGAGGGAGAAGGCGAGCTTCTGCACCAGCGCGATGGCCTCGAGGTGGGTGAGGTTCATCTTCCAGTTGCCGGCCATCAGCGGCCGGCGCGCGGTGGTCGCCATGGGTCAGTCCTCCAGCACCGTGAGGCCGGGCAGTTTCTTGCCCTCCAGCAGCTCCAGCGACGCCCCGCCGCCGGTCGAGATGTGCGTGAACGCGCCCTCGTCAAGCCCGAGCTGGCGCACCGCGGCCGCGGAGTCACCGCCGCCGACGACACTGGTGCCGTCGACCAGAGAGGATATGGCCACCGCGACCTCTCGCGTGCCGCCGGCGAACGGTGTCAGCTCGAACACGCCCATCGGGCCGTTCCATACCACCGTCTTCGCGTCGGCCAGGTTGCCGCGGAACAGCTCGATCGTGGCCGGGCCGATGTCGAGGCCCTTCTGGTCGGCCGGGATGGCCGACGCGGGCACGACGGAGGTCTGCGCGTCCGCGCTGATCTCGGCCGCTACGACGACGTCGACCGGGAGCACCAGCTCGACACCTCGATCCGCCGCGCGCTCGATGTAGCCGCGCACGGTGTCGATCTGGTCGCGCTCGAGCAGCGACCCACCGACCTCGTAGCCCTGAGCGGCCAGGAACGTGAACGCCATCCCGCCACCGATGAGCAGCCGGTCGACCTTGTCCAGCAGGTTGTCGATGACGCCCAGCTTGTCCGAGACCTTCGACCCGCCGAGGACGACGACGTACGGCCGCTCGGGCTCGTCGAGCACCTTCGAGAACGCCCGCACCTCGGCCAGCACCAGCTGACCGGCCGCGTGCGGCAGCAGCGTGGCGACGTCGTACACGCTGGCCTGCTTGCGGTGCACGACACCGAACCCGTCGGACACGAACACGTCCGCGAGTTCGGCCAGCTCACGCGCGAACGCCTCGCGCTCGGCGTCGTCCTTGCTGGTCTCCCGCGCGTCGAAGCGCAGGTTCTCGAGTAGGGCGACGTCGCCGTCGTTCAGCGAGGCGACGGTCTTGCGGGCGCTCTCGCCGACGGTGTCGGTGGCGAAGGCGACCTCGGCGCCGAGCAGCTCGGACAGCCGCTTGGCCACCGGGGCGAGGGAGTACCTGGCGTCCGGCGAGCCCTTCGGCCGGCCCAGGTGGGCGACGACGACGACGCGCGCGCCGGCGTCGCGCAGGGCCTGGACGGTCGGGACGGAGGCGCGGATGCGGCCGTCGTCCGTTATCACGGAGTCACCGGCCTCGCCTTCCAACGGCACGTTGAGGTCTGAGCGCAGGAGCACCCGCTTGCCGCGCGGGTCCCCCAGCTCGTCGATACCCTTCATCGCGCTCAGAGCGAGTTGCCGACGTAGCGGACCAGGTCCACCAGCCGGTTGGAGTAGCCCCACTCGTTGTCGTACCAGCCGACCGCCTTCACCTGGTTGCCGATGACCCTGGTCAGGCCGGCGTCGAAGATGCACGACGACGGGTCGGTGACGATGTCGCTGGACACGATCTCGTCCTCGGTGTAGCGCAGGTAGCCGGCCAGTGCGCCCTCAGCGGCGGCCTTGAAGGCGCCGTTGACCTCCTCGACGCTGACCTCGCGGCTCACCGCGACGGTCAGGTCCGTGGCCGAGCCGGTCGGCGTGGGCACCCGGATGGCGTACCCGTCGAGCTTGCCCTTGAGCTCAGGCAGCACCAGGCCGATGGACTTGGCCGCACCGCTGCTGGTCGGCACCAGGTTGACGGCGGCGGCCCGGGCCCGGCGCAGGTCCTTGTGCGGCCCGTCCTGCAGGTTCTGGTCGGCGGTGTAGGCGTGGATGGTGGTCATGAAGCCGCGTTCGATGCCGAACGAGTCGTTGAGCACCTTGGCCATGGGCGCCAGGCAGTTGGTGGTGCACGACGCGTTGGAGATGATCGTGTGTGCGGCGGGGTCGTACTCGTTCTCGTTGACCCCCAGCACGACGGTGACGTCCTCGTTCTTCGCCGGGGCGGAGATGACGACCTTCTGCGCCCCGCCGTCGACGTGGGCCTTCGCCTTGGTGGCGTCGGTGAAGAAGCCGGTGGACTCCAGCACGACGTCGGCGCCGAGGTCCTTCCACGGCAGCTGAGCGGGATCGCGCTCGCTGAGCACCTTGATGGTCTGGCCGCCGGCGCTGATGGAGTCGCTGTCGTAGCTGACGTCGGCGAGCGTGCCGAGGATGGAGTCGAACTTGAACAGGTGCGCGAGGGTCTTGGTGTCGGTGAGGTCGTTGGCGCCGACGATCTGGATGTCGTCACGGCCCTGCGCGATCACCGCGCGGGCGAAGTTGCGCCCGATCCGGCCGAAGCCGTTGATGCCAACACGAACGGTCATCGGAAGTTGCTCCTTCACGGTTCAGGGTGTGTAGCTCGGTGGCGGCCGAGGCAGTGGGCGCCGGGGCCGCGTCGTCGCGGCCGAGGCCGCCGATCGGTCGTCCCACCCCGTCGTGGTGACCCAACGGAAACATTAGGGCATCGCTGCCGGAAACATCTGCCTGCCCGTCACCACCATGCTAAAGCCGTCGTCGTACCCGGTTCGACCTCGGTCAGTCCCCCGTCGCGCACGACGACGCGCGCCCGCGCCGTGGCCGCCGCCCACTCGTGCGGGCGCACCGGGGCGAGCCGGGTCACGAACCGGCCGGCGGCCCACGCACGGCGCCGGCCGGCGGGCATGGCGTGCCAGGCCAGCTGCGCGGCGTGCCCGACCTGAGCGGCCGCCTTCCCGGCGGTCATGGTGACGGTCGGGTTGACGGCGACGACGAGCGCCGCGGGTTCCACCGCCGCGAACTCGACCACCGCGGCTGCGGGACCGGCTGCCGTGGGTTCGGTGACGGCGTCGGGCTCGTCGGCGACCTCGGTACCGCCGACCTGCAGCTTGCGGACGGCGTCCGGCAGGGCGTCGACGGGTCCGGGCACCAGCGCGCGCACCCGCGCGGCACCGTGCTCGACGCTGACACCCGGCACGTCGGCCGTCCGCCGCCAGCCGATGCCGCGGGCGCGCCGGACCACCTTGCGGATCCAGCCGTCCTCGTACTGCCGCAGCGCCGCCACCCAGGCGGGGTCGGCGTCGTCGGCGTATCCGGCGTCGATCAACCCGGCGACGGCGGCGGCGACGGCTTCGAACAGCTCGGACCGGGTGGGCGGCTCGCCCTCCGGCGACCCCGACCGAGGCAGGTGGACGACGATCTGCATCGCCCAGCCGGAATCCGGCTCCTCCGCGGCCGCACCGCCACGCGCCGTCGCGCCCACCGCGTCCGCCGCGTCCGCCGCCTCCGCCGTACCCGGTTCGGCGCCCGGGTCGGGCAGCGTCACGGCGCCAGCATCTCCGGGGTGAGGCTCGCCTCGGTGTCGGGGACGCCTTCATCGGCCGCCTTGCGGTCGGCCATCGCGAGCAGCCGGCGGATGCGGCCGGCGACGGCGTCCTTCGTCATCGGCGGATCGGAGAGCTGACCGAGCTCCTCGAGGCTGGCCTGCTTGTTCTCCAGGCGCAGCAGCCCGGCCGAGCGCAGGTGGTCGGGGACGTCGTCGCCGAGGATCTCCAGCGCCCGCTCGACCCGGGCACCCGCGGCGACGGCGGCTCGGGCGGAGCGACGCAGGTTGGCGTCGTCGAAGTTGGCCAGCCGGTTCGCCGTGGCGCGCACCTCGCGGCGCATCCGGCGCTCCTCCCAGGCCAGCACGCTGTCGTGGGCGCCGAGCCGGGTGAGCAGTGCGCCGATGGCGTCGCCGTCGCGCACGACCACCCGGTCGGTGCCGCGCACGTCGCGCGCCTTGGCCTGGATCTCCAGCCGCCGGGCCGCGCCGACCAGCGCCAGCGCCGCCTCCGGGCCGGGGCAGGTGACCTCGAGCGCGGACGACCGGCCGGGCTCGGTGAGCGAACCGTGCGCGAGGAACGCGCCGCGCCAAGCGGCCTCGGCGTCGTGGTCGGCGCCGTTGACCACCTGCGGCGGCAGCCCGCGGACGGGCCGGCCGCTGCCGTCGATCAGTCCGGTCTGGCGCGCCAGCCGCTCGCCGTCGCGAACCACCCGCACGACGTAGCGGCTGCCCTTGCGCAACCCCCCGGCAGAGACGACAGCAACGTCGCTCTCGTGGCCGAACACCTCCGCAATGTCACGCCGCAACCTGCGGGCCGCGACCCCCGTATCCAGCTCGGCCTCGATGACGATCTTCCCGCTGACGATGTGCAGGCCGCCGCCGAAGCGCAACAGCGACGACACCTCGGCCTTGCGGCAGCACGTCTTGGTCACCTCGAGGCGAGCCAGCTCGTCCTTCACGGATGCTGTCATCGCCATGCGCTCGATCCTGCCACACTACGGACCCGCCGGCGGCCGGCTCTCAACCGTCGCCCATGATCATCAACGGTTGGCGACGTCACAGCGTCGCCAACCCTTGATGATCATGGAAAACGCGGTCAGCGCCAGGGGCCGATGCCGCCCCGGCCCAGGGTGTCGGCGAACGCGCGGCCCAGCCGGTCGGGGTCGTGCCGCGCGGTGCCGTCGCCGACCGCGACGTCGGTGACGACCAGCTCGGCGCCCATCTCGCCGGCGATCCGGCGCAGCAGCTTCTCGTCGCGGCACGCCGACCGCTCGGCGATGACGAGGTCGATGCGCAGGTCGGGCGCGTACACGCCGAGCACCTCCAGGTGCATCTCAGGGGTGAAGCCGGTGGTCTCGCCGCCCTCCTCGGAGATGTTGAGCGTGACCGCCCGCCGCGCCGGCGCGGACACCAACGCGTCGCGCAGCTCCGGTACCAGCAGGTGCGGCACGACGCTGCTGAACCACGAGCCCGGCCCGAGCACGATCCAGTCGGCGTCGGCGATGGCGTCCAGCGCCTCCGGGCAGGCCGGCGGGCTCTCCGGGACCAGGCGGACCGCGACGATGTCGCCGTCGACGGTGGCCACCGCGTGCTGGCCGGAGACGGTGGTGATCTCGCGCGGGGCGCCCGGACGGCCGGGCCGGCCGACCAGCGCCTCGATGTTCAGTGGCAGCAGCGACATGGGCAGCACCCGACCCTGGGCGCCGAGCAGCCGGCCCACCCAGTCCAGGCCCTCGACGTGCCCGCCCAGCAGCTCCCACAGTGCCACGATGAGCAGGTTGCCGGCGGCGTGGTTGTGCAGCTCGCCGCCGCTGGCGAACCGGTGCTGGAGCACCCGCGCCCAGGTGCGCCCCCAGTCGTCGTCGCCGCACAGCGCCGCCAGCGCCATCCGCAGGTCGCCAGGGGGCAGCACTCCCAGCTCGGAGCGCAGCCGCCCGCTGGACCCGCCGTCGTCGGCGACGGTGACGACGGCCGTCAGCCGCCCCGCCATGCGGCGCAGCGCCGCCAGCGACGCCGCCAGCCCGTGCCCGCCGCCGAGCGCGACCACCTTGGGGCCGGCCAGCCGGGGAGCCGTGCCGCGCCGGGCCGGGACCGGTGGCAGCGCGGTCATTCCCGGCCGAGGTCCCGATGCACGACGAGGGTCTCGATGCCCTGTTTGCGCAGCCGCTGGGCCAGCGCCTCCGTCATCGCGACACTGCGGTGCTTGCCGCCGGTGCAGCCGATGCCGAGCGTCACGAACCGCTTGCCCTCTCGCAGGTACCCCTGCGAGACCATCTCGACCAGCTCGCTGTAGTGGTCGAGGAACTCCTCCGCGCCGGGCTGGGCCAGGACGTAGTCGCTGACCTCGACGTCGGTGCCGTTCTGCACGCGCAGGTGCGGCACCCAGTGCGGGTTGGGCAGGAACCTCATGTCGGCGACCATGTCAGCGTCCACCGGGAGACCGTACTTGAAGCCGAACGAGACGACGATGGCCCGCAGCCCCACTTCCGGCCCGGAGAACGCGGCCCGGACCCGGGCGCCCAGCTCGTGCACGTTCAGCAGCGAGGTGTCGACGACGACGTCTGCGGCCACCCGCAGCGACGCCAGCTCCTCGCGCTCGCGCTCGATGGCCTCCAGGACCCGGCCACCGGCCTGCAGCGGGTGCGGGCGGCGGGCGGACTCGAACCGGCGGACCAGTGCCTCGTCGCTGGCCTCCAGGAACAGCACCGTCGGGCGGATGCCCTGCTCGCCCAGGAGGTCCAGCGCGCCGCGCAGCTCGGAGAAGAACACGCCTCCCCGGACGTCGGCGACGACGGCGACCCGGCGCAGGTCGGTGCGCGTGGTGACGGTGGTGACGAGGTCCATGAGCAGCGACGGCGGGAGGTTGTCGACCACGAACCAGCCGATGTCGTCGAGTGCCGCGGTGGCGGCCGTCTTGCCGGCGCCGGACATCCCGGTGACGAGCAGGAGCTCCAGCCTGTCGGTGGTCTGCGCCTCGGACGACCGGCCCTGGTCGTTCATCGTTACCCATCCCCCTCGTGCGTTGCGAGTCGGCACCAACCGGTGCTGATCATGATTCGAGCACCTCACCGGTGGCGGTGTTCACGGCCGGTGCCGCCGGCCGTGCGGCCAGCGCGTCCACCACCGCCTGCGCCGTCGCAGGACCGAAGCCGGGGACCTCCGCGATCTGCTCCATGGTCGCAGCTCGGAGCCGTTTCAGCGAACCGAACCTGGTCATCAGGGCCTTGCGCCGGGCGGGCCCCAGACCGGGCACGCCGTCGAGCAGGCTGTCGACCATGGAGGTGGACCGGCGCTGCCGGTGGAACGTGATGGCGAAGCGGTGCGCCTCGTCGCGGACCCGCTGCAGCAGGTACAGGCCCTCGCTGGTCCGAGGCATGATCACCGGGTGGTCGGAGTCGGGCGGCCACACCTCCTCCAGGCGCTTGGCCAGCCCGACGACGGGGATGTCACTCACCCCCGCCTCGTCCATGGCCTGCCGAGCGGCGTTGACCTGCGGCTGCCCGCCGTCGACGACGACCAGCCCGGGCGCGTAGGCGAACTTGCGCGGCCTACCAGTGTCGGGATCGATGCGCGGCCGGGACGGGTCGACGGTGGCCTCGTCGGCCTCCTGCAGCCGGCGGAACCGCCGGGTCAGCACCTCGCGGATGGCCGCGACGTCGTCGGTGCCCTGCTCACCGCGGATGGTGAACTTTCGGTACTCGCTCTTGCGCGGCAGCCCGTCCTCGAACACCACCATCGAGCCGACGACCTCGGTGCCGGCCAGGTTGGAGATGTCGTAGCACTCGATGCGCAGCGGCGGCTCGTCCAGCTCCAGGGCGTCCTGGATCTCCCCCAGCGCCCGGCTGCGGGTGGTGAGGTCGCTGGCCCGCTTGGTCTTGTGCAGGTTGAGCGCTTGGGCGGCGTTGGCGGCAACGGTCTGCAGGAGCGCGCGCTTGTCGCCGCGCTGCGGGACCCGCAGGTCGACCCGGCCGCCCTTGAGCTCGGTGAGCAGCTCGTGCAGGGCCTGCGCCTCGTCGGGATCGTCGGGCAGCGCCGGCACCAGGATCTCCCGCGGCACCGCCTCGCCGCCCAGCTCGCCGTAGAGCTGCAGCAGGAACCGCTCGACCAGCTCGCCGGCCGGCGCGTCGTCGGCCTTGTCGGCCACCCAGCCGCGCTGGCCGCGGATGCGCCCGCCGCGCACGTAGAACACCTGGACGGCCACCTCGAGCGGGTCGTCGGCGAGGGCGACGACGTCGGCGTCGGTGCCGTCGCCGAGGACGACTGCGTTGGCCTCCATGGCCCGTTCGAGCGCGGCCAGGTCGTCGCGCAGCCGGGCCGCCCGCTCGAAGTCGAGCTCGGCCGCGGCCGCCTTCATCTCCCGCTCCAGCCGCCTGACGTACCCCGCCGTACGCCCCTCGAGGAACGCGACGAGGTCGTCGGCGATGACGCGGTGTTCGTCGGCGTCGACCCGGCCCACGCACGGCGCTGAGCACTTGCCGATGTAGCCCAGCAGGCACGGCCGGCCGATCTGCCGCGACCGGTTGAACACGCCCTTGGAGCAGCTGCGGACCGGGAACACTCGCAGCAGCTGGTCGAGCGTCTCGCGGATGGCCCAGGCGTGTGCGTACGGGCCGAAGTAGCGCACGCCGCGCTTCTTCGCCCCGCGCATGACCATGGCGCGCGGGTACTCCTCGTTCAGGGTGACCGCGAGGTACGGGTACGACTTGTCGTCGCGGTAGCGGACGTTGAAGCGCGGGTCGAACTCCTTGATCCAGGAGTACTCCAGCTGCAGCGCCTCGACCTCGGTGCGCACGACCGTCCACTCGACCTTGGCCGCCGTGGTGACCATGGCCAGCGTCCGCGGGTGCAGCGCGGACAGATCCTGGAAGTACGACGACAGCCGCGCCCGCAAGCTCTTGGCCTTGCCAACGTAGATGACGCGGCCGCTGGAGTCGCTGAAGCGGTACACCCCGGGCTCGACCGGGATCGACCCCGGGGCCGGGCGGTACGTCGACGGATCGGCCACGCTGACAACCCTATGCCGGGCCACCGACGGCGTCCTGACGGCCCGCCGCGCACGGCTCACCCGATTCGTGCCGCCCGACGGATGCCGACCATGTGCCCCCATGTGCCGACAATTCCGCCGGCCGCATTCGAGGAAAGCGCGGGGCAAATCGGAATTCCACTGATCGGCACGCCGGCCGGAACTATCTTCGGGGGCACGCGGAATACCGGTAGGAGGCATCGATGCCGACAAACATCAGAACCGACAACTTCATCGACCAACTCGGTGACTCGTTCACCGATCTCGGCACCGACGTCGGTGAGTTCGTGCCGCGGCTGGTCGTCGCGCTCCTCCTGCTGCTGGTCGGGCATTGGGTCGCCAAACTCATCCGCCGGCTGCTCACGGCCGGGCTGGAGAAGGTGGGCGCCGGCCGGCTGACCGAGGCGGCCGGGCTGGAGAACACGCTGCGACAGGCCGGGACGTCCGGCGTGGCGTTGATCGGCCAGGTCGTCTATTTCCTCATCTTCATCATTTTCGTGCAGATCGCCGCGGAAGTGCTGGAGATCGATGAGCTGACATCCATGCTGAATCTGCTCATCGCTTATCTGCCGCTCGTCGCGGTTGCATTGTTGGTGTTGTTCGTGGCCGCCGCGATCGCGAATTGGGCCGCCGGTGTCGTCCGGCCGTTCGCCGAGAGCCGGAACATGGGCTGGGTCAGCACGACGGTACGGGTCGGCGTCCTGGTGGTCGGTGTCCTGGCCGCGTTCGACACCCTCAACTTCGCACCGTCGGTCACGTCGAAGGTGGAGAACACGCTGCTGCAGTACCTGCCGCTGTCGATCCTGGCCGCCGGCACCATCGCGTTCGGCGTGGGCGGCATCAAGACCGCGCAGGAGTGGTGGCGGAAGGTCGCGCCGCGCCCCACTGACCGTCCGCCCATGGGTTCCAGCGCGGCAGCCGCGACGTCCAGCGGTTACCCGTCGCCGTCGTCGGACCCCGGTGACGTCCCACCCACGGAGCCGCCGGCCGACCCGCGGCCTGGGCTCTGACCCCCACCGCACGCCGCTGCCACCAGTCGCAGCGGATGAGACGCCGCCCCACGGCCCCGTCACCCGGCCGGCCACCGGTTCACCCCGTTCGCCGACCGGCCGGGTGACGGTCCACCCTCGCGGATTCGCCGAGCGGCCGGCCCGCGCCCGGTACGCTGCCGGACCGT
This sequence comes from Jiangella asiatica, assembly GCF_004349065.1. Taxonomy (GTDB): domain Bacteria; phylum Actinomycetota; class Actinomycetes; order Jiangellales; family Jiangellaceae; genus Jiangella; species Jiangella asiatica. The sequence goes on from NZ_SMKZ01000031.1 coordinate 42,847, forward strand.
GGCGCATCACTCCCAGGCCCGGCAGCGCCCGTTGGTGCTGCTCGCAGACGACGAGCCCGACGTGCTCGGCGCCGTCGGGCCGTTCCTGACCCGCAGCGGCTTCGACGTCATCACCGCCGCGGACGGCCTGCTGGCGCTCGACGAGGTCGACCGGCACGAGCCCGACCTGTGCGTGCTGGACGTGCTCATGCCCGGCGCCGACGGCCGCGAGGTGCTGCGCCGGCTGCGCCAGCGCGACGACTGGGTCCCCGTCCTGCTGCTCACCCAGGTCGGCGAGGCGGTGGAACGGGCGATGGCGCTGGAGGAAGGTGCCGACGACTACCTCAACAAGCCCTTCGACCCGCATGAGCTGGTCGCCCGGATCCGCGCGGTGCTGCGCCGCACCGGCGGCGGGCGGCAGCCGCTGGCCACGGCGGCGGAGCTGAGCAGCGGAACCCTCCGGCTGGACCGGGTGGCGCGACGGGCCTGGCTCGGCACCCGTGAGCTGACGCTCACGCCGAAGGCGCTCACGCTGCTGGAGTACCTCATGACGCATCCGGACGAGGCGCTGTCGCGGCAGCGGCTGCTCGAGGTGCTCTGGGGCTTCGACGACGCGGTCGGGACCCGCGCCGTGGACAACCGGATCGCCGAGCTGCGCCGGGCACTGGGCGACGACGCGGCCGACCCGACGTGGATCGACACCGTGCCCGGCTCCGGATACCGGTTCGGCGCTGAGGTGTCGACGCCGCCGAGGACGGGGTGACATGGACCAGACACTCGTCGTCACCACGTCACTCGCCGGGGCGATCGGCCTGGCCGCACTCACCGCGGCGCTGATCGCCGGCGTCGTCGTGCTCACCACGCGGGCGCACCGCCGTGCGCTCGAGCACGCGCGGGCAGCCGCGCGGGCTGAGGCGGCCGAGGCCGCCGCCGCGTCCCGGGCGCGGCTGCTGATCCGTCTCGACCACGAGCTCAAGAACCCGCTGACGGCGCTGCGGACGGCAGCCGCGTCCGCCCAGCAGCTCCTGGCCGGTGAGGAGCGGTCCGCCGAGGTCGAGCAGGCGGTCGCCACGATCGGCGGCTCCTCGCGCCGCATCGCCCGGCTCCTCGCCGACCTGCGCAAGCTCGCCGACGTGGAGACCCGGGAGATCGACCGGCGCCCGGTCGACCTAGCCGCGCTGCTGGAGCTGGTGGTCGACGACGCCCGCACCGCGCCCGGCGCCGAGGACCGGATGTTCACGACCTCGGTGCCGCGCGCGCCGTGGCCACTTCCCCAGGTCCGCGGCGACGAGGACCTCCTGCACACGGCGCTGCTCAACCTGGTGACCAACGCCGTCAAGTACTCCGCCGACGGCGACACCATCGAGGTGCGCGCCAGCGAGGAGGCCGGCGCCTGGGTGGCGATCGAGGTCGCCGACACCGGCCGCGGCATCGCCGAGGACGACCAGCGGGTGGTGTGGGACGAGCTGTCGCGGGGCAGCGACGTGCGGTCCATCCCCGGCAGCGGCATGGGGCTCGCCCTGGTGAAGGCGATCGCGCTGCGCCACGACGGCCGGGTGGAGCTGCGCAGCCGGCCACGCGAGGGCACGTCGGTGCGGGTGCTCATCCCGGCGATCGGCCCCGCCCGGTGACCGTGGTCGTCCCGGGTGTCACCGGACCGGTGCGCGGTGTCGCGAACCTGCGACATCGCCGGGACCGCTGCGACGCGGCGCCTCCCTAGCGTCGGGAGCACGATCAAGCGCTCGGCGCCCCGACGAGGTCGCACCGGCGCGCCGACCACCCGAAAGGTGAAGACCATGACGAGCTCCACGACCCGCCGCACCGCCGTCGCCGTCGCGCTGGCCGGCTTCCTCGCGCTCGGTGCCTGCTCCGCCGAGCTGCGCGACGACGCGGACACCGTCGCCACCCAGGAGGACGCCGGCACCGACAGCACCGGCCCGGACGACGCCGCCACCGACCAGCCGTCGGACGAGCCGGCCGACGAGCCGGCAGACGAGTCCGAGGCGTCCGACCAGCCGTCCGAGGACAGCGACAGCACGGGGGACGTGTCCGCCTTCGACCCGGACCCGGTCCTCGACGGCCTCACGATCAAGGCACTGCCCGACAGCGGCGAGATCCAGGCCGTCGGGGCCTTCGACTGCGGCGGCCAGCCGGTGACCGTCTCGGCGGCGGTGGACCCGGCCATCCTGGTCGGCGACTGTCCGGAGGTGACGATCACCGCCTCCGGCGCCCGGGTGTTCCTCGACTCCGAGGTGCCGGCCGACCTCGTCGTCGCCGCGGACGACACCGAGGTGCTGACCGGCCGGAGCGGGAGCGTCCAGGTGGACGGCAACGCCAACGCCCTCGGCTTCGGTCCCGCCGACACGGTCGAGGTGGCCGGCACGGACAACCGGGTCGCGTTCAGCCGAGCCCAGAGCGTGGCGGTCCCGGCCGGCGCCACCGGTAACCAAATCATCTTCCTGGAGTCCGGCGGCATCACCGTCGACGGCGACGCGAACGCGCTCGGCTACGGTGGCGGCCCCGCCCCGGCCGACAACGGCGCTGACAACCAGTTCGCCAGCGGCGACGAGGTCGGCGAGGCCGTCACCGAGGAGCTCACCACCCTGCAGGAGCAGTTCGAGGAGCTCGCCGCCGCGCTGCGCTGACCGGCCACCACGTCATTGATCATGATCGCTCGCGGTCGGTGGGAGACCGCGAGCGACCATGACGTTTCAGCTGGCGAAGATCTCGTCGCCCTGGACGACGATGGCCACCGGCTCCAAGGGCTGCTCGGCAGGGCCCTGCTGCACCGACCCGTCGGCCACCGAGTACTGGCTGCCGTGGCACGTGCAGGTGATGAGGCCGTCGGCGACCTCGGTGACCGCGCAACCCTGGTGGGTGCACGTGCTGCTGAACGCCACGAACTGGCCGGTCGCCGGCTGTGTCACCACCACTCCGGCGCCGTCCAGGATGACCCCGCCGCCCACCGGGACCTCCGCCGTCGTCGTCAGTGCCTCCGCTGCCGGGGGCTCCGCCGGCGGCGTGCTCAGGGTCTCGGCCGGGGTGCTCGGCGTCTGCGCGGGCTCCGACGGCGTGGAGGGCGAGCTCGGCTCGGCGGAGTCGGCCGGCGCGCCCCCGCTGGCGTCGGAGTCGGAGTCGCCGCCGCAGGCCGCGAGCAGGCCGGCCACCCCGACCGCGCCCATGCCCATCAGGGCGGCCCGCCGGCCGACGCACCGGTGACAGCTCGCGTGGCCGGCGCCCGGCCCTGCCGCAGGGTCCGCGGCTCGGTCGACCCCGGCAGCGGCGGAGCCGGGGGCCGGGCTATGGACGTGATCGCGCAGACGGGTCTCCATGACTTCTTTCTACGTGCCGATGGCTCGGATGGATTGCGTCCACGTCACACTCCGAGGATGTCGCGGAGGAAGGCGCCGGTGTGCGAGCCCTCGACCTTGGCGACGTCCTCCGGCGTACCGGTGGCCACCACCGTGCCGCCGCCGGTGCCGCCCTCCGGGCCCATGTCGACGATCCAGTCGGCGGTCTTGACGACGTCGAGGTTGTGCTCGATGACGACGACGGTGTTGCCCTTGTCGACCAGCCCCTGCAGGACGCCGATGAGCTTGCGGATGTCCTCGAAATGCAGGCCGGTGGTGGGCTCGTCGAGCACGTAGAACGTCCGTCCGGTCGACCGGCGCTGCAGCTCGGCGGCGAGCTTGACCCGCTGCGCCTCGCCGCCGGACAACGTCGGCGCCGGCTGGCCCAGCCGCACGTAGCCCAGGCCGACCTCGGTGAGGGTGCGCAGGTGCCGCGCGATCCGCTCCACCGGCGCGAAGAACTCGACCGCCTCCTCGATGGGCATGTCGAGCACCTCGGAGATGGTCTTGCCCTTGTAGTGGACCTCCAGCGTCTCGCGGTTGTACCGGGCGCCGTGACACACCTCGCACGGCACGTACACGTCGGGCAGGAAGTTCATCTCGATCTTGATGGTGCCGTCGCCGCTGCACGCCTCGCAGCGGCCGCCCTTGACGTTGAACGAGAACCGGCCCGGCTGATAACCGCGGACCTTCGCCTCCTGCGTGTCGGCGAACAACTTGCGGATGTTGTCGAACACGCCGGTGTACGTGGCCGGGTTGCTGCGCGGCGTGCGGCCGATGGGCGACTGGTCGACGTGCACGACTTTGTCGACCAGAGCCATGCCTTCGATGCGTCGGTGCCGGCCGGGCACCGCCCGCGCGTTGTAGATCTCCTTCGCCAGCGACGTGTAGAGGATGTCGTTGACCAGCGTGGACTTGCCCGACCCGCTGACGCCGGTGACGGCGACGAAGCAGCCGAGCGGGAAGCTGACCGTGAGGTCGCGCAGGTTGTTGGCGCGCGCCCCGACGACGGTGATGGTGCGGTCCTTGGCAGGTGGCCGGCGCACGGCCGGGACGTCGATGCGACGCTTCCCGGACAGGTACGCGCCGGTCAGCGAGCCCTCCTCGGCGATGAGGTCGTCGACGGTGCCGCTGACCACCACCTGGCCGCCGTGCTCGCCGGCGCCCGGGCCGATGTCGACCACCCAGTCTGCGACCCGGATGGTGTCCTCGTCGTGCTCCACGACGATCAGCGTGTTGCCGAGGTCGCGCAGCCGGACCAGAGTCTCGATCAGCCGGTGGTTGTCGCGCTGGTGCAGCCCGATGGACGGCTCGTCGAGCACGTAGAGCACCCCGACCAGGCCGGAACCGATCTGCGTCGCCAGCCGGATGCGCTGCGCCTCGCCGCCGGCCAGCGTGGCCGAGGCACGGTCGAGGCTCAGGTAGTCGAGGCCGACATCGACGAGGAACTGCAGCCGCTCGTTGACCTCCTTGAGCACGCGCGCGGCGATCTGCTCCTCGCGCTCGGACAGCCGGAGGGTGCGCAGGAACCGCGCGCACTCACCGATGGGCAGCGCCGCGACATCGGCGATGCTCCGACCGCCGACGGTGACCGCGAGCACCACCGGCTTGAGGCGGGTGCCGCGGCAGGCCGGGCAGGGGACCTCGCGCATGAAGCCCTCGAACCGCTCCCGGCTGGCGTCGGACTCCGCCTCGGCGTATCGGCGGCGCACCCACGGCACGACACCCTCGTAGCTGGTGTAGTACGAGCGCTCGCGACCGTAGCGGTTGCGGTAGCGCACGTGCACCTGCTCGGGGAACCCCTGCAGCAGCGCCTGCCGGGCCTTCTTCGGCAGCGACTCGAACGGCACGTCCGTACGGAAGCCCATGGAGTCGGCCAGCGCCGTGATCAGCCGGTCGAAGTACTCCGACGTGCTGCCCGGCGCCCACGGTGCCAGCGCGCCGGCGTCGAGACTCGCCGACGGGTCGGGCACCACCAGCTCCTCGTCCACCTCCATGCGGGTGCCGAGACCGGCGCACTCCGGGCACGCCCCGAACGGTGAGTTGAACGAGAACGACCGGGGCTCCAGCTCCTCGAACGACAGCTCGTCGTACGGGCAGTACAGGTGCTCGGAGTAGACCCGCTCGCGGTGCTCGTCGTCCTCAGCCAGGTCGACGAAGTCCAGCGTGACCAGCCCGCCGGACAGCCGAAGCGCCGTCTCGACGGAGTCGGTGAGCCGCCGCTTGGCCGACTCCTTGACCGCCAGCCGGTCGACCACCACCTCGATGGTGTGCTTCTCCTGCTTCTTGAGCTTGGGCACGTCGGTGAGCTGGTACACCACGCCGTCTACCCGAGCCCGCGAGTATCCCTGCGACGACAGGGTGCGGAAGAGGTCGGCGTACTCGCCCTTGCGTGCCCGCACAACCGGGGCGAGCACCTGGAACCGGGAGCCCTCCTCCAGCCCGAGCACCTGGTCGACGATGGACTGCGGGGTCTGCCGGCCGATCGGCCGGCCGCACTCCGGGCAGTGCGGGCGACCGGCGCGTGCGTACAGCAGCCGCAGGTAGTCGTAGACCTCGGTGATGGTGCCGACGGTGGACCGCGGGTTGCGCGACGTCGACTTCTGGTCGATCGAGACCGCCGGGGACAGACCTTCGATGAAGTCGACGTCCGGTTTGTCCATTTGGCCCAGGAACTGGCGGGCGTACGCGGACAACGACTCGACGTAGCGCCGCTGGCCCTCGGCGAAGATGGTGTCGAAGGCCAGGCTGGACTTCCCCGACCCGGACAGGCCGGTGAACACGATCAGCGCGTCACGCGGCAGGTCGAGGGAGACGTCTTTGAGGTTGTGCTCCCGGGCGCCTCGGACGACCAGGCGGTCGCTGGCGCTGGCGGCGGTTCGTTCGGTCATGAGACCCCGTGGACTCCGGTATCGGCGATGTGGCGGTGGACAGACGTACGGTTCGAGCATCGTAGGCCTAGGGTCCGACAAGGTCGGCGTCTCGACGACGGTGGCTGGCCGGAGAACGCCGACACAGTCGCAGCGACGGCCGATGCGGGCTAGGTTCGAACCCGTGCCAACCGTCAACGCCGAACCGATGTCTCATGATTCCGGCGGCGAGCCGACCGCCGGACCGGTGACCGCCGCGAGCGACCGCCTCATCGCGACCGCTGCGACCCTGGACGACGCCGGCCTGACCGCCGCAAGTCTATGTCCGGGATGGACGCGCGCCCACGTCCTCACGCACGTCGCCCGCAACGCCGACGCGCTGACCAACCTGCTCACCTGGGCCCGCACCGGACGCGAGTCGCCCATGTACCCCAGCCGCGAGGCCCGCGACGCCGACATCGAGGCCGGTGCCGACCGGTCGCTCGAGGACATCCTCGGCGACCTGCGGACCACGGCCGAACGCTTCGTCCGGGCCGTCATGGAGATGCCCGACGACGGCTGGGAGCGCCAGGTCCGCCGTGGTCCAGGCGCCACCGGCGACCCTCTGCCCGGCCGGCGCGTCCTCTGGCTGCGACTGCGCGAGCTGGAGGTCCACCACGTCGACCTCGACGCCGGCTACACCCCCGCCGACTGGCCGGACGCGTTCGTGCGGCGGGCCCTGGGCGAGACCGTGCGCGCGTTCACCCGCCGCGATGACGTCCCACCCGTCACCCTGGACGTCGACGGCGTCGGCGTCGAGCACCTCGGCGCGGAGGCACCGGTCACCGTCAGCGGCTCCCCAGCGGCGCTGCTGGCCTGGCTGACCGGCCGCTCCCCCGGCTCCGACCTGCGCGTCGACCCCGCCGGCGGCCTGCCGGTGCTGCCGGCCTGGCTGTAGCGGGAGGTGCCGTGGGCTCCTACACCGGACACGTGCGGCCGGGCGGGACCCCGGGTGTGCACGAGCTGGCTCACCTGATCATGACGAAGCTGTCCGTCGGCGGCTCCTGGGACAACAACGTCTACCTGCTGCGCTGCCGCTACTCCGGCGACCAGCTCGTCGTCGACGCCGCCGCCGAGCCCGAACGCATCGTGGCCACCTGCGGCGACGGGCCCGTTCGGTACATCGTCACCACCCACAGGCACGCCGACCACTGGAGGGCGCTGTCCGCCGTCGCCGCCGGCACCGGCGCCACCACCGTGGCCCACGGTGACGACGCGCCCGCCATCGCCGTGCCCACGGCGCAGGAGGTGCGCGACGGCGACCTGCTGCGGTTCGGCGACGTCGAGCTCGAGGTGATCCACCTGGCCGGCCACACACCAGGCGGCATCGCCCTGCTCTACGACGACCCCACCGGCCCGCCGCACCTGTGGACCGGCGACTCCCTCTTCCCCGGAGGTGTGGGTAAGACGGGTTCGCCCGAGGAGTTCGCGTCACTGCTCGCCGAGGTCACACACAAGCTGTTCGACCGGCTGCCGGACGAAACCTGGGTGTACCCCGGCCACGGCGACGACACCACCATCGGCCGCGAACGGCCGCACCTGGCGCAGTGGCGCGCCCGCGGCTGGTAAGGCGCCCGAAAATGATCACGTTCACCACGACATCTCGTGTCGCACCACCCTTGTAAGCCTGGTGGAGCGTGGAGAATCCTGGTGCGGCGCGGCTCAGCTGCTCGCCGAAGCCGACATGAGCCACCACCGGCACCGGCCTTGAGCCGGTGCCGGCGGTGAGCGTCAGCGGCGATGGTCCTCCGCCGGCTCGCCGGCGCGCTCCGTGTCGCCGTCGCGACCGGCGGCGTCGGACTCGGCACCCGTGTCCTGAGTACCGTCGACGGCGGCCGGCTCGTCGGTGGTGGCGGCCGAAGCGTTGGCTCCGCCGCCCACGGCCTCGGCCTTGCGCTCGTCGCTGCGCGACTTGAGCAGGCTGGCCGCCGTCGTGACGAGCAGCGTTCCGACGATGACCGCCAGCGACAGCCAGATCGGCACCTCAGGGATGCCGTGCATCGGCTCGCCGCCGTTGATGAACGGCAGGTTGTTCTCGTGCAGGGCGTGGAGCACGAGCTTGACGCCGATGAACGCCAGGATGACCGCCAGCCCCGCGGACAGGTAGACCAGCCGTTCCAGCAGGCCGCCGATGAGGAAGTACAGCTGGCGCAGACCCATCAAGGCGAAGATGTTCGCGGTGAAGACGATGAACGCCTCCTGCGTCAGCCCGAAGATGGCCGGGATCGAGTCGACGGCGAACAGGAGGTCGGCCGAGGCGATGGACAGGAAGACGATGACCATCGGCGTGTAGAGGCGCTTGCCCTCGACCTGGATGCGCATCTTGATGCCGTGGTACTCCTGCGTCATCGGCAACACCCGCTGGGCCCGCCGGACGACCGCGTTCTCGTACTCGTCGTCGTGTTCCTCGTGGTGCACCTGCTGGTTGGCCAGCCTGACCGCGGTGTAGATGAGGAACGCGCCGAACAGGTAGAACACCCAGGCGAACTGGTTGATCAACGCCGCGCCGAGCAGGATGAAGACGCCACGCATCAGGATGGCCGTCAGGATGCCGAACATCAGCACCGACTGCTGGTACTGCCGGGGCACCCGGAACTGGGCCATGATGATGACGAAGATGAACAGGTTGTCGACGCTGAGGCTGTACTCCGTGAGCCAGCCGGCGAAGAACTCACCCGATGCCTGTCCATGACCGACGAACATCAGCACGATGCCGAACACGACGGCCAGGCCGACGTAGAACGACACCCAGAGCCCGGCCTCCTTCATGGACGGAGCATGCGGCCGGCGGGTGACGATCAGCAGATCGACGACGAGGAGCAGGGTCAGAACGACGAACGTTCCGACTTCGAACCAGACAGGCAGGTTCAACACGAAGACAGAGTCCTCTCCGGTGAGCTGACCGCACAGCGGATGCTGCGCGCAACCGGAGGTCTCGTCCGCCCGGGATCACCGGGCCGGCGGCACCGGGAAGCCCCCCGGGTAGGGAGCATCCGTGATGACGATGCCACCGCGTCGGGAGTACTCCCCTCCACGCCGGACCCAGTATATTTCACCGCCCCCCGGGGGGACGCAATCTCGCAGGTCACAGCCGGCCGTGGGGCGGTGCGGTGCCGCGCGACGGCCCCACAGCGGGGCGGTGGCGCTTGGGGAGCTTGGCGACCACGGTCTCGTAGGACTCGTCGATGGCCAGGCGGAGCTCGTCGTCCGGGATGGCGCCGCCGACGCGCAGGGTGTTCCACCCGGAGCGGCCGATGTAGGCCATGACGGTTGCGTCGTCCGGATACCGGGCCAGCCATTCGTCGGCATCGTCGCGGTCGCGGCCGCATTTGACGCCGATGCTCTGCTGGCTGGTGCCGAAGAAGGCGAAGATCTTGTCGCCCACCTTCGCGACGACGTCACCCTCCCAGGGCTCGTCGCGCCAGGCACCGGGCTTGGCCAGGCTGTAGGCCAGGAAGTCGGTCATCGCCCTGCCCCGGCCGCCGCCGCCCCGCGCGCCCGTCCCCACACCCGGCACAGCGCGCCCGGTCCCGGCGCACCAGAGCAAAGCGGACCCACGCCGAGCGCGCCCGGGCTCACCGGACGCCGGCCTCGTGCATGCCGCGCAGTTCCCGCTTGAGCTCGGAGATCTCGTCGCGCAGCCGGGCCGCCAGCTCGAACTGGAGCTCTGCCGCGGCCGCGCGCATCTGGTCGCTGAGCTGCTGGATGAGGTCGGCGAGGTCCGCGGCGGGCATGCCGGCGAGGTCGGCGGCGTGCTTGCCGGCGCCGCCCACGCTGGCCCGCACCCCGGGCACCGGCGACTTGCCGCGGCTGGCAGCCCGGCCGGAACCGCCGATGAGCGCCTCGGTGTCGGCGTCCTCGCGGGCGAGCATCTGGGTGATGTCGCTGATGCGCTTGCGCAGCGGGGTCGGGTCGATGCCGTTCTCGCGGTTGTACGCCAGCTGCTTCTCGCGCCGCCGGTTGGTCTCGTCGATGGCGTTCTGCATGGACGGCGTGATGGTGTCGGCGTACATGTGCACCTGGCCGGAAACGTTGCGCGCGGCTCGGCCGATGGTCTGGATGAGCGACGTGCCCGAGCGCAGGAAGCCCTCCTTGTCGGCGTCCAGGATGCTGACCAGCGACACTTCCGGGAGGTCGAGGCCCTCGCGGAGCAGGTTGATGCCGACCAGCACGTCGAACTCGCCCATCCGCAGCTCGCGCAGCAGCTCGACCCGGCGCAGGGTGTCGACCTCGCTGTGCAGGTAGCGCACCTGGATGCCGCGTTCGAGCAGGTAGTCGGTGAGGTCCTCGGCCATCTTCTTGGTCAGCGTGGTGACCAGAACGCGTTCGTTGCGCCCCACCCGGAGGTTGATCTCGTGGATGAGGTCGTCGATCTGGCCCTTGGTGGACTTGACCACGACCTCCGGGTCGACCAGGCCGGTCGGCCGGATGATCTGCTCGACGACGGTGTCGACCTTGTCCAGCTCGTACGGGCCGGGCGTGGCGGACAGGTACACCGTCTGGCCGATGCGCTCGAGGAACTCCTCGAACCGCAGCGGCCGGTTGTCCATGGCGCTGGGCAGGCGGAACCCGTGGTCGACGAGGGTGCGCTTGCGGCTCATGTCGCCCTCGTACATGCCGCCGATCTGCGGCACGGTGACGTGCGACTCGTCGATGACCAGCATGAAGTCGGACGGGAAGTAGTCGAGCAGACAGTTCGGCGCCGAGCCGGGAGCGCGACCGTCGAGGTGCCGCGAGTAGTTTTCGATGCCGGAGGTGAAGCCGACCTCGCGCATCATCTCGATGTCGTAGGTGGTGCGCATGCGCAGCCGCTGCGCCTCCAGCAGCTTGCCCTGCCGCTCCAGCTCGGCCAGCCGTTCGTCCAGCTCGGTCTCGATGCTGCGGATGGCGCGCTCCATGCGCTCGCGCCCGGCGACGTAGTGGGTGGCTGGCGCGACGTAGGTCTCCTGCTCCTCGCGCATGACCTCACCGGTGAGCGGATGCATGGTCATGATGCGCTCGATCTCGTCGCCGAAGAACTCGACCCGCACGGCGAGCTCGTCGTACATGGGGATGATCTCGAGCGTGTCGCCGCGGACCCGGAACGTGCCGCGGGTGAGGTTCTGGTCGTTGCGGGTGTACTGGACGTCGACCAGCTCGCGCAGCAGCCCCTCGCGGTTCTTCTCGTCGCCGACCTTGAGGTGCACCATGCGGTGCAGGTACTCGTCGGCCGAGCCCAGGCCGTAGATGCACGACACGGTGGCGACGACGATGACGTCGCGGCGGGTGAGCAGCGACCAGGTGGCGGAGTGGCGCAGCCTCTCGACCTCCTCGTTGATCGAGGAGTCCTTCTCGATGTAGGTGTCGCTCTGCGGGACGTACGCCTCGGGCTGGTAGTAGTCGTAGTACGAGACGAAGTACTCGACCGCGTTGTTCGGGAACATCTCGCGCAGCTCGTTGGCGAACTGGGCGGCCAGCGTCTTGTTCGGGACCAGCACCAGCGTCGGGCGCTGCAGCCGCTCGACCAACCACGCCGTGGTGGCGCTCTTGCCGGTGCCGGTGGCGCCGAGCAGCACGACGTCCTTCTCGTCCTGGCGCACGCGCCGTTCCAGCTCGTCGATGGCCGCCGGTTGGTCGCCCGACGGCTCCCACTCGCTCACGACCTTGAACGGCGCCACCGTCCGGGTCAGCTCCTCTGCCGCACGCATGCCTCCCACGGTATGCGCTCCCACCGACAACGTCCTCCTGGCGTCGACACGGCACCGCTACGCTGCACGTGATCCCGCCCCCAGACTCGGAGCGCCTCATGGACGACGAGATCCGACGGTTCGCGACGACGTTCCGCACCTTCCTCGATCAGGTGGTGCACCAGGTCGCACTGGACGGCGGCGACGGCGAGCCGCTCTTCGCAGCGCTCGAGGCCCACCTGGGCACCGACCCTCGGCGGTTGCCCGTCGTCGTCGAACCACTCACCGTCTTCCGCTATGCCGATGCCGACATCGCCCTGGAAACCCTGGCGCAGCACCACGGCGGCCGTCGCCTCGCCGGTCTCGGCGGCGGCGAGCAGCGTCGGCACTCGTCGTTCGGAGAGATCGTGGAGCGTGCTGCGACCTTCGGTCGCTACCCGTTGGGCGCGGTCGACTACATCCGGCTCCCCACCGGTCCGGGCTCCAGCCGCAACGTGGTGTCCTTCGGGCTTCACCTCCTGCGCTATCGCGACACGCCGGTGGCCATCCTGCAGCGGGCCGTGCAGCGGCAGTTCGGCCGCGAGCGGCCGGAGCTCGAGGTCATGGCCGGCGACGACACAGTCGTATCGGCCTTGCTGGCCGAGGTCCGTCGCTTGATGGCCGAGCACAGCGTCCTGCGCGGCAAGGTGATCGCGCTCAACCCGTCGGAGTTCGGCCCGTCCTCCGAGGAGGTGACGTACCTGCCGCGTCCGGAGGTGCCCGCCGACCACGTCATCCTGCCGGACGGACTGCTCACCAGAATCGAGCGCCACCTCGTCGGCATGGACCGGCACCGTGACGTCCTGCGGGCGGCCGGTCAGCACCTCAAGCGCGGCATCCTGCTGTTCGGCCCGCCCGGCACCGGCAAGACCCACACCATCAACCATCTGATGTCGGCCAGCCCGGGCACCACCGTCATCGTCCTCACCGGCCGCGCGTTCCGGCTGATCCAGGTGGCCGCCGAGACGGCGCGCGCACTGGCTCCCGCGGTGGTGGTCCTCGAGGACTGCGATCTCATCGCGGAGGACCGAAGCCTCTCGCGCGGTCCGCAACCCCTGCTGTTCGAGATGCTCGACGCGCTCGACGGGCTGGCGGCCGACGCCGACGTGGCGTTCGTGCTGACCACCAACCGGCCCGACCTGCTCGAACCTGCTCTGGCGCAGCGGCCGGGTCGGGTGGACCTCGCGGTCGAGATCCCGCTGCCCGACCTCGAAGCCCGCCGCCGCCTCAATCGCCTCTACGCGCGCGACCTGCCGCTCAGCCCGGCAGCGCTGGACGCCGCGGCGGAGCACGCCGAGGGAACCACCGCGTCCTTCGCCAAGGAGCTGATCCGCCGTGCGGTCCTGGTCGCGGCCGAGCTGGGCTCCACCGTCAGCGACCAACACCTCGCCACGGTGCTGGACGAGCTGCTCAGCGACTCCGAGGCGCTGACGCGCAGCCTGCTCGGCAACAACCAGCCCGGCGACGGAGGCCCCGCGGGCCACACCGCCGCCTATCCCGGTGCCGGCAGCGCCGGTTCGACCGAGGTCCGTCGGATCACCCGCCGGGACTGCGACTGACGGACGCTCACGGCCGCCAGCCGGTGCGCTCTGCCCACTCCTCGGCCCGGGCGAGCGCCTCGTTGATCCACGGCGTCTTCGTCTGGGCGTAGACGTCGACGGAGTCGTGCGGCCGGGCCGCCAGCTCCCGCTTGAGCGCCGCGTACTCGTCGACGGCGTCGGCGTGGGCCCGCAGCCAGTCGCGCAGCAGCAGGCCGTCGCGCCAGGCCGGCGACGACCGCTGACGGATATGGCAGTTCACGGCGCGGCCGGGGTCGGCGTTGCAGGCCATCGCCTTGTCGCGCTCGACGCCGTCGCGGTCGACGTCCCACCAGCGGTCCGGCGCCCGGACGAGGCCGGCCTCGACGAGGTCGTCGGCGACGGCGGCCGCCGTCGGCAGGTCCTCGACCACGACCTGCAGGTCGACGACGTCCTTCGCGGCCAGCCCGGGAACCGACGTCGAGCCGGTGTGGTCGACCCGCACCGCGCGGTCGCCGGCCGCCCGCCGGACCCGCTCGACCAGCCGCCGGCCCTGCTCGGCCCAGGTGGGGTCGGGGTCGGCGATGATCGCGTGCGCCGGCCGGGGTGCGCGCGTCCCCGCCCGCAGGTTGGCCGCGAACGGCCGCAGCCGCCGCTCCCACAGCCGGTCGACGACTGCGTACGTGGCCGCCACGTCGCCGGAATTGTCGATCCACACGTCGGCGGCGGCGCGCCGCTGATCGTCGGTGGCCTGGGCACGGATGCGGGCCAGCGCATCCGTCTCAGTCATGCCGCGGTCGGCGACCAGCCGCCGCAGCCGTGTGTCCTCCGGTGCGTGCACGACCAGAACCAGCGGGAACCCGCTCGTGAGGCCGTTCTCGACCAACAGCGGGATGTCCTCGACGACGACGGCGTTCGCGCCGGCCCGCGCCACGAGCTCCTGGCGGCGCCCCGCCACCAATGGGTGCACGATCGCGTTCAGCGCCCGCCGTCGTTCGTCGTCGGCGAAGACGATCTTGCCCAGCGCGGGTCGGTCCAAAGCGCCGTCCGGCGTCAGCACCTGCGCCCCGAACTCCGCCACGACGGCTTCCAGCCCTGGCGTGCCCCGCTCGACGACCTCGCGCGCGAGCACGTCAGCGTCGATGACCGTCGCGCCCCGCTCGGTCAACCGCCGCGCGACCACCGACTTGCCGGCTCCGATGCCGCCGGTCAGCCCGACTCTCAGCACGGAGGTGACCTTATCCGGTCGGCGTGGGGGTGGCGGAAGCACCGAGCAGGTGCGCGGCGAGGTCGACCAGCACTACCGGCTCGGCCGCCGCCGGGACGACACCGTGCCGCAGCGTGATGACGTACGTGCGGACGTCGTCGGCGGCCACGAACGAGATGTCCTCGGCGTCGGACAGCAGGAAGCCGTCGCGGCCGGCGACCGGCTGCGCCTGCACGGTCCCACCGGCGGCCTGCGCGGCGTCGACGGTCGGGTCGATGCGGCCGGCCGCGGTCTCGGCGTCGACGTAGCCGCTGACGGAGATCTGCAGCGGCACCGGCGGCGGTGTCGGCGGCGCGCTCTGCCCCGGCGGCACCTCCGGCACGCCGTAGCTGCAGGTGAGCCGCCCAGTCCGGCCGGAGTCGGGCAGGAACTCGTCGTTGTAGACGCGGACCGTCTCGCCCTGCATGGGCGCCTGGAGGATCTGCGCGACCTCGCCGGCGCTGGCGAGGTCACCGCATTCCTCCGGGACGCCGGTGGTGGACCCGGGCGACGGGGTCGGGTCGCCGGCCTGCGTCGGGTCGCCCGTGCCGTCGGCCCCGGTGGACCCGCCCGGTGTCGGCACGACCGGCACCTCGGGGTCGTCGTCGTTGGAGCAGCCGGCCAGCAGGAGCATCAGCGGCACGGCCACGGCCAGGGCGGCCGCCCGGTGGTGTCTGCTCGTCACGAGCACACCGTAACGCCCGGCGCTGCCCCGATCACGCAGGCGAACCGGTGCCGCGACGCGCGGCGTCATGCCGTCGTCGTCCCGCTCTCCCCCATTGATCCGCGACACCACCAGGCGTTCTCGCGCTCCACCAGGCTTGCAGGCATGGTGGAGCACTCACAATCCTCGTGATGAGGCGCCCGGTGACGGCCGGACCATGGGCAGCAGGGCGACGGCGAACCCCTTCACCGCGAGTGAGGCAGGGGAACGCGGAACGGCCCCGGTGCCGTCCTGTGGACGGGACCGGGGCCGTTGCCGTTCGTTCAGCTGCCGGCGGGACCTCAGTTGCCGGTGAGCTTCTCCCGCAGCGCCTGCAGCGCCTCGTCGGACGCCAGCGTGCCGGCGCCTTCCTCGGGCTGGGCGGAGGAGTACGAGGACGGGCTGTCGACCTTCGCCTCGGCGTCGGCCTCCTGCGCGTTCTCGATCTGGGACTTGTGCGCCTCCCAGCGAGCGTGGGCCTCGGCGTACTGCCGCTCCCACTCCTCGCGCTGCTTCTCGTACCCTTCGAGCCAGTCGTTCGTCTCGGGGTCGAAGCCCTCGGGGTACTTGTAGTTGCCTTGGTCGTCGTAGTCGGCGGCCATGCCGTACAGCGTCGGGTCGAAGTGCTCGGCGACGTGCGCGGCGGTGTCGCCCTCGTTGGCCTGCTTCAGCGACAGCGAGATGCGGCGACGCTCGAGGTCGATGTCGATGACCTTGACCATCACGTCCTTGCCGACCGTGACGACCTGCTCGGGCACCTCGACGTGGCGCTCGGCCAGCTCGGAGATGTGCACCAGGCCCTCGATGCCGTCCTCGACGCGGACGAACGCGCCGAACGGGACGAGCTTGGTGACCTTGCCGGGCACGATCTGGCCGATCTGGTGGATCCGGGCGAACTGCTGCCACGGGTCCTCGAGGGTGGCCTTGAGCGAGAGGGACACCCGCTCGCGGTCCATGTCGACGTCGAGCACCTCGACGGTGACCTCCTGGCCGACCTCGACCACCTCGGACGGGTGGTCGATGTGCTTCCAGGACAGCTCCGAGACGTGCACCAGGCCGTCCACGCCACCGAGGTCGACGAACGCACCGAAGTTGACGATCGAGGAGACGACACCGGAGCGGATCTGGCCCTTCTGCAGCGTCTGCAGGAAGGTGGAGCGCACCTCCGACTGCGTCTGCTCCAGCCAGGCACGGCGGGACAGGACCACGTTGTTGCGGTTCTTGTCCAGCTCGATGATCTTGGCCTCGATCTCCTTGCCGACGTACGGCTGGAGGTCGCGGACCCGGCGCATCTCGACCAGCGACGCGGGAAGGAAGCCACGAAGACCGATGTCGAGGATGAGGCCGCCCTTGACGACCTCGATGACGGTGCCGGACACGACCCCGTCGGCCTCCTTGATCTCCTCGATCTTGCCCCAGGCGCGCTCGTACTGGGCGCGCTTCTTGGACAGGATCAGGCGTCCCTCCTTGTCCTCCTTCTGCAGGACGAGGGCCTCGACGTCGTCACCGACGGACACGACCTCGTTCGGGTCGACGTCGTGCTTGATTGACAGCTCACGCGAGGGGATGACGCCCTCGGTCTTGTAGCCGATGTCGAGCAGGACTTCGTCCCGGTCGACCTTGACGACGGTACCGGAGACGATGTCGCCGTCATTGAAATACTTGATGGTCTCGTCGATCGCGGCGAGGAAGGCTTCCTCGGACCCGATGTCATTGACCGCGACCTGCGTGGTCCTGGGGGCCGTCGAGGTAGGCGTCTCGGCCTCGATGCTGCTCGTCATGTGGAAGGGGACTCCGGACAAGGGTTGGTTCTAGCTCCATTGCGCCAGGACCCTTGGATCGCTGTGCCATCACCGACCAGGACCTGAATACCTGTGCCGCCATCCGACAGTAACGAGCGCGAGCCTGCTCCGTCCGAGGTCGCACAGGCCCACAGCGCACACATAGGCTACCCGGCCGTCCCGACCAGGGTCAATCGAGATGAGGTCGCGGATTGATCACGACCGCTCTGGTCGCATCCAGCATACCGATCCCCGCGCAACGGTGTGGTCGGCCGGTCCCGCACCCGTCCGGCCCACGACGTCGCCGCTGGTCAGTAGCGATGCACAGGGCCAGTGGAGTGGCCGTCCTCGTCGAACTCGTCGAAGACGTCATCGTCGTCGTCGCGGCCAGCGCGGGCCGGACGGGGCTCCGCCGCGGGCGGTCCGTGCTGCTCGGTGCGCGGTGCGGGCCGCCTCGGCTCGTCCTCCGGAACCGGCTGCGGCGCCGCGACAGGGCCCTGCTGTGGCTGTGGCTGTGGCTGTGGCTGCGGCTGCGGCTGCGGCTGGACCACCGGCCGCCGTGGGTCCTCCTCCGTCGGCGGCCACGCCAGTGGTTGCCCTACGTCTGGCTGACCTGGTCGCGTGGCCGGCTGAGGAGTGGGCGCCGGCTGAGCGTCCTGCTCGGCCGGCCGAGCTCGGCGCGTCGGTCGCGCCTGCGGCCGAGCCCGGCGCGCCGGTCGCGTCTCCGGCCGTGCGGCGGGCGCCTCCTGGACGGCAGGCGCCGCATCCTCGGCAGGCACCGCACGAGCGGCCGGCAAAACCTCAGCGGCCGGCACCGGCTGCGCCGTGGGCGGCTGCGCCGTGGGCGCCTGCGCCGTGGGCGGCTGGGCGATGAGCGGCTGGGCCGCCGGCTGCGGTCGCTGCGCGAGACCGCGTCGTTGCAAGGGCGTGCGCTCGTCGGGCGGCCGGGAGACCGCCGCTGGCGCAGCGGCCTCAGTGGCGCGCCCTCCGGCCGGCTCGGCGTCCCGCCGCCCGGCCGGCTCGGCGTCCCGCCGCGCGACCGGCTCGGCGTCCCGTCGTGCCGGCGCCTGCGGCTCCCGGCGCGCGTACGCCTGGAGGTCCCGCCGACCGTCCGGCTCCGCGCCGTGGGCCGATACGTACGCCGCCGGTTCACCCATCCCGCCGCGGGTCGCAGCCGGCGCCGCGGGCCCGTCGGCATCGGCCGCCTCGAGCAGCGCGCGGCGCCGGCCCCGGTACGTCCGGCGCGCCAGCACGAAGCCGAGGACGACGAGGGCGGCACCAGCCGCGAGCGCCGCCACCGGCCCCGTCGTGCGCACGATCTGCAGGGTGCGAGCCGTGCCCCTGTACTCGTCGACGTTGGCCGTGACCTGCTCGGGCGTGTAGCCGATGGTGCCTTCGACGATGCTGGGTCCCGGCTGGCCCTCGTACTCCAGGTAGCTGTGCTGTTCCTCCTGGCTATCGATGATGGCGCCGGTGCGCGGCTCCACCCACAGCGTGCGCGTGTTGGAGTAGACGCGGTCGGCGACGACGGCGCCGCCGACGCCGAACAGATAGCCGGGTACCTCGAGCGCAGCGACCGGCGTGGGCTCGATCTCCTGCACGAACCGGTACACGTCGAGGCCCTCGATCGTGGTCTCGCCGTCGAACTCCAGCGGCCGGGTGTCCTGGATGGCGGAGTCCCAGAAGTCGTAGTCGCGCTGCTCGGTGCCGAAGGGGAGCTTGAAGAACTGGCCGGTGTGATCGACCTCGACGCGGTCGGCCCGCTCGCCGCTGGGGGTGTAGAACTGCCCGTGCCCGTCGACGGCCTCGCCGGAGAAGCGGTCGAAGGCGACCCGCTCCTCGAGGTAGGACAGCACGTTCTCCTCGGGGGTGGCGCCCTGGCCCAGCTCGTCGTAGGTGGTGACGCTGGTCTCCCAGACGGCGACGTCGTCGGTGCCGGCGCTGGTGTCGGGGACGATGCGCCGCACCGAGCGAACGTCGGTGGTGAGCTCGATCTGCCCCTGCTGCGACAGCACGGCGCCGAGGTCGAGGACGGCGACGTCGGTGCCGGCGGAGACGCGCTCAGCGGACTCGTCGGGCACCACGGCCATCCGCGGGTAGGCGTACCAGCGGGACAGCGGCGCCAGGACCAACAACAACACGCCCAGTCCGACCAGGACCAGGCCGATCGAGCGCCGCATGAATCACCTTTCTCGTCCGCTGCTCCGCCGCGAGCACACCAACGGACGGCGGCCCGCCCTGCTCACGCCTCAGCGTGAACCTACTCCGGGACCGGGACGGAAAAAAGCGATCCGGCAACATCGCCCGAGATCACACCCGGCCATACCCCATGATCATCAACTGTTGGCGACGCTATGACGTCGCCAACAGTTGATGATCATGGGCGGGGCGGGGCGGGACGCTCACGACGTCGCCGCGGCCTGCGCGGGATGCATGCCCTCGGCGAACTCCTCGATCATCTTGGCGCAGAACGCCGGCAGGTCGTCGGGCTTGCGGCTGGTCACCAGGCCGTGGTCGGTGTGGACCTCCTCGTCGACCCAGGTGCCGCCGGCGTTGCGGATGTCGCTCTGCAGGCTCGGCCACGACGTCAGCGTGCGGCCCCGCACCACGTCGGCCTCGACGAGTGTCCACGGCGCGTGGCAGATGGCGGCCACCGGCTTGCCGGCGGTGAAGAACGACCTTGCGAACGCGACCGCCTCCGGGACCATGCGCAGCTGGTCCGGGTTGGCCACGCCGCCGGGCAGCATAAGAGCGTCGTAGTCGTCGGGGTCCGCGTCGGCGACGGCGTGGTCGACAGGGAACGCGTCGGCCTTGTCGAGGTGATTGAAGGCCTGGACCCGGCCGCCCTGGGGCGCGACGAGCTCCGCGCGGCCGCCGGCGTTCACGATCGCCTTCCACGGCTCGGTCAGCTCGATCTGCTCGACCCCCTCGTTCGCGACGAGGACCGCGACCCTCGTGCCGTCGATGCGCTGGTCCATGTCTCCTCCCTTCGCGGTTCGGACGTGCCTACCGTCGGCCGGTACCCGGAGCGGTGCGTCCCATTCGGGGCAGGGCCGGACTGGTCGGGGCCGAACATGGAATCGATGGTCACGAACTGCTCGTCGTCGACGACGGTGCCCGGCCGCTGCCAGGCGACCGCGCCGATGACCGCGATCGCGACCGCCACGAGCACGAGCACCTGCGCCGTGCCGGAGTGGGCGCCGGGATCCGGTCCCGGCCAGGGCCGCAGCGCGACCACGAATCCGGCGAGCAGGACGGCGACGGCGGCCAGGGCGGGCGCCAGCCGGGTCAGCCACGGCCGCCGCGGCCCGGCGAGCAGGACCGCGGCACCGACGGCCGCGGCCAGCACGCCCGCGACGCCGCCCAGCAGGAACAGCGCCGCCGTACCGACGACGATCACGGGTGCGGCGCGCTGCCTGCGGTGCCGCGCCGGGTAGGCGCCCGCACGCTGCGCGGGGATCGCCGACGGCACCGGCGGAACCCGGGTGCCGCGCCAGGCCGCGAGCGCCACGAGGAGCACGCCGAGCGGGCCGGCGGCCAGGGCGAGCCGGTACGGCTGGTCCGGCGCGTACGTCAGCTCGACGACGCCGGCCGGCCCGACCGGCAGCACGAAGCCCTGCGCCCAGCCGTCCAGCCGGACCGGCCGCAGCGACCGCCCGTCCAGCGTCGCCTCCCACCCGGGGTTCAGGTTCTCGGCGACGGCCAACACGGCCGGGGTCTCGCGGGCGGCGACGGCGACCTCGCGGCTGGTCGGCTCCCACGACTGGACGGCCACGTCGGGCGCGTCGGGTGCCGGGGCGGGCTCGTCGAGCGGGCGCAGCGTCACCGACTCCGGCCGGGTGTGCGCGGTGGCCTCCAGGGTGATGTCGTGGCTGCCCTCGTCCAGGGCGATGACGTCGTCGTCGCATGGCACCGCCTCGAGCCGGCGCCCGTGCAGCAGGTCACCCACCGTCGCGGCCACCCTGGTGGGCACCTCGGTGCCGTCGACCAGCAGCGCCGGCCCCTCCCCGCACGGGATGCCGACCTCGCGTGACTCGTCGACCGCGGCGCGCAGGTCGTCGGCGCCGACCACCTCGACCTCGGACAGGCCGGCCGGGAGCGCCGACCGCAGACCGAACGATGCGTCGGTGTCCTCCACCTCGTCGACCTCGAGGATCCGAATTGTCACCTCGTCGGTCCGGACCGGCTCGGTGAACGGGACCTCGCCGTCGGCGCCGACGGCGGCCTGGAAGCGCTGGTCGCCGACCCGCACCTCGACCAGGCTCGGCCGGGACGCGGCCAGCCACGGCTCGACGACCAGCCGCAGCCCTTCGATCTCGCGCTCATCCTCCCAGGTCAGGGTCAGCTCCGGTGTCTCGTCGCGGGCTGCGGCCACCCAGCCGGTGCCGGGGTCGTCGTCGACGGCGGACTGCGGGCGTCCCAGCGGGTCGGAGATGGCGCGCGAGCTGGCCTCCGCCCGGATCGCGCCGGCCTCCGGTGCCAGCAGCGCCTCCAGCGACCGGCTCGGGCGCGGCCGCACGGTCAGCTCCGCGGTGTACTCGGCGGCGGTCGCTAGGTCGGCTCGGCGGCGCAGGTCGCCGTTCTCCTCGCCGGGCCGGGCCAGCTGCCGCGCGCATCGGGCGACCTCGCCGGTCCGCACGCACTCGCCGCGGCCGCCGTCGGCGACGGCGAACGCGAGCGCCGCCGGCGGCACGCCGTCCCCCGCATCGCCGAGGTCCTCGGCACCCACGGCCGGCACCTGCAGCGTCCGGGTGACGTCGACCCCCGGCACGGTCAGCTCCCGGATGCCCACGCCGCTGACCGTTTCGCCGTCGACACCGACGACGGTGACCCGCAGCGTCCGCGTCTCGCCGGGCGGGACCGCGACCACCTGCGCCCCTCCGCCGGGCTGCAGGTCGCTCTCGACGACGCCGGCGTCGGTACTGACTGCGACCCGCTGCATCGGCGCGCTGATCGGGCCGCCGGTGAGCGGGACGATCTCGACAGAGCCGACGTCGACCGGCTCGTCGAACCGGATCTCCAGCCACTCGCCGACCGCGCTGCCGTAGTCACCGGACACCCAGGCGGTTCCGGTGTCACCGTCGACGGCGGCCCACGGGGAGTTCTCCGCACCTCTCGCCATCGTCGCCCGCGGGTCGGCGCCCGACGACGACGCGGTCACCGCCGCGACACCGTCGACGACGGCCACGGTCTGGCGGTCGGGGTCGTCGACGGTGCCGTCTCCGCCCGCGCCCGAGGCGTGGAGGTCCTGCGGCAGGAAGTCGCGGACCTTCCGGCCCAGGTCGCCGTCGTCGTCGGCGGTCAGCACCTGCGTGGCGTTGTCGCGGCTGGCGCCGAACCAGACCGCGCGCTTGCGCAGCCCGTCCGTGACGACCGGGACGGGTGCGGCATCGGCGACATCGGCACCGTCGCCGGCCACGAACACCGCCCGGTCGCCGAGCAGCCCGGCGTCGCCGGCGGTGAGCAGCGACTCCGGCCCGCCGGACATGCGCACGCTGCCGTCCAGCGGGTAGGCCCGCACGCGGTGCTCGTCCACCTCTGGGTCGCCGATGGCGTACACCTCGACCGCCGGGTACCGGACGTCGAGCCTCGTGTCGGAGGCGACGTCGGGGTCGTCGTCGGAGCCCACCATCGGGCCGAACGTCGCGACCCGCTCCGCGCCGGGCAGGTCCGCGATGGCCTGGTGCACCAGGGCCGGTCGCGGCGCATCGGTCCGGCCGCGGTCGAGGTCGTTGCGGACGACGAGATGGGTGACGCCCGCGCGGGTCAATGCCTCCACGACGCCGTCGCCGCCCTCACCGGAGGCGATGCGGGTCTCGACGGAATCGAGCAGCCGGATGTTGCCCGCGGATGACAGCGGCACGGAGTCGCGGACCGCCCAGGAGGCGTCGGTGAGCGCCTGCAGCGGCTCGTCGCGCGGCGAACCCCACGTGTACTCGGCGAACGCGCTGCCGGGGACGAGCAGGGCCCGGCCGGTGCCGGTGTTGTCGTCGAGCCAGTCCGCGGCCTCGTGCCAGTAGGCGGGGATCTCGTCGTAGGCGCCCGCCTGGGGCAGCCGGCCGGCCAGCGCCGGCGTCGCCACCCCGGCGAGCACCACCACCGCCAGCCCGACGACGAGCACCTTGAACCGCCGCACCGAGATGGCCGGCACCCGCAGCGTCGCCAGCGCGTGCGCCAGCCCCAGCGCGAGCGGCAGCCGCAACACCACGTCGAACTTGTGCACGTTGCGGAACGGCGCCAGCGGACCGTCCAGCAGCCCGCGCACCGTCTCGGCCAGCGGACCGGCGGCCGCGCCGACGAAACCCGCCGACACCAGCCCCAGCCCGATCACGGCGCTCGTCAGCAGCACCCGCCTGCCGGGGAGGTCACGGCGGGCCAGTCCGCCGAGTCCCAGCGCCGCTATCAGCACGGTGTGCAGGATCAGCACGGGCTCGCTGGCCAGCAGCCACCCGGCCGGCCACTGCGGGCCGCCGGCGACGGAGAGGTACGACAGCCAGTGGTCGTTGCCGCGCAGCACCTCGACCAGCGACGTGTGCTGGGTGGTGTTGGCGGCGGTCTCGATCCAGTCCAGGAACGGCGGGCTGTGGGCGCCGAGCAACAGCAGCGGACCCGACCACCACACCGTCACCGCGGCGCAGCAAGCCACCCACCAGGCGGCGAAGCGCCAGCGGGCCGGCCAGCGCGGTGCGAGCACCAGCCACAGCCCCGCCGGGACGACGGCCGCCGCCGTCGCGGCCGCGTTGACGCCACCCATGCAGAACACCGCCAGCGCCGACAATGCGGCGTTGCGGAGCACCGGGCCGCCGCGCCAGGCGCGCACCAGCGGGATCAGCGCCCACGGGGCCAGCGCGGTCGGCCACGCCTCGACGGACACCGCACCGAGCGACACCAGGATGCGCGGCGCCAGCGCGTACACCATGCCGCCGAGCAGCCGCGTCCACGACCGGCCGATCCCCAGCTCCCCGGCCAGCCGCACCATGCCGAGGAACGCCGCCACCAGGATCAGCGACCACCACAGCCGCTGCACCACCCACGACGGCAAGGCGGCCAGGTCACCCGCCAGGTGCAGCGGACCCATCGGCCACAGGTAGCCGTAAGCCTGGTTCTGCAGCTGGCCGAACGCGGCGGCGGGCTCCCACAGGTGCAGGGCGCGCTCGAGGAAGCCGCCCGGGTCGGCGGTCAGGTCGAGCTTGGTGTCCGGGACGATGCTGCCGGGCGCCTGCCGGAACGCCAGCGCCGTCAAGCCCAGACAGCACAGCACGAGCTGTAGGCGCCACGCCGGTCGGCGCAGCCGGGTCGGAGTGGTCATCGGCGGCGCAGCACCACCACGAGGTTCCAGGTCAGCAGCTCGCGCACGCCGGGAACGCGCACCACGCCGCGTGCCCACCACGGGTGGTAGCGCGGGAACGCGTCGAGCAGGTGGCCGTGCGGCGTGCCCCGGGCCCAGGTCAGGGCGTCGGCGACGGAAACAGGGAACAGACTCGTGCCGAACCGGTTCTTCGGCGGGTGGCCGTGCCGTCGGGTGTAGCGGCGCGCCGCGCGGTGCCCCCCGAGGTAGTGCCAGGGCGCGGTCTCGTGGCCGCCCCACGGCGACAGCCACACCGTGAACGACAGGAACACGACACCGCCGGGGCGGGTGACCCGCAGCATCTCCTCCGCCATGGTCCACGGGTCCGGCACGTGCTCGAGCACGTTGGACGAGTAGCAGACATCGGCGACGGCGTCGCGGATCGGCAGCGCCAGGCCGCTGCCCATGACGCTGCCCGGCTCCGGCCGGCCCCGGGCGGACAGCTCGCCGAGATCGCTGTCGACGGAGACGTACCTGGCGCCGGCGGCCAGGAAGGCGTCGCGGAAATATCCCGGCCCGCCGCCGATGTCGAGAACGAGCGCACCACCCAAATCGGCATAATCGGACAATTGTGAAGCCGAGTCAGCCGCCAACGTTCCGTAGAAATGGTCCGGGTCACGCTGTTCGGCGAGAAATGCCCGAAATAGCCGGACCGAACGGCCGAGAGTGGCTCGGTCGCGAGAATCCCTCAGCAGCACCTCGGCAAAATACCCCATATGCCTGCGCGGTTTTACCGATTCGGCCTTCTTCGGCCGCTGGCTCCCATGATCATCAACGGCTGGCGACGTCATAGCGTCGCCAGCCGTTGATGATCATGGGAGCCAGGGGCCGGTTCACGACTGGCGGAAGAAGAGCGCCGGCTCGGCGGCGGCGGGCCGCCGGACGACGTCCAGCGGGCGCGCCGGGACGCGCGTCCGACCGGCGCCGGCGCGCTGGTTCATCAACGTTACGGGCCGGACCCCGGCGGCCGTCGCGGACACCTCGGTCAGCAGCCGATCCCACGCGAGGACCGTCTCCTCCCAGGTGAACCCGGCGGCGCGGACGGCGGCAGCGGCACCCAGGGCCGCACGCCGGTCGTCGTCGGCGAGCAGGTGGTCGACGGCGGCGGTGAGGCCGTCGAGATCGTCGACCAGAACGCCGGTCTCGCCGTCGACGATCGACTCGGCCAGGCCCCCGGCGGACCGGTAGCCGACGGTCGGGACCCGGTGCTGGGCGGCCTCGACGACGGTGAGGCCCCAGCCCTCCTTCACCGACGGTGCGAGCATGAGCCAGCTGCGCGCCAGCTCGTCGTGCTTGGCGCGCTCGTCGACGTAGCCGTGGAACTCGGTGATGTCGTCGACGCCGAGCTGGCGGGCGGTCTGGACCAGCCGGCCGGACCACCAGCCGTCGCCGATGACGCTCACCCGCAGGTCGGGCCGGCGCGGGCGGAGCCTGGCCGCGACCTGCAGGGCGTGCTCGACCCGCTTGTGCGGCACCAGCCGGCCGAGGACGCAGAGGCGGGGCGTCGCCTCCCGATGCGTCGTCGTGGCTGGTGCCGCCGCGGTGCCGTTGTGGACGACGTCCACTCGCCCGGGACCGACCCCGAGCGCGGCGAGCTCCGTCCGGGTGACGTCCGAGACGGTGACGTAACGACTCCTGCGGTACAGCCGGGGCGCGACCCGGGACTCCAGCCACCAGCCGAAGCGGGCGACCGCCGGCCCGTACACCACACCCCACTGTTCGCGGTGCACGTGGTGCACGAGCACCACCACCGGGCAGCGCACCGCCAGCCGGCTGAAGAACGGGACGCCGTTCTGCACGTCGACGACGACGTCGGGCCGGCCCAGAGCGCCGGTCGCGAGCATCCGCACCGCGTGCGCGTAGACGGTGAGCTTCCCGCCGCGGCGCACGATGCGGTAGCCGTCGCGCCGCTCCTCCCGGGCCGCGCCCGGATAGGCGGCACAGAAAAGGGTGACGTCGTGGCCGGCGGCGGCCAATCCGGCCGCGACGGTCTCGACGTACCGTTCCGATCCGCCGCCCTCGGGATGTGAGGTGTCACGCCAATTGAGCATGACGATGCGCATTGTGGTCACGGTCGTGTCGCCGCCGGTCAGTTGTCGTCGTAGTCGATCAGCTGTTCCTGGCTGGCGTCGTCCGCGTCGTCCGGCTGGCTGACGTTCACCGCGGTGACGACGGTCAGACCGGCGAGCACCACTCCGACAATGGCGGCGACAAGGCCTCCGATATTTCCCATGAACGTGCGAACTCCTCGAGCTACGCGGAAATCACGACACCCGGGAGCGTAACGACCGGCGACGCGGCAAGAAGGCGTTACGGACAACATCAACCGAAGCGGCCACAAGAATGGCCAAAAAGACGATATCGGCGGCGATGACCGGCTCGGACGGCGGAATGCGGGTCCATGATCGTGCCGATTCGGGCAGCCGGTACAGATCGAGGGTGCCGTTCACCTCGACCGGGTCGGCGGCCTTCAGCACCGCCTCCGGCAGCTCGCCCGGGGTGTCCCGCTCGACGGCGATCCAGCCGACACCTGCGGCGGCCAGCTCCTCCGCGGCGTTGTCGCCGTCCGCGGCGAGGACCGCGCCGACGTGCTCGGCCCGGCGGTCCTCCCCCGGTACGACGACGCCGCCGACCGGCAGCGCGTCGGGCACCACGGTCTCGACGCCGAGGTAGCGGGGCGCAGGGTCCAGGACGGTGTGGTCGTCGTTCCAGGGGAATCGCCGGAACGGCTGGTACGGCAGCACGACCAGGTCGCCGTCGCCGTCGGACGCCTGGAGCGCGGCGCGGACGTCGTCCCAGGCGGCCGGGTACGCGACGGGAGTCAGCCGGCCCGCGGCGCCCCAGGCGAGGTCCGGCAGCGCCGCCAACGGGAGGACGACGGCGGCGGCGGTGGCGGCCAGCGCCGGTAACCGGCCCGGGAGCGCCCGCGCGACCCGTCCGGTGCCGACGGCCGCGGCGAGCGCGACCAGCAGCGCGTACCAGGCCAGGAACTTCTGCCCGTCACGGACGAGGCCGCCGCCGGGCACCTCGGCCACCAGCCACTCCACCAGCCCGGCCGTACCCGGGACGGCCCCGGCCACTGCGAGCAGCCCGCCGAGCACCGACAGCCCGGCGAGGGCGGCGAACTCGGCCCGGCCCAGCCGTCGGCGCAACTCCCCCAGCCCGATCGCTGCGAGCACCAGCAGGACGGCCGCGAGGACCAACGCCGACAGCAGGTCGCGGCTGTCCGGCACGGCGCCCTCGTTCCAGATGCCGCCGAGGGTGAGCAGGCTGCCGACGAGGCCGGCCGGCGAGTCCGCCTGCGACGCGAACGCGGCGACACCCGCCGCGTCGGAGACCGCAGGATCGGGCCGGAGGACGGACGGGACCACCCACGGCGCCTGCAGCGCGACCAGCGAGACGCCGACGACGGTGCGGAGCCGGCCGGTCTGCCGGCCGCCTGGTGCGAGCACGATGGCCGCGAACAGGGCGGCGGCGAGCAGCCCGCCGGTGGGTGTGAGCGACGCGAGCGCGGTGATGCCGAGCCCCGCACTGGCAGCATGCATCCGTCCACGGCGCACGGCCCGGCCGAGCATCAGCAGCCACGGCAGCGCCGCGTACGCGATGAGCGTCGGCCAGTGGCCGATGACCAGCCGTTCGAACACGTAGGCGTTCCAGCCGTAGACGGAGGCCGTGACCAGGCGGGCTCCGGTGCTCACGTCCGGCAGGGCACGGCCGGCACCGAGCATGGCGGCCAGCAGGATGCCGGCCAGCGCCAGCTTCTGCAGCACTGCCCCGGTGACGACGGAGTCGAGGATCGCCACGGCCGCGTCCAACGGCACCGCCCGCGGCACCGCACTGCCGAGACCCACCGACGACGGCAGCAGTGCCTGGTCCGGCACCGCCACCATGTCGTAGGACAGGACGAAGCCGGGTGCGGCGAGCGGCGCCAGGACCACGGCGGTCAGCAGGACGCACCAGGCCGGCAGCAGCCAGCCGTGGGCGCGCGGCGAGTGGGTGGCAGGTGAGCTGCGCCGGTGCCGCGCTGCGTGCGGGTCGCCCACCAGCAGCCCTCCCCGCATGATCGACCAGCACCGCCAGCGGCGAGCATAACCCCCGCACCTCACCCGCCGGGTCGCGCCCGTCGAACCGATTCCTCCCCGCAGCCTCAAATGATCACGTTCAGCAGGATCCCCCGAGCCTCATCATGATTGCGAGCATGGTGTGACACGAGATTTCGTGCTGAACGTGATCATTTCCAAATGGGTCAGGGGCGGCGGGCACGCAGGAGGGTCGCGGCGCCGGCCGCGGCCGCGAACACGCCCAGGGCGAGCACGCCGCGGGTGACGTTGCGCCCGCCCTCGCCGCTGACCTCCGGAAGCTCGTAGCTGAAGGCGGTCTTCAGCGTCGCGCCGTCGGGTGCGCCGTTGACCAGCGGCTCGTTCAGAGCGCGCTCCGCGCCGGCTTCGAGCATGGCGTACCGGGTGCCGAAGTCGGCGGCGGTCTCCTGACCGGCCGCGGCCAGCTGCGACGAGCCCTCCTCGGACAGCCGCTCCGCGCCGTCGACGAGCTGCGGCGCGCCGTCCGCGGCCTGGCCGAGCCCCTGGTAGAGCTGGACCGAGCCGTCGGCGGCGTCGTCGAGGCCGTCGGCGAGCACCCCGGCGCCGACCGCGGCCTCGTCCGCGCCGTCGGCCAGCTGACCCGCACCGTCGGCGATCTGCCCGGCACCGTCGGCGGCCTCGTCCGCGCCGTCGGCCAGCTGACCCGCACCGTCGGCGATCTGCCCGGCACCGTCGGCGGCCTCGTCCGCGCCGTCGGCCAGCTCGCCGGCGCCGTCGGAAAGCCGCAGGTTGCCGTCGTGCAGGTGGTGGGCGCCGTCGGTGAGCTGCATGAGGCCCGCGACCAGGGCGTTGCCGCCCGCAATGATCTGGTCGACGCCGTCGCTGAGACCGTTGACGCCGCCGCGCAGGGTCTCGTCCTCGGGGGTGTCCTCGGGCTCGCCGATGCCGCCCTGGACGGAGCCGACCACGCCGCTGACCAGCTCCCCGACGCCGTCGTCGAGGAGGTTCAGGCCCTCCAGCAGGCCCGGCTCGTCCGGGCAGACGTCGACGGAGTCGCTGGACAGGCCGCACTGCAACCGCACCAGGCCGGCGAGGACGCCCTCCCCGCTGGTCAGCGCGTCCTCCAGGCGGTTGAGCCCGCCGTACAGGGTCTCGTCGTCCATGGGGTCGTCCGGGTTGGCCAGACTGGTGCGCCCGTCGGCCAGCTCGTCGCGCAGGGTCGTCAGGACGGTCTGCGTCAGGTCGTCCACGTCGTACCCGACGACCGGCCGCAGCGTGCCGAGCAGCACCGCGTTCTCGCCGTAGCACGCCGGGTCGAAGCCGCTGGTGCGCTCCTCGAGGATGTCGCTGAGCACCAGCACCGCGCAGCCGATGCGCTGGTAGGCGCCCGGCGCGTCGGTGGACTCGTTGTAGACGCCCTCGGCCATCTGCTGCAGCGCGGGCACCGCCTCGGACTCCAGGCCGTGCCGGATCTGCTCCAACCCGCCCAGCAACGTGCCCTCGGTCTCGATGTCGCCGATGCCCGCGCGCAGCCGGTCGATGCCCTCGCGCAGCGGCTGGGCCTGCTCGGGCAGCCCGCCGATGCCGTCGTACATGCGGGTCAGGCCGGCGTCGACACGGTCCAGGCCGGAGCCCACCTGCTCCAGGCCGCCGATCAGCTCCGGCGCCCGGTCCCCGGCGGTCTCCAGGCCCTCGGCGAGCTGACCGGCGCCGTCGGCCAGCTGCTCGCCGCCGTCGGCCAGCTCCTCCGCACCGGGGGCGAGCCGGTTCTTCAGCCCGTCGGCCAGCTCGGCGCCGCCGGCCGCCAGCTGCGCGGCGCCGGGGACCAGCCGCTTGGACAGGCCCTCGGCGAGCTCCGCTCCCCCGTCCGCCAGCTGGCTGGCGCCCGGTGCGAGCTGCCCGCCCACGCCCTGGTAGAGCTGCTGGGCGCCGTCGGAGAGCTCCCGCGCACCGGGCGCGAGCTGGTCGCCCAGGCCGTCGGCCAGCTCACGCGCGCCGGGCGCGGCCTGGTCGGCCAGCCCGGTGCTGAGCTCCTGCGCGCCGTCGCGGAGCTGGATCAGCCCGCCGAGCAGATCCGCGGCACCGTCACGCAGCCGCAGCAGGTTCTCGTCGATGGTCTGGGCGCCCTCGGTCAGCGCGATACCGGAGTCGATGCCGCCCTCGTAGCCCTCGACACCGGTCGCGTAGGTCGGGCTGTCCAGCGGCGACACCGGCAGGGCCGACAGCGTCGCCTCCGGGATCATGCCGTCCTCGATGACCGCCGTGTACCCGAACTCCTGCTCGGCGGACCCGATCGGCGGGAACAGCGTCAGCGCGTACGTGAGCCGGGTGCCGCCGCGTCCGTCGCCGCCCATGTTCGCCTCGCCGGAGGTGACGTCGGTGAACGTCGACGGCAGGATGGTGGTCATGGTCCCGACCATCGGGACGAAGACCTCCTCCTCCGTCGTGACGAAGGTGCCGGTGCCGTCGTCGTACTCGATCTCGCGCGGCTCACCGGTCTCGTTGACGACGCGGTAGCGGACCTCCAGCTCGCCGGACTCCCCGACGACGTCCTCAGCGTCGACGACCTCGCCGTCCAGCCGGTACTCGACCGAGACCGACAGGGGCAGGTCGCCCTCGAAGTGGGAGACGGTACGCAGCCGCTGCTCGCCATCGACGTCGAGCTCCACGACGGCCTCGCCGTCCTCGGTGTCGGTGCCGCCGAATCCGTCGAGGTTGCGCAGTCCTTCGGTGGTGACGGGGTTGCGCAGGTCGACCGAGCCGGCGCCGGTGAGGTCGAGCTGGTCGTAGACCCGCGCGGTGTCGAGGCTGCCGTCGGCGTTCAGGTACACCTGCACCGTCTCGGTGTTGGTGGTGCCGACGTCGGCGGCCGCGACCGGGGCGCCCAGGATCAGGGCCGCGGCGGACGCGGCGGCGGTGGCGACGACACGCCGGCTCATCGCAGCGCTCCTTCCCAGAACGTGCCATGCCGGTTCCGGTCGGCGTCGTCGCGCGTCTCGTCGCGGGTCTCGTCGTCGTGGGTGTCGCGGTCGACGGCGTCATCGTCGCCGTCGTCGTCGACGTCGCGGACCCCCCGCTCTGCGGCGCGTTCCACCTCGATCTGGTTGCCGAGGAAGACGGTGGCGAGGAACCCGAAGGCGGCCGCGAGCAGCACCGTCGTCAGCGACGTGGGCGAGGTCTGCGCGAACTCCGGCGGCGCCGCAGTGTACGGCACCTCGTACGCGCCGACGACGGCCGCCGCGCCGATGAGGAGAGACCACAGCGGCAGCCGGCCGGAGGTCAGGAACGCCACGAGCAGGCACGCCAGCACCACCAGCATCGCCGCAACGCCTCGCCCGGCGGACGTGTCCGGCAGCCAGGCGGCGCGCAGCGCGTAGCCGATCCACGCGAGCACCGCACCGGACAGCAGACCAGCTACCCGCTCCAGCGGGCTGCGGTCGGGAACGACTCCCGCCGCGCCGCCGAGAGCGGCGCCGAGCAGGGCGACGTGCTCCAGCTCGAGGCCGAGCCAGTCGCCTCCCCACACCAGCAGGCCGGTCGCCACGGCCAAGAACAGGCCGGGCAGGAAGTACCGTCGCATCGTGTCCCTCCCGGGCGGTCCGCTCTGACCGCCGTCGTCGATAGGGAGACTTCCTACCAGTCGGTAACAAGAAGGTCCAGTGGTTCTGGTCAAAAACTTGGTCATGCAAGGAGATGACCGGTGAAGCGGGCGGTCAGGTCGAACGGGGTCGTACCGGGCCGGCGCCCTGGCACGATAGGCCGCATGCCGCAGCTCGCCAGACGTCTGCTCGGCGCCGGGCTGGGCAGCTCCGCGGGAACGCTCGCCGCTGGCACCAGCCTCGCCAATGCTCTGGGCTACGTCCTGACCGTCGCCGCCGCCCGCCGGCTCGGGCCGGACGAGTTCGGCGCGTTCAGTGCGCTGCTGGCGCTGATCGTGGTCGGCAACGTCGCCGCGCTGGCCGTGCAGGCGACGACGGCGCGGGGCGCGGCGACCGGGCGGCCGGTCGCGCCGGCCGTCCGCTCCGGGCTGGTCATGGCGGTGGTGCTGGGGGTCGGGCTGTGCGCGCTGAGCCCGGTCGTGTCGGCGGCGCTGCGCCTGGAGTCCGTGGTGCCCGCGATCGCGTCGGCGGTCGCGATCGCCGCGCTGGCCGCCACGGCGCCGTCGCTGGGCATCGTGCAGGGCCGCGAGCGGTTCCGGCTGCTGGCCGCGCTGGTGAGCATCCAGGCCGCGCTGCGGGTCGGTGGCGGCCTGGTCGGCATGGCGCTGCACCCGACCGCGTCGGCCGCGCTGATCGGGATCGCCGCGGGCTTCATGGCCGCGGGCTTCGTTGCCTGGGCGGCGGCCCGGCCGCCGGTGTCGTCACCACGAGGCGGGTTCGCGGTCCGCGCGACGCTGTCCTCCGGCGCGATGCTGCTGGGCTTCGTGGTGCTGACGAACATCGACGTGATGCTGGCCCGGCACGTGCTCCCGACCGAGGTCAGCGGGCTCTACGCGGCCGGCTCCATCTTCACCAAGATCGCGTTCTGGTTGCCGCAGTTCGTCCCGATGCTCGCTTTCCCGGCGCTGGCCGACCCAGAGCGCCGGCGCGGCGCGGTCGCGCTCGGCGTGGCCGCGGTCGCCGGCTGCGGCGCCATCCTCACGGCGCTGACCTGGGCGGTCGCCGACCTCGCCGTCGACGTCGTCGCAGGCCCCGACTATGGTGACGTGGTCGCATGGGTGCCCGGGTTCAGCGGTCTCGGCGCCCTCTACGCGCTGGCGCACCTGCTGGTGTACGCGCACCTGGCACGTGGCGACCGCTGGACCACCGCGGTGCTCTGGACGGTGCTGACCGGCTACGTGCTGACCGTCGAGATCTGGGCCCACGACCTATCCGGCGTCCTCGTGCCGGGCCTGGTGGCCGCCGGCATGGTGGTCCTTTGGGGCCTCAGCCGCGAGCGCACGCACCGACGCTCCGAGGACCCGATGGCAGTCGGCTGACGGTGGCGAGGGTGGCGACATCACCAGGACTTTCGGTGCTCTACCAGGGATGTACGCGTGGTGACGCACCAGGAGCCCTCGTGATGTGCCGGATCGTTGATGATCAGAAAAGCGGCGATTCGGCGGCAGCACCTCCAGCGCCACCACACCACCCGCCATCGCTGCCAGGTTCCAGGGTTCAGCGAGCGCGGCGGAACCAGCGGCGGCCGGCGGTCTCGCGCGGCGTCGGAGTGACGGTGTTGGGCGCCTCGCTGCCGGTGGGCTCAGGTGACTCCGTCGGCGCCGGGTCGGTCGGGTCCGCCGTCTCGCAGTCGGGGTCGGTGACTTCGGTGCCGCTGTCCGACGCAGCGTCCGGGTCCGTCGCCGCCGGATCCGTCTCGGCCGGGTCGGTCGGGCACACCCCGTCGGGCTCGGTCGGGTCCGGGTCCTCGGTCGGGTCGTCCGTGGGCGGGTCGGTCGGGTCGTCCGTCGGCGGATCCGTCGGGTCCGTGGGCGGGTCGGTCGGGTCGTCCGTCGGCGGATCCGTCGGGTCCGTGGGCGGGTCGGTCGGGTCGTCCGTCG
>NZ_SMKZ01000032.1 GCF_004349065.1 Jiangella asiatica
CCCTGCGCGCCCACCCGACCGAGGAGATCCCCCGTCATGCACCGTCGTGCCTTCACCGTCACCGCCGGCCTGGCCGGCGCCGCCGCGGCCCTGCTGCTGACCGCCTGCGGCGGCGACGACGCCGCGACCGCCTCCGGCGAGTCCGGCGACCCGATCCGCATCGGCGTCGTCGGCGCCAGCGAGGACTACTGGCAGGTCTTCTACGACCTCGCCGCGGACGAGGGCATCGAGGTGGAGCTGGTGAACTTCACCGACTACACCCAGCCCAACCCGGCCCTGTCGCAGGGTCAGCTCGACCTCAACCAGTTCCAGCACCTGCAGTACCTGGCCGCGTACAACGTCGCCAATGACGACGACCTCACGCCGATCGGCGCCACCGCGATCTACCCGCTCGGCCTCTACTCGCACGAGCACGACGCCATCGAGGACATCCCCGAAGGCGGAGAGGTCGCCATCCCGAACGACGAGACCAACCAGGCCCGGGCGCTGCTCGTGCTGCAGGACGCCGGGCTGATCACGCTCGAGGGTGGCGGCAGCTCGACGTCGCTGCCGTCGGACGTGGTTGAGGAGGAGTCGCGGGTGACGGTGACGCCGGTGGCCGCCGAGCAGACCGCTACCGCCCTGAACAGTGTCGACGCCTCCGTCATCAACAACGACTTCGTCGCCGACGCCGGGCTGGAGCCGGCCGAGGCGCTGTACCAGGACCAGGCAGACAGCCCCGGTGCGCAGCCGTACATCAACATCTGGGTGGCCCGAGCCGACGACGCCGAGAACGAGACGTTCCAGCGCCTCGTC
This sequence comes from Jiangella asiatica, assembly GCF_004349065.1. Classification (GTDB taxonomy): domain Bacteria; phylum Actinomycetota; class Actinomycetes; order Jiangellales; family Jiangellaceae; genus Jiangella; species Jiangella asiatica. The sequence goes on from NZ_SMKZ01000032.1 coordinate 796, forward strand.
GACCTCTACCACTCACCCGAGGTGCAGGATGCCTCGTCCCAGGCCTCCGGCGGCACCGCGGTCTTCACCGACAACCCGGCCGACGAGCTGGGGGACATCCTCGGCGGCATCGAGACGGACCTGACAGCGCACTGATGGCACCGCTGATCAGCTTCGACAACGCGACCAAGGTCTTCGGCACCGGCGAGCGAGCCGTCCGGGCCGTCGACCAGGTCACCCTCGACATCGAGACCGGCGAGATCTTCGGCGTCATCGGCTACTCCGGCGCCGGCAAGAGCACGCTGGTCCGACTGGTGAACGCGCTCGGCGAGTCCGAGCTGCGCAAGCTCCGCGGCGACATCGGCATGATCTTCCAGCAGTTCAACCTCATGAGCGCGCGCACCGTCGCCGGCAACGTCGCGTTCCCGCTCAAGGTGGCCGGCTGGTCGCGGCAGCGGCGGGCCGAGCGGGTCGCCGAGCTGCTCGACTACGTGGGCATCGCCGACAAGGCCCGCTCCTACCCCGGTCAGCTGTCCGGCGGGCAGAAGCAGCGGGTCGGCATCGCCCGCGCCCTGGCGACGTCCCCGAGCATCCTGCTGGCCGACGAGGCCACCAGCGCCCTGGACCCCGACACGACCCAGGACGTCCTGGCGCTGCTGCGGCGGGTGAACCGCGACCTCGGCGTGACCGTCGTCGTCATCACCCACGAGATGGACGTCATCCGGTCCATCGCGCACCGGGTAGCGGTCATGGAGGCCGGCCGGGTGGTCGAGCACGGGCCCGTCTACGACGTGTTCGCCGCGCCCCGTGAGCGCGCCACCCACCGGTTCGTCGCCTCCACGCTGAGGGACCGGCCGACGCCGGAGACGCTGGAGCGACTGCGGCACCGCCACCCGGGCCGCATGATCACCGTCGGCATCCGGGAGGGCGGCGGCTCGGGAACCGACGTGACCGCCGCGCTGCGCGCACACGCCGTCGACGGCACCATCGTCTACGGCGGCATCAGCGAGATCGACGAGCGGCCGTTCGGCTCGCTGACGCTGGAGCTGGCCGGGACCGACGCCGCCATCGACGAGCTGATCGCGCAGCTGCGGCGGACGACTGACGTCGACGATCTCGGCACCGCGGCGGTGCCGGCATGAACCGCGACTGGGACGTCCTGACCCCGATCCTGCTGGACTCGGTGCGCGAGACGCTGTCCATCGTGTCGATCACGGTGGCGGTCGGCGGTGTGCTCGGGCTCGTGCTCGGCGTGCTGCTGTACGCCACCCGCAAGGGCAACCTGCTGCACAACGCCGTCGTGTTCACGGTGCTCAACGTCGCCGTGAACGTCGTGCGACCGATCCCGTTCATCATCTTCATCACCGCCGTCGGGCCGCTGACCCTCGCCGTCGTCGGCACCACGATCGGCAACGAGGCCGTCATCTTCGCGATGTCGATCATGGCGACCTTCGTGACCGCGCGGATCGTGGAGCAGAACCTGGTGGCCACGGACCCGGGCGTGATCGAGGCGGCCCGGGCCATGGGCGCGTCGCGGCTGCGCATCCTGGTCACCGTGCTGATCCCGGAGGCGCTGGCGCCGCTGGTCCTCGGCTACACGTTCCTGCTCATCGGCATCGTCGACATGTCCGCCCTGGCCGGCTACGTCGGCGGCGGCGGGCTGGGCAACTTCGCGATCGTCTATGGCTACCAGCGGTTCAACTGGGAGGTGACGCTGGTGACCGTGCTTGTCATCATCGCCCTGGTCCAGCTGGCACAGCTGCTGGGCAACTGGCTGGCCCGCAAGGCGCTGCACCGCTGACGCCGTGTGGCGGGTGGTGTGGTGCGGGCCACAGCGCACCAAACCACCCGCCATCACGCCCGACCACCCATCTCAGCGGGCGGCGACCGGGGCGTCCCACAGCTCGGTGCCGTGCGCCTCGACCAGCGCGGCGACGCGGGCGACCACGTCGGCCGCGGGCAGCGCCGGTAGCCGGCGACCGTCGCGCAACCGGACGGCGACGGCGTCGTCGGCGGCCTCCGCGGCGCCGATGACCGCCTGGTACGGCACCAGCCGTTCGGCCCGGATGCGCGCGCCGAGGCTGCCCCGTTCCGGGCCGGCGACCCGCACCCGCAGGCCCCGCTCGAGGCAGCGGCCGGCCAGCGCGTCGGCGGCGGCTCGCTCGGCGGCGGAGATCGGGACGACCACCACCTGGGTGGGAGCGAGCCACGGCGGGAAGGCGCCGCCGTGCTGGTCGACCAGGTGCGCGACCGCTCGCTCCAGCCCACCGATGATGCTGCGGTGCACCATGACCGGGCGGTGCCGGGCGGCGTCGGCACCGATGTACTCCAGGTCGAACCGCTCCGGTTGGTGGAAGTCGATCTGGATGGTCGACAGGGTGGTCTCGCGCCCGACGCCGTCGGCGATCTGGACGTCGATCTTCGGGCCGTAGAAGGCCGCCTCGCCCTCTGCCGGCTCGTACGGCACACCGGCGGAGTCCAGCGCCTCGACCAGCAGAGCAGCCGCCTCACGCCACCGAGCGGAGGCGCCCACGTACTTGCCGCCGACGGCCTCGCCGCGGACCCGGTCGACGCCGGCCTCGGGCAGCGACAGCCGGTAGCGCACCGGAACGATGCCCATGGCCGCGTGGGCCTGCTGGATGAGCCGCAGCGCCGCGCCGGCCTCCGCGGCCGCCTGGTCCGCGGTGCAGAAGATGTGCCCGTCGTTGAGCTGGATGGCGCGGACCCGGGTCAGCCCGCCGAGGACGCCGGACAGCTCCGAGCGGTACATGCCGCCGAGCTCGGCCAGGCGCAGCGGCAGCTCACGGTAGCTGTGCTCCCGGGCGCGGTAGATGAGGGCGTGGTGCGGGCAGAGGCTGGGCCGCAGCACGAACTGCTCGCCACCGAGGTCCATTGGCGGGAACATGTCGTCGTCGTAGTGCGACCAGTGTCCCGAGATCTCGAACAGCTCGCGCTTGCCCAGCGGCGGCGAGTACACGTGCTGGTAGCCGGCCCGCTGCTCGACCGCGTGGATGTAGTCCTCCAGCGCGTGCCGTACCGCGGCGCCGTCGGGCAGCCAGTACGGCAGCCCAGCGCCGATCAGCGGGTCGGTGTCGAAGATGCCCAGCTCACGGCCGAGCTTGCGATGGTCGTACATGTGGTCTCCTCGCGACAGTGGAGCGAGTGACGGCGCGACGACGAAGGCCCCGGGGCACTCGCCCCGGGGCCTTGGTGTGACGGACAGGTGTCAGCGCGCCGGGACGGACTCCGGCGTCGTCGTCAGTACGGCACGCTTCACGATCTCCACGCTAACAGACGACGACGGCTCGGCACCGCGGGTTTTCACCGGATGCCTCCTCGCGATGCAACCGGAGCGGCGGCTCGCGAGTGATCACAAGTGAGAAGCCGGTAGACCGGTCGTCCTCGACCGGCCGGCGACGTCAGGAGGTCATCATGATCATCCGGCATCGAGTCCGGCGCGCCGCGTTCGCGCTCGCCGCAGTCACCATCATCCCGCTCGGTCTGCTCGCCACGTCCGGCCCGGCTCAGGCCGCGAGCTACCAGGGCAAGGTCACCACGGGGCTCAACGTCCGCAGCGCGCCCACCTCGGCCTCGCCGAAGGTGGGGTCGCTGGCCGCCGGGACCACCGTCACCATCCAGTGCAAGGTCTACGGACCGTCCGTGTCCGGCAACGACCTCTGGTACAAGCTGTCCAACGGCCGCTGGGTCACCGCGCGCTACATCGCCAACATCGGCACCGCGCCGCGCTTCTGCGGCACCGGCACCGAGTACGCCGGCCGGGTGTCCAGCCAGACGTCCCTCGCCGTGCGCAGCGGCCCCAACACCGCGAACGCCAAGGTCAGCTCAATCCCGCGCGGCATGCCCGTGTACATCGTCTGCAAGGTCGACAGCCAGCGCATCGACGGCAACACCCGCTGGTACCAGCTCGTCGGCGACGGCGGCGGCCAGTGGGTCGCGGCGCGCTACGTGACGAACGTCGGCACCATCCCGCCGTACTGCTGACGGCCCTCCCCGCCGCGGGTGACGGCGTCCGGCGGCGGCCGGCGTCGTCACCCGCTGCCGAGCTCCTCGTCCTCGTCGACGTGACGCAGCTCGCCCCCGGCGCCCTGGACGACCTCGGTCTCGTCCGGGTCGGCGTGCGTCCGGGTGTCGTCGTCGACGGAGTGCACCGCCGCGGCCCGGTCGCGCTCCTCCTGCGTGGTGTGCCGGACACCTTCGTCGTGCCACTGCTCCTCGTGCTCGGTCATCGCCGACTCCCTCCGTCGTGGCCACCTCGTACCCCTTGGCCCCGACCACACGCGGGTTGGCTCGCGCCCTCGCGGGTACGGGACCATGCAAGGCGGTGCGAGGAGGGTAGAGATGATCGAGGTCAGCCTGCGGACGCCAGCGATTCCGGCGCAGCTGTTCGCCGTCCTCGCCGACGGGTGGAGCTACGCGGGTTGGGTGGTCGGCGCCTCGCACATCCGCGCCGTCGACGCCGCATGGCCAGCAGTGGGTTGCCGCATCCACCACAGCGTCGGCCCGTGGCCACTGTCGGTCCAGGACGCGACCACGGTGATAACCGTCGAGCCGGATGCGATGATCGAGCTGAACGCCCGGATGTGGCCAGTCGGCGTGGCTCGGGTCCGGGTCACGCTGCGGCCGGCCGCCGACGGCACCGAGATCGTGCTCGGCGAGGAGCTGACCGATGGGCCCGCGCGGCTGCTGCCGACGACCGTGCAGGCGACCCTGTTGCGGCCGCGGAACATGGAGTCACTGCGCCGCCTGGAGACCATCGCCCTCGGCCGGGGAGGATCCCGCGGTCCGTGGTGACCGCCGGCCGCGTTCGAAGTGCCCACGGGTGGGTACGCGCCGAGGATGAGCGACCAGAGCCCTAACCACGACCTCGACGTGGGCGAGCTGGGCCAGCAGCTGCGGGTCGACGCCATCCGGTGCTCCGCCGCCGCCGGCTCAGGGCATCCGACGTCGTCGATGTCGGCGGCCGACCTGATGGCGACGCTGTTCGCCCGGCACCTGCGCTACGACTTCGCGAACCCCGAGGACCCGAACAACGATCACCTGGTCTTCTCCAAGGGTCACGCCTCGCCGCTGCTGTACGCGCTGTACAAGGCCGCCGGCGCGATCACCGACGAGGAGCTGCTGACGTTCCGTCGGCACGGCAGCCGGCTCGAGGGGCACCCGACGCCGCGGCTGCCGTGGGTCGACGTGGCGACCGGCTCGCTCGGACTGGGCCTGCCGACGGGGGTCGGTCTCGCGATGACCGGCAAGTCGCTGGACCGCCTGCCCTACCGGGTCTGGGTGCTGTGCGGCGACAGCGAGCTCGCCGAGGGCTCGATGTGGGAGGCGTTCGAGCACGCCGGGTACGAACGGCTGGACAACCTGGTCGCCGTCGTCGACGTCAACCGGCTGGGCCAGCGCGGCCCGACCCGGCACGGCTGGGACACCGCGGCCTACGCGCGCCGCATCGGAGCCTTCGGCTGGCACCCGATCGAGATCGACGGGCACGACGTGGCGCAGATCGACCGGGCATACGCCGAGGCCGCCGCGGCCGAGCAGCCCACCGCCGTGCTGGCCAGGACCCAGAAGGGCGCCGGAGTCGCCGCCGCGGCCGACCGGGAGGGCGGGCACGGCAAGCCGCTCTCCGACCCCGACGAGGCGATCGAGGAGCTCGGCGGCGCCCGCTCGCTGCGCGTGCACGTGACGCCGCCGGACGGCCGGGGCGTGCCACACAGCTTCGGCGAACCGGGCACCGTCAAGCTGCCGTCGTACGAGGTGGGCACCGAGGTGGCTACTCGGGACGCGTTCGGCGACGCGTTGGCCGCCGTCGGCGCGGCCCGCCCGGAGGTCGTCGGCCTGGATGCCGAGGTGGCCGACTCGACCCGGATGGAGACGTTCGCGACCGCCCACCCGGAGCGGTTCTTCCAGTTCTACATCGCCGAGCAGCAGATGGTTGCGGCCGCCATCGGCATGCAGGCCCGCGGCTGGATCCCGTACGTGTCGACGTTCGCCGCGTTCCTCACCCGCGGGTACGACTTCGTGCGGATGGGCGCCATCGGCGGGGCGGACCTGCGGGTGGTCGGCTCGCACGCAGGAGTGTCGATCGGGCAGGACGGCCCGTCGCAGATGGGCTTGGAGGACCTGGCCCTGTTCCGGGCCATCCACGGCAGCGTCGTGCTCTACCCGTGCGACGCGAACCAGACCGCGTCGCTGGTGGCCGCGTTGACCGACTACCCAGGCGTCGGGTACCTGCGCACCACCCGCGGCGCCACCCCGGTCGTCTACGGGCCGGACGAGGAGTTCACCATCGCCGGCAGCCGGGTGCTGCGCGCGTCCGCGGCGGACCAGGTGACTGTGGTTGGCGCCGGCATCACCGTGCACGAGGCGCTGGCCGCAGCCGACCAGCTGGCCGGGGACGGGATCGCGGTCCGCGTGATCGACCTGTACTCGGTGAAGCCGGTCGATGCGCAGACGCTGCGCGACGCCGCGCGCGAGACCGGGCGCATCGTCACCGTCGAGGACCACTGGCCCGAGGGCGGGATCGGCGACGCCGTCATAGACGTGTTCGGGCACGGCGAGCAGGCACCGGTCGTGCTCAAGCTGGCCGTCCACGGCATGCCCGCCTCCGCCGCGCCGGACGAACAACTGCGCGACGCCGGGATCGACCGGCAGTCAGTCGTCGACGCGGTGCGGTCGCTCCTGGCGCCGGAGTAGGCGCGACCACGCCGGCGGCGCGAAAGCCCACCCGGCGTGACGACGGCCACGGCGCCAGGAGGATCAGCGTAGTGTGAGGCTGTGACCACCTGGGCCACCCGTGTCGGTAGCCACCGTTGTCAACCATTCGTTGGCATCAGGGGCGATGACCGGGCGTTCGCCCGCGCGTACCAGACCGATCCCTGGTGCTGGTCCCCCGAGCTGGGCTTTCACCGTGCCTCCGATCCCACTCGAACCGTCCATTTGAGCGTCAGCCAGACCAGGATGGTCGGCCCGGCGGCCATCAGCCGGCAGCAGGCGCTTGCCCTCGGATACGGGCACGGCACGTCCAACGGGTCGGTGTTCGACGGGATCTCACCGTTCGTATCCCAGCTCTGCGAGATCGGTGCGCACGTGACGTTCACCGATCCGACGCCGTTCGCGGTGTTCGGTCGCGAGGCGCGCGCCTACGAGCTCCTGCGGGTCCTGCCGGCGAGCCGGCGCAACCGGGTCCACCGCGAGGTGTTCCGCGCGGCCTACCGGCTGATGCGGCCGCTGCCCGCGGACCTGGACCGATGGCTCGGCATGCTCGACACGGCCTCCGCCGGTCTCCCGCTGTCCGCCGACGACCAGGCATGGATCGAGGGGCACGCCGACTCCGCGTGGCGCCAGCGCAACACTCCGGCCGGACGGCGCGCACTGGCGGCCGGCCACGCGCTGCGCGGCATGCGTTACGGAACCGAGGCGCGCCTGAGCCGAGCGCTGGTCGAACTCTTCGGTTCGGCCGGCCCCGACGAGGCCGCCGCGGCACGATGGCTGTGCCGGGTCGGAAGCGTCATCCAGGTCAGCGCGGATGGGGCGTATGCTGAAGTATCGCCCTGACACGTGGGCCTTGTGGCCCGCAGCTGCGGCGTGATGATGCTCGGCCGTCCGGCCGGAGACAGGCGGCGCATATGCGCCAGGTACCGACTCCATTCCATGGCGACATCGCCACCGCCCGCATCGCCTACCGCATCTCTCGACCTGGTGACCACCCCCGTCTGCACGGCGTGTGGTGGCCTCGGTCCGACGATCTGACCCAGGAGCTGCCGGCCCTGGTCGGCGCCCTGGACAGCAGAGGGTTCCGAACCGAGTGGGTGTCGCTCGACCGCCGGATCTGGGGCATCGTCGCCGGGCAGATGCTCGTCGCCGGCCGGATCGTCCGCCTCGGCCTGTTCCGCTCGATCGACCCGCACGTGGTGAGCCTCAGCGCCCATGACGGCCGTGCCCGCATCGACCTGATGGTCGTGCCGGCCGCCAGCCACCCGGCGCTGGCAACGACGGTGTTCGCCAGGGTCCTGCACTGGGACAACCGCAGCACCGCGAGCGCGACCTTGGCAGCCGCCGCCGCGGCCTGGGACAACGGCGAAGCAGAGACCCCGCAGCCGATCAGCGCCCGTCTCGGCTGGAGAGCGTCCTGACCGTGTCGCGAAGACCGCTCCCCGCTCCGGTCAGGTGGTGAGCACCACCTTCGTGCACCCGTCCCGCTTGTGCTTGAACAGGTCGTAGCCGCGCGGCGCCTCGGTCAGGGGCAGACGGTGGCTGATGACGACGGTCGGGTCGATCTCGCCGCGGCGGACGCGCTCCAGCAGCGGGCGCATGTACCGGTGCACGTGCGTCTGCCCGGTCCGGACCGTGATGGAGCGGTTCATCAGCGACCCTGTCGGGATCTTGTCGCTCAGCCCGCCGTACACGCCGACGACGCTGACGGTGCCGCCGTTGGCGCAGGCCAGGATCGCCTGGCGCAGCGCGTGTGGGCGCTCGGTCTCCAGCCGGGCCAGGTGCTTGGTCTTGTCATAGGCGTTCAGGAGGGACACGTCGGTGTGGGCCTCCATGCCGACCGCGTCGACGCAATGGTCGGGCCCGCGCCCGGCGGTCAGCTCGCGCAGCTCCTCCAGGACGCTGGTCTCGGCGTAGTTCACCGGGTGCGCGCCCCACTCGTCGGCGGCCAGGCGTAGCCGCTCCGGGAACCGGTCGACGGCGATGACCATCGACGCGCCCAGCAGGTAGGCGCTGGCGATCGCGAACTGCCCGACCGGTCCGGCACCCCACACCGCGACGACGTCGCCGTCGCGGATCCCGCACATCTCCGCGGCCATGTACCCCGTCGGCAGGATGTCGCCGAGGAACAGCACCTGCTCGTCGGTGAGGTCGTCCTCGATCTTCAGCGGCCCCACATCGGCGAACGGCACCCGGACGTACTCGGCGTGGCCGCCCTGGAACCCGCCGAGCAGGTGCGAGTACCCGAAGATGCCGGCCGGCGAGTGACCCATCAGCTTCTCGGCCAGGGCGGCGTTGGGGTTGGAGTTCTCGCACAGCGACCACAGGTCGCGCTGGCAGGCCCGGCAGGCACCGCACGCGATCGGGAACGGCACGACGACCCGGTCGCCCGGACGCAGCCGCGTCACCTCGTCGCCGACCTCCACGACCTCACCCATGAACTCGTGTCCGAGCACGTCGCCGGGCATGGTGGCGGGGATGTACCCGCTGTAGAGATGCAGGTCGGAGCCGCAGATCGCGGCCGTCGTCACGCGGACGATCACGTCCATGCCGTCCATCAGTGCCGGGTCCGGCACGTCCGCCACGGCCACCTTTCCCGGAGCCTGCCAGCACAGCGCCTTCATCATGGCCTCTCATCCACCCGATCGGGATGCGGCTGGGCCGCGGGCTGCAGCGCCTGCCGGGCCGCGTCGGCGCCCCAGGGCATCGCGTCGCTGCGCGTCACCCGTCCGGTCTCCACGACCTGCTTGAACCGGCGCAGGTCGTCGCGGACCTGCTGCTCCGGCTCCTCGCCGACGGCGGTCGCCAGCGCGGTCCCCACCATCCCGCCGGGGACGTCGTAGTGCAGCACCACCCTGACCTCGGTGCCACGCTCACCGGAGGCCGGCGCGAAGTGTACGGTGCCGGAGTTGTCGACGTCGCCGCCGGGCACCGACCGCCAGGAGATGCGCCGGCCGGCATCGTCGCCGGTCAGCTCGGCGTCCCATTCGACGGTCCGACCGATCGGCGCACTCACCACCCAGTGCCAGAGCCGGTCGCCGCGCGGCGTCACCGACCGCACGTGGCGCATGAACGACGGCAGCCGCTCGAAGTCTCGCCAGATCGCGTACGCCTCGGACGGGTCGCGGTTCACCGTGATCGACGCGCTCAGCTTCAGCGGACCGGGCCGCCCCGCGCCGAACTGGTTTGCGCGGCGGGCGTCGACCGCGGCGTACACGTCCAGAACGGTCACGGCGCCGACGCCCGCCATCGTCACGGCCAGGCGGCGGCGCCGCAACCCGTCCCGGCCCGGGAGAGCCAGCGCGATGACCGCGAGGTCCACGACGTCGCCGGCGACCCTGGTCCACACCATCCGCGGCGGCCCGGCCAGCAGTGCGGCCGCGTGGCCGAGCTCGCGCACCCCGGTCGTCCGGATCACGACCGGCGCGGCCGGGGAGTCGTCGGCCCCTGTCGCCCTGGCCACCCGGTTCGGTGCCGTCAGCAGCGGCACCGCGAGGCCGAGGCTCGCCCACCCCAACGCCCGCGCCAGCCGATCGTGCGCCCTGTGCCTGTCCTTCATGAGGGCTCCTCCCCGCTGCGGTCGATGCGGGCCGGGTACCCAATGCCGGTGCCGCCATTCGGCCGCGTAGTGTCACGCTCGTGCGCCTGCGTCCCGTTCGGGTCCTCGTCCTCGTCGTCGCGGCCGCCGCCGGCCTCGCCGGCTGTGCAGACCCTGCCGCCGATCCCCGTTCTGATTCCGCCGAGCCGACCGGGCCGACGCCGGCCGACCTCGTTGAGCGGGCCCGCGCCCTCTCCGGGGTCGACGAGGTGAGCCTCGTCTATGTCGACCCGGAGGGCACGGAGCACGACACGCCGCCGGAGGACGCGAGCGACCGGGCCGGCTGGGTCGCCCGGATCGGGATCGTCCACGAGATCGAGCTCGGTGCCGGCTGGGTGGCCGAGACCGTGACGGAACTGCGGCCCGAGGAGGTGGCAGGCGCGCGGCCCGCCGTGGAGATCTGGAGCTACCCGGACGCCGTCGCGGAGGTCGCCGCGCTCGCTTACCCGCTGGCGGCGGACGGCGCCGACCCGGTGCGCGAGGCGTTCCTGATGGCAAGCATCCCCGGCGTGGTCAGTGCCGCCTTCGACGGCCGCGGCGCCGACGTTCAGGTCGGCGACGAGTCCGACCTGGCCAAGGCCGGCGATGTGGCGGCCGTCCACGGCCTCGCCGTCGACACGGTCAGCACCGCGGACGGCACCGCGACCCTCGCCGTCGCCGACGTCGCGCCGCGGCCGGAACCCATCACCGTCCCGCTGCCGTGGCCCGACGACCCCGCCGCGCCGGACTGTGCCCCCGGCCAGCTGTTTCCGGCGATCGCGGGCCACGACGCCGCCACCGGGCACCGGGCCATGATGGTCACCGCGACCAACGTCGGCGCCGAGCCGTGCGCCGTCGAGGGCTACCCGGAACTGGCGTTCCGGGCCATCGACGAACGCGCGCTCGACGTCACCGTCGCGCCCGGCCCGTCGTTCATGGCACAGGACCCCGGTGCGACGCGAGTCGTCGTCCCGCCCGGCGCCCGCGTCGTCGCCGTCGTCGGGTGGAACGCGATGCCCACCGCCGAGTACCCGGAAGGCTCCGGGAACCGTCCCGCGTCCACCGCGGAGGTGCTGCTCAGCCCGACCGCCGGTGGCGAGCCGGCCGAGCTGCCGCTCGCCTCCCACCACCTGACGCCGGAGCAGGCCCAGGCCACGGACCTCGCGGGCTCGTGGGACCCGATCACGACGCTCGACATCGTCGACGGTGGTGTGGTCGAGGTCACCGCGTGGGCACCGGAGGGCACGTCTCCGTGATCATCGGTGGGCGTCGAGGTATCAGAGGTCGGCGCAGCTATCAGGGGGCGGCGAGAGTGCGGGCACAGGCTCGCGTTCGCTGTGCCTCATGATCATCAACGATCGCTGACATCTCGCGGATCGTTGATCATGGGCTAGAGCAGCTTCCGAGACCGTCGAAAGGAGACCTAGTCCATGATCAACGCGACGTGGGGGGTCTGGGCTCAGTTCTGGCCGAACCGGCGGCGGAACTTCTCGACCTGGCCGGCGGTGTCGAGGATGCGCGAGCGTCCGGTGTAGAACGGGTGGCTCGCGGCCGAGATCTCGACGTCCACCACAGGGTAGGTCTGTCCGTCGGTCCAGACGACGGTGTTGTCCGACGTCGCGGTCGAGCGGGTCAGGAACGCGGTCCCGGCGCCGTTGTCGCGGAACACCACGGGGTGGTACTCGGGGTGGATGGTCTTCTTCATCAGGTCTGTCCTCTCCGTCCCACCACCGAACGGCTAGTGGGAATCACTCTCATCTAACCGGTGGGTGGCCGCGGATGTTCCCGCCCGCCCCCGACGTGCTCGGTGTGGGTCTGTACGTGGACGCGGAGCTGGCCGGGCGGTCAGGCGTCTTCGGCGTCGTCGACCGCGGCCTGGAGGATGGCAGTGCTCACCGCGATGATCTCCTGGTCGTGCCGGTCGGCGGGCAGGTCGAGCTGGCGGCGCACGGCGGCGCGCCCGATGAGCAGCGTGAGGAGGGCCTCGTGGTCGTCACGCTCGGCACGGTCGACACCGACGGTGAACCAGTGGTGGGCCTCGTCGATACGCCCGGCGTCTTGGTAGGCGTGCGCGAGCATCTCGTACGCCTCGGCGTCGACGCCGTCGCGATGGTTCAGCTGGGCGGCGACCGCGTCGGCCTCGTCGCCGCGGCCCGCCTCGAGCAGGGTCTGGACGAGGTGGAGCCGCGGGTCGGGCGTACTGGGGCCGCCGAGCCGGATCGCGCGCCGGAACGCCTCGGTGGCACGGTCGAGGTCGCCCGCCAGCCGCCACAGGGAACCGGCGCGCACATAGAGCTCCGCCGGGCGCAGGCAGTCGCCGGGATGAGGGTCGGCGGCCCACGACTCGAACTGCTGGGCAGCGACGGCGGCGTCGCCTCCGGCCCTGCCGGAAGCGTCACATCTGTCGACCTGCACCTCGGTCAGGAACGTCCGCGCCATGTGTGCCCATCGTAGACCCGGCCCCCACACCGCCGGGCGCTCCCTCACCGCGTGAAGAACTCTTCCAGCCGCCGCGGCCGGCCGGCTGCAGGTCGGCGGCGCCACAGGGTCGGCTGCGTGACGGCGGCCAGGCGCTGTGCGGACCACTGGCGCACGCCCTCGCCGTCGACCTGGTACGGCACCTCGTCCGGCGATCTGCGGCGCGTTCTCCTTCGGTGTCACCGTGCTCATCTCCAGTGCTCTCGGTCGACACCCCGACGAGATCACCCGGCGCGGGTGATGTGGTCCCAACCACGCGCGACGAGCCTGGGAGGAGACCTCGCCGTAGCGCAGGAGGACATCATGACCGACTTCCGATCGGTGACCGACGAGACCCGGCCGGCGCCCGCGTGGGCAACGGGCGGCCTCATCTTCGCCGCCACGATGATGATCATGCTTGGCGTGTTCCAGGCGCTGCAGGGCCTGGTGGCCATCATCGACGACGACTTCTTCGTCGTCCTGCCCAACTACACCTTCGACCTGGACATCTCCGCCTGGGGATGGACACATCTGATCATCGGCGTGCTCGTCGCGGTGGCCGGCTTCTACCTGTACACCGGAAGCGCCGTCGCCGCCGGCGTGGCCATCGGCCTGGCCGGGATCAGTGCGATCTCCAACTTCTTCTTCATTCCGTACTACCCGTTCTGGGCCCTGCTGATCATCGCGATCGACATCTTCGTGATCTGGGCGATCGCCCGGTCCGGGATCTTCGACGGCTGACCGGCCGCCGAGACGTCCGCGCGATCGCCGTGCCGGCCACCTCAGGGTGGCCGGCACCGCTGCGCAGGGTGGCCGGAGCAGCAGGGCGGGCCGGCCCCGTTCCCCCGACGCAGGACCGGCCCGCCGTTCCCGGATGGCTCACTCGGCGAAGGTCTCCCGCAGCTTCTCCTCCTGCTGGACGCGTCGCCTCCGCCGTCGCCGGCTCACCATCGTGCTTCGCGCGGGCGCCCGCGGCCTCACCTCAAACGGGTGATCTCGTCCACCGCCGACCAGGTCGCGGCGGAGCCACGGCCGTCGGTGCGCCGCATCGTCGCCGGGGCGGCGGTCCCAGGCCTTCACCCGCCGCGGGTGAGGCGGCAACCCGAACGGCGCCGCGATCATGACTGCGACAGCGTGGGGGGTGCGGGATGGGCGAGGCGATCGGGCAGACCATCCCGCTTGGTGTCGGGGTCGCGCTGAGCCCGCTGCCGGTCGTCGCCGTGGTCCTGATGCTGGGCAGCCGGAGGGGCCGGTCCAACGGGCCCGCGTTCCTGATCGGTTGGCTCCTCGGACTGGTGGTGGTCGGCAGCGTGGCGCTGCTGGTGGCCGGCGCCCTCGGACCGACCGACGAGGGCGAGCCGGCCGCCTGGGTGTCGTGGGTGAAGCTGGCTCTGGGCGTGCTCGCGCTGCTCCTGGCGGGGCGGACGTGGCGGGACCGGCCCACCGGCGGCCACCGCCCCGAGCTGCCGTCGTGGATGCGCACGGTCGACGGGTTCACCGCCGGCAAGGCGCTCGGTCTCGGCGCCGGGCTGTCCGGCGTCAACCCGAAGAACCTCATGCTCACCCTGGCCGCCGGCGCGGTGATCGCGCAGACCGGCATCCCGGCCGGCGAACAGGCCGTGGCCCTCGGGGTGTTCGTGCTCATCGGGGCGCTCGGCCCGGGCGTCCCCGTGGTCGGCTACCTGGCGCTGGGCGAGCGCGCGGAACGGATGCTCGGCGAGCTGCAGACCTGGATGGTGCGGCACAACGCGGCGATCATGACCGTGGTCGTCCTGGTCATCGGAGCGAAGCTGATCGGCGACGCCGTCGCCGGCCTGGCCGCATGACGAACGGCGGACCACGCGCCGCGGCAGCCGCGGCGGTCCGGTTCCACTCCTCCGGCGGCGCGCCGACATTGTCGCGGGTGCTGCTGGCCGACGCGGCGATCACCCTGGACAGGTCGGTCACGGGTCATGGACGTCCTCACCGAGACCGAGCAGCGGCCGTCCCGCGACGGCCGGCGAGGACGAGCTGGGCGGCGACGGCACGGGCTGAGCGGTGGCCAGCGGCCGGCGGCTGGCGACCGCGTGCGTGACGACGTTGCGGATGACCCGGGGGGTGCCGTCCAGGACGGCCGCCGCGGTGACCGTCCCCAGCAGGCCGGGCCGGTCGAAGCGTCCGGTCATCGGTTCCCCCTCGTCCGGTCCGCCTCCTCGACGGCCCGCAGCGCGTCGTCGGCGGTCTCCGACGGGATCAGCACGTTGAGCGCGACCTGGCCGCCGGCCTCGCCGATCGCCTCGGAGACCCGGCGCACCCAGGTGTTCTCGTAGGCGATCACGACGGCCGAGCTGCCGGCTTCGAGCGTCTCGGCGACGATGGCGATGTCCTCGTCGTTGAGCAGGTCACGGCCGGCGACCTCGACGTCGGAGAAGCCGAACAGCTCGCCGCCGTCGGCGAACTCCAGGACCCGCAGGTCTCCGTGCGGATCCCGGCTCACGAAGACCACGTCGAGGAGGGTGACGTCACCCATCTCGACCACACCGCGCAGCGCCTCCACCGCGAGCGGCTCCACCCGCTCGCCCGGAAACGTCAGGATCAGCACCTCGACCGACCGGAACCTCATCCCGGTCCCCGGCTGCGCGTGCTCATGGCCACCCCCATGTCCTGCCAGCCAGTTGCCAGTGTCGCCGGGGCGCGGTGGGCTGGCCTCACCCGCCGCGGGTGACTACAGCAGGCCCAGCTCGCGGGCCCGGTCGACGGCCTGTCGGCGGCTACCCACGTCGAACTTGCGGTAGATCGCCTTCAGGTGCGTCTTGACGGTGTTGACGCTCAGCACGTGGGCACCGGCGATCTCCTCCAGCGACAGCAGCGACGGGAGATCCCGCAACAGCTCCAGCTCACGGGCGGTCAGCGCCTCGCCGGCCACCATTCCCGACCGGTCCGCCGTCCCGTCGTCGCCGGTCATGGCCGCGACGGCGCCCCTGGCGAACGCGTCGTGCTCACCGAAGCGGCCCTCGCCATGTATCAGCAGGGACCGTACCCGGCCCGACGCCGCCGCGAACTCGCGGAGCATCCGCCGCGGCGCGGCCAGCGCCAGGGCGTTGACCAGCGCCTCGTGGGCCCGGGCCGGCTCGTCGAGCTCCGCGGCGAAATGCGCGGCGAGCAGCCAGGCGGAGATCTGCGCGCTCACAGCGTGGCAGGCCACGGCGTCGGTGAGCACCGGCGCCAACGCCGTGCGGGCGGCGGCCTTCCGGCCATCGTGCGCGTGCACCATCGCCCGCATGACCATCACGTCGCCGGCCGCGCCGAGCAGCTGCTCGGCGCGCCCCAGCACCTCGGCCGCGGCGATTCGGTCGCCGGCTGACAGCGCGACCTGCAGCTCGGTCATGCAGAAGAAGCTCGCGCTGACCGGCAGTACCTTCGGGTCGTCGTCCGGCCAGGCCCGGCGCAGCAGCCGAACCGCGTCGCGCCGGTTGGAGACCTCCTCGGCGGCGACGCAGGCGCCGAGCAGTCGCGCGGACAGCTCCACCTCGGGCTCGAGGTCGGCGTCGATCGCCGCGACCAAGGTCAGGTACCTCGTCGTCTCGGCAGTGTCGAGCCGTTCCCAGGCGCCACCGGCCGCCAGCAGGTACACCGGTGCCATTCGGGCGGTCGACGACCAGCCGCGTTCGGTCGCGAAGTCGATGGCCACCTGCGTGCGCCGGATGATGGTCGCGATGTCCCGCCCCGCGGCCGCGGCGCTGACCGCGAGGTAGGTCAGGCAATCCAGGGCGAGCGCGTCGCGGCCGTCGCGCCGTGCCATCCGCAGCGCGGCCTCGAGGTCGGCCTCGCCGAGGTCGTAATCGCGGAACCACAGCCGCAGCACGCCGCGGTTGACCGCCGCGAGCAGCTGAAGGTCCGGCTCGGCCGGCACCCGCAGGTCGCTGCGGTCGATGAGCTCGGTGAGCCGGTCGGAGCGGTCGCCGCGCAGCCGCGCCTCGTACATCAGCGCTGTCGTGTGCAGCAGCTGGAGCCTGGGCTCGCGGTGGCTGGCCGGGTCGCGGCCGACCCGGTCGATGAGTCGCCGCGCCGTCGCCAGCGCCCCGTCCTCGAGCGCCGCCAGCGCCGCGATCAACGCCGTCGACGGGACCGCCAGCAGCTCCGGCGGCAGTTCCCGGACCGCCCGGGTGAGCCGCGCGGAGTCGCCGGACAGGAGCAGCACCAAGCCGTGCTGGTTCAGCAGCTCCGACACCCGCCGCCAGTCCCGGCCCAGCGCGGCGTGATCGAGTGCGAGCCCCGGCATGCTGTGGTCGGCGAACCACCGCGACGCCACGACGTGGTGCCGCCGCTGCGCCTCCAGGTCGCGCCGGCTCCCCTCGGCCAGCAGGAAGCTGCGCAGCAGGCCGTGCACGCGATAGGACGCCGGCGATCCCACCCGGTACACCAGGGCGTTGTCGCGGGCGAGCTGGGCGAGCACGGCGCCGGCGTCGGCGCGCCCGGTGAGCCGGCTGGCCAGGTCCGCCGTCAGCGTCTCCGCCACCGCCGTGGTGAGCAACAGGTCCACGGTGTCGTCGGACAGCGCGGCCAGCACCTCTGCCACGAGGTAGTCCGCCAGCGGGCGCTCGTCGCCGGCGAACCCGGCGATGTAGGTGGTCACGTCCGCCTGCGACGACAACGACAGGGCCGCCAGGCGCAGTCCCGCGGCCCACCCCTCGGTGCGCTCCATCAGCAGCGTGAGGTCGGCGTTGGCCAGGCGCAGCCCGTGGGCGCTCAGCAGCCGCCCGGCCTCCGCGCGGTCGAACGCGAGATCGGCCGCGCGCAGCTCGCCGGCCTGCCCGTCCAGCATCAACCGCGCCAGCGGCAGGGGCGGGTCGAACCGGCTGCCCAGCACGATCCGTACTCCGGCCGGCCGGTACCGGATCAGCCCGCCCAGGCCGAGCAGCCCTTGCTCCGACGTGATCTCGTGGACATCGTCGATGACGATCCACAGCGGTTCACGCAGCTCGTCGACGGCGTGGACGAAGGCGGACAGGAAGCCGCTGTTGCCGGCGTCGACGGGTGATTTCAGCGCGCCGAGCCGCACCTCCGCGGCGCTGTCGACGCCCCGGACCGCCCGCCCGCACGCGCGCAGGACCCCCGACCAGAGCACGAACGGATCGTTGTCGTGCTCGTCCAGCGACAGCCAGGCCACCGGGACGCCGTCGAGGCGCAGCTTTCGGAACTGCTGTGCCAGCAGCATCGTCTTGCCCGCCCCGGCGGGCGCGGAGACCAGCGTGACCGCGCGACCCGCCGACTCCGCGGACTCGATCTCGCGGAGCAGTCGAGTACGGGGTACCGCGCTGACCGGCATGCGCGGAACACGGAGCTTCTGTTCCAGCACCCGCGCACGCCCCCCGTTGGCGGCGTCGGCGGCCACGATCTTCACCTTAGCGGCGAAAGGGCCACAGAGAGCCGATATCCGGCGGCTCACTCGATGTCATGTCGATCCTGGCCCCCGGCCGCCGGCTCCGGCACACACCTCACCCCGGACGGGTGAAGCCCACCCGGTCGCGGGTGGAGGACGGTGGAAGTCGTTCGCATCCGACATTGGGGCAACATGCGCACGCGCTACGAGTTCGTCGTCACCGGCCGGGTGTCCGACACGATCAAGGCGGCGTTCCCGGACTTCGAGGTGGCCGACGGTCCGCTGGGCGGCACCGCGATCTTCGGGCCGGTGCGTGATCGTGCCGACCTGCAGGGGATGCTCGCCCGCCTCGACGCGTTGGGCCTGACACTCGTCGAGCTGCGGAGACTGCCCGACTGAAGGGCACCGCCGCAGCGCCGGTCCGCGATCATGACGTTCGGCGTTCGGTATGGTGAGCGCGTGCCTGCAACGATGTACGACGTCGCCAAGCTCGCCGGCGTGTCCATCAAGACGGTCTCGAACGTGATCAACGGATACCCCTACATCCGCGAGAGCACGCGCGAGCGGGTGCTGGCCGCCATCAAGGAGCTGGACTACCGCGTGAACGTGTCGGCGCGGAACCTGCGCTCCGGCCGCACCGGCATGATCGCCCTGGCCGTGCCCGAGCTGCGGCTGCCCTACTTCGCCGAGCTCGCCGACTCCGTGATCCGGGCGGCCGAGGACGCCGGCCTGACCGTCCTCATCCAGCAGACCAACGGCGACCGTGCGCGCGAGCTGAGCGTGCTCTCCGGGCTGCACAGGCACCGGACCGACGGCGTCATCTTCTCCCCGCTCGCGCTGGGCGAGGAGGACCGCGCCGCGTTCGACGCCGACTTCCCTCTCGTGCTGCTCGGCGAGCGCATCTTCAACAGCGGCTTCGACCACGTGACCATGCGCAACGTCGAAGGCGCCCGGGCTGCGACCGAGTATCTGATGGGCCTGGGCCGCAAGCGCATCGCCGTCATCGGCGCGCACCCGGGCGAGCTGGTCGGCACCGCCAGGCTGCGCGTCGAGGGCTACACCCAGGCGCTGGTGGAGGCCGGACACCGGGCGGACCCGGCCCTGGTCGCGGAGGCCGGCCTGTGGCATCGCTCGACCGGCGCCCAGGCGATGCACCAACTGCTCGACTCCGGCGCCGAGATCGACGCGGTGTTCGCGCTCAACGACGCGCTGGCGCTGGGTGCGTTGCACGCGCTGCACGAGCGGCGCATCGCCGTCCCCGACCAGATCGCGGTGATCGGCTTCGACGACATCGAGGAGGCGCGGTACTCGGTGCCGACCTTGTCGTCGGTCTCCCCCGGCCGCGAGCAGATCGCCCGTACGGCCGTCCAACTGCTGCGCGCCCGGATCGCCGCCACCGCCGACGGCGAGCCGGCACCGCCCGCCGAGGTCTTCGCCGACTTCGAGCTGCGCCTACGCGAGTCCACCGAGGGCTGACGCCCCATCCGCGTGACGCAACAGTGAGGTCTGAGTCCCTGGGAAGGGTTGACACTGCTTCTACATCGATGAAGTATTACGCACACTTGGTTCTTCATCGATGTAGAAGACGGCGTGCCACCGCCGCCGACGGCAGACGGAGACCGACGTCCCAGGCAGCCGAAGGACCTGCCGCTAGCTCAAAGGGGAGCCTCGATGCGCAAGAAGACCCTGGTCGCGGCCATCACGCTGTGCTGTGCATCCCTCGTCGCGTGCTCGGGCGGCGGTGACGACGACGCCGCGAGCAGCGACGGCCCGGTCACCATCACGTTCTGGAACGGCTTCACCAGCTCCGACCGCCCGGTTCTGGAACGCCTCGTGGAGGAGTTCAACCAGTCCCAGGACGACTACACCGTCGACATGACGATCACTCCCTGGGACACGATGTACCAGCAGCTCATGCCCGCCTACCAGGCCGGCGAGGGTCCCACCCTGGTGGCCATGGACCCGGCCCGGCTGCCCGGCTACGCCACGCGCGGCGTGCTGGCGCCGATGGACGACCTCTACCAGCCCGACGGCCCGCTCGATCCCGAGGTCCTCCCGCAGGCCAGCGTCGAGGCGACGGTGTTCGAGGACACCCAGTACGGCGCGCCGATGAGCGCCGGCGCCGGGATGCTCTACTGGAACAAGACGCTGTTCGCGAACGCCGGCCTCACCGAGCCGCCCACCACGCTGGAGCAGATGGCCGACTACGCCGCGCAGATCACCAGGATCGACCCGGCGGACGAGACCAAGAGCGTCTACGGCATCGCGCTGCCCGACCACGAGTCACTGTCACCGTGGCCGGTGCTGCTGTGGGCCGACGGCGGCGGCATCTACGACGACGACAGCAGCCGGTCGCTGCTGGCCGAGCCGGAGACCGTCGAGGCGATGGAGTTCTGGACCGACCGCATCCGCAACGACAACATCTCACCCGTCGGGCTGTCCGGCGCCGACGCCGACGCGCTGCTGCTCGGCGGCCGCGCGGCGATGCACATCGCCGGGCCGTGGCTGAGCACCGGCCTGGAGGAGGCCGGCATCGACTACGGCGTCGTCCCGGTGCCGGCCGGGTCGGAGGGACAGTTCTCCCCCGCCGTCAGCGTCAACATCCACCTCGACGCCGACGCCTCGGAGGCGGAGAAGGAAGCCTCGTACGCGTTCCTGGAGTACTGGAACACCACCGAGGTGCAGACCCAGTGGGCGGTCGGCACGTCGTACCCGCCCAACCGCTCCGACATCCCCGCCGAGGACCTGGCCGAGAACCCGACGTCGGTGGCGTTCACCGAGGCGGTGAACCCGAAGTTCTACCAGGCCGGGCTGATGGACTTCGCCGACCTCGAACGCAACGTCGTCACGCCGACCATCCAGCGCATCCTGGCCGGCGACGGTGACGTCCAGGACCTGCTGGAACAGGCGGCGGAGCAGATCGACGGCCAACTGGGAGCCTCCTGACGTGTCCACCCGCACCGCCACCGCGGCGACGGTGACCTCGGGACCGTCCCGCCCGGCCGAGCGGCGGCGCCGGCGCCGGCGCGGCGCCATCGAGCGCAGGCGCACCCGCGCCGCGCTGCTGTTCCTGTCCCCCGCTTTCCTCGTGCTCGGCGTGTTCGTGTTCTGGCCCATCCTGAGCGCGCTGATCACGTCGTTCACCAACGACCGGTACCTCGACACCGTCGACTGGGTCGGCCTGGCCAACTACCGCCGGCTGCTCGACGACGAGCGGTTCTGGACGGCGCTGGAGAACACGGCCGTGTACACGCTGGTCACGGCGCCGGTGTCGGTGGCGCTGGCGCTGGGCCTCGCGCTGCTGCTCAACCAGCGCCTGCCCGCCCGCGGCCTGCTGCGAGCGGCGATCTTCCTGCCGTGGGTGGTCTCGCTGGGCATCTCCGCGATCGCCTGGTCCGCACTCATCGACCCGCAGATCGGCATGCTGACGTCGTGGCTGAGCTCACTCGGCATCTCGATCGGCGACGGCCTGCGCGACCCGTCGGTCGCGATGCCGGCGGTGATGTTCGTCGGCATCTGGCGCAACGTCGGCTTCTTCATGGTCATGTATCTGGCCGGGCTGCAGCAGATCCCGCAGCACCTGCGTGAGGCGGCGCTGCTCGACGGTGCCTCGGCGGTGAAGCGGTTCCGGCACGTCACCTGGCCGCTGCTGGCCAACACGACGATGTTCGTGGTCATCATCGCCGCGATCTTCGCCTTCCAGGCCTTCGACCAGATCTACGTGATGACCGGCGGCGGGCCGTTCTTCCAGACCGAGACCCTGGTCATGCTGATCTACGGCACGGCCGTGCTCGACTACGACCTCGGCTATGCGACCGCGATCTCGTGGGTGCTCGTCGTCATCGTGCTGACGCTGAGCCTGATCCAGATGCGGTTCTTCAGCAAGCGGGCGGTGGAGTACTGATGGCCGCCGTCGCCCTGCCCACCACTCGCCCGCGCCGCCGCGTCTCGGCCGGCGCGGTGCTGAGCCTGTTCGTCCTGTGCGCCGCCGCCGCGATCGCGCTGCTGCCGCTGGCGTGGCTGCTGACCGCGTCGGTGCGCACCCAGGGCGACCTCACCGGCAACCCGTCGACGATCATCCCGTCGGGCATCACGTTCCAGAACTACGTCGACATCTGGCGGATGATCCCGTTCGGCCGGCAGTTCCTCAACACCACGGTCTTCGCGCTCACCGTCGCCTGCGTGTCGGTGGTGATCGACTCGATGGCCGCGTACGCCCTGGCCCGGTTCCGCTTTCCCGCCCGGACGTTCGTGTTCGTCGCTCTGATCGCCACGCTGCTGGTGCCGATCCAGGTGACGTTCGTCCCCGTCTACAACCTGCTGGTCGACCTCGGCTGGATCAACACCATGCAGGGGCTGATCGTGCCACGGGTGGCCGACGCCTTCGGCATCTTCTTCCTGCGCCAGTTCTTCCTTGCCCTTCCGCGCGACCTGGAGGACGCCGCGCGCATCGACGGCGCCGGGGAGTTCCAGATCTACCGGCGGATCATGTTCCCGCTCGCCGGGCCGGCCCTGGTCACGATCTTCATCTTCAACCTGGTGAACAACTGGAACGACCTGCTCTGGCCGCTGATGGTGATGCCGGACCAGGACACGACCACGCTGCCGGCCGGCCTGGCGATGTTCCGCGGCCAGTACGTCGTCGACTACGGGCCGCTGATGGCCGGGGCCACCCTCGCGCTCATTCCCATGATCATCGCGTTCATCGTCGTCCAGCGGAGGTTCATCGAGAGCATCGCCACCACCGGCATCAAGTGACGGCACCGCCCAAGCGAAGGAACGACACCACGTGATCCAGGCAGACTTCACCCTCAGTCCCGAGCGCGCCGTCGCGCCGGTGAACCGGCGCACCTTCGGCTCGTTCGTGGAACACCTCGGCCGCTGCGTCTACACCGGCATCCACGAGCCCGGTCATCCCGCCGCCGACGAGCACGGCTTCCGGCGCGACGTGCTGGACCTCGTGCGCGAGCTCGGCGTCTCCACGGTCCGCTACCCGGGCGGCAACTTCGTCTCGGGCTACCGGTGGGAAGACGGCGTCGGCCCGCGCGAGCAGCGGCCGGCCCGGCTCGACCTGGCGTGGCACAGCCTGGAGCCCAACCACGTCGGCGTCGACGAGTTCATGAGCTGGGCGGCCCTGGCCGGCATCGAGCCGATGATGGCGGTCAACCTGGGCACCCGCGGCGTACAGGAGGCTGTCGACCTGCTGGAGTACTGCAACGGGACGGCGCCGTCGGCACTGGCCCGCCAGCGCGCCGCCAACGGCCACCCGGAGCCCTATGGAGTGCGGATGTGGTGCCTGGGCAACGAGATGGACGGGCCCTGGCAGCTCGGGCACAAGACCGCGCACGAGTACGGCCGCATCGCCGCCGAGACCGCCCGCGCGATGCGCGCCGTCGACCCGGACCTGGAGCTGGTGGCCTGCGGCAGCTCCGCGTCGGACATGCCGACGTTCGGCGAGTGGGAGCGCACCGTCCTCACCGAGGCCTACGACCTGGTCGACTACGTGTCGCTGCACCGCTATTACGAGGAGCGCGACGGCGACCTGGCCAGCTTCCTCGCCTCGGTGACCGACTTGGACCACTTCATCGACGCGGTCGTCTCGACGATCGACCACGTGGCGGCGGTCAAGCGCAGCAGGCACCGGGTGAACTTGTCCTTCGACGAGTGGAACGTGTGGTACCAGTCGCGGCCGGAGTCCGCCGTCCCCAACGGCGACGACTGGCCGGTGGCGCCGCCGCTGCTGGAGGACCGCTACTCCGTCGCCGACGCCGTCGTCGTCGGCAACATGCTGATTTCGCTGTTGCGCCACTCCGACCGGGTGACCGCGGCGAGCCAGGCACAGCTGGTCAACGTCATCGCGCCGATCAGGACGCGCCCGGGCGGCGACGCCTGGCGGCAGACCACGTTCTACCCGTTCTCGCAGGCCTCCGCCCTGGCCCGGGGCGAGGTGCTGCGGCTGGACGCCGCCGGCGCGCCGTTCGCCACCGACCGGTTCGGCGACGTCGCACCGGTCGACGCGGTGGCCACCTGGGACCGCGATGCCGGCACCGCCGCCGTCTTCCTGGTCAACCGCCACCCCACCGAGGAGGCCGTCGTCTCCGTCGACATGCGCCCGCTCGGCCTGGATCGGTTGGTCGACGCGACGACGCTGACCGACACCGACCCGTACGCGTCCAACGGCGCCGACGACCCGCTGCGGGTGGTGCCCGGCCCGGCGAAGGTGGCCGAGCACGACGACGTCGCCCGGCTGCGGCTGCCCGCCGTTTCGTGGACCGCGGTCCAGCTCGGGCCGGCGGACCGATGACGGCACCGCGCACCGCGCCGGCCACCGCTGCCACCGTCCACGGCCCGGTCGGCGCGCACGCCAGCCCGTACG
This sequence comes from Jiangella asiatica, assembly GCF_004349065.1. Taxonomy (GTDB): domain Bacteria; phylum Actinomycetota; class Actinomycetes; order Jiangellales; family Jiangellaceae; genus Jiangella; species Jiangella asiatica. Next base: position 25,276 of record NZ_SMKZ01000032.1, read on the forward strand.
CCCGGTGGCGTCCGGTGCCGCACGACGCGGTCCGGCTCGCCGCCGACGGGCTCCTCGGCCGGTGGCAGCGGCGCAACACCGAGGCCACCATCCCGCACTGCGTCGCGCAACTCGAGGGACACGGCACGCTGGACAACCTGCGCCGGCTGGTCGGCGACACCGACGCGCCCTACCGCGGCCCGCACTTCGCCGACTCCGACCTGTACAAGGTGCTCGAGGCCATCGGCTGGGACGCCGGGCGCCCCGGCGGCGAGCACCCGCGTGGGTTCGTCGACGACGCGGCCTACCTGCTGGTCCGCGCCCAGGACGCCGACGGCTACCTCAACTCCTGGTTCCAGGGCGTGAAGACGGGCGAGCGCTTCCGCGACCTGCGCTGGGGCCACGAGCTGTACTGCCTGGGCCACCTCGTCCAGGCGGCGGTGGCGCTGCATCGCACCACCGGCCGCGATGACTTCCTCACCGTCGCCGGCCGGTTCCTGCGGCTGGTCGAGGCGGTCGTGGAGTCCGGCGAGACGGCCGGCATCTGCGGGCACCCGGAGATCGAGACCGCGCTGGTCGAGCTGTACCGGCTCACGGGCGACCGTCGCCACCTGGACCTCGCGGCGCGGATGCTCGAAGCCCGCGGCCACGGCCGGCTCGGGCACGACCACTTCTCGTCCAAGTACTTCCAGGACCACCAGCCGGTGCGCGAGGCCACCGAGGTGGCCGGGCACGCGGTGCGCCAGCTGTACCTGCTGGCCGGCGTCGCCGACGTGTACCTGGAGACCGGCCAGGCAGAGCTGCTGCGGTCGATGGAGCGGCTGTGGGCTAGCGTCGTCGACGGCAAGGGGCACGTCACCGGCGGCCTCGGCTCGCGGCACCGCGACGAGTCCTTCGGCGATCGGCACGAGCTGCCCGCCGAGCGCGCCTACGCCGAGACCTGCGCCGCCATCGCCTCGGTGATGTGGAACTGGCGGTTGCTGCTGGCGACCGGTCACGGGCGGTACGCCGACGAGCTGGAGCGGGCGCTGTACAACGCGGTCGCGGTCGGCGTCGGCGCCGACGGCACCAGTTTCACGTACTCCAATCCGCTGCAGCTGCGCACCGGCCACGACGGCAGCGAGGAGGACTCCCCGTCCGGCCGACTGCCGTGGTTCGGGTGTGCCTGCTGCCCGCCCAACCTGGCCCGGCTGCTGGCGTCGGTGCACGACTACGTCGCCACCACGTCGCCGGGTGAGATCCAGCTGCACCTGTACGCCGCCGGTCGGTACGTGCTGGACGACGTCGAGCTGCGGGTGTCGACGGGCTACCCGTGGGACGGCGCGGTCACCATCGATGCCGGCCGCCCGCTGACCGGTCGCGCGCTCCGGCTGCGGATACCGGGCTGGTGCCGTTCGTACCGGCTGAGCGCCGACGGCGTGCCGGTGCGCTCCGCCGTCGTCGACGGGTACGCGACGGTCCCCGCCGGCGCCCGGACGGTGACGCTGGAGCTCGAGCTGCCGGTGACGACGCTGCGGGCGCACCCGCACGTGGACGCGCTGCGCGGCTGCGTCGCCTACGCCCGCGGCCCGCTGGTCTACTGCGTCGAGCAGGCCGACCTGCCCGCCGGCGTCGTGCTGGAGGACGTCTACGTCGACCCCGCCACGCCACCGGCCGCGGACGACGCCGGCGATCCGCTCTTCCCGGTCGTCCTGGCCGGGCGTGCCCGGCACCGGCCGGCGCCTCCGGGGCCGCTCTACCGGCCGGTCGACGGCGGCGACGACGGGGACGCCGGCCGCGAGATCGAGTTCCGCGCGGTGCCGTACTTCGCCTGGGGCAACCGCGGTACCGGCGCCATGCGGGTGTGGATGCCCACCGACGACGACAGGAGGACCCGATGACCCAGGCGCAGGCGGCTGCCTCGGCGACCCAGCCGGACCCGGCTGCCTCGCCCGGGCCGGCCGACGTCCACCGGCTGCTCGGTTACCGGCGCACCCGGGCGGGCGAGTCGGTGCTGACGCTGGACGCGGACACGACCGGGCCGCCGGTCCCGGCCGAGGTGCTGGGCAACTTCTTCGAGCACATGTCGTACGCGACCCTCGGTGGCGTCTGCGCCGAGCTGCTGCTCAACCCGGCGTTCGCCCGCGAGCACCACCTCAGCGAGGAGCAGCGCGCCGAGCTGGCCGCGAACGGCCGCGCCCTCGTCGCGCTGCACGAGTCCGGCGGCGACCCGGCCGCCGTCGCCGAGCACTGGGTGTCCTCGCCGCTGGCCTCCGGGTTCGGCATCGCGATCCTCGACGACGAGTCCGCCGGCGGGATGCCGTTGGGCTGGTCGCGCGTCGGACCGCAGGCGGCCGTCGGCGCAGCGGTCGGCCGGCTCGGCGGTGCGGTGCGGGTCAGCGGCCAACGGGTCGACCGCCGGCCGGACACCGTCGCCGTCGACGGGCTCCCCGCCGGCATCCGGCAGGGGGTGTTCCTGCCCGTGCACCGATGCCTCGACTACGACGTCGCCGCCTCGCTGCGCACCCGTGGCCGCGAACGCGCCGCCGGAGTCGTCGAGGCCGCGGTCCGCCGGCGGCTGCCCGGCCCGGACGGCGCGCACCGGGTCGGCGAGCTGCTCGCCAGCGCCCGGATGCGGGTCGACGCGCCCGGCTGGCAGCGGGTGAGCTGCCGGCTGACCGTCCCCGCGGGCAGCGTCGCGCTCGGCGAGCCGGTGGACTTCGTGCTGCGCTGGCTGCCCGACACTCACCCGCCGGCGAGTCTGCTGGTCGACCGGGTGTCGCTGCTGCCGGCCGACCACGTGGACGGCTTCGACCCCGACGTCGTCGAACTGATGCGCCGCTCGACCATCCCGCAGCTGCGCTGGCCCGGCGGCAACTTCGTCAGCTTCCACCACTGGCGCGACGCGGTCGGCCCGGTCGAGGACCGCCCCGTCTACGCGAACCACGCCTGGGGCGGCCTCGAGCACCACCTGATCGGCACCGACGAGTACCTGCGGCTGGCCGAGCTGGCCGGCTTCACCCCGCACATCACGGTGAACTCCGGCACCGGCACCCCGGAGGAGGCCGCCGCCTGGGTCGAGTACTGCAACGGCCCGGTGACGACGCCGATGGGCGCGCTGCGAGCGGCCAACGGCCATCCGGAGCCGTACGAGGTGCGCGTCTGGGAGGTCGGCAACGAGAACTTCGGCTCGTGGCAGGGCGGCTACGTCGGCGCCACCGAGAACGCCGCCCGCTTCGCCCGGTTCGCGGCCGCGATGCGGGCCGCCAGCCCGGTCCCGATCACACTGCTGGCCTGCGGCAACTGGTTCGACTTCGCCGACCTCGACGAGCGGTACGACCACCTCCACGCCGACCACGAGTGGCACGACGAGCTGCTGCGGCTGGCCGCGGAGCAGCTCGACCTGATCTCCCTGCACTGCCTGCCGGCCAACGACCGGCTCTTGGAGCAGCTCAGCGACGCCGAGGCGCACGAGGCGCTGATCGCCCAGGTGGTGACCGCCGAGCGACGGTTCGTCCCGGACCTGCTGGCCCGCTGCGACGCGGCCCGGGTGGGCACCGAGGGCGCGCCGATCGGCATCGCCGTCACCGAGTGGGGCGTGCTCGGCCTGCACCCGAACCGGCAGATGGTGGAGAACTTCGGCGCCGTCGTCTACGGCGGTACGTTCCTCAACTTCGTCATGCGCTCCGGCGACCGCATCCCGATGGCCAGCCCGAACGGCTTCATGCACGGCGGTGCCATCAAGAAGGCCGGCGGCCGGGTGTACACCGACCCGCAGTTCGACCTCATCCAGCACTACGCGGACTTCGCCGGCGCGGTGCCGCTGCGCTGCGCGCTGACCGGGCCGGGCTTCGACGTGCACCAGCCGGCGGACCTCGGCGCGCCGGAGGCCGACGTCCCGTACGTCGACGCGCTGGCGGTCCGCTCCCCCGGCGGCCGCCTCGCGCTCGCCGTCGTCAACCGGCATCTCAGCGAGGCGCTCGAACTGTGGATCGAGCTGGGTGACCTGGCGGCGGGCGCCGCCGCGGCACGGGTGAGCACGCTGGCGCACCCGGAGATCACCGCGCGGGCCACGCCGGCCGATCCGGCGCCGTTCTCGCTGGCCGAGCGGGACGAGCCGATCGACGACGACCGGCTGCGGCTCGTACTCCCGCCATTCTCCACGACCTGGGTCAGGCTGCCGTGACGCGCTGGTACGAGGACGGCGAGCTGCGGTTCGCCGTCGGCTTCGAGGACACGTTCGTGCCGCAGACCGGGCTGGGTGCCCGCGCCCTCGACGAGTACGAGCTGACGCAGCACTACCACTTCTGGCGCGAGGACCTCACCTACGCGCGGGACGCCGGTGCGTCGATGATCCGGTGGGGCGTCCCGTGGTACCGGGTCAACCCCGAGCGCGGCCGGTGGGACTGGAGCTGGCTGGACCAGGTGGTCGAGCACCTCGCCGACCTGGGCCTGGTGACCATCGTCGACCTCGTGCACTACGGCACCCCGCTGTGGCTGGACAACCAGTTCGTCAACGCCGCCTACCCGGAGCTGGTGGCGGACTACGCGGCCCGGGTGGCCGAGCGGTACCGCGACGTGCTGCGCGACTTCACGCCGCTGAACGAGCCGATGCTCAACGTCCTCTACTGCGGGCAGTACGGGGTCTGGCCGCCCGGCCTCACCGGCACGGACGGGTTCGTCAAGCTGCTGCGGGCCATCGTGCGTGGCATCGTCCAGACGCAGCAAGCGGTGCGGACCGCCTCGCCGGAGGCGACGTTCGTGCACGTCGAGGCGGCGTTCCGGTTCGACACCGAGCTGGCGTCGCGCGCGGCGGAGGTCGAGTTCCTGCGGCACCAGGCCCTGCTGGTCGAGGACCTGCTGGTGGGCCGCGTCGACCAAAACCACCCGCTCACCGGGTTCCTGACGGCCAACGGCTTCACCGACGACGACCTCGCCTGGTCCGCGGCCAACACCGCCCGGCCCGACGTCATGGGCGTCAACTACTACCCGGCGCTGTCGACGGAGATCCTCGGCGAGGAGTCGCACGTAGGCACGCTGGCCGACCCGCGCCCCCGCCGCGACGACTGGACCGGCGGCCTGGCCGACGTGCTGACGAAGTTCGCCCGGCGCTACGAGTGCCCCGTCTTCCTCACCGAGACGTGCGTCACCGGCAGCGTCGAGGAGCGTCTGAGCTGGCTGGACGCGTCGGTCGCGGAGGTCAGGGCGCTGCGCGAGCGCGGCCTGGACGTCGTCGGCTACACATGGTGGCCGCTCACCGACATGGTCGAGTGGACCTACCGCGAGGGCGTCGGCCGGCCGATGGACTACCACCTCGCGATGGGCCTGTGGGACCTGGTCGAGGACGGCGCCGGCGTGCTGCGGCGCGTCCGCAACCCCGTCGCCGACCGCTTCCTGTCCCACACCCGGGGTGAGTGACCCGCCGTAGGCGGACGGCCCGGGGGATCCCCGAGCCTGCTCAGAGGACTCGGCAACGATCCACGACCGGTCACGCGACGCCACCGGGTGCGCACCCCGTGGTCCCTCCAGGTCGCGAACAGCCCTGCCGACACCGACCCGCCGGCCCGGACGCTAAGGTGGGCCGGCTTCAGCTCCGCGTCGGAACGGATTCGCCGTCCGCGGACCGGGAACCCGGTGCGCGAACTGTCAGTCCCTTCGGGCAAGGTTGGACAGTCCTCAGCGCAGCCCGGCGCCGGCCGGCGACCCCTGGAGGCCGTGAACGCATGACGCCCGCCCCCCATAGCACTCATCGTTCCCACCGAGCGGGCCTGGCGCCCACCGCCGGCGTGCTGCCGCCGCGCGCGTGGTTCGACTCCAACGCACCTCGGTTGTCGCTGAACGGTGCGTGGCGGTTTCATCACGCCCCGGCCGTGGCCGCGGCGCCGGACGGCTGTTGGGAGCCGGACTACGACGACGCCGGATGGGGGCATCTGACGGTGCCGTCGCACTGGCAGCTGGCCGGGTACGGCCGGCCCGCCTACACGAACGTGCGCTACCCGTTCCCGCTCGACGCGCCGAACGTGCCCGACGAGAACCCGACCGGTGACTATCGCCTCACCTTCCGCCCGCCGCCGGAGTGGGCCGGCCGGCCGGCGGTGCTGCGCTTCGACGGCGTCGACTCCTCCTTCCGGGTCTGGCTCAACGGCGCCGAGCTCGGCTCCGCCACCGGCAGCCGCCTCCCCGCGGAGTTCGACGTCACCGACGTCCTGCGCCCGGGAACGGACAACGTGCTGGCGGTGCGGGTGCAACAGTGGTCGGCCGGCAGCTACCTGGAAGACCAGGACATGTGGTGGCTGTCGGGCATCTTCCGCGACGTCACCCTGCTCGCCCGGCCCGCCGGCGGGGTGCCCGACATCTTCGTGCACGCCGGCTACGACGCCGCGACCGGCGCCGGCACCCTGCGCGTCGACGTCGACGGCACCAGCGACCGCGCGGGCGACGGCGACGACGGGGACAGCGCGCCGGCCGCGCGCGTCGTCGTCCCCGAGCTGGACATCGACGTCCCGGCCGGCGAGACGGTCACGGTGCCCACCGTGCGACCGTGGAGCGCCGAGTCGCCCCAGCTGTACGACGGCGAGGTGGTCACCGCCGCCGAACGGGTGCCGGTGCGCATCGGGTTCCGCACGGTGGCCATCGAGGACGGCGTGCTCACCGTCAACGGGCGGCGGGTCCTGCTGCGCGGGATCAACCGGCACGAGTTCCACCCCGACCGCGGCCGCGCGGTCACCGAGCAGGACATGCTCGACGACGTGCTGCTCATGAAGCGCCACAACGTCAACGCCGTGCGCACCAGCCACTACCCGCCGCACCCGCACTTCCTGGACCTGTGCGACCAGTACGGCCTCTACGTCATCGACGAGTGCGACCTGGAGACCCACGGGTACGTCTTCGAGAAGTGGGAGGGCAACCCGTCCGACGACCCCGTCTGGCGCGAGTCCTACCTGGACCGGATGGCCCGGATGGTCGAGCGCGACAAGAACCACCCCAGCATCATCATGTGGTCGCTGGGCAACGAGGCCGGCGCCGGCGCCAACCTGGTCGCCATGTACGAATGGGCCCGCCAGCGCGACCCGTCCCGGCCCATCCACTACGAGGGCGACCACACCACCGTCTGCTCCGACGTCTACAGCCGCATGTACGCCGACCACGCCGAGGTCGAGGCAATCGGGCGGCGCATCGAGGAACCCCTCGACGACCCCGTCCTCGACGCCGCGCGCAGGGCCAAGCCGTTCGTGCTGTGCGAGTACGCCCACGCCATGGGCAACGGCCCCGGCGGGCTGTTGGAGTACCAGAGGCTGTTCGAGATGTACGAGCGCTGCCAGGGCGGGTTCGTCTGGGAGTGGATCGACCACGGCCTGCGCACTCGCGACTCGTCGGGCCGGGAGTTCTACGCCTACGGCGGCGACTTCGGTGAGGAGCTCCACGACGGCAACTTCGTCATCGACGGGCTGGTCTTTCCCGACCGCACCCCATCCCCTGGGCTCATCGAGCTCAAGAAGATCATCGAACCGGTCCGCATCGACCTCGACCCCGACGCCGGCACGTTGCGGGTCACCAACCTCCACGAGGTCGCCGACACCGGCCGCTACGCCTGGGAGTGGGTCATCGAGGCCGCCGGCGCCCCGGCCGCCTGGGGCACGCTGAAGCTCGACCCGGTCGCGCCCGGCCGGGCCGTCACGAGTCCGCTGACGGCCCTGATCCCGCAGGTCGACGAGATCCCCGATGGCGCCGGCGAGGTCTGGCTGACGGTGCGCGCGGTGCTTGCCGCCGACGCTGCCTGGGCGGACGCCGGCCACGAGGTCGCGTGGGGCCAGGGCCGGCTACGCGCCCCGGCACCGCGCCGCCCGGCCGTCGTCGCGGGAGCGGCCCGGATGGACCCGCCGTCCGTCGGCGGCGCCCGGTTCGACGCCACGACCGGGCGGCTGGTCCGGCTCGGTGACCTCGACCTCGAAGGCCCGCGACTCGACATCTGGCGGGCACCGACCGACAACGACTCCGCCCAGGCCGCCGCCAACGCCGCGGCCTGGCGCCGCAAGGGCTTCCACCGGATGCACCACCGCACCGAAGGCATCGACGTCGCCGCGGATGGCGACGCGCTGGTCGTGCGCACCCGGGTGGCGCCGGCCGCCGAGGCGTTCGCGCTGCTGGCCATCTACCGCTGGACGGCGGTCGGTGACGCCGCGGTCCGGCTCGAGCTCGACGTCGTGCCGGACGGCCCGTGGCCGGACCTGCCGCTCCCCCGGCTGGGTCTGCGGCTGGCCATCCCCGCCCACCTCGGCCTGGTCCGCTGGTTCGGCCCCGGGCCGGGTGAGGCGTATCCCGACATTCGGCAGGCCGCGCGGGTCGGCAACCACGGGGCGACGGTCGACGCACTGCAGACGCCGTACGTGTTCCCGCAGGAGAACGGCCACCGCATCGACGTCCGGCACGCCACCCTGACCGACGCGAGCACCGGCGCCGGGCTCGAGGTCGTCGGCGACCCGGTCTTCGGGCTGACCGCTCGGCGGTGGACCACCGAGGACCTCGACGCGGCCAGGCACCACCACGAGCTCCACCCGCGCGAGCACGTCTTCGTCACCCTCGACGTCGCCCAGCACGGCATCGGCAGTGCCTCCTGCGGGCCGGGCGAGCTGCCCCGCTACCGCCTGCGCGCCGCGCCGGCCAGGTTCGCCGTCGTCCTGCGAAGGCTGGCGGGCACCGGCCGGGGATGACGACGGAGTCGGCCCTGCCGCGCTGCGCCGCTTCCTCGTCCCGCGTGGCCGTCGCTGACCCCGTCGACCGGGCGCGACGGTGTCAGGAGCGGACGAGACGGGCAATGGCGTCCGACGCCTCCTTCACCTTGATGTCGGCCTCCGGGCCGCCGGAGCGCGCGGCCTCGACCACGCAGTGCGCCAGGTGCTCCTCGAGCAGCCCGAGCGCCACCGACTCCAGCGCCTTCGTCATCGCCGACACCTGGGTGAGGATGTCGATGCAGTACTTCTCCTGCTCCACCATGCGCTGCAGACCCCGTGCCTGCCCCTCGATGCGGCTGAGCCGCTTGAGGTAGTCGTCCTTGCGCGTGATGTAGCCGTGCGAGCCGCCGTGCTCGCCGGCATCGCCGTCACCCGGTGCGTCGGCCACCGCCCACCTCCCAGTCTGCCTCGCTCGAACCTACTATGCGGGGCGATTCGGACCGAGCGCGCCCGCGCGGTCCGGACCAGCCTGGCGCCGCCCGACCTCCCCGGATCGCCCGGTGAACCCACGAACTCGGCTTCAGGTGTTGACACGACGGAAACCGGTGTCCAACATAGGCACCGATGCATGGATACCGGTTTCCGTGCCGATCGCCGACACGGGAACCGACGCGGGCGACGGGCCCACGACGCGGCCCGTCCACCGCCTACCGCACGATGTCCGCACGATGTCGCCAAAGGAGGCCACATGCGCGCGAAGGGTCGATGCGCGACGCTGATCGCCGCCGGGCTGTCGCTGGTCCTGGCCGCCTGCGCCGGCGAGTCCAGCGCCGAGGACGGCCAGATCGAGATCACCGTCTGGCACACCGAGTCCACGCCGACCACCGTCGAGGCGATGAACGAGATCATCGCCGACTACGAGGCCGCCAACCCCGGCGTGACCGTCACCCAGGAGTCCGTCGCCTGGGGTGACCTGCAGGTGAAGCTGCAGGCCGCGCTCGCCGCCGGCGACCTGCCGGAGATCACCCAGGTCGAGCCGATGTTCGTGCGCAGCCTGTACGCCCAGGACCTGCTGCAGCCGCTCGACGAGGTCGTGGACTCCCTTGGCGAGGACTACCTGCCGCAGCTGCGTGAGATGTTCGCGCTGCCCGACGGCCACGACTACGGCGTGGTGCACGCGTGGGGTACCGACAGCGTCGTATACCGCGCCGACCTGTACGCGAACGCCGCGGGCACCGGCACCCCCGAGGACGTGAAGACGTGGGAGGACTCGGTCGAGCAGTGGTCGGCGGTCTCGGAGGCCAACGACGACGCGCACGGCCTGATGCTCGCCGGCGACGCCGCGCACAACGTCAACGAAGAGGTCTATCAATGGCTCGGCTCGAACGGCGGCCACCTCTTCGACGAGAACGGCCACGTCACCATCGACACGCAGGAGATGCGTGAGGTGCTGGAGTACTGGGTCGAGCTGCGCGACAGCGGCGCGCTGTCGCCGGCGTGGTCGTCGCAACCGTACGCGGACAGCCTCAGCGCCCTGGCGCTGGGCGAGGCCGCCACGATCTTCTCCTTCGGGCGAGCCACGTACACGTTCGAGGACCAGGCACCAGACCTGGTGCCGGGCGAGGACATCAAGGTCGCGCCGAACCGGCCGGTCGGCCCGTCCGGCGACGACTGGATCACCCAGCTCGACGCCGAGCCGTGGGTCGTCTTCCGCGACTCCCCCGACGCGGAGGCGTCCGCGGACTTCCTGAAGTTCTTTTACGAGCAGCAGAACTACTTGCGCTGGATCGGGTCGGTGCCGACCCAGCTGCTGCCGGTGCGGGGATCCACCTTCGACGACCCCGCGTACCGGGCGCTGCCGGAGGTGGGCACCTGGAGCTTCTGGATCGACCAGCAGCGCGAGACCCTCGCCTCCGGCCGAGCCCTCCCGCTGATGGTCACGCAGCCCTCCGACCTGGAGCTGCCGTACCTGAGCGACCTGTACGGCTCGGAGATCCTCGTCGACATGGTGATGGACGTCGTCGAGAACGACAAGGACATCGACGAGGCACTGAACGTGGCCCAGGGCCGGGCCGACGAACTGCTCTCCCCCCTCTACGAAGACTGACCACGACGACTGACCACACCGACCCCCACGACTCGACCACGCGCGAAGGGATCGACGATGTCTCTGACGCGAACGACGACGGACCGCCAGCCGGGAGCGAGCGCCGCCGGGCCGCGTGGGCCCGGACACCAGGGCCGGCGCATGCCGGGCTGGTTCTGGGGCGCGCTGCTGCTGAGCCCCGCCTTCTTCCTCGTGCTGGGTGTGATCGCCGCGCCGATCGCCTACCTGGTGCGGCTCAGCTTCACCGACGCCCACGCCTACCTGCCGAAGTTCGGCTCGGTCGGGTTCGACAACTACGTGGCCCTGCTGCGCGCCCCGCATTTCTGGGACAGCGTGCGCACGACCGTCTGGTACGCCGGGCTGACTGTCGGGCTGCAGCTGGTGCTGGGCGTGCTCATCGCGCTGCTGCTGCACCAGCGCTTCCGCGGCCGCGGCGTGGTGCGCCTGGTGGCACTGGCGCCCTACATGGTCCCGTCGATCGTGGTGGCGCTGGTGTGGCGGTGGCTGCTGGACCCGACCACCGGCGCCTACTCATGGGCCATCGACAAGGTCTGGCCGGGGTCGGAGCCACCGAACCTGCTCAGCCCGAGCTTCATCTTCTGGTCGCTGGTCGTGGTGTCGGTGTGGATGTTCACGCCGTTCATCGTCATCAGCGTGCTCGCCCGACTGCAGACCATCGACCCGTCGACGCTGGAGGCGGCCACCGTCGACGGCGCCGGGGCGTGGCGGCGGTTCTGGAGCATAGTGCTGCCGGAGCTGAAGCCGGTGCTCTACACGCTGATCCTGCTCCGCTTCATGTTCATGTTCACCAAGTTCGACGTGGTGTACCTGTTCGCCGGGACCGGGACCGAAGTGCGCACGCTGCCGGTTCTGACGTTCCAGCGGATCTTCGGCGAGGCCCGGCTGGGCTCCGGCGCCGCCGTCGCGATGATCCTCTTCGTCCTGCTGATGATCTTCACCACCGTCTACCTGCGAACGCTGTACCGGCAGAGGGAGGAGACGGCATGACCACCGCGCTGCGCCGCGTCGCCCGGGTCCGCTGGTACCTGCTGATCGGCATCGTCGTGCTGGTCCTGGTCAACGGGTTCCCGTTCTACTGGATGGCGCTGACCTCGGTGAAGCCCGGGACCGAGTTGTTCTCGTTCCCGCCGCGGTTCTTCACCACCGCACCGGACTTCAGCGGCTTCGAGCGGCTGTTCGAGACGACGAACTTCCTCACCTACGCCAAGAACAGCCTCATCATCGCCACCGGCGCGACGGTGGTGTCGGTGGCGGTCTCCGCGCTGGCCGCCTACGGCCTGACCCGCTTCCCGTTCCCCGGCAGCCGCGCGTTCAGCACTGCCATCCTCTACGCGTACACGTTCGCGCCGATCGTCATCGTGGTGCCGCTGTACGGCATGTTCCGCGAGGTAGGCCTGATCAACAGCTATCTCGGCATGATCCTGGCCTACGCCTCGTTCGGGGTGCCGTTCAGCCTGTGGCTGCTCCAGCCGTTCTTCCGCGCGATTCCGGCCGAGCTGGAGGAGGCGGCGTTCGTCGACGGCGCCAACCGGGCCAAGAGCGCGTGGTACGTCGTCCTGCCGCAGGCCGCGCCGGGGCTGATCGCCGTCTCGGTGTTCACGTTCCTACTGGCCTGGGAGGACTACCTGTTCGCCCGGGTGCTCATCACGCAGGAGGAGCTCAAGACCCTGCCGATCGCGCTGCACGACCTCTACAACGCCAGCCTGCAGGATTGGCCGCTGCTCATGGCAGCCGCGGTCCTCATCAACGTGCCCGTCCTCATCGCGTTCCTGTTCGTCCAGCGCTATCTGGTCGCGGGCTGGGGCGCGGGAGCCATCAAGTAACAGACGCCATCACCCAACGCACACCGCACGCGACGACGCCGTCGGCCAACGGCCGCGGGAAGGGACAGCATGTACGTGACCTACGAGGTCCGCGAGGGCACCGCCTGGCTCCGGATCGAGCGCCCGGAGAAACTCAACGCGCTCGACCTGTCCGGGTGGCACGCCCTCACCGACCACCTGGGCCGGGCGGCCGTCGAAGCCGCCGGACCGGTGGTGCTGACCGGGACGGGTCGAGCCTTCTGCGCCGGTGACGACATCACCACCTTCCAGGAGCACGCCACCCCCGAGCAGGGCATGGACTTCTTCCTCGGCGGGCTGTACGGGACCATCGAGGCGATCGCCACCCACCCGTACCCGGTGATCGCGGCGGTCAACGGGCTGGCGTTCGGCGGCGGCTGCGAGCTGGTCCTTGTCAGCGACCTCGCCGTCGCCTCCGACGCGGCCACGTTCAGCCTGCCGGAGGGGCGCATCGGTGCCTGGCCCACCGTCGCCGTCGGGGTCGCGCCGCACGTCAGCGGCCGCAAGCTCGCCGGCGAGCTGGCCTTCGAGATGGATCGCCTCGACGCGGACGAGGCGCGCCGGTTCGGCATCGTCAACCGGGTCGTCCCGCCCGACGACCTGGAGGCCGAGGTCACCGCCACCGTCGAGCGCATCCGCGCCGCCTCGCCGCACGCGATCCGGATGACCAAGCGGTTCCTCAACGAGGAGCTGGTGACCGTCGGGCTGCCCAAGGTCCGCCGGGCGCTGGTCGCCCTCGTCGAGGAGACCCTGCCGACGCACGACCTCCGGGAGGGCACATCGGCCTTCCTGGAGAAGCGCCGGCCGGTCTTCGACGGGAAGTGAGCGGCGTGCGGAACCTCCCGCTGTCCGGCGTGCGGGTCCTCGACTTCGCGCACATGATGCAGGGGCCGTGGGCCGCGGAGATGCTCGCCGACCTCGGCGCCGACGTCATCAAGGTCGAGGTGGTGGGCACCGGCGAACGCGGCCGGCAGTCCGGCACCACGTTCCTGGACGGCATCAGCGCGCAGTTCCTGGCCATGAACCGCAACAAGCGCTCGCTCGCCGTGGACCTCAAGACCGAGGCCGGGGTCCGGGTCGCGGAGGCGCTGCTGGCCACCGCCGACGTCCTGATCCAGAACTTCCGGCCCGGCGTCATGGAGCGGCTGGGCCTGGGCTGGGAGCGCGTGCGCGAGCTCAACCCGCGGCTGGTCTACTGCACCGCCAGCGGATACGGCTCCGACGTGCCGGACCCGCGCAAGCCCGGCCAGGACCTGCTCGCCCAGGCCCGTACCGGCACGCTGTGGCTCACCGGCACCGCCGACGACATGCCCACCCCGTGCGGCCCGTTCGTCGCCGACGTGCACGCCGCGACCATGCTCGCGCTCGGCGCCACCGCGGCGCTGCTGGAACGCGAGCACACCGGGCGGGGGCGCCTGGTCGAGGTGGACCTGGTCGGCGCGATGCTGCACCAAACCGTCCAGGAGGTGGTCGCGGCCGTGAACTCCGGCGAGCCGCCACGCCGCTCGACCGTTCCCGGCAGCGCCTACATCGAGGCGCCCTACGGTGTGCACGCCACCGTCGACGGGTACGTCGCCGTCTCGCTGGCGACGATGGAGGCGCTGGCCGACGGTCTCGGCGCGCCGGACCTCCTGGAACGCTTCCCGGACAAGGAGGCTGCCACCGCCGGCCGCGACGAGCTCAACGCCCTGGTCGCCGGGCTGGTCGCGACGCGGGCGACGCGGGACGTGCTCGACGCGCTCGACGCCGCCGGTGTCTGGTGCGCGCCGGTCAACGACCACCAAAGCATGACCACCGACCCGTATGTGCGCTGGGACCGGCGCCGACTGGAGGTCGAGCACCCGGTGGCGGGCACGGTCGAGCTGGTCGGCAACCCGATCACGCTCGACGGCCAGACCCTGCCGGCCCGCCGGCCCGCTCCCCTGCTGGGCGAACACACCGTCGAACTGCTGGTCGAGCTCGGCCTGGACGTCGACGAGCTGCTGGCCGACGGCGTCGTGGAGGTTCCGGCGGACGGGAGGGCCGGGCGATGACGACGGCACCGTGGCTGCCGCCGCTGGGCGCGCGCAGCACCTTCCGCAAGACCGTCACCGAGTCCGACGTCGGCCTGTTCGCCGGCATCACCGGCGACTTCGCGCCGCAGCACGTCGACGACGAGTACATGAAGACACGGCCGCAGGGCCGCCGTATCGCGCACGGGGTCCTGACCCTCGGGCTGACGTCGACCGCGGCGGCCCGGCTGTGCACGGCGCACGACGTCACGGCCGTCTCCTACGGCTACGACCGGGTGCGGTTCCTGCGCCCGGTGTACCTCGGCGACACGGTCACCGTCGACTACGTCGTCGACCGCGTCGACGCCGGCGCGCGCAAGGCGTTCGCCACGATGACGGCGACCCGGCAGGACGGCGAGGTGTGCCTCGTCGGCGTCCACGTCCTCTACTGCTACCCACCCGACGAGGAGGCGTGATGTTGGATGCGGTCGACGACCTCATCGAGACGCGGGTACGCCCGGCCGCGCGGCGCATCGACACCGAGGCGGCCTTCTTCCCGGACCTGCTGGCCGAGGCCGCGAGGCTCGGGCTGCAGCGGATCCTCCACGACGACGCCGGCTCGCTCGACGCCTCCCGGATGGACCTGGCCCGGGAGGTGACCGAGCGCATCTCGGTGCACAGCCCGGCCGTGGCACTCGGTATCGCCGGCTCCCGGCTGTCGGCATACCTGCTGGCCAAGTACGCGCCCGCGCACGTGGCCCGCCGCTGGCTGGAGCCGGCGCTGGACGCGCGCGCCTACGGGTCGTTCGCGATCACCGAGCCCGACGCCGGCACCGACGTGCGCGCGCTGTCCACCGTCGCCGTCCCCGACGGTCACGACTACCTGCTCAGCGGCCACAAGTGCTGGGTCGGGTTCGCACCAGTGGCCGACTTCGCGATCGTCCTGGCGAAGCTGGGGACGGCCGACCGCGACGCGCCGATGGCCGCGCTCGTCGTCGACCTGGCCGCGCCGGGAGCCACCGGCCGGCCAGGCCCTGAGCTGTCCGGCTTCCGCGGGATGCCCAACGGCGAGCTGCTGTTCGACGGGGTTCGGGTGCCGGCCGCGGACCGCCTGGACGTCGAGGGCTTCGCCGGCATGATGGACGGGCTCAACATGGCCCGCATCGACGCCGCCGCATACGCGTGCGGCCTGCTGCGCGGCTCGCTGCTGGCCGGCCTGGCCCGGGCCAACGCACGGCAGGCGTTCGGCCGGCCGATCGGCGACCTCGCGATCATCCAGCGCAAGCTCGGCCGGATGGCCGCGGACTACCGCGCCGCCCGCGAGCTGACCCGGCGCGCCGCGCAGTCCTTCGCCCGCGGCGGCGGCGGTGACCAGGACGTGGTGTCCATGGCCAAGATGTTCGCCGCCGACGCCGCCCGCCGGCACACCGACGAGGCGATGCAGATCCACGGCGCGTTGGGCGTCGTTGTCGGCGAGGACGTCAACCGCATGCACCGCGACGCCAAGGTCACCCAGATCTTCGACGGCACCAGCGAGATCCACGAGACCATGCTCGGGCGGCGCGCGCTGCGCATGCTGGCCCGCGGCGAACCCCTGACGGCGTTCGTCGACGACGGCGCCGACGACGATCCGTACCTCGCGCCGCGGCCAGCGGCCAGCATCCTGGAGGACCGGCCATGACGCACGACCGCCCGCTCGCCGGCGAGGTCGCCCTGGTCACCGGGGCGACCGGGGCGCTGGGCGTCGCGATCTGCCGCGACCTGGCCCGCGCCGGCGCGGACGTCGCCGTCCACCACCTCGACCAGGAGGCCGAGGCGACCGCGCTGGCCGACGAGCTGGCCGGCCACGGTGTCCGCACCGTCGCCGTCGGCGCCGACGTCACGTCGTGGGACGAGGTCGCCGCCGCGGTCCAGACGGTCCGGGAGGCGCTGGGCACCATCACCGTCCTGGTCAACAACGCCGGGTTCATGGAGCCGCGCCGCATCGCCGACTCCAGCCTGGACGACTGGCGGCGCACTCTCGGCGCCGACCTCGACGGCGTCTTCGTCGTCACCCGGCACGTCCTGCCCGGGATGCTCGCCTCCCACGGCCGGATCGTGAACGTCTCCTCCCAGCTGGCGTTCAAAGGCGCAATCGACTACGTCGCATACGCCACGGCGAAGGCGGGCGTGCTCGGCTTCACCAAGGCGCTGGCCCGCGAGGCCGGTCCGCGGGTGCGGGTGAACGCCATCGCGCCCGGGCCGATCGACACCCCGATGGTCCGCCCGTACGCGACTCGCGACTGGGTGCACGAGCGCACCCATGACTCCGTCGTCGGCCGGCTCGGCGTGCCCGAGGAGGTCGGCCCGGCGGTCACCTTCCTCGCCGGGCCTGGCGCCGAGCTCCTCCACGGGCAGACGCTGCACCTCAACGGCGGCGGTGTGATGGCATGACCGGGCGGCGGCAGATCAGGTTCCTCACCGCGGAGGCGGCGGCGGACCTGGTGCGGGACGGGCAGACGCTGGCGGTCGGCGGGTCCGGCGGCGGGCTGCTGGAGCCCGACGCGCTGCTGGCGGCGCTGGGCCGGCGCCACCGCGAGACCGGGTCGCCGCGCGGGTTGCAGCTGGTGCACACCACCGGCATCGGCGACCGTCAGGGCGGCGGCATGGACCACCTCGCCCAGCGCGGCCTGGTCAGCTCCGTCGTCGCCGGCAACTGGGGCATGGCCCCGGCGATGAGCGCGATGGCCGTCGCCGGCGAGCTCGAGGCGTACAACCTCCCGCAGGGCGTCATGAGCCAGCTGTTCCGCGAGATCGCGGCCGGCCGGCCGGGCGTGGTCACCCACGTCGGGCTTCGGACCTTCTGCGACCCGCGGCTCGAGGCCGGCCGGCTCAACGACGTCAGCCCGCGGACCATGGTCGAGGTGGTGGAGCTGGCCGGCCGGGAGTGGCTCTTCTACCCCGGCTTCGACATCGACGTCTGCTTCATCCGCGGCACGACCGCCGACGAGCGCGGCAACCTCTCCTTCGAACAGGAGGGCGCCCGGCTGGAGATGCTGGCCATCGCGCAGGCCACCCGCAACCGCGGCGGCACCGTCATCGCGCAGGTCAAGAACGTGGCGAAGGCCGGAACCCTGGACCCGCGAATGGTGGCCGTGCCCGGAATCTGCGTCGACGTCGTGGTGCACCATCCGGCGCAGCGTCAGGTCGTGACGCACGAGTACAACCCGGCGTTCTCCGGGGAGGTACGGGCCGCGGTGTCCACGCTGCCGCCGTTCGCCCTGGACGCGCGCAAGGTGGTGGCCCGGCGCGCACTGGCCGAGATCACGCCCGGCGACGTGGTGAACCTCGGCGTGGGCATCGCCGACGGAATCGCGTCGGTGGCCGCCGAGGAGGGCCGCCTCGACGATTTCACCACGACCATCGAGCAGGGCGCTGTCGGCGGCATCCCTGCGCGCGGCGTCATCTTCGGCGTCGCCACGAACCCCGAGGCGATCCTCGACCAGCCGGCGCAGTTCGACTTCTACGACGGCGGCGGCCTCGACATCGCCTTCCTCGGGTTCGCCCAGATCGACGCCACCGGCAACGTCAACGTGTCCAAGTTCGGCGACCGGGTCGTCGGCACCGGCGGCTTCGTCGACATCAGTCAGAACGCCCGCACCGTCGTGTTCTGCGGGACGTTCACCGCCGGCGGGCCGCGGGTGCGGGTGGGCGGCGGCGAGCTGACGGTCGAGGCGGAGGGCCGGCACGCGAAGTTCGTCAAGGAGGTCACCCAGGTCACCTTCAGCGCCCAGGAGTCCGTCGCCCGAGGTCAGCGCGTCCGCTACGTCACCGAGCGAGCCGTCTTCGAGCTCACCGCCGACGGGCTGCGGCTGCTTGAGGTGGCCCCCGGCGTCGACGTCCGGCGCGACGTGCTCGACCAGATCCCGTTCGACGTGCTCGCCGGCGACGTCGAGACGATGGACCCCGAGTACTTTCAGTAGCGTGCAGACGATGCGGGACGACGCGAAGCCCTCCGACGACGGCGCACCGGCGGCCGGCGACGGTCCGGCCGGGGACGGTGAGGTGCGGCGCTCGGGGCGCGTCCGCACCGGTCCCGCCCGGGTCACCATCAAGGACGTCGCCGAGCGCGCCGGTGTCACCAAGGCCACCGTCTCCAAGTACCTCAACCGCGCGCACGGCTACGCCATGGCACCGTCCACCCGCGAGCGCATCCGGGCGGCCATCCAGGACCTGGATTTCCAGCCCAACCCGCTCGCCCGTGGCCTGACCCGCAGTGCCACCACCACGATCGGGCTGGTCGTGGCCGACATCCGCAGCCAGTTCTACCCGGAGCTGGTGCACAGCATCCAGGTCGCCACCGAGGGCGCCGGGTACACGCTGGTGCTCGGCAGCTCCGGCGACGACCCCGCCCGCGAGCTCGACATCGTGCGGTCCATGGCACACCGCCGGGTCGACGGCGTCGTGCTGGTGGCGGTGCGGTCGGCGAGCGACAACATCGAGTATTTGCGGCAACGGGGCATCCAGATCGTGCTGGCCAGCCGCGACCTGCCGGAGCTGGTGGCCGACACCGTCGTCGTCGACAGCCTCGCCGGTGCCAGGGCTGCGGTCCGGCACCTGCGCGACCTGGGCCACCGGCGCATCGCGCACGTGGGTGGCGAGCTCACGGTCAAGCCGTTCGCCGACCGACGGCGCGGGTTCGAGCTGGAGACGGCGGACCTGGCCGGCCGGGCCGAGCTCCCCGCGGCCACGGCCGCGTCGACCATCGAGGGCGGCCGCGCCGCCACCCGCGGCCTGCTCGACGTCGAGCGGCCGCCCACCGCCATCTTCTTCGCCACCGACACCATGGCCCTCGGCGGCCTGATGGCCTGTGCCGACCTCGGCCTCGAGGTACCGCGCGACGTGTCCATCGCCGGCTTCGACAACGTCACCGTCGGTGAGCTGCCGGGCATCGGGCTCACCACCGTCGACAGCGACGCCGCCCGGGTCGGCGAGCAGGCCACCGAGCTGCTGCTGCGGCGCGTCCTCGGCTCCGGCGACGCCGACCCCGTCCTCATCACCCGCCCAGCCGAGCTGGTCGTCCGGACCTCCACCGCACCGCCGCGCTAGACCACTCGCCAGCGTCACGGGGCCCTGCGCTCAACGGAACGCGGCGACGTTGCGCCGTACCCAGTCGGCGAAGCCGCCCGGCGGCCGGTCCGCTCCCGCGGCGTGGTTGCTGCCGGCCCGGTCAGTGCGGTCCGCGGCGCTGAGCAGGTGCGCCTTGCCGCCGCCGTCACTTTGCCTCGTGATCATCAACGATCGCTGACATCACGAGGATCGTGTGTGCTTCACCATGCTTGCAACCCTGGTGAAGCGCGAGAACGCCTAGTGATGTCACGAATCGTTGATGATCACCGGAGCACGCGGCCGCGGGGTCAGCGGGAGGTGCCGGCGCGGCGCTTGTTGTAGATGTCGAAGGCGACCGCGAGCAGGAGGACGAGGCCCTTCACCACCGACTGGATCGACTGGTCGACGCCCATGAGCTGCATGCCGTTGCTCATGACCGCCATGATCAGGCCGCCGACCATGGCGCCCACGACGGTGCCGACGCCGCCGGTCACGGCCGCACCGCCGATGAAGGCCGCCGCGATCGCGTCGAGCTCGAACATGTTGCCGGCGGCGGGCTGCGCGCCGTTGGACCGCGAGGAATAGATGACGCCGGCCACCGCGGACAGCAAGCCCATGTTGACGAAGATCCAGAAGTTCACCGTACGCACCCGCACGCCGGACAGCATCGCCGCGGACAGGTTGCCGCCGATGGCGTAGACCTGCCGGCCGAAGACCGTCCGCTTGGTGACCACGCTGTAGGTGAGCACGAGGACGCCCAGGATGATCAGCACGATCGGCAGTCCGCGGGCGTGCGCCAGCTGCCAGGCGAAGTACATGATGACCGCGCCCACCGCCACCACGCGGGCGATGAACAGCGGGAACGACTCCACCGGCTGGTTGTAGCGGATGCGCGCCACCCGGGTGCGGAACCCGCTGACCGCGTAGCCCGCGACCGCGACGGCGCCGATGAGGAGCGTGAACGCGTCGTAGCCCTGTCCGCCGATCAACCCGTTGAGAAATCCGTTGGCCACCCGCTGGTACTCGGACGGGAACGGCGACAGCGAGATGTTGTCCAGCACCTGCAGCGTCAGGCCGCGGAACAGCAGCATGCCGGCCAGCGTGACGATGAACGCCGGGATGCCGATGTAGGCGACCCAGAAGCCCTGCCAGGCACCGACCGCGACACCCACGACCAGCGCCGCGATGATGCCGACCCACCACGTGTAGCCCTGCTGGATGACCAGCACGGCCGAGACCGCCCCGGTGAGCGCCACGACCGACCCGACCGACAGATCGATGTGCCCGGCGATGATGACGATCACCATCCCGATGGCCAGCACCAGGATGTAGGAGTACTGCAGCACGATGTTCGTGATGTTGCCCGGGCTCAACAGCACGCCGTCAGTCATGATCGCGAACAGGGCGACGATGACGACGAAGGCGACGTAGATGCCGCTCTGCCGCAGGTTGCGCGTCACCAGGGTGCGCAGGTTGCTGGTCCCGGTGTGCAGGGCGGCGGCCTGGGCGCTCTCGGGCGTGGCCTTGTCCTCGGCCTCGGGGCGCTGGGTGCTGGTCATCCGACGCGCTCCTTGTCCTTCGTCATCAGTTCCATGAGGTGCTCCTGGGTGGCCTCGCCGACCGGGACCTCACCGGTGATGCGTCCGGCGGCGAGGGTGTAGATACGATCGCAGACGCCCAGCAGCTCGGGCAGCTCCGACGAGATCACGATGACCGCCTTCCCGGCGGCCACCAGCCGGTTGATGATCGTGTAGATCTCGAACTTCGCGCCGACGTCGATGCCGCGGGTCGGCTCGTCGAGGATCAGCACGTCGGCGTCGGCGAACAGCCACTTGGACAGCACGACCTTCTGCTGGTTGCCGCCGGAGAGCTTCCCGACGGCGGTCATGACGCTGGAGGTGCGGATGTTCAAGTCGCGCCGGCTCTCCTCGGCGATCTTGATCTCCTCGTTGCCGTTCACCCACCCGCGCCGCGACAGCTTGCCCAGCGCCGCCGCCGAGACGTTGTGCCGGACGTCCTCGATGAGGTTGAGCCCGTAGCGCTTGCGGTCCTCGGTGGCGTAGGCGATGCCGTGCTCGATCGCCTCGGCCACCGAGCGGGCCTTCACCTCGCGGCCGCGGACGAACAGGCGGCCGGTGATGTCGCGCCCGTACGAGCGACCGAACACGCTCATCGCCAGCTCGGTCCGGCCGGCGCCCATGAGGCCGGCGATCCCGACGACCTCGCCGGCGCGGACGTTCAGCGCGGCGCCGTCGACGACCTTGCGGTTCTGGGTGGGATGCCACACCGTCCAGTCCTCGATCCGCAGCACCTCCTCGCCCGGGTCCGACGTGCGGTCGGGGTAGAAGCTCTCCAGGTCGCGTCCGACCATGCCGCGGATGATCCGCTCCTGCGTCACGTCGCCGGAGTCCATGGCCAGGGTCTCGACCGTGCGGCCGTCGCGCAACACCGTGATGGAGTCGGCGATCTCGGTGATCTCGCCCAGTTTGTGGGAGATCATGATGCAGGTGATCCCCTGGTCGCGGAGCCGGCGCAGCAGGTCGAGCAGGTGCGCGGAGTCGGTGTCGTTGAGCGCGGCGGTCGGCTCGTCCAGGATCAGCAGCCGGACCTCTTTCGACAGCGCCTTCGCGATCTCCACCAGCTGCTGTTTGCCGACCCCGAGCTGGATGACCGGCGTCACCGGGTTTTCCACCAGGCCCACCGACGACAGCAGCGACGCCGCCTCGGCGTTGGCGCGGTTCCAGTCGATCAGGCCGCCCCGGCCGCGGCGCTCGTTGCCGAGGAAGATGTTCTCCGCGACCGACAGGTACGGCACCAGGGCGAGCTCCTGATGGATGATCACGATGCCCATGGACTCACTGTCGCGGATGCCGTTGAAGGCCACCGTCTCGCCGTCGTAGACGATCTCGCCGTCGTACGAGCCGGCCGGGTGCACCCCGGACAGCACCTTCATCAAGGTCGACTTGCCGGCGCCGTTCTCGCCGCAGATCGCGTGAATCTCTCCGCGGCGGACCACGAGCGCGACGTCCTCCAACGCCGTCACGCCCGGGAAGGTCTTCGTGATGCCGCGCATCTCCAGGATCGTGTCGTTCATCGGCGTCCTCATCATGTGCCGAGCCGCCACGTCTGAAGACGTGTGCACGCCCGCCCGCGGTCCACGCGGGTGCGCACGTCTCCAGACGTCGCGGCGATGGAGTTCTCAGCCCTCGGTCTGGCCGGCGGCGACCTCCTCGGCCGTGTAGTAGCCGGAATCGACGAGGATCGGCTGGATGTCGTCGCGGTACACGGTCTCGACCGGCAGCAGGTACGACGGGACCACCTTGACGCCGTTGTCGTAGGTCTCGGTGTCGTTGGCCTCCGGCTCCTCGCCCTCCAGGAACGCCTCGGCCGCGATGACGGCCTGCTCGGCCAGGAGCCGGGTGTCCTTGAAGATGGTCGAGTTCTGCACACCGTCGTTAATCAGCTTGACCGAGGCGATCTCCGCGTCCTGGCCGGTCACGACCGGAATCGGGTTTGCCGCGGCGCCGTAGCCGGCGTTCTGCAACGCGGTGAGGATGCCCCGCGACAACCCGTCGAACGGCGACAGGACGCCGTCGACCCGGGACCCGTCGCTGTAGCTGGAGGTCAGCAGATCCTCCATGCGCCGCTGGGCGGTCTCCTGCTGCCAGCGCAGGATGGCCACCTGCTCGATGTCCATCTGCCCGGACTTCACCACCAGCGAGCCGTCGTCGATGAACGGCTGGAGCGTGTCCATGGCGCCGTCGAAGAAGAAGTGCGCGTTGTTGTCGTCCAGCGAGCCGGCGAACAGCTCGATGTTGAACGGGCCGGTGGCCGTGCCGGGCGAGCCGTCCTCGGTCTGCAGTCCGAGGCCCACCAGCAGCGCGGTGGCCTGGGCGACGCCGACCCGGTAGTTGTCGAAGCTGACGTAGAAGTCGACGTTCTCGCTGTCGCGGATCAGCCGGTCGTAGGCGATGACCGGGATGTCAGCGTCGGCGGCGGCCTGCAGCTGGCTGCTCAGAGCGGTGCCGTCGATGGCCGCGATGATCAGGACGTCGGCGCCCTGGGTGATCATCTGGTCGACCTGCTGCGACTGGGTGGGGATGTCGTCGCCTGCGTACTGCAGGTCGACCTGGTATCCCAGCTCCTCCAGCTGCTCGCGCACCGAATCGCCGTCGGCGATCCACCGCTCCGAAGTCTGTGTCGGCATGGACACCCCGATGACGCGGTCCTCCGGCGCGGCAGACTCCTCGTCGCCGCTGCCGGCGCCCTCGCCGCCGCAGGCCGCCACCGTCAGCGCCAGAACGGCACCGCCGATCACCGCCACGAATCGTCTGTTCACAGGGCCCTCCCTCTCGAAACCGGGCGTCACGACCCCCGAGCGATCACAGTTGGCTGTGAACGCTAACAGCTTGTTGACAGACCGTTCGACACACCGTCGTCACGATCTGATAACAGGATTTGTTGGATCGAACGACCTAATCACCGCGCTTCTTCGGGTTCCTGTGAGTCGCCGACCGCGACGGCCACCCCTGGCTCGTTGAGCATGGAGTAAATCAGCTTCCGGGTCGCTGGGAACCCTGATCTACTCCATGATCAACCGGGCGTGGGACGCAATGTTCACAGAGTTCTCCCAGACGCTCTGAGAAACCGGCCAGCCCGGCCCGCCACGATCTCGCCCATGTCGGTGATCGACGTACGGGGCCTGACCGAGCGGACGAGGGCGGTCACGAGCTCGACGTCGCCGCACCGCTCCTGGACGCGACCCGAGCGCCTCGGTCTCGTGCGCACCAAGGCGGGTTTGCATGACCATGCAGAGTGCTGCATACTTTTGCTCATGGCCAAGGTCATCACCTCCCTGCCCGTCGGCGAGCGGGTCGGCATCGCCTTCTCCGGCGGCCTCGACACCTCGGTGGCGGTCGCCTGGATGCGTGACAAGGGTGCGGTGCCCTGCACCTACACCGCCGACCTCGGGCAGTACGACGAGCTGGACATCGACTCCGTGCCGGGGCGGGCCAAGCTGTACGGTGCCGAGATCGCCCGACTGGTCGACTGCCGCGCCGCACTCGTCGAGGAAGGGCTGGCCGCGCTGACCTGCGGCGCTTTTCACATCCGCTCCGCCGGCCGGTCGTACTTCAACACCACTCCCCTGGGCCGCGCGGTCACCGGCACGCTGCTGGTGCGGGCCATGCTCGAGGACGACGTCCAGATCTGGGGCGACGGCTCGACGTTCAAGGGCAACGACATCGAGCGGTTCTACCGGTACGGCCTGCTCGCCAACCCGAGCCTGCGCATCTACAAGCCGTGGCTCGACGCCGCCTTCGTCGGCGAGCTCGGCGGCCGGAACGAGATGAGCGCGTGGCTGCGCAAGCACGACCTGCCGTATCGCGACAGCGCCGAGAAGGCCTACTCCACCGACGCGAACATCTGGGGCGCCACCCATGAGGCGAAGACCCTGGAGCACCTCGACACCGGCATCGAGACGGTGCAGCCGATCATGGGCGTGCGGTTCTGGGACCCAGCCGTGGAGATCGCGCCCGAGGACGTCACCATCGGCTTCGAGCGGGGCCGGCCGGTCACCGTCAACGGCGCCGAGTTCGCCTCGCCGGTCCAGCTCGTCATGGAGGCCAACGCCATCGGCGGCCGGCACGGGCTGGGCATGTCCGACCAGATCGAGAACCGGATCATCGAGGCCAAGAGCCGCGGCATCTATGAGGCGCCGGGCATGGCGCTCCTGCACGTGGCGTACGAGCGGCTGCTCAACGCGATCCACAACGAGGACACCGTCGCCAACTACCACGCCGAGGGCCGCCGGCTGGGCCGGCTCATGTACGAGGGCCGGTGGCTGGACCCGCAGGCGCTGATGCTGCGCGAGTCGCTGCAGCGGTGGGTCGGCTCCGCCGTCACCGGCGAGGTGACGCTGCGGCTGCGGCGGGGCGAGGACTACTCGATCCTCGACACCACCGGCCCGGCGCTCAGTTATCACCCGGACAAGCTGTCGATGGAGCGCACCGCGGACTCCGCGTTCGGCCCGCTGGACCGCATCGGCCAGCTCACCATGCGCAACCTCGACATCGCCGACTCGCGCGCCAAGCTCGAGCAGTACGCCGGCTTCGGCATGGTCGGCACCGGTCAC
Source organism: Jiangella asiatica (assembly GCF_004349065.1). Taxonomy (GTDB): domain Bacteria; phylum Actinomycetota; class Actinomycetes; order Jiangellales; family Jiangellaceae; genus Jiangella; species Jiangella asiatica. Next base: position 51,087 of record NZ_SMKZ01000032.1, read on the forward strand.
GCCGAGCTGCTGGGCGCGGCCACCCACATCGACCTGGTCGGCGAGCTGCCCGAAGGCGGCGCCGAAGCCATCGCCTCCCGCGGCGGCGTCGACCCCGACGAAGCCCTGGACCGGGCCGCCATGGAGTTCGGCACCGACTGACGGCTCGCCGCCCGGCCTCAGTCGATCACGGCGGCGAGTACGTGTACCACGAGAACGACGCCGTTGGGCGAATCGCGCCGATCGGCGGGCTCTCAGCGCGCTCTTAGAAGGCCCTTAGACACGTCTCATCCGCCGCCGGGATCGTGATGGCGACCCATCCGACCCCACGGGAGACGCCACAATGACCGACACGACCGATGCCTCCCCTCTGCCGGAACGACGACCGTCGCGACGAGCCGTGCTCGGCGTGGCCGCGACGGCTCTGAGCGCCACCGCCGCGGTCTCCACCGCCACCGTCGTGCCGGCGCACGCCGGCGGTGGTGGTTCGGTGCCCAAGGACCTGCGACCCGGCGGCGCGCTCGACCGCTTCCTCGCCCAGCGCGCGGCCGACGACGAGTTCTCCGGCACGGTGCGACTCTGCCACCGCGGCCGCGCGGTGCTGACCCGCTCCTACGGCATGGCTAACAAGGAGACCGGCGTGCCGAACCGGACCAGCACCCGCTTCGACCTCGCGTCGATGACGAAGTCGTTCACCGCCGTCGCGGTCGCCCAGCTCGTCCAGCGCAAGATCGTGCGCCTGGACGACACCGTCGGTGCCTACCTGGACGGCTTCGCACCCGCCGTCGCCGACGCCGTCACGGTCCACCACCTGCTCACCCACACCTCCGGCTTCGGCCGCCCGCCGACGCAGGGCGGTCCCCCGCCGCCCCCGGCGCCCGACGGCGTCGAGGAGACCTGGGACGCCCGTATGGACATCCTCCGGGCGCTGGACCGGACCGACCTCCCGCCGGGCAGCACCTTCCAGTACAGCAACGACGGCTTCTTCCTGCTGGGCGCGATCGTCGCCGCCGCCTCCGGCCGGCCGTTCCACGACTACGTCCGCGAGAACGTCTTCGAGCCGGCGAAGCTGCGCGACACCGACTTCTACACGCAGCCGGAGATCCACGCGGACGACCGCATCGCCCGGCTCTACCGGCGGACGAACGACGGGTGGGTCGACTACACCACCGAAGACCACTTCCGGTACATCGGCGGGCCCGACGAGGGCGCCAGCTCCACCGTCGCGGACCTGCTCACGTTCTCCCAGGCCCTCACCGACGGCGAGACCCTGCTGGACCCGCCCTACGCCAACCTGATCACCGGCCCGAAGACGCCGACGCCGGAGAAGCCCGAGCTGCCAACGGACCAGGGGTTCTACGGCTACGGGCACGGCTGCGCCATCGTCAACGGGGACCGCGTGTATGGACACTCCGGCAGCGGCCCGGGCCGCGCGGTGAACCTCGACGTCTTCCCTGACCTGGACTGGGTGGCGATCGTCCTGGGCAACTACCAGGTCAGCATCGACCCGGTCGTGGCTCTGGCCCGCGACCTCATCACCACGTCCCCATGATCATCAACGGTTGGCGACGTCATAGTGTCGCCAACCGTTGATGATCACGGCCAGCACCCGGCGAGTTGCGGTTCGGGTCACGAACTAATATGGTTCGTGATACGAATAAGATGTCGTCCCGATCGGGAGTTTGACAGCATGGACCGCACGATTGGCATCACCGGCGCAGGCCACGGCGAGTTGGACGGTCCCCGGGCCTCGCGCCCGCGCGGCGCGGCGGCCCACGGGCCCGCGCTCAGCCGCGCGTGGCGGGCGCCGTGTCGTCCCACTCTGGGAACGTCGTCGGGACGTTGTTGTCCCGGACGACCCGGCTGAGCAGCTCCCCCAGCGTGGCCCGTTCCGCGGCGTCGAGGCCGGACGGCAGCTGGTCGACGCGCTCGCAGGTCGCCAGGTAGAACGCCTCGCCGAGCTCGCTCCCCTGTTCGGTGAGTGAGACCCGCACCGCGCGGCGGTCGTCGGGGTCGGGCTCGCGGACCACCAGGCCGCGCTGGGAGGTCCGGTCCACCAGCTCAGTGAGGCTCGACTTTGCCAGTCGCAGCATCGCGCTCAGCTCACTGATCCGATACGGCTGCGCCATCAGCACGCACAGCAGCTGTCCCTGCTGTGGGGTCAGCCGGTACTCGCGCGCGGACTCCGCGTACACCGCGGAGACCAGGAAGCTCGACCGCACCAGCGCGCTGACGACGCCCAGATTTCCCTCGACACTGCCCATTCGCCCAGCGTACCAAGCATGGTTCGCCCTGCGAACCAACCAGATTCAGGAGTGACTCATGACGCCGACTCGCACGGCATGGTTCGGTATCGGGATCTCGAGCGCGGTCGCGGAGGGACCGCGGACGCTGCGGCTGGCGAGCCAGGCCGACCGCGACGAGCTGGACCTGTTCAGCGTCTCCGACCACCCGTACGTCAGCGACCGCCTGGACGCCTACTCCCTCGTCGGCATGGCGCTGGGCCGCACCCAGTCCATCGCCGGCCTGGTGAACGTCACCAACCTCCCGGTCCGCCCTGCACCGATGCTGTCCCGGACCGTGACCTCCCTGGCAGCGCTGTCCGGCGGCCGGATCGTGCTCGGCATGGGCGCCGGCGGCCTGCTGGCCGAGAGCGCCAAGCTCGGCGTGCCGCTGCTCGACCCCGCCGCCGCGGTTCGTGCACTGGAAGAGGGCATCACCCTGATCAGGGCGCTGTCCGGCGGCGGTGCACCGGTGACCTTCGACGGCGAGTTCTTCCAGGTCACGCGGCTCGAGCCCGCCGCGACCCCCGCGCCACCGGTGTGGACCGGCTCCAACGGGCCGAGGTCGCTGGCCGTCACCGGCCGCTCGGCCGACGGCTGGATCCCCGGCCACGCCGCGGACTGGCTGAGCCACCGCTACCGCACGTCGCGCCCCGTCATCGACGAGGCCGCGGTCGCCGCGGGCCGCGACCCGCGCGACGTCGCCACCATCTACAACCTGCCCGGCCGCATCACCGCGACGCCACTGGCCGTTACCCGCGACGACGACAACCGCTGGGTCGGCGGGTCGGTCGGCCAGTGGGTCGAGGAGCTCACCGGCGCCGTGCTGGAGCACGGGGCGTCCGGGTTCACCTACTTCCCGACCGGCGACACAGAGCCCGAGGTCGCGCTGGCGCACTGGGCCCAGGAGATCGTCCCGGCGGTGCGCGCCGCCGTCGCCGCCGACGCGGCATGAGGCGCCCAGGACGGTGGGGCAAGACCGGCGAGGGACGGACGGGGGCCTCGCATCACCCGTGAGCGATGAAGGCGACAGTGACCATCCGGGTGTTTGCCCCACCCGGCGACCAAGGGATCCCGAGTCAGGCGCGCACGGCCCGGCGGGTCAGCTCGAACAGCGTCGACGGGCCCACGCTGCGGCCGCCGGCGGAATCGATACGCGCCCGCAGCTCACGGTCGGCCGTCACCGCGACGACGTGGTCGCCCTGCCGGGCCTGCCGAGCCTGAGCGACGACGTCCACGATGGTGTCGTCGCCGCCGCGGGGCGCCTCGACGACGCTGACACCGTCGACGGACGGAACACCGCGGGCCTGCCCCTCGGTCACGAGCACGACCGACGGCCACCACAGCATCGCCGGGAGCCCCAGCGGCTCCGCCGGCACCGACGACAGGCGCACCAACTCGTCGCGCAGCCGCGTCGTCGCACCCTTGCGGTCGCGCCACCAGCCGTCCGGGCGCGAGCCGACCACATTGGCGGCGTCGACCACCAGCACCAGACGGCGGTGCGCCTGGTCCAGGATGCTCGGCCACATCGCGCCGAACGCCGGCAGCAGCGGCAGCGCCTCGACATCGCCGACCGGGGTCCAGACGATGTCGAGGCTCTCGGGGTCGCTGGGGTGCGGCTCCACCGGGCGGTCGGCCGTCGCGACGACGGTCGTGTACGACCACGGCCCGTGGTCCTCGACCCAGGCATGGCTGGGCCACACCGCGTCGGGCGGGATAGCGGCCTCCTCCGCGGCCTCGCGCAGCGCCGCCTCCAACGCCGTCTCCGTCGACGCCCGCGCACCGCCCGGCACCCCCCACGTGCCGCCGTGGTGGCTCCAGTGCGCGCGGTGCTGCAGCAGCACCCGCCGCACGACCCCGTCGTCGTCGACGGGGTGGCCGTCGACGAGGAGCAGTCCGGCGGCACCGTGCAGGCCCCAGTGCCGCTGCCCGCAGGCGCACTCGATCCAGCCGTCGCCGTCGTGCCGGTGGTGAACGAGAGTCACGTCAGTTCCGCTGCCTGACCGCCGCGGGGATGACGTACCAGTACACGGAGAACCAGGCGAGCACGGCGACGGAGACGCCGATCGCCACCTCGCGTTCCAACACCACGTCCAGGGCGATGAGCAGCCCCCCGCACGCGGCGAGCATGAGCAGGAACAGTCCCGCGGCGGTCATCTTCGAAGCCATCGGGATCATTCTGTCGCGCAAACGGCGCTTGAACACCATCCGGTGGAAAGACACCGGTGCGATCAGCAGTCCCATCGCCATCGCCGCCAGCACGATCGTCACGGCGAACACGTCGTGGACGAACTCGTCGGACTCGCGGAACGGCGTCGTGAACGCGATGGTGAGCAGGAAGGCGAAGAGGATCTGAACGCCGGTCTGCGCGATGCGCAGCTCCTGCAGCAGCTCATTCCAGTGCCGGTCGAACCGGCTGACCTCGTCCTCGGCACGTTCGTAGCGTTCGTCGGTCACGCCCGTCCTCTCTCGGTGGGGCAGTGCGTACCCATTGTCCGTGTTCATAGCCGTCGCGTCGCGGTCCCGCCAGCGAGGGTCGGTAGAGTCCGGCACGTGGCTGAACGGGACGAGCTGGCCGAGTACGAGCGCCGGTTCCGGCGCAGCGGGCTCCCACTCTTCATCGAGGACTACTCCGCCAGCGAGGACATCTTCACCCGCGCGACTCCTTTCCTGGGGCTGGTGTTCGTCGGCGAGATGCTCGGCGCAACCGAGCTGGAGTGGCCGCTGCTGGTCAACATCTCCGCCGCCCTGGGTGGGTTGGCCATCCTGGTCACCGCGTTCGGCCTGGTCAACCGGACCCGGAAGCGACCTTTCCTGTCGCTGCCGCGCGAGGTCGGCCGGCCCGAGCTGGCCGCGTTCGTCCTGCTGCCGGCGCTCCTGCCGCTCATCTTCGGCGGCCAGTGGCGGCAGGTCGCCGGGCTGGTGGCCGGCAACCTCCTGCTCCTCGCGCTCGTGTACCTCGTGGTCGGCTACGGGCTACTGGCCACCGTGTTCTGGGCGTTCACCCGGATGGCCGACGAGCTGGCCGCATCGCTCGGGCGGCTGGTGCGAGCCCTGCCGCTGCTGCTGATCTTCTCCCTCGTGCTGTTCGTCAACGCCGAGATGTGGCAGATGTACGGGTCCATGCCGCGCCCGTTCGTGCTGATCGTGATGGCCCTGCTGCTGGGCCTGGGGCTGGTGTTCCTCGCCGTGCGCGCGCCCGGGCTCGTGCACCAGCTGGAAGACGACCTCGGCGGCGGATCGCCTCCGTTGAGCCGGCGCCAGCGCCTCAACGTCGGCCTCACCCTGGTGGTGAGCCAGGCACTGCAGGTCGTCGTCGTCAGCGCGGGCGTCGGCGCGTTCTTCGTGGCCTTCGGCATCCTCGCCGTCACCCCGTCCGTCGGCGAGGCCTGGGCCGGCACCGAGGGCGCCTGGCAGTACCCGTTCGAGTTGTTCGGCCACGACGTGCAGCTGACCGAGACCCTCCTGCGGGTCGCCGGCGGCATGGCCGCGTTCACCGGCCTCTACTACGCCATCTCCATCCTCACCGACTCCACCTATCGTGACGAGTTCATGGCCGGCGTCACCACCGAGATGCGCGGCGTCTTCGAGGCCCGGGCGCGCTACCTCGCCCTGCGCGGCTAGCCTCGTCCGCGGCCGGCCCTGGTTGGACAGAGGACCCAGCGAGTTTGGTACAGTTACCCGGCCGCTGGCGCTCACGAAGCGCCCGCACCAGTCCGGGTGGCGGAATAGGCAGACGCGCTAGCTTGAGGTGCTAGTCCCCGTCAAGGGGGTGGGGGTTCAAGTCCCCCCTCGGACACTGCTCTGACCTGCTGTTTCTTGACGTTACCAGAAGGAAGGTAACGTGACAAGGTAACCAGAGACGGCAGGAGACGGAATATGGCGTTCATCCAGACCCGCCTGACCAGCAAGGGCGAGGAGCGCTACCGGGTGGCTGCGCGTGTCAACGGCAGCATCAAGTGGCAGACGTTCGTCGAGGCCAGCGGCGCGGCGCAGTTCTCCGACCTCGTCGACCGCATCGGTGGAGAGGCTGCCGTCGAGGTACTCCGGGTCCGCCGCGGCTCCCCGTCCGGTGGAACAGTGCCGACGGTGGCCGAAGCACTCACTGACCACATCGAGCACCTGTCCGGCGTTACCCGAGGTACTCGCAAGGACTACGAGAAGATCGCGCGCCTGTTCGCCAAGTCCGCACTGGGCCCGCTCCCGGTCGACGCCGTCACCAAGGACGCCGTCACCAAGTGGGTCAACACGCAGACCGTCGCCGCCAAGACCGTGCGCAACCGGCACGGCCTCCTGTACGCCGCAATGGAGCGGCAGGTAGAACTGGGCAACATCCACGCCAACCCGTGCAACAGCGTGAAGATCGGCCGGTCCGAGCGCGCGGAGATGACCATCCTCAGCTACGACGAGTTCGAGGCCATCCGCGACGAGCACCTGCGCAAGCACTGGCGCCCATTCGTGACCCTGCTCGCCGGCACCGGTCTGCGCTTCGGCGAGGCGACCGCCCTGCAGGTGCGCGACTTCGACCTGTCCGCCACTCCCCCGATGCTGCGCGTGGCCCGGTCGTGGAAGTTCATTCGCGGTGAGAAGCCGGAGCTCGGGCCGCCGAAGACCCGGATGGGCCGGCGCGTCGTGTCGCTCGGGCCGGAGGTTGTCGTCGCCGCCACTCCCCTGCTGCAGGGGCGCCCGCGCGACGCGTTCGTCTTCACCAACCTGCGCGGCGGCCCGATCCGGCAGAACAGCTTCCACGAGATCTGGTCCCGCGCGCTCGACGACGCCAACGACGCCGGCGTGACGGACAAGCGCCCACGCGTGCACGACCTTCGCCACACCCACGCAAGCTGGTTGATCGCCATGCGCGTGCCGCTCCCGGTCCTGCGCGTGCGTCTCGGCCATGAGTCCATCACCACGACCGTCGACACGTACGGCCACATGGCCGACGACGCACTCTCTGTCGCGGCGCAGGCCGCGTCCCTGGCGATGACACCCACGCCGGCGGCCATCGAGGGCGCGGACGAGACCGTGCCTGGCGACGACTAGCCGTACAGCACGCGGCCAAGGACCATTCCGCCGAGCAGCGGGCCGTCCGCACCGAGCAGGTCGTCGAGAAGGTCGTCGACGATCGGAGCGTTCACGCACGTGTCCAGTACCTGCTCGAGGTCCACGCACAGCAGTGGCGGGTCGGCCGGCTCGACGGGGGGCTCGATCGTCGGCGTCACGGTGGGCGTCGGGGTCGGCGTGGGGGTCGGGCTCTCCGTCGGCTCCGGCGGCCGCGTCGGTGTTCGGGTGGGTGACGGCTCCGGTGGCTCAGGCGTAGGGGTGGGTGAGCCCGACGGCACCGGGGGGACTGGTGCCGTCGGGCTCGACGTCGGCGACGGCAAGGGCGATGCCGTCGGCGACGGTCCCAGCCCAGTTGGGACTGGGACGCCTGGTTCCAACTCAGGTGGCGCCTCAGTTGGGTTACGCCCGAGTGCGCCCGCGGATGCCGACGGGTCGGGCAGCTCGCCGATCGCCCGCGGTGGGGCCGGCTCCCCGACATCCGGGTTCATGCCGTCCGGTCCGCGGAACGCGAACACGCCGAACAACAGCGCGGACGCAAGCGCGAGTGCCGTTGCCGATGCGGTGGGATGCTGCCGGATCTCACTGGCTGCGCGGTGCGCAACCTCGGCGGCGATGGCCACGGCGCCACCACCCTTGACGAGGCGCCACGCCTGTTTGCGTGTCGCACGCTCGCGCTGCTTTCGCCGCCCTTCAAGCTCAGTTAGGCGTGCGTCGATGTCCCCGAAGCGCTCCAGTGCCTCTTGCCGCTCGCGGGTCAGTTCCTCGATCTCTCCGCTGAGATCGTCTACGTTGTTACCCTGCACCCGTTTGACCGTAGTTCCTGCTATCTGTGCTGGACAGGGAAACTCTCCCTGTTGATGCCGAATTGTCACTCACGCTGGGTGTGGCATTCCATGCAGCGGACGACCCTCCCCGCGTAGACCCCGTTCGGCCCGCGGACGTAGTGGACGAGGTGCTCCGTGTCGCGACCGCACCTCTCACAACGCCGAGTCACCGTACCTGTCGCCGCCATGGTTCCCGCCCCTGCACGTTGCCTAGATCACGGCCGACACGGTACCCGCATATAGGCGGGGAGTCCATGCCTAGGGCACGCTCACCTCGTGGCACGGGGACGCGATGTTCACCTCTACGTCCAAGCGGACGATGAGGTGTTGTGGCGCTGGGCGGAACAGCAGGCAGCCGAACGGCGGCTGTCTCTGTCGCAGTTCGTGGCGCTGCTGATTGAGGGTGCGCGGCGGGAGTCCGGCGAGGGCTAGCCCGCCCGGCGGCGGCGCTTCTGCGCTTCCAGATCGGCCAGGGCTGCGCGTGCTCTCTGCTCGAGCGCACCGTTCATCCGCTTGCCGACCTCGTCCAGCAACTCCTCGTTGGTCATCCTCGCAGGGACGGGCACGGATGTCGGTCGCTCGGATGGCAGTAGCTCCAGAGCGCGAAGGATGTCCTCAGCTGGCACATCCATAGCCGCGATGAACGCCTTCAGTTGCGACAGGACGGGCTCGGTGATCTCGCCGTTCTCCCAGCGGATCAGCGTGGCCCGGCTCACGCCCGTCGCGTCGGCAGCCTGGGCGAGAGTAAGTCCGGCGCGAGTCCGGGCACTGCGAACCGTCTCGGCGAACGCTCCTCGGACCTCACCACGTCGAGCCACGGGTTCACCGTAGGCGACTTTTTCACGCCTGTCGCGTCTCATGCGCGAGACTCCCGGACGGGCGCTGCGGGGGTCGCGACCTGCCGGTCTGCGATCTGCTGGCCTTCGGTTCGGTCCCATGAATGAGACTGTACGACTGTGAGCTGGCAAAAGTCAACGCCTCCAACCTCTTGACGGTCGCATGCATGAGACCTACCTTTGTCGCATGCCTGATACCGCACCCACTCCCGCCGGTCGCATAAGCGAGACCTTCCGGTTGCGCCGAGAGGTCTACGACCGGCTCGTGGAGGCCAAGGGCGCTGGGACGGTCGAGCAGCAGGTGCGCCTGACCGGCGTGGCAAGAGCGACCCTCTTTCGCATTCGCGGTGGCGACCCGCCCAGCCTGACGTCTGCCGTGAAGATCGCCGATGCACTCGGCGTCCCACTGAACGCCCTCTTCGAGCGCGTCAAGGACACGGCATGAGCGGGCAGCCGCCACCCCCTCCCCCGCCTCCGACGCGGCCACCGGACAACCGACCGCCGACTAAGCCGACCGGGAAGGGGAGCGCGTGATGGCCGGCCCACTGACCACCGCCGAGGTCGCCGACCGGCTCGGCAAGTCCAAGAAGACGATCAGCCAGCACGCCAAGCGCGGCCACATCCCCGGCGCCTTCCAGCCCTTCGGGAAGGACTGGCGCTTCGACCGCGACCAGTTCGAGGCGTGGCTGGACGCGCAGAAGGCCGGCGACCCGTGGCGAGCACCGAAGGGAGCCCGGCGATGACCCGCACCATCCACGACGCCGGCGACTCGCTTCGCCACCAGGTCGTCTACCTGCTCATCACCATCGTCGGCGCCGCGTTCCTGTACGCCGCGCTGTCCCTGGCGACGTTCGCCGCAGACGCCATCACTGGCCCGTCCGGCGGCGTCGGTCAGGGCTGCTGCAAGAACGACTGAGGGGGATCTCATGAGCAAGTCGAAGGCCGATCGCCACAAGAAGTCCGGCGACGAGTACGAGAAGCAGGGCGGCGACAAGGCCACCCGCAACGCCGTGGACGTCGTCCGCGCGCAGGAGGTCGCGGAAAGGCAGCGCATCGAGGCCGCGAAGGCAGAGCTGAGGCGGGACCGGTGACCACCCACACCCACGAATCCCCGCGCGAGGTGCTGCTGTCGATGGCCCGCGACTCCGGCGAGTACTGCCGCCGCCACGGCAACGAGGAGCGGGCCCACGAGTGGGACGTGCTCGCCGCCGAGCTGACCGAAGGTCGTTGCACCGGCCACTCGTGGACCGGCATCCCGACGCCCGATGCGGTCGGCAAGCGGATGCGGTTCTGCACCCGCTGCAACCGGCGCGAGCTGGTGGAGGTCCGCGGCGAGCACGGACCCGAGCTGGTCGAGCTGCGTGACGGCTGCGTGTCCACGTTCGTGCCGACCGGGCCGAGCCCGTGCTTCGACACCTCACAGACCGACGGCGGGGCCGCCGTCAGCCGTGTTGCTGACGCGTCCACTGATGAAGAGGCCATGGCCTCAGGTGGTGAGAGCGCCCCGTCGTCGCCCGCATTGCACGACCTGGACGACGTCATCGCCGAGTTGGGCATCGACGTCGCCACCTGAGACGCCGGCTGCCCTGGGCCGGAGGTGCCCCCACCGTCACCACCCAGGGCAGCCGGCAGCCACACCGCAAGCCGCGGCCCTCGCTCCACCGCCAAGCAGACGCGAGGGCCACAGACAAGAACGGAGTGTACGCCGATGTGCGCTGACCCGACCCACGCCGAGGCGGTGAACGAGAACCGCCTCCTGCGCCAGGCGAACGAGTACCTGCAACGCGGCTGGCCGCACGCGTGGATCAGGCACCCCGACGGTGACCCGCGCTGGCACGTGTTCGTCGTCGACTTCGACCCCGTGCACGGTTTCACCCACGACGACCACCCGACCGACTCCTACGCCGAGGCGTGGGCGTGGGCCGACGGAATGAGGAGGCTGCTCCGTTGAGCAGGTTCAGCGGACCCCAGGGCAAGGGCGCGCTTCGCCGCCACCGCGAGGACAAGCGGCTAGAAGCGGCTGACCGGCGCGCGGCACGTGAGCACGCGGTGCTCGCCGAGCGTGACCCGGCGAGGCAGCTGCTCACCGAGATCTTCGCCGAGCCCGACGACGAGGGGAGCGCGACATGAGCGCCCGCGAGGATCTGACCGACCTGATCCGCGGCGTCGAGTCCATCGCGGGCGAAGACTCCGCCGTTCGGCCGTGGGACAGCACCCTCGTCGAGGAGGAGGCCGCGCCCATCGCCGACGCCATCCTCGCCGCCGGGTGGCGGCCGCCGTCCCGGACCGTGAGCACCGTCGAGGATGCGGACTCGCTGCCTGACGGGACGCTGCTGTACTCGCCGAGGACCGGCCATGCCTGGTCCCCGCGCAACGGCAGCCGCCAGGCGCGCTGGGCCAGCCCCACAGGAGGCATCTACCGCTACACCGACCACTTCATCGAGCACCAGGGCCCGATGACGGTGCTCCACGAGGGCGGTGCGTGATGACCGGCACCCCTGACTTCGACCTGGCCCGCGACATGACGGAGGCCGCAGAGATGAGCGCGGCGGACCACGGAGTGGCCCCGCACGTCTGCGAGGACGACGCGTGCGCGGTGGTGGACGTGACGGCCTTCTTCCGCGGCCAGGTGAGCATGCACGACCGCGAAGAGTTCGCGCGCCACCTGCTCGCGTCCGACTGGCTCCGCAAGCGCGACGCCGAGGTGGCCGCGAAGGCGGTCGAGGACGCCCGCGACGAGCTGAGCGACTTGATGGCCAACCATCACCTGCAGGGCGGCCGCCACACCCGCGCCAGGTGGGCCGTCGCGTGGCTCGACCAGATCGCCGCCCGCATCCGAGCGGAGGCGACGACGTGAGCTGGACACCCGACGGCCAGTACGTGCCCCTGACCGAGCTCGACGAGCGGCCGGTCTGTGGCGACTGCGGCGGCACCGGTGCGGTGCGGGTCTACGTCGGCTACCGCGCCGGCGGCACACAGACCCGCGCGTGCCCGACGTGCGTCCTCGGCATCCCGGAGGCGGAATTATGAGCGCCCGGATCACCGCCGACAACGTGCGCATCGAGCGGCGCGACCCGCAGCTCACCGGCGGCGTGCTCATCGAGGCGCACGTGCGCGGCCAGCGGACCACGTACGTCGTGGACTACAACCCCGCGTGGGGCGACCAGTGGTACTGCTCCTGCGGCCGGGCGCCGGGGTGTCCCCACATCCGGGCGACGCGGGAGGTGGTCTCGCGATGACGCTGCACACTTACGCCGACCTGCTCCAGGGCAGCGACGAGTGGCTCGAGGCCCGGCGAGGCATCGTCACAGCGTCCGTCGTGGGCCAGCTCGTCACGCCCAAGACGGTCAAGCCCGCCGAGAACGTCCACTCCCGCGCGATCGTGAACCTCCTCGTCGCCGAGCGCATCACTGGCTGGGTCGAGCCCGAATACGTCGGCCACGACCAGATCCGCGGCAGCCTCGACGAACCCGTGGCCCGCAGCCTCTACGCCGAGCACTACGCACCCGTCACCGAGGTCGGCCTCATGATCCGCGACGAGGGCAGCTGGCGACTCGGGTTCAGCCCCGACGGGCTGGTCGGCGATGACGGCTTGATCGAGATCAAGAGCCGCCGGCCGAAGGAGCACCTGCGGACCATCCTCGCCGACGAGGTGCCGATCGAGAACGTCGCGCAGATCCAGTGCGGGCTGCTCGTGTCCGGCCGCCAGTGGTGCGACTACGTGTCCTTCTGCGGCGGCATGGCCTTGTGGCGCAAGCGCGTGACCCCGGACCCACGCTGGTTCGACGCCATCCTCGCCGCCGTCGAGACCTTCGAGCAGACCGCGGCCGAGATGGTCGCCCGCTACCAGGCCGCCGTCGCCGGGCTTCCCGCGACCGAACGCGGCACCTACGAGATGGAGATCGTGATCTGAGATGACTTTCAAGCCGATCGAGGGAACCGCGTCGTCGTGGCGCACTGAGCCGGGCGTGATCAGGCTCAACGAGGAGAACCAGGACGAGATCACCCAGCTCCTTCTCTGGCGCAAGGTGACCAAGGTCGACGGCGAGCATCTGCTGCTCAACGACGGGACCGTCATCAAGGCGATCGGCCACGAAGGTGGATGCGCCTGCTCGGCGGGTGACTACGACCTTTCGGTACTCAATGGCGTGGACAACGTCATCACGCGTGTCGCGTTCGACTACTGCCCCACTGGCGATGACGAGGGTTGGGGCGACGAATCGACCGCAGCTCAGAGGTGTGAGTACGAGGCACGGGAGGACAGGTACGAGGGCCACTACCGGATCTTCGTGTTCGCCGAGAACCAGCGCATCAACCTCATGCAGTTCGACGGCTCGGACGGCAACGGTTACTACGGCACTGGCTTCGAGCTGCTGGTTCGCCCCGCCGAGACAAAGGGCGACTGACCATGACCTTCGACATCTCCGAGACGCTCGAACCCAACTCCGACCAGCTCGACGCGATCGAACTGATCGGTGGCCCGAGGACATTCACGATCACAAGCGTCAGCAAGGGCAACGTCGAGCAGCCCGTGCAGGTCCACCTCGCCGAGTTCCCCCGGGTGTGGCGGCCGTCCAAGGGGATGCGACGCGTCCTCGCGGCCGGCTGGGGCGTGCAGTCGTCCGCGTGGGTCGGCCGGCGGGTCACGCTCTACTGCGATCTCAGTGTCACGTTCGGGAAGGAGCGGACCGGCGGCACACGTATCAGCCACATGTCCGACCTGCCCGACGGCAAGCCGCTGTCCGTGCCGCTCTTGGTCACTCGCGGCAAGTCGAAGCTCTTCACCGTCGAGCCGCTGACCGAGCCGACGACCCCTAGCGAGCCGACCGCCGAGCAGGTCGCCGCGTCCACCGACGTCAAGGCCCTCCGCGACGCGTGGAAGGTGTCCTCGCCGGACCGCCGCAAGCAGATCGAGGCGCGCGTCGCCGAGCTGACCGCCGACGCCCCCGCCGACCCCACCCAGCCCGAGACGGAGTGACCCGTGATCCACGAACTCAAGACCGTCCCGCCGTGGTTCGAGCGCATCGTCGAGGGCGAGAAGACGGTCGAGGTCCGCAAGGACGATCGCGACTTCCAGACCGGCGACACGCTGCGCCTGCGCGAGTGGGACCCGGAACGCAACCCGGTCTACCGGACCGGCGACGGCTACCACCGGTACACCGGCCGCGAGGTCGATGTCGCCGTGACCCACGCCCTGCGCGGCTTCGAGGGCCTGGCCGACGGGTGGGTGGCGCTGTCCATCACCGTCGTCACCGGGTCGCGCCGGATGCGGACGGAGGACGCGTGACCGTCACCTTCCTCGTCCTCGCCGCCCTCCTCGTCGGTGTCCTGGCCGGCTGCGCGCTCGCTGAGTGGCGCGCACCTGAGCACGCCGACCCCAAGGACCCCGGCTTCGAGGACGTCAACCCCGCACCGTTCGTGCCCACGCGCCGAGCTGGCTGGCTGACCGCCGCCGTCCTCGACTGGCGCCAGCACCAAGCGTTCTTGCGGTCCGTCGCCTACGTCGGCATGCAGTCCGCCGCGCGCGGGCCAGCACCCACAGGACTACCGCGCCGGAAGGCGACGAGGAGAACGAAGTGACCACCCCGACCCCGACCTACGCGCACACCGACCGTGACGGCGACCGCCTCGAAGCCTGGCAGCTCGCGGAGTTCGAGTGCGAGGACCCCCGCCTAGTCATGGTCCGCCCGGGCAGTCCGGACAGCGAGGAGGTCCGCATTTCGGTCTACCTCCCCAAGGACCCCGCCGAGTTGCACAAGCTGACCGAGGCCATCCACGGTCGCGAGATCGAGTACATCCAGTACAAGGACGGCGAGAACGCCCACACCCTCACCCCGAACAGCGTGGGCGGCCGCAAGGTCGCCGCCATCGTCTACGAGGACGAGCTGCCAGAGGTCAAGGCGGAGGAGACGGAGCGCCTCTACCGAGCGGGCGGAACAGTCACGCCAAAGGCGATGGCGACCCCTCAATGGCGCGTGAAGAGGCTCTACCGCGAGGCGTTGGAGCATCTCGCGCTCGCCCGCCACATCGAGGCCCGTGACGCCGCCGCTAAGGAGCAGGAACGCGCCGAGGAGGAGCGGGTCCGCACCAAGGCTCAGGCACTCGCGCTGATCGCCCGGGAGGCCGAGGGCGTCGAGCCGCCGTGGCACGACATGTCGCCCGCCCGCCAGAACGGCTGGCTGGCCGTGGCCCGCCACGTCCTCGCGGGTGAGGAGGCCGGCCGTGGCTGACCACCTCATCTACGGAACAGGACTCGGCTTCATCGCCGGGTTCGCCATCGCAACGCTCACCTGGGCGTTCCTCACCCGGAGGTACCGATGACCGCGAACCGTGAGCAGCAGCGCGAGCGGCTGGAGCGTGTGCTCGATGACTGGGAGTGCACCCCCATGCCGCAGCCAGACTTGTCCGACTACCTGCTCGACAACGGCGTCACCGTCGAGGAACCCGAGCAGCCCGACCCCGACCCCTGGCCCGTCCCCGGCAGCGTCGCCATCGCCACCGTGGGCCGCCGCAAGGGTGCCCAGGTGATCTGGGACGGTGCGGACTGGTGGGAGATGGGCAACGGTCAGGCATGGTGCCGGGGAACGCACGCCGTCACCGTCACCTCCCGCGCCGTCGTCGTCACGGAGGCGGCCGTCGAGGAGCTGGCCGCCGAGTTCGACCTACACGCGCAGGCATTCGCTCCGGAATCGCCCGGCTGGGACGCCTGGATCTCAGCGGCGAAGGCTCTCCGCCAGTTCGCCGCGAGGCTGGGAGGTGGCCGATGAGCACCCTGCCCCGCCCCGACTACGTCACCGAAGACCCGTCCGACTACCACCACCCAGGCGAGCCGCACACCTGGTTCATGCCGTCGCGCCCGGAGATCGTCACGCGTGACATCGCCGGTCGTCGGAACCCCAACAGTGGCCGCACCTGGCTCGTGCTGCCGTGCAACCACTGGCCATGCAAGGCCGTCCGCCTGGTCCGCGTCGGAGCCATCCTGCGCATGGCTGAGGACGGCACCCGATGAGCGCCGACGACCAGCGCGAGCAGCGGCCGGTGCTCGACCTCGACGCGCTGGAGCGGATGCGCGAAGCGGCCGAGACCACCGGCGACTGGTACGCCCGCATCCACGATCGCGGCCACTCCTGGCTGGTTGAGGGGTGCAGCGAGTGGGAACGAGCCGCGACGTGTGACCACGAGTCGGACGCGCGCCTGATCGCTGCCATGTGGACAGCCCTGCCCGACCTCATCGCCGCCGCGCGCGAGCGGGACGCGGCGCGCGAACGGCTCGGCGAGCTCGAGCACCGCGCCGTCGCCTACGCGGCCGCCCTCGACGCCGCCGTGGCCCAGCTCGGGCACGCCCACACCGAGCACTGCCACCTCACCTACATCGCGTGCGAAGCGGCGCGCTGGGTCAGAGATCGGGGGCAGCCGTGACCTGGGGCCACGTCCTGCTCGCACTCCTGCCCGCCCTCTGGGTCGCGGCCTGGTGGGTCCGGCAGCGCAGAGACAGAGAGGGGGAGCAGTGAGGGACCTCGCACCCAGCGACACCAAGCCATGCCCACGCTGCGGAATCAGCCGCCAATGGCGCCCAGACCGACCCGCCCTATGCGGCGACTGCAAGCTCGTCCTCCGCGACCTCGGCGAGCTGGACAAGTGGATGGAGAGCGCGGCATGAGCATCGACGAGTGGACCGCCGTCGTCGGCATCGATCCCTCGATGACCGGTACCGGACTCGCCTACGGACACGACCTGCTCGATACCGTCACGTTCAGCCGGAAAGTCGCCGGCGACCAGCGCCTTGCACACATCGACGGAGCCATCGCGGGAGCTGTACGCGGCGCGGGACTCGCCATCATCGAAGACCTGCCCACCCACGGCCACGGAGCCGGCATCACCGGCATGGCGCAGGGCGTCATCCGTTTGGCCCTCATCCGCGCCATGGTCCCGTACGTGACCGTCCCGCCGGCCACTCTCAAGAAGTACGCCACCGGGCGCGGCAACGCGACCAAGGCCGACATGCGCATGGCGCTGTACCAGCGCACCGACCTCGACGTCCGCGACGACAACCAGGTGGACGCCTGGTGGCTGCGACAGATGGGCCGCGACGCCATCGGCCACCACTACGCCGTCAAGCTGCCGCGAGCCCAGCGGGAGGCGATGCTCAAGCTGACCTGGCCCGAGGAAGTGGCGGCGCGGCTGCTCGAGCCGTACGAGCGTCTGGTGCGCGATACGGAGCTCCCGGGAGCTACGCCGTGAGCCGGCCACGCCTGCTGGACCTGTTCTGCGGGGCCGGCGGCTGCTCCGTCGGATACTCGCGCGCCGGGTTTGACGTGACTGGCGTGGACATCGAGCCGCACGACGACTACCCGTACGACCTCATCGTCTCCGACGCCATGAGGGTGCTCCTCGGGGTGGATTTCCTGAGCGAGTTCGACGTCGTCCACGCGTCGCCGCCGTGCCAGGCAAAGACCACGATGTCGAACCGATACCGCGGCAAGGGCGGACGGACCGACGAACACATCAACCTGATCGCTCCCGTCCGAGACCTGCTGCTCACGTGGGGCGGCCTCTACGTCATCGAAAACGTGCCGGGCGCTCGGTTCGACCTGCGCGAGCCGATCACCCTTCACGGCGGCATGTTCGAGCTCGGCGTTGACCGTCCGCGACTGTTCGAGTCCAACGCACCCCTCATGCTCGCGCCGGCGCCTGCCACGCGGAACCCACTAGGCGTATACGGGGCCCGCCCCGACGGCCGCCGCCTCTGGACTCGAGCAGACGGCACTGAGCAGCGAGCCGCCGCCTCGATCGAGGCGGCCGGCGCAGCAATGGGCATCGACTGGATGACCGACTTCCGCGACATCGCAGAGGCCATCCCGCCCGCCTACACCGAGTGCATCGGCGGCCAGCTGCTCGACTACCTGGAGCGTGCCGCATGAGCCGGGGCAGCACCGCGGAGACGAGCTACGCGACCGGGCCCGAGAGTTGGCGGATGCAGGCGGCCTGCCGCGGCATGGACACCGAGCACTTCTACCCGGTGTCCCTCGTCAGCACCGACGGGCAAGCCCAAGCCGCCGAGGCCAAGGCGATCTGCTGGGCATGCCCCGTACGTCGACCTTGCTTGCGCAACGCCCTCGACATCGAGCGACGCGAGCCTGAGTCCCGCGTGCACGGCATCCGCGGCGGCTACCTGCCGAGCGAGCGAATCGTGCTCATGCGGAGGTGGGCGAGATGACCCGCGAACAGCTTCTCGCCGAACTCCTCGTCGAGCGGTACGCGCCGACACGACCGGAAGCGGTCGGCGGGTGGGCGCGTGAGCCCATGCGGACCGACGACTCCGAGCTGACCACGGCACGGCGCCGGCGTGAGCTCGACGCGGCGCTCGAGGGCTACGAGGACCACCGAGGAAGGGGCGCGGCGTGACTGAGCCGTACTACCGCGACGACCAGGTGACGCTGTACCTGGGCGACTGCATCGAGGTCATGGAATCGCTGCCCGATCGCACCGTCGACGCCGTACTCACGGACCCCCCGTACAGCAGTGGCGGCCGCCGCGAGAACGCCCGCAGCATCCGCAAGTCAATGAACCGCGGCGTCGAGGACGACGACTGGATCCGCGGCGACGCCATGAGCACGACCGGCTTCATCTACCTGCTGCGCCTGTGCGGTATCCAGTGGCGTCGGGTCCTCAAGCCCGGCGGGCACGCTCTCTCGTTCATCGACTGGCGGATGGCTCCCAACCTGGTGGCCGCACTCGAGACGGCAGACCTGCGCCAGCATCCGATCCTGGTGTGGGACAAGGCAAAGCTCGGAATGGGTGCGATCTTCCGCAACCAGCACGAGTTCATCGTGCACGTCACGGCAGGTAACCCGTCCGACCCGCAGCGCCGCGACGTGCCCAACGTGCTGCGCTATCCGTCGGTGCGTGACGGTGACCATCCCACCGAGAAGCCGGGGGCGCTCCTGCAGACGCTCCTGTCGGTTGTCACCCCACCCGGAGGCCTCGTCCTGGACCCGTTCGCGGGGTCCGGCTCCACGCTTCAAGCCGCACGCGCGCTAGGACATTCGGCGATCGGAATCGAGGCTGACGAGCGCTTCTGCGAGGTCATCGCCAAGCGCCTCGACCAAGGCGTCCTCGACTTCGGAGGTGCCGCATGAGCACCGTCAAACTGCCTGCTGACTGGCAGAACGGCACCTACCGACAGCCGAATTGCCCGATCTGCGGACGCTTCGCGTACCGGCGTCCGGACGGGTCATGGTCGTTCGGGTGCGTCACGTGGGACGACTATGCGGGCGGGTGGGAGCACGAATGACCAACTGCCAGGCCATGCGCGGCGACGCCATCTGCGGCCGGGAGCCGGCGCGCCCGTACACCTGCGGGCCCCGTTGCCGGGACTGCACGCCCGCCGTGGTGGCCGGGCGACGCGACGTGGAACCGCCGTGGGAAGGGTCGCTCGCGTGGTTCCTCGAACGCGCCGGGAAGGACCGCATCGGCACCCCGCAGTCCGCGTCACAGCTCATCGACGACCGCGCCGTGGCGTCCGGGAAGTCGCGCCGCGGAGCGCACGCCTACCGCGAGGCGCGCATGCGAGAAGACGAACGCCGAGAGCGCGAGCTCGCGGCACGGCAGACAACGACGAATGAGGAGGAGGCGAGCTGATGGCACTGAGCCGGCGACTGCGGTTCGAGATCCTGCGCCGCGACAACCACCAGTGCCGCTACTGCGGGGGCGCGGCGCCCGACGTGAAGCTGACCGTTGACCATGTCGTGCCCACTGCTCTGGGTGGCAGCGACGAGCCAACCAACCTCGTAACGGCGTGCAAGGACTGCAACTCGGGGAAGGCATCGACATCACTCGACGCGCCTCTCGTGGCCGACATCAAGGCTGACGCGTTGCGGTGGGCCCGGGCCGTGGAGATTGCCATCGAGATTCGGATGAGCGATCGGGGGGCGCGAGACGCCTACGTCTCCACGTTCGACGCGGCCTGGAGCGAGTGGACCTACTCGGAGAAGGCATACATCCCGGAAGCCGCCCAAGACGAGCGGGACAGGTGGGCCGAGGTGGCCGGCGATGAGCTGGCTAGCAAGAGCTATCTGCTAGCCATCGACGATGACGGCCGCGCCGTCGTTACGACCCGTGGGGTCGCGAAGTGGGAGAAGCACATCGAGCGGCGCGAGGCTGAGCTGGCCGCCGCTTTCAACGCCCTCCCAGGGCCACGCATATCCGCCATCTGGGCGAGCCGATGGGCTCAACGTCCGACCAAAGTGATCAGGCGCCCTATGCCGAGGCCGGCGAGTTGGCGGTCGTCGATCTGGACCTTCTACGGCGAGGGCATCCCTATTGAGGAGTTGCTCGACGCGATTGTGATCACCCGGGGGAAGGACTACGTCAGCCAGTCCGGGGCATGGCGCTACTTCTGCGGGGTCTGCTGGAGGCAGGTCGAACGCACCCGCGAGGCCGCACGAGAGATAGCCGAGACGCTCGATTCCGACGCTGGGGAGGGCTGATGGCACGTGATCACGCGCGAATCGAGGTCGGAATCTGGTCGGACCCCGACTTCATTTGCCTCGACCCCGCCGACCAGCACATGTATCTGCTGCTAGTCACGAGCCCGCGCCTGTCCTACTGCGGCGTCATTGACTATGTGCCGGCTAGGTTCACCGGCCTCGCCAAGGGCATCACGCCGGCGAAGTTGAAGGCCCGATTGGACAGCTTGGCCGCCCGGCGGTTCCTGGTCATCGACTACGGAACGGCTGAAATCCTGGTCCGCTCGTATGTGCGCCATGACGGCCTTCTCAAGCTCCCGAACGTGACAAAGGCAATGGCCAGCGCCCTAATGGCCGTCGTCTCGCCGGTCGTACGCGACACAGTCGTGGCCGAACTCGCCCGAGCTCGGCGAGAGGAGCCCGACGCCAAGGGGTGGGAAGGGCTGGCGAAGACCTACCCGCGGCTACTCGAAGAGATTGACGCAAAGGGTTCGACGAACCCTTCCGAGAACCCTTCCGGAAAGGGTTAGGCGAATGCTCACACCAACAGTTACCCGAAGGGATGCCGAACTCCCTTCCCCTTCCAGTTCCCCTTCCAAGAACCCCTTCCCCGGGCACGGGGTTCTCTCTCCTACTGGCGTGGTCAATCCCAAATCCAAACTCACGGTGACTTCGCGCGAGGCCGTCATTGGCTTTGGAGGAGAACGATGAACCAGGTCGAGTGCGCGCGCCTCGCGGCCGCCGTGAACCACTACCGCCCCGAGTGGCCTCAGGCGTCGCTGCTGTCGTTCATCACGAAGAACCTCGCCGCCCGGGCGTACCGCGACGCAGCGGTGGCGCTGACGTGGGTTGCGACGGACCCGGCGACCGAGACTCCGGCGCGGGTGCTGGAGAACGGCCCGTGGTGGGTCGCTGCACGCGCCGACGAGAAGGCGCCAACTCCCGACAACAGCGTGGCCGGGAAGTGCCCCCGGTGCCCCGCGTGGACCATCCCAGGTGACGGACACGCGTGCACGCCGGCCGAACCGACCGAGGCCTACCGCCGAGCGCGTGCCGACCTGGCCGCGCACACCACCGACAGCGAGGAGACCAGCGATGGCTGAGCGGAATGTCAGCGTCATCGTGACCCAGGCCGAGATGGACGAACTGGCCTGGAAGCTGGACACCGACTGGGGCTGCAGCCCGGAGCACGCGGAAGGCACGTGCTTCATCTGCGACACGCTCTCCGCCGTTACAAACGCCCTCCGCGATTGGTGGGACGAGAAGGCCGCCGCGGCGGCGTCGGCTCCAGGAGTGTCAACTAGCGGGCCGGGCGTGGAGCCGGACACCGGGGAGGCGGGCAGCGATGCGTAACGCCGAATGCGCTGGGTGCGGGGTCACCGCCGCGGACCTGCCGTGGGAGGAGATGGGCCTGCCCGACCTCGACGAGGCCAGCGACCTGCTGTTCGAGACGCGCGGTGGGGAGACCTGGTGCCAGGGGTGCGCACCGTGAGCGCGCCCGAGCGGCCCGTCTGGCAGCGCCTCGACTGGACCGGCAAGGTCCTGGCCGTGGTCGTGTGCATCAACGTGATCTCCGGAACCCTCCGCGACGACACGCACCACATCACCGTCGCCATCCTCGGCCTGCTGATCATCCACATGCGACTGGAGGGCTCGCGGTGACCGACAAGTACGCGGCCCTCCGTCCCCGACGCGACCGCCAGTGCTACCGCGCCGACGGCGTCCCCAAGAAGCGCTACCGGAGGGTCACGGCACGAGTGACGGCGGCCAGATGGGGCCAGGACGCGTACCGGTGCGGCGAATGCGGCCACTGGCACACCGGCGGCAAGACCACGACGAAGGAGACGCCTTGACCAACACCTGCGCCACGGGCTGCGGCCGGCCGACGCGCGACCAGCGCCTCCTGTGCGACCACCACGTGTGGGAGCTGGAGCAGGCGCTCAGCGACGAGACACACGGATTGCCCGAGCTGATCGACCAGCTCACCACGACGCTGACCCGCCAGGCCAAGATGACTGAGCCAAACGGCGCCCGCGGTGCAGAGCAGCCAGTCCCGTTCGACGGCCGCGCATCCGTGGCACTCAACGAGCTGCGGGTCGTCCTGGTCGGCTGGACGCAGGTGCTCATGGAGACTCACCAACTCGACGCCCCCGACGACACCCTGGCCGCCATGGGGCGCTTCCTGCTCGGCCGGATGGACATGATCGCCAGCCACGAGGCGGCGGTTGAGATCCACGACCAGATCACCCGGGCGTGCTCGTCGGCGTGGCATGTGGTTGACCGTGCGGCGCCCCGGCTGTTCGTGGGCGTCTGCGACTGGGTCAGCCAGGAGGACCGGTCGTCCGAGGCGGTGTTCGGGCACGTGGCCATCCCGTGCGGCTCGTGGCTCTACGCGAAGGTCGGCGCCAAGGAGGTCTCCTGCCCGAAGTGCGGGCGCGCATACGACGTCCGGGTGAGCCGTGACCGACTGTGGGAGGCGCTGTCGGACGTCCTGATGACCATCGCCGAGATCGTGTCGTGGGGCGTCCAGTTGGAGTACATCGACTCCAGGAACACGAAGCGCGTTCGGAACCTGCTCGACCAGTGGGTGAAGCGAAAGCGAATCACGGCGCACGTGGTCAACCGGCACGGCCGCGGACTGTTCCCCTTCGGCGAGACGTTGACGTCGGCCATGGCGGCGACGCGCAAGAAGGCCGCGTGAGGTGCGAATTACACGGCTGTCAGATAGGCTGGGGCCATGGTGGTGAAGTCTTCCCACTGAGGCCCCGCCCATAGCGGGGCTTTTCCATGTGCGGAGGTGCTCATGCACTCCATTGCCGTGCACCCCGGACAGTCGATCAGCTTCCGGTCCATCTGCCCCGCGTGTGGAGGCACCGCCGAGTGGGAGCACCGGCGTGGGCCCATCCTGTTCGACGGGCGGGGCCACCCCATGGCGGGTAGCGACACCTACCGCATCGCCTGCCCCACCTGCCCGGCGTAGACCATGCCCCGTGCCTGGTCCCCCTGCTCCACCCCCTCC
>NZ_SMKZ01000033.1 GCF_004349065.1 Jiangella asiatica
GCGTCGCTTCGACATGGCGAAGCGTCCAACGCCCAGCGGTCAGCCTCGCGACGCCATGCCGATGCCCCGAGACACCCCTATTCCGATGTCGTGAGACACCCCATTCCGATGTCCTGCGCCAGGACACCGTCACCCCGACCACGTGAGGGCTCAGGACCTCCCGGACAGCCGGACCTACGAAGTCGTAGGTCCGGTTCTCTGTTTTTTGGGTTGGGGGCCGGGCGGGCGTCCGGTGAGCTGGTAGTGCCGGTAGCGGGCGATGTTCAGCGTCGCTACCGGCGTGCCGCGCAAGCCGATGGGCGTGTGCGGTGAGTGAGACGAAGCAGCGCACCGGAGCCCGGCGGAGGTCAGCGCGGTGGCGAGGTGAGGGAGAGGCCGGCCGTGTGCGCGACCATGCGGGCGACGATGCCGGACCAGCGGCCGACTCCATGGGGGTCGGCATGCGGGAGGACGGGGGTGGAGCAGGAGATGGCCAGCAGCGTGCCGTCTTCGGCCAGCAAGTGGTCGAGGACGTCGGTAGTCGAGAGATCCCGGTGCCGAGCTCCGAACCTCGACAGTCACATCCGGGTTGCCTGCAATTCAGGCAGTTCGGTGCTTCAAACCTTCCCCGTCGCGGCCGGAAGCCGGATCGGCTCACGCGACCCCAGGGCGAGGCTGCCGAGGGCGACGACCAACGCGACGTTGGCGGGGATTGCCACCGCGGCGATGTTGCCGATGTGGGCGATCGGCCAGCAGGCGATCGCGACGAGCAGCAGCACCGCTTGCCAGCGATGATCGAGCTGCCAGAGCGCGACCGCGATGAGGGCGAAGGAGAGAGGGAAGAAAAGTCCGAGCGGCTTGATCAGGTTGGCCGCGCCGGGCTGGTCGACGAGTTGGGTGTCCCCGAGCGACATGTGGATCGACTCGAAGCCGTAGGCGACGTTGCCGGCCATTCCGATCAGGCCGGTCAGCAGCACGGCGGTGGCAAGGCTCGACTCCGGCGAGAGCCAGGAGACGACCTTGAGCACAACGAAGCCGTAGCCGATCGCACCGAGCACGTGCAGGACACCGGCGAGCCCGCTGTCCCAGCCCTGGACGGCGTACGTCGAATCGGCGGCGAGATAGAGGAGCGGCGCGACCAGCAGCGAACCGGTCAACAGACGGGAGATGGTCATTGGATATGTCCTTTCACTGGGGTGCTCCGACGACCATCACGCTCTCCGCCGCAGCACCACCGGCGCCACGGGGACAGCCCTGGAGAGCAGAAATAGGGTTAACCCTTTCGCTGCCGGGCCCGTGCTCTGCCACGCTGGCGCCGTGATGACTCGGCTCCGAACCGTCGTGCCGCTCCTGCTGGTCAGCGTTGTCGTCTGCACAGTGTCAGTCGGGCTGGCCCACGGCATCTGGCTCTCGAACCTTCACAACGGCCTGCTCGCCCTCGCCTTCGGCTTCGTCGGCGGCTACGTCCTCGTGCAGCGGCCCGGTCACCGGGAGGGGGTCCTGTTCGTGGCCACCGGCCTGGTGGAGGCGGTGATGTTCACCGGCCGTCAGATCGGGCATTCGCCGACCTCGGATGCGGACCGGTGGTGGGGCTGGCTCGGCGTGTGGCCACTGGCGATCGCTCTGGCGCTGACCACCCTGTCGGTGCTCTGCTTCCCCAATGGGCGACTACCGTCGCCGGGCTGGCGCTGGGTCGCGGGCGTCGTCGTGGCCATCGCGGTGGTGTGCTCGGGTCTGTCCGCCCTCTGGCCCGTCGAGTACGACGCCACCGGGATGGTCACCCCACACCCGATCAACCCCGCCGATCACGCCGGAGCTGCGCGGGTATGGGACGCTATCGCCCACCCCGCCTACGCTGGCTTCCAGGTGCTGTGGCTGGTGGCGGTGGTGGCACGCTGGAGGGCCTCCGGCGGTCAGGTTCGGCGGCAGTTGACGTGGCTGCTGGGCGCGGCGGGGCTCTCGGTGCTCGCGCTGCTGGTCGGGCTCATCGGGTGGGGCACCCACCTGCCCGGCGTACTCTCCGCGGCGCTGCTGCCGCTGGCGGCGGGGTGGGCGATCCTGCACGGTCAGCAGCTGGCGGCGTACTCCGCGCTGACGTGGCTCTCCCGCACCGACACCACCTCTCCCGACCTGCCTGGCGATTTCGCCAAGGCGCTGGCCGAGGCGTTCTCCGCGCCGGGGGCGACGGTGTGGATGGGCGATGGGACGGCTCTCCACGCCGTCGGGGTGTGGCCGGAGACCTCCGCCGTCATCCCGCAGACGACGGCGGAGAGGCTGGCGGGATCACCGAGCCGTCACGCCCGGCTCGTTGAGCAGGGCGGCGCGGTGATCGGCGCCATCAGCGTCGACCGGGTCAGCACCGACCGGCTTTCCCTGGCCGAGCACCGGCTCTTCGCCGACCTGGTTGCCCAGGCGGCCCTCGTCCTGGACCACGTCAACCTGGCCGAGATCGTGGCCCGGCAGCGTCGGGCGGGCCGTCTCGACGGGCTCACGCAGCGTGAGGTCGAGGTGCTCGAACTGATGGCCCGCGGTCTCTCCAACCAGGCGATCTGCGAGCAGCTTCATCTCAGCGTCAAGACCGTGGAGCCGGCCGTCGGCAGCATCTACACCAAGCTGGGCCTGACCGCCGACGCCAACCGCCGCGTCCTCGCCGTACTGGCCTACCTCCGCGAGGGCTGAACCAACAGAGCACTCGGCCGACGGCCGCACGAGGTGATGCTGAGTTCGGCGCCGAGTACTGCTGTTCGTGAACGGACCAAGCCATACGTTGGGTAGCTACGGCAGGTCCAGACCGAGCCGTGCTCTGCAAAGGCAGCGGGTACCGACTACGCCGGAATCCCGAAACCAAGACCGAGCACCAATGGCAGGGCGGCCGCGACCTTGCTCAGAACTCCGGTGTGCCGCTGAGCGGTGCGGGATTCCATCATCCGTTCCCTCGGATCGGCTTCATATAGTGGCGGTATGCGCGCCGGCCGACGAGCGGCCACAGAATCCGGGCCGGTAGCGGCAGGGTGTTGAACATCATTGCCGCCTCGTCCGGTGTCGCGACCTCGAGCATTTGTCCGAGAGCGATCCAGCGCTGGGACGGGGTGAACTTCTCGAAGCCACGCTTGCCGACCTCCTCCCACTCCGACTTCGTGAGGTGGCGGTCGATCAGCGGCACCACGTCACGCTCCTCCTCGTCCAGGTGGTTCTCGACGACCTCGAGGAACTCGTCCAGGCGGCTCGCCAGAGTGGCCGCGGCCGCGGCCGTTGGCGCCGATGACCACGCTCTGGCCGCGCCTCGCATTCGCGTGACCGCGGTGTCGATGGCGCGGTGCTGCTGCTCCATCCGAGTCGCCATCGGTGCGTCGATCCCCGCGCGCTCCTGGACCAGTGGCCACACGTGGTCGTCTTCAGTGGTGTGGTGGATGTGCAGGCCGTCCAGCATGAATGCCAGGTGATCGGCGATCGCACCCACCTGGATGGTGTCCGACGGCGACGCGTCCGTCACGAGCTGCCGCAACAGGCGGAATTCGTGCCGGAAGATGCGGTGGATCAGCGGCATCTCCCGGGCGGCTGCCCCACCGGTGCCTCTCGTGTCGTCTGTTGCGGTCATCTGTATTTCCGTTTCGTCCGTCAGGTGTGCGTCCGGCGGTGCCGTCAGGTGACCTGTTCGGCTCTGTCTCGCCTGAACTCACGGAGCGTCCCAAGCTGGGCGACTGCCATCAACAGGCCGATCGTGAGGTACCAGACGCCGACTCGAGGCTGGGTGATGAGCGCGACGGAAATGAGGGCGACGACCTCGGCAGTCACCACCCACCATGCCCACAACCGCCGCTCCCGGTACGGCCCCACTAGCACGATTGTCGCCACGACGCCAAGGAGCGCGATCAGCACGAACAGTTCAGGCCGGATATCGTCGCCTGCGAAAACGAACGCTCCCACCGCATGGTTGAGCGCCCACAGGGCCGATAGTGCTGTTAGCAGCACCCAAGCGGCCTTGGTGATGCCCGTCATCGGTCTTCCTTCTCGGCGCCCTGGTCTTGTATCAGCGCTAAGCCGAGTGCCGCGAAGAGCAGCATCCACACCCCGATCGCGAGCCGCGCGACCACGAACGGCGCCATCAGGGCGGGCATCATCGGTACCAACACGTACGCCCCGGTGGCAAGCACGATCCACCGCCGCCAACCGCTCCATACCCCTGCTCGGGCGACGGCGACGCCGGCCGCGATGAGACCGACCGCGATCAAGGTACTTGAGATGGCGTAGAGGGCGTCGAGCGGCGCGGTGCGCGAGCTGGGGTAGGCCGCGTCGGCGGCGCTGATCCCGTACAGCTCGGTCGCGGCGAGCACCAGCATCGCGAACACCGCCACCCCCCAGCCCCAACGTCCGGCCCGGCCGACGCCGAGTACGCCTGTGGACCGCAGCGCGAGCAGCCCGACGGCCAGGCCGAGGTGCTGCGCGAAGAGCACGATCTGGACGACGGCGAACCCGCCGGTCGGCAGCGGGTAGCTGTAGGTGTCCTCGGGCACTTGGCCGGGATACATGATCAGGAAGATCCCGACGGCGGAGCCAAGCATGCCGGCGGCGAGGCAGATGAGCCCGGCACGCCGCACGGCGACCGCTGGAACGGTCCGAATCGCGTTGATGGTCATACGTCGCAGGCTAGGAACGAGCGCGCTCGGAGGAATCAGGTGATTCCCTATCCAGTGCGAACCGCCGTCGCCGCGGAGTCGGCGTTGGCCAGTGGCTTCTCGAGCGTCGGCCGAAGATTTCGCTGCGGCACAGATGCGGCGAGTATGAATGTGGCCAACAAGGCGTCGAACAAGATCGCGGTTCACAGTCCGTGGGGAGTAAAGAGTCCCGGACCAGCACTGCGGTGAACAGGAACGGGGAGAACGTGAGCCAGCGCCAGTGGCGACGGCCACCGGTACGCCGCAGATGCTCCGCCCAGCCGAGCAGCGCACCGATCCCCAAGCCGGGCAGGAGGATGTAGCCGAAGGCGTTGCATGAGACCCCGAAGAGGGCGACCCACGCCCTCGGCGAAGGTGAGCGGGCGCCGCCCGTCCAGCCGATCGCGGCCACCGCTACGACCCCGGTCAGAGCTACGAGCGCACCCGCCGCGCGGGCGAGAACACCAGCCACCGCGGGAGGAACGCACCCGATTCCCGCACGTACGCCGCATAGCCGAGCAGCAACCCGATGACGAGGCTGGGCAGCAGCATCAGCGTCATGGTGTACCAACCGAACGACGGGTCCGGCGGGCCAGCTGCGCCATCTAGCCGCGGAAGCAGGCCGCCCAGGTCAGCCCGCAGAGGCCACCCACCGCCAGATAACGTGCGGCGTACTTGCCGGTTGCGCGCGCATCGATCCCCCTACTCCGGAACGTTGCCGTCACCGATCCGGTATGGCACCGCGACGCCGTGGTACATCAGGTGAGCTACGAGGCCCTCGGCGGCATGGCCGAGGTGGTGGCAGTGGAACATCCACGCACCTGGGTTGTCGGCGACGAACGCCACCTCGTACGTCTCGCCCGGGGCGACATTGAGTGAGTCGACCCACCACGGGCTGCCCGTGGCCGGTTGCCCGTCACGGGACAGCACCACCATCCGGTGACCGTGCAGGTGCATAGGGTGGACGTCGGAGCGGCTGGTGATCGAGACCCGCACCACGTCCTTCTCGGCGACCATGAACATCGGCACGTCCGGGTAGAGGTGCCCGTTGATCGACCACCACAACCCGGGTCGACCGCGCACGAACGCGGGCCGGCGACCGATCGCATAGTCGAACCGTCGATCAGGCCGCTCTGGGTCGAAGCCCAACGGCGCCGGCTCGCCATAGGTCAGCGGATCCAGGCGCGCCTCCGGTCGCCGCTCGGCCGGGCTGTCCGGACCCAGAACCAGGGACGGGCCACTCAGCTCGACCCGGGCGCCGGACGCCGGCACGACCAGCTCCAGGTCCGCGCGTCCTCCGGCCGTGACCTGCACGTGGCGGTCGGTCACGGTCTCCGGCCGGTGCACGTCGCTGGCGTCGATGGCTGCGAGCCGGAACGGAGTACCGCTGACCCACGCCGATATCGGGCCGTTGCCGGTGTTGATCACCCGTACCCGCACCCGGTCGCCGGGTGTCGCGTCGACTGGAATCTCGCCGGTCGCTCCGTTCACGGTCCGGGTGCCGCCGTAGCTGTGCACGAGCGCCACCAGGTCCGTCGTTTCGGAGTCGAGTCCACCGCGGGGCTCCACCACCAGCGCGCCGATGAGGCCGCGCGGCACCTGCTCGTGGGACACCTGGTGGGAGTGGTACCAATAGGTGCCCGCCCGTGGCGGCCGGAAGCGGTAGGTGAACGTACTCCCGACCGGGACGGCGTCCTGCGTGACACCCGCGACACCGTCCATCGCGTTCGGCACCTCGACGCCGTGCCAGTGCAGCGTCGTCCCATCCGTGACCGACTCGTTGAACAGTTCGACCTCGACCAGCTGCCCGACTTCGGCCCGGATCACCGGCCCGGGCGAGGTGCCGTTGAGGGTGAGGCCGTGCATCTCCTGGCCGGAGTCGAGTCGGATCGTGTCGCTCCGGGCGATCAGCCGCACCCGCACATCGGGTGTGCCGTCGCCGGGTTCGGTGAGGTCGGGCACGGCGACACGGTGGTCGGGGTGGGCGTGCGCCGCACCGCCGCCGAGGTCGGGCGTGCCCATCTCGGCAACGGAGTACGAGCGCGGCACCAGGCTGGCCTGCCACATCCAGGCGAGCGGCGCGAGCAGCAGCGCGCAGCCGGTGAGGCCAGCGACGATCCGGCGGCGCCTAGACCCCCACATCGGCGCTCGCGGAGGGCCGCGGCTCGGTGGCCTCGCTCCGCGCCCGGTTGGCCGCCAGCAGCGCTACGGCGAAGATCAGCAGTGCGTTGGCGCCGTGCACCATGGAACTGATCGGCACTCCGCCTCTGGCTGTCATCCCGAGGATCACCTGCAGCACGATCAGGCCGAGCAGCGACGCGGCGATGACCACCCCGCGCGGTACCCGCGCGAAGAAGCTGACGATCAGCAGGATCACTCCCAGAAGCGGAATCAGCACCTGGCCGTTGATGCCGTGCACGATGATGCCGACGAGCTCGGGGAACGGCAGCGGACCGCCCTCCTCCTCCATGGTGGCCTTGTCGAGCACGCCGCCGTCCTGAATCCATCGACCGAGCCCGGAGAACATCCACGCGAGAGCGGCGGCCTGAACGACGACTTCGGCGGCGATCACGTAGGCGAGGACGCGGTAGGCGCTGCGCATAAGTTCCTCCTTGCTCGCGGCGGGGCCTGTTCGACGCTATGTGCACACGGGCCTCGAGGAATCGGGTGTTTCCCTACCTCGGTAACCCGACATTCTGGGACACTGGCGTCGTGCTCCCGGAGATCTTGGGCCGTGACTCCCTGCTGTCGGCCATGCAGCAGCTCCTCGGGCCGAGCGAAGAGCTGTCGGGCCTGCTGGTTCTCATGGGAGACCCGGGAATCGGCAAGACCACGCTGTGGCGGGCGGGACTCGACATCGCAACGGATGCGGGGAGCACGGTGCTGCGCTGTGCCCCCAATGCCGCAGAGGCATCGTTGGCCTACGCGGCATTGGCCGACCTCGCCGCGCAGGTCGACCCGGTCCTCCTGGATGTCCTCCCACCACCCCAGCGCTGGGCGTTCGAACAGGTGTTGCTGCAAGTCGACGAGCCGACGTCGGCCATCGACGCTCGTGCGGTGGGTGCGGCGCTGTTGTCGCTGCTCGAGGAGCTGGGTGACACCGCCCCCGTGCTACTGGCGGTCGACGACTGGCAGTGGATGGACCCCGCCAGCCAGGACGCCGTGGGCTTCGCCCTGCGCCGGGTCAGCACGCCGGTGGCACTGCTGGTCACCGTCCGAACCGGGCATCCGGAGATTCTCGCCCTCATCGAGCACGACCGCATCACGCGGCTGGAGGTGGGACCGCTGGAGCCGGTCGATCTCCACCACGTGCTCGAGTCGCGGCTCGAACGCACCTTCCCGCGCCCCTCCTTGGAACGGATCGCGGCTCTTTCCGGGGGCAACCCATGGTTCGCGCTGGAGCTGGCGCGCGCCTTCGACCCCGAGGACCGCGGCGACCCGGCCGGCCCGCTTCCCGACACGCTGGGACGATTGGTGGGTACACGCCTCGCTGGGGTCGACGAGCCGACCCGGCACGTCCTCCGGGCGGCCGCGGCGCTGGCCGACCCCCGCGTCGATTACATCCGGCCCGTCGTCGACGGCGACGACGTCGAGCTGCGACGTGGACTCGAGCACGCCGAGCGGGCTGGACTGATCGAGCTGCGCGGCAACCGGATCGGGTTTACCCATCCACTGCTCGCGGCCGGGATCTTGGACGACGTCCCCGCCCACGAGCGCCGAGAGCTGCACCGTCGGCTGGCCTCGGTAGTGACCGGCGTGGAGGAGCGGGCGCGCCACCTGGCGCTGGCGTCGATCCGCTCCGAGCCGGACACCCTCGAGGCGCTGGACCGCGCTGCCGTCCACGCGCGAGCCAGGGGCGCACCCGCGGCGGCGGCAGAGTTCCTCGAGCACGCGCTCCGGCTCGGATCGGCGAGCGAGGAGCGTACCCTCGCTCTGATCGGACACTGGTTCGACGCGGGGGACGTGGCGCGAGCCCGGTCACTCGCCGAGAAGGCGGTGGCCACCCTGCCGACGGGCCCGCCCCGGGCCTCGGCGTTGCGTTCGCTGGCCACCATCCGGTTGCACGATGACAGTTACCAGGAGGCGGCGGAGCACCTCGACGAGGCCCTTCAGGAGCCCGGCATCGACGGCCGCCTGCGCGGCGAGATCCTGGTCGAGTACATCTACGTGCTCGCAAACCTGGGCCGCATCCTCGACGCTCGGGCGCGAGCTGCGGAGGCGGTGGCCGAGCTGGAGCCGCTCGAGGCGCCGGGACTGCTGGCCAAGGCCCTGGCGGCAGCGGTGATGACCCGGTACCTCAGCGGCGATGGTCTCGACGAGTCGGCGCGGCTGCGGGCACTGGACTTGGAGCAGCCAGAGGAGTCGGTGCCGGTGATGCTGCGCCCGAGCCTCATCAGCGCGCTGCTCCTGGCGTGGTCTGGGCGGCTCGACGAGGGGCGGGCGGCGTTGCGGTCCGTGCGTCAGCGGTGTCTGGAGCGAGGCGAGGAGAGCGACGTCGTTCACAGCGCCTTCCACCTTGGGATCATCGAGTGCTGGGCGGGTGACCTGAGTGCGGCCCGGCTGGTGGCCGACGATAGCCTCGAGCGGGCGCGCGAGCTCGGCAGCGACATCGCGCGGGGGACGGCACTCGCGACGCAGGCCGTGGTCGCGGCGTATGCGGGTGACGTCGACGAGGGTCGGTCCGGCGCGCAGGAGGCGCTGGTGATCTTCAAGCGCGGGAGCTGTTTGGCCGCCATGGTGTGGCCGACCGTCACCCTCGGGCTGGTCGAGCTCTCGCGAGGTGATCACGCGGCGGCCGCCGAAATCCTGGCACCGATGGTGGCCGGCGCTCGCACCATGGGGTACGGCGAACCCACCGCTGCGCCCTATGCGGCCGACGCAGCGGAGGCCATGATCGGCGCCGGCCGCTACGACGAGGCGCGGGAGCTGGTCG
The DNA here is from genome assembly GCF_004349065.1 of Jiangella asiatica. GTDB lineage: Bacteria > Actinomycetota > Actinomycetes > Jiangellales > Jiangellaceae > Jiangella > Jiangella asiatica. The sequence continues at coordinate 9,568 of NZ_SMKZ01000033.1, forward strand.
AGCACCTGGAGGGTCAGGGCAGGCGCCTCGACCGGGCATGGGCGCTGGCGTTAGGCGCGCGGTGCCGAGCGCTGCTGCTCGCTGCCAACGGCGAGCTGAGTGCCGCGCTCGCCGCGGTCGAGCTCGCGCTCGAGGAGCACCGACGCCTGCCGATGCCGTTCGAGCGCGCCCGGACCCAGATGGTCTTGGGACAGGTCCAGCGGCGACGCCGCCAGAAGCGCGCCAGCGCCGCGACGTTCGAGCAGGCGCTGGCGACGTTCGAGGCCATGGGCGTGCGCCTGTGGGCCGATCGTGCCCGGAGCGAACTTGAGCGAGCCATGCCCGGCCCTGTCTTGGGCAACGAGCTGTCGCCGTCGGAAAGGCGGGTCGCCGAGCTCGCTGCCACCGGGCTCACCAATCGCGAGGTGGCGCAGACGCTGTGCGTCCATCCGAAGACAGTGGAAGCGCATCTGTCCCGTGTCTACCGCAAGCTCGGCATCGGCTCCCGGGCCGAGCTCGGTCGCAGTATGGCCGTGCCAGGCGCTCAGTGAGCGGTACGCGGACGTCGCATCCCGGGGTGGGCGGAGAGGTCTGGCGAACAGTTGATCACCGGTACTGGGCAACTAGTACTGCGACGGCGGTCGCTGATGGATCGCCGGACCAGCAGCCAGTGCCCGCGGCCGGGCCGCCAGGCGACCCGGACCCGGGACTCGTGCCCAGTCGTACTCGCGGGGGCCGGGTGCGCCGACTCCGACCGACAGCCGCCGCCACGCCCGCTCGGGCAGCTCGGCGATCAGGTCGTCGGCGCGCTCCATCGACGTAGGTGCTGGCCAGCCTCCGGAGTCGCTCACCATTTCGGTTCGGGCAGTAAGCTGCGATAGTGGCTACATCTCCGAACATGATCGCAGTCGCGCAGCACGCCGGCGTTTCGCTGGGCACGGTGTCCAACGTGCTCAACCGACCGGACCTCGTCGCTGAGGCCACCAGGGAGCGCGTGAACGCGGCGATCGCCGAGTTGGGGTTCGTCCGCAACGACACCGCCCGGCAGCTGCGGGTCGGGCGTAGCCGGACGCTGGGACTTGTAGTGCTCGACGTTGCCAACCCGTTCTTCACCGACGTCGCGCGAGGTGTCGAGGACATGGCCAACCAGCACGGCCTGGCGGTCATCCTGTGCAACTCCGACAAGGATGAGGACAAGGAGGCCGCGCACCTTGATCTGCTGGCCGAGATGCGCGTACGGGGCGTTTTGATCAACCCGATCGGCACGTCCGACGGGCGTATCAAGGCGCTGCGCGACCGCGGCACGCCGGTGGTGCTGTTCGACCGGCGCGGCGACTCGTCGGTGGAGTGTTCGGTCGCCGTCGACGACGTTCTCGGCGGCCGGCTCGCGGCCCAGCACGTCATCGACGCCGGACATCGCCGGATCGCGTTCGTCGGCGGGCCGTCGACGCAGCGCCAGGTACAAGAGCGCTACAACGGTGCGATGGAGGCGATCGCGGCGAGCGGGACCAACGCGCAGCTGACGGTCATCGCGGCGCCGGCACCGGACGTCGTCGGCGGGCGGCAGGCCGGCGACCGGATGATCGCCGGCGCCGAGCTGCCGACCGCTGTGCTGTGCGCCAACGACCTGGTCGCTTTGGGTGTGCTGCAGGCGCTGAGTCGGGCCAGCATCCGGGTGCCCCAAGACGTCGCGATCGTGGGCTACGACGACATCGATTTCGCCGCGGCGGCGGGCGTGCCGCTGACCTCGGTGCGCCAGCCGCGGCAGCTGCTTGGCCGGACCGCCGCCGAGCTGCTACTGGCCGAGACTGCGCCGGGCAAGCACGAACACCAGCAGGTGGTGTTCGAGCCGGAGCTAGTGGTGCGCGACTCCAGCGCCACATGACGTCGTCCATGTCGTGAGCGCGGCCAGGTCCAGGTTCATGCCGGCTGCACTCGATGCACCTCCAGGTTGTCGTACTCCGCGAGCAACGGCGCCATCTGCCGGAAGCCGATGCGGCCGCCGCCGAGGCGAGGGCCGTGGCGTTGCCCGTCATCGTGCCAGCTGAAGATCGGCAGGTCGTTGATGGAAAACGAGATGTATGGCCCGCACTTGACCAAGAGCAGCCGGTACGGCGGATCGGCGTCGTCAACGTCGGGAATGGGATCGGCTCCGGTCGCCACCAGATCGAAACCGTAGCTCTTGCGCAGGTTGCAGGCGTGGAAGGCGCGTTCTTCGCGGAGCTTGCGCCGGAAGTACGAGACGTGGAAGGCGTTGATCTGTCCGTGGTGGTATTGGTGGTACTCGCCGGTGCGCTCCTCCAGGCCTGGGTCGAAGATGTCTTCACCATTCCGGCCGGTGGCCGCGAAGAACAGCATGCACAGGCCGGGCTCACGTAACGGCCACACGTTCCAGGAGACCGCGATGTCCTCCGGGAACTCCTCCGGGCACCAGAAGACGAAGTTGGCCCGCTGACCCTCGGCGGGATCGATCACATTGGCCATCCGCATCCTGCCACGAGGGAAGGAAACCTCGGCATGGCCCTCGAGCCGGAAGCCCTCGACGTCGGCGTCCGATGCCAACGGGTTGCGGTAGATCTGATCGGTGATGCGGTACGAGCCCATGGTTCTGTCCATGTCGCCTCCTGGGTGACCACGACGTGCCTGCGTGCCGGCTGACGGTGCTAGTGAATCGCTACCTTTTCGCCTCGTCGCAAGTCGTCGCAGTTGAGCGGTAGGTATTGACACGATGGCCAACCCTCTGGTTAGGTCTCCGAACCCGGATTTGAACGTTTCATTGCCCCCAATGATAGGCCACCCCAGAGGCGGTCGGCACAACGTCGGTGGGCAGATCGACACAGGAGGTGCCATGTCGTCGGAGGATCCACGTTGTCCGTCGCCGAGCCGTGATCGGCGAAGTCGTGGGCCTTGCCGCCGTTGGTCGGCGGTGCTGACGCATGGCGAGGACATCGATGACTGACCTCGAGGGCCTGAGGTTCGTGATCACTGGTGCGGCGCGGGGCATCGGCGCTGCGACCGCACGGCTGGCGGCGCGGCGCGGCGCGTCGGTCATGGTGTCGGACGTGGACGACGGCGACGGCCTGCGCACGGTCGAGGCGATCCGCGCCGCCGGCGGCACCGCGGCCTACGAGCACTGCGACGTGTCCGATCCGGCGCAATTGCAAGGCTTGATGGAGGCGACGGCCGACACGTTCGGCGGCATCGACGTGCTCTACAACAACGCGGGGATCACCGAGCACGCCTTCACCTCAGACACGTCGCTCGAAACGATGAGCGTCGAGACGTTCGACCGGGTCTATGCGATCAACTTGCGCGGACCGTTGCTGGCGACGAAGTACGCGCTACCCCACCTGCGCCGCAGCGACCGAGCGTCGGTCATCAACTGTGGCTCGACCCGGTCGTTCCTGGGCTACCCGGACAATCTGGCGTACGGCTCGACCAAGGGCGGCGTCGCGCTGTTGACCAAGAACCTCGCCGTCGACCTGGCGCCGTACGGCATCCGCGTCAACTGCTGCTGCCCCGGCGGCACCATGACCACTTCGATGCGCAACCGGCTGGAGCACGCGGACGACCGCGAGGAGCTCGAGTGGGACCTGCGCAGCCGTTCGCTCCTGGGACGGGTCGGCGAGGCGCCGGAGATCGCCGAGGTCGTCTGCTTCCTCGCCAGCGACGCCGCCAGCTTTGTCAACGGGGTCGTCTGGCTGGTCGACGGCGGCGCGCTGTCCTGGCGCGACACGATCGACATCCTCGGCATGCGCTGATGACGCAGGTTCGGCTGGGCCTGGTCGGTGCCGGTGACGTCGCTGCCAAGCATCTGCAGGCGGCGGTCGGCCTCGGCGACGTGACGTTCGCCGGAGTCTACGACGTCGTGCCCGATCAAGCCGACGCCCTGGCTCGCGCCTACGACGTCCCCGCCTACGCCAGCTTCGACGCCATGGTCGACGGAGCCGGCCTCGACGCCGTCGTCGTCGCGGTACCCACCCTCGCCCATCCCGACGTGGTCCGGGCAGCCGCCGAGCGGAAGCTGCACGTGCTGGTCGAGAAGCCGATGGCTGTGTCGGTCGCCGACTGCGACGCGATGCTGGCGGTGTGCCGGGAAGCCGGGGTACTGGTCGGCGTCTGCCATGCCATGCAGCGCCAGCACGCCAGGCTGCGGGCGGCCAAGCGCGTCATCGACAGCGGCGAGCTCGGCGACGTCGTGCTGATGAGCGCGCGGCGCACCCTGCACTACCCGGCGGATCGACCGGCCTGGATGCGCCGCAGGTCGGCTGCCGGCGGCGGGGTCCTGTTCAACACCGGCACGTATGCGATCGAGGAGTTCCAGTGGCTCGCCGGGGCACTCATCCGCCGGGTGCTGGCGGCGGCGACCGGACCGCGTGACGCCGACGATGTCGAGACCGACGGCCTGGCTGTCGTGGAACTGGCGAACGGCGTTCATGCCAGCGTCGTCGAGCTCGGGTCGGGCTTCCCGCACACCGAGGAGATGAACGTCGTTCTGGAGAAGGGTGCGCTGCACCTCTCGCATGCGCATGGACTGTGGCGACACTCCGCCGGCGAGGCAATCCAGCTGGTGCCGCGGTCGGCGCCGCCCCAGGCCGACTACTGGCAGGCGCTGGCGTACCAACTGACCGACTTCGGCCGGGCGGTACGCGACCGGCGAACCCCCGAGGTTGATGGAGAGTGGGGACGCTCGGTGGTGGCGGCCGCCGTCGCGATCTACGACTCCGCGCGCTTCGGACGGCCGGTCCGCGTGCCTACATGACGCCAGGTGTGAACCCCTGTGGAGTGAGGAGACGGTCGATGAGCCGGGAGCGTCCGAGTGTGCTGTTCTTGTTCGCCGACCAACTGCGCGGACGCGACCTGGGCTGCATGGGGAATCCGGTGGTGCGCACTCCGTGGATCGACCAATTGGCGCACGAGGGAGTGCTGGCGCGTCGCTGCTACGCCAACTCACCAGTGTGTACGCCTAATCGGGGGACGCTGCTCACGGGCCTGTTCCCGCACGTCCATGGTGCCGTGGCGAACGACGTGCCGATGGCCGCTGATGTGCCGTCGATCGGCCGGGTCATGCGATCGGCCGGCTACCGTACCGGGTACGTCGGCAAGTGGCATCTGGACGGCGTGCCCCGCACGAAGTTCACCCCGCCGGGCAACCGCCGTCACGGCTTCGACTACTGGGCGGCCTACAACTGCGCGCACGACTACTTCCGGCCGACCTACTACCGTGATTCCGCGGAGCCCATTCTCGCCGGAGGCTACGAACCCGTCGTCCAGACCGACCTGGCCGTCGACTTCCTCGGCTCGGTGGCCGACGACGAGGCGTTCGTTCTGTTTGTGTCGTGGGGTCCGCCACACGACCCCTACGACCAGGTGCCCGACGAGTACCGCCAGCGGTACGATCCGCGCGAGCTCACCCTGGCGCCGAACGCGCGGACGGCCATCGACAATCCGCTGGCCCGCGACCTCGACCCGCACGAGACGCTCCGGTCGTACTACGCAGCCGTGTCGGCCATCGACGACCAAGTGGGCCGGTTGCTCGTCGAGCTGGATCGGCGCGGACGGCGGCAGGACACGATCGTGGTGTTCACGTCTGACCATGGCGACATGTTGTGGGCGCACGGGATGATGAAGAAGCAGCTGCCGTACGAGGAAGCGATCCACGTGTCGCTGGTAGTCCGCTGGCCGGAGCAGCTGCCGCCGCACGTACACGAGGCGCCGTGCTCGACCGTCGATCTCGTCCCGACCCTTCTCGACATGACCGGCCTGAGTGCACCGAGCCGGGCGCACGGTACGAGCCTACTGCCGCAGCTGCGCGGCGAGCGCGGTGAGGACCGGCCGGTCCTTATCATGAACCAGTGCCGCTTCGACGAGGCATTGGTGCAGGGGGTGCCCGAGTGGCGCGGACTGCGGACCGTGCGGTGGACCTACGCCGAGACGCTGGGGCGTGAGCCGTGGCTACTGTTCGACAACGATTCGGATCCGTGGCAGCTGGAGAACCTGGCCGGCAACCCGGCGTACCGCGACGTCCAGGACGCGCTGGCCAGTGAACTCGGCACCCGATTGGACGCCGTGGCCGACCCGTTCGCCGACACCCTGCACATGGTCGAGTACTGCCACGCGACCGAGGCGTGGGACGCTCGCGAGGCGTACATGGCAGCGAACGAGGAGGAACAGCGCCGGCTGGGAGTCCTGGACTAGTGACCCCGCGCGACCACGCACCCGTGCGCTCGTGTGGCGGCGTCATGGTGGCGACGATCGACCCGTCCGGTCCCGCCGACAGGGCTAGAGCAGGCCGGTTCGCTGGCGGGCGCGTTCGATGATGTCGATCTGGCGGCGGACGCTCTTTGGGGTGACGAACAGGTCTTCGCCGTCGCGCAACGTTCGGGCGAGGTGCTGGTAGTAGAGGAGGGTCCGTAGCCCGCTGCCCGGCGGCGTCTGAATGGTTTCTTCCTGCCAGGTGATCGTCTCCGGGCTCGGATATGCCCGCTCGGGTGCGGCACCCTCCACCAGCCGTGGCTCGTCGACAGTTGCCGGGTCATACCACGTGATGTGCAGACCACCGGCGACGCTCGCCAGGGTGCCGGTGGTGCCGGCGATGAACCAGGTGTTCTGTGGGGTGGCGATCGTGCAACTGGACTCAAGATCCACCAGCGGGCCGGTCTTCGGTTTGAGGACGAGTTTGACGTGGTCTTCGGCGTCACCGGCGGAAACCGTGTGGCGCAGGTCGGCCAGCAGCTCGATGGGGCCGTCGTCCAGAAGCAGGAGCAGTTGGTCGAGGAAGTGTGATGCCGTGTTCGACAGCTCGCCGCCGCCGAACGCGCGGAGTACTTGCCAGTCCGCGCGGCGGATGTAGCGGTGGATCGAGCGGCGGATGAGGACCAGCTCACCGAGCCGGCCGGAGTCGATGACTTTGCGGACGGCCATGAAAATGGGTTCGAACCGGTTGTTCTGGAAGCAGGTGACGATCCGGTCGGCCTTGTCGGCGGCCGCCATCAGCGTGTCGACGTCGGCCGTGGTCTGGGCCATCGGCTTCTCGACGACGACGTGCTTGCGGGCGTCGAGCGCGGCGAGGCCGAGCGGAACGTGCGTATGCGATGGCGTCGCCACGACGACAAGCTCGACCTGGGGGTCGCCCAGGAGGGCTTCGGGTTCTGAATACGTGGCGCAGGTGAACCTGCTCCTGGCTTCCGCGCGGCGCTCGGGATCCGGGTCGGCGACCGCGACAATCGTGTACTGGTCGAGCTCGGCCAACCCGGCGGCGTGGAGGTCCCACCCGCTGCGGCCGAGGCCGATCAGGCCGACCCGGATTGGTGTGTTGATCATGCGCGCCAGCGCTCCTTCTGTCGGTGGCGGAGGAGAGTTCGGTGGGGGTGGCTCAGATGGCCTCGGCGACCGCCTCCAGCAGCCGCACCGGTGGGATGAGCTGCTCGTACGGCATCGGTGGCTGTTCGCTCTCGACGGCGTGGAGGAAGTGGTCGATTCCGCGGGCGTTGTAGTCGAGCCCGAGAGTGATGTCCGTCGCGACGATGCCGTGTCGACCGGCCGCCGCGATGTGCCAGGGGATCCGGCCGTCGTCATCGGGCCGGACGAATGTCAGCACCAGCTGTGTTCCCGCGGCCTGGGTGGTGACGACGACAGTGTGTTCGATGGTGTCGACGTGGATGTCGCCAACCTCGGGATTGCCCAGCAGCTCCAGAGCGGGCTCGACGACATGCGGGCCGTAGAAGAACAGCCCGGCATGGGGGTCATCGGGATCCGCCGGACCGGTCATCGTCACGACCTGCAGGGCGCCGAGGCGCCCGGCCGCGTGTTTCACCTCGGTGATCTCACGGGCCAGGCGCACGGCTGACCAGGATGCGAGCACGCCCCCGCCCTTGGTGGCGGCGGTGATGATCGCTTCGGTGTCGGCGACGGTGGTGGCCGTGGGCTTGTCGACGAAGACGTGCTTGCCGGCCTCCAGCAAGGGCACCGCATTTTGTCGATGTAGGCCACCATGTCGATCGGCGACGACCGCGGCATCGACCAGGTCGATGAGGTCCTCGGCGGACTCGACAATGTGGTCGATCTGCCCCATGGCAGCCAACGTGCGGTTCTTTTCGGTGTCGCCGCCCGCCAGCGCAACGACGCGGCATCCTTCCCGGCCGTTGTCGACGTTGAGGTGACGGACGAAATAGTCGGTATGCGAGTTCTCGGTGCCGATCAGTCCGATGCGGAGCACGTCTTCCCTCCCGGGATGATGAAGCAGCGACCGTCAACCGGCCGCTGGAGGGAAGTCTCGTCGGAGCGAGCCGGTGGCCTTCGCTCGGCCTACCGGGCGCATTCTGCTGCCGCCACTCCGGACGGTCCGGCGTCGGGGCCGCCACTCACCATGCTGCCTCTCGTTCCTGACTGCGGTCCTCGGTTGCGACCAGGACGTCGAGCAGCTTCTCCTGCAGGCCGGCCCTGGTCGCGTGATGCTCTGGTTCGTCCCAAAGATTGGTCAGCTCGTTCGGGTCGTTCGCCAGGTCGTATAGTTCGCCTGTTCTCGGCCGAGCCGTCGCTGGATCTCCGTGGTGGACGACGATCTTCCACCGGTCGTGCCGAAGCATGGTCGTGTACACGCCCTGCTCGTAGGGTGCTCCACTGTTGCGGTACTCGCTCAATGCCCAGTCGCGCACCCACGGTGCCGTGCGTGTGACGAGGCCGAGCAAGCTGGCGCCTTGGTGCGTGGACCTGACCGCTACGCCGGCTGCCTCGAGGAGTGTCGGCGCGAGATCCACCCACTGGACGAGCTCAGGCCGTCGTTGACCGGGCGGGATGACGCCCGGCCAGCGAAGCAGCAACGGCACGCGGACAGCGACGTCGTACATCATCGGGCCCTTGAGCATGAGCTGGTGGTCGCCCAACATCTCGCCGTGATCACTGGTGAAGATCACGACGGTGTTGTCCGCGAGCCCTTCGTCGTCCAGAGCATTGAGAATGCGCCCGACTTCGTCGTCGACGAGCGTGACCATGGCGTAGTAGGCGGCCTTGGTCTCCTGCAGCTCGTCATCGGTGTAGTCCACGTAGCCCTTGGAGTCCGGGTACGACTCCTTGGACGCCTCGGTGTAGATCGGCGGCTTGGTCTCGAGCTCGTCGGTCGTGGTGACCGGACGCGACAGCGTAGCCGGATCGTACTGGTCCATGTACTCCTTGGGAGCACCGAACCCGGGGTGGGGATCGAAGAAGTTGGCGATGAAACAGAACGGCTTGTCCTTGTCCCGGCTGGACGTCAGATAGTCGATGGTCTCGTTGCCGACCCACCGGCTGTAGTGGGCTTCGGTCGGCATGGTGTCGAAGTCGACGTCGGAATCGGGGTCGAGCGCGGCCTCGTAGAGGTCCGGGCGGCTGGCCTTGAGCCAGCGGTGGTAGGCGTTTTCGGACGATCCTCTGTACGGGTCGTGTGCCCACCGGAACACGCGGAAGCCATCGTCGAGGCGTTGCTCTGTACGTCCGTGCTGACAGGCAGCCAGGTGTAGTTTGCCGACCAGGCCGCAGTCGTACCCCGCCTCGGCAAGGTCTTTCGTGAACAGCCGAGCATGGGCGGGAAGGGCAACTCCATTGGCCCACTCGCCATGCGCGTGGACGTACTGGCCGGTCATCAGGCTGGCGCGAGACGGGCCGCAGACGGGGTTCTGCACGTAGCAGTTCTCGAACAACACACCTTCGCCGGCGAGTCGGTCGAGGTTCGGAGTATTGATCTCAGGGTTGTCGTATGCCCGCAGCGCACTGAAGCGTTGTTGGTCGGTGCAGATCAGCAGGATGTTCGGTGGTGGTGTCTTCATTGCGTTATCGCTCCCGCGCGGTCGGTCACAATCAAGTTGGAGGACGCTGAACACGAAACAGTCAAGGCGGTGGCGGGCGGGGCCCCTGTGGGTGAGCCGGCAGGTGCTGAACCTGTCCGCCGAACAGCACGACGTCGCCGACAATCATTGGTCGTCGAGGTCCGGCCCATGGGTCAGGACCGCGGACCAGCCCCATGTTTCAGCATCGAAAATCACCCGGTCCCATGCCTGGAGTGCTTCCCTGATCTTGCCGTTCTCGGGATAGTGCCGGCCAGCCAGTTCCCACGAGCTCAGCTCGTGATTGTTGATGGCGTTGGCGATGCGATCGAAGCCAGGATTCTCCTGCTCATGGTCGTAGTACGGCGAGTTCACGGCCGAAGCTTGGCCGGTGATCCACCAGGGCGAATAGACGTCGAACGATATTTCGAGGTTCTCGCCGTTCGGGCCGACGTAACCGTAGTAGTCGACGTGGTTGCTTATAGTGCTGCGGGAATTCTTGTTGTTGTGCGTCATCTCAGCCATGAGCATCAACAGGCGAAGGTTGAGCAGGGTGTAGAGCATTCCGCGGTTGCCGTTGGTGCGGTACCTGTCCCAGATCTCACCGGGCAGCGGCGGCGGCATACCCGCGGTGAGGGTCGGGTCTTCCCAGCTGAGGTCGCTCGGCAAGCCGGTGCCGAGGTCGTCGGGCATGAGGATGCAGCCGTCGATGAGCGCCCGCAGGTTGAGCGCATGGTCGCGGCTGTCGATCGCGTACTCGACGAGGTCCTTGTTCCGCAGGGTGTAGCCGATCGCGGCGAGCCCGAGAGTCTGGGAAGTCAGGTGATTGTTGAAGTACTGCTCGCCGAAGAACGGGGCCGGGTTGTTGTAGTCGAACTCGGCCCACAGGCGCCGACACTCGAGAGTGGGTGCGATCATCAGCCGCATCCATTCGTCGACGTCCGCTCGCTCGTCCTGCCTCATCTCGTCCCAAACCATGGCGTAAGCGTCGGCGAACTTCGGCATGATCCGGCCTATCCGGAGCCCGGTTCCGTGCGGAAGGTTACTTCCCGGCCACACCTCGGCGGTCGGTGGCGCGACGTACGGACCTCGGTTTCCGGGCAACGTCAGGCGCGGCGGGTCGGGATACGGGTGATCGATCGCGTCGCGAGCCCAGCTGTGCAACAGTTCCTTGAGCTTGTCCAGAAAACGTTGCGCACCGGTGATCCGGTAACTGATCGCCAGGTCGCGGGCGTACCGACTGTGTGCACGGCCACGGGTGGAATAGGTATTCTCATTGGGCCCGTGGTAGCCCGCGAGCGACATGCTGAGCACCGCCTCAGCCTCGCCGAGTATGTTCAACCACGCGCTGTGGAACGGTTCGGTCTTTCGTGCGATCCGGTCTTTTGCGCGGTCCAGCATGTCATCTGTCGTCCAGATGACAGGTCCTGGGTCAGAACTGCTGTTGTTGTTCGACGCCTGCGCCGGAACAGGCACAGACGGTGCGGCCAAAAGGCCGGCAAGGCCGCCCATGACGGCGCGGCGAGATAGGTGGTGCGAGCTGGCATCGTACGACATCAGCGCCTCCAGTCATCTCCGGCGCAGCACCCTGTGCTCCGCCCGTGAACCGGTAAAGGCCCGCATGGAACCTTTCAGATGCGGCTCGGCCTCAGCCCGATACCCCGGCGTTGGCCGAGCTGAGTAGGTAATCTGCTGTGCGTTCGGGGGCTAGTCGCCCAAGTCCGAGCCATGGGTCAGGACGGCGGTCCAGCCCCAGGTGTCCATATCGAACAGCACTCGGTCCCACGATTGGAGTGCTTGCTTGATCTTGCTGTTCCCGGGATACTGCCGAGCGGCGAACTCCCACGAGCTGAGCTCATGAGTGACGCGGTCATTGGCGATACGGTCGAACCCGGGGTCTTCCTGCTCGTGATCGTAGTATGGCGAGTTGACCGACGATGCTTGGCGAGTGATCCACCAGGGTGAATACACTTCGAACGAGATCTCGAGGTTCTCGCCGTTCGGGCCGACGTAGTCGTAATAGTCGCGATATCCCTTGACCGAGCTGTGGGAATGCTTGTTGTTGTGCGTCATCTCTGCCATGAGCATCAAGAAGCGAAGGTTGAGCGTGGTGTAAAGCATTCCGCGGTTGCCGTTGGTGCGGTATCTGTCCCAGATCTCGCCGGGCAGCGGCGGCGGCATACCCGCGATGAGGGTCGGGTCTTCCTTGCTGAGGTCGCTAGGTTCGCCCGTACCGAGGTCGTCGGGCATGAGGATGCATCCATCGATGAGCGCCTGCAGGTTGCGCGGATGCTCTGCGCTGTTGATCGCATACTCGACGAGGTCCTTGTTCCGCAAGGTGTAGCCGATCGCGGCAAGAGCGAGGGTATGAGCAGTGAGATGATTGTTGAAGTACTGCTCGCCGAAGTATGGCGGTAGATTGATAACGCCGTCAGTGTGATGATATTCGAACTCGGCCCACAGGCGCCGGGACTCCAGAGTAGGTGCGATCATCAGCCGCATCCACTCGTCGACGTCAGCCCGCTCGTCCTGGCTCATCTCGTCCCAGACCATGGCGTAGGCGTCGGCGAACTTCGGCATGATCCGGCCGATTCTCAGGCCCGTGCCATGCGGGAGATTGCTGCCCGGGAACACCTCCACAGCCAGCGGGGCGATGTATGGGCCCTGCCCGCCAGGCAACGAAAGGCGCGGTGGCTCGGGGTACGGGTGATCGATCGCGTCGCGTGCCCAGTTGTGCAGCAGTTCCTTGAGCTTGTCGAGAAAGCGCCGCTCACCGGTGATCCGGTAGCAGATCGCCAGGTCGCGCGCGTACATGCTGTGTTCACGACCGCGGACGTAATAGGTGTTCTCATTGGGCCCGTGGTAGCCCGGAAGCGACATGCCGAGCACGTTTTCAGCCTGGCTGAGCGTCTTCAACCACGCGCCGTAGAACGGTTCGGTCTTGCGGGCGACCCGGTCTTTCGCGCGGTCCAGCAGATCGTTGGTCGTCCAGATCACTGGCCCAGGGCCTGGCGTGCTCGTCGTGCTGGTGGTACGGGTCGCGTGCGCGGCGCCGGAAAGGGCTGGAACAGCAAGGGCTGCAGTCAACCCTGCCACCACGGTACGACGAGAAACCTGGTTGTACGTGTTCGCGTCGGGCGGCATGCGTGCCTCCTAAAACATCTCTGTGGCGAAATGTCGTTGGCTCGTGTATTACCGATCAGGTGGAAAGAGGTCGATGTCCTGATGCGAGAACAAGCCCGATCTGAATAGTTCTGCCGAGGCTTCCGTCGAGCCGTGAGCCCCGTATCGACGCCCCCAACCGGGGCCACATGGATGACGATGTGCCGACCTCAGCTATCGGCAATGTAGTATTGCTCGGGTCGGGTGGGACCAGGGGTGGCGTAACGATCCGCGCTGGGCATCGACTCCGGCACATTGTGGAAGCTGTTGGCCACTATGCCGTAACCCTCGGCCGGTACGGCCGTGCCGATCACATAGAACTGTTCCTTCGCGATGGCGATGATCTCTTTGAAGAGTTCCGCGCGCTGGTCGGCGTCGACCTCCGATTGCAGCTGGTCGTAGAGTTCCAGCTGCCGCTTTGCGTGCTCGGGGGGCTCTTCGCCGTCTCGTCCATTCGAGACGTACCACAGCGACCAGAGCATCGCCCACCGCGAGCCCTTCTGATGGAACGGAAGGTAGTAGAAGCCGCTCGAGAGCTCGTCGCCCAGACCCCCGGCGCCGTTCCACACGCACGCGTCGTGGTCGTTGGCTTCTACTTGGGCTGTCCAGATCGTACGGTCTTGGCTGCTGACGTTGATGCGGACGCCGACCTCGGCCCAGTAAGCCTTGACCAGCTCCATGGCGGCCGGCCACGTGGGATTGACCGCGTTGAGCGCCACTTCGACATTGAACAACAGCGGTTGTCCGTCCGGACGCAGTCGGACGCCGCTCCCGTCACGGCCGGTGAGCCCGGCCTGGTCGAGATGCTGGTTGGCCAGGGCGACGTCGTACTCCAGATACTGCGTGCCGAACTCTTCGTCGTAATAGTCCGAGCCCGCCTTCGGCGCGCCCTGCCACGGCTCCCCTTGCTGCTGCCACACGGCCGCGATCATCTCGTCGCGGTTGATGGCGTGGGACAGTCCGATACGGAAGTCCTTGTTCTGGAAGAGTGCCCGCAGGGCGGGGTCCTTGTGGTTGAGATTGAGCATGATGATCATCTCGTTCATGGTCGAGACGACCAGCTCGTAGAAGTCGTAATCGCCCGTCTCTCGGCTCTGGGCCAGCACGGGCCGGTTGGTGGCGACGTTGAAATGACGTCCGTGGAAGTTGAGATCGCCGTTCGCGGCCTGGAGCATCATGACCTCGGTGTCTTCGACGACGTTGAAGACGACCTGGTCGATGTACGGTAGCTGGCTGCCCTCTGGATCGGTCTTCCAGTAGTAGGGGTTTCGAGTGGCGACGACGCGCGACCCGCTGGACAACGGCGTCGTGGCCTGCCAGGCGAAGACGACCGGCAGCTCCGGGCTGTCCCAGGGGTTGCGCTTGCGCTCCATCAGATCGAACCACGACCCCAGGCCCTCTTGGGCGACCAGCTGCTCGACATCGGGGTTGTACTTCGGATGGAACTGCTCGAGATAGTGCCGAGGGCAGGCGGTGATGTGGTAGCCCTCGGGGTCGGCCAGCTCGTCGAGGAAGACACCCTTCGGCTCGGCGAACGTGAACCGCACCGTGTGGTCGTCGACCTTCTCCAAGGTGGCGGGATTGCCCGCGGGGTCGAGGTACGGCTTGAGGCCGGGCACCGACGAGGGGATCTCCTGGTTCGAGAGGATGTCCTCGTAGGCGAAGACCAGGTCGTCAGCGGTGAACGGCTCGCCGTCAGACCACTTCATGCCGGCCCGCAGGACGAACGTGTATACCGTGCCGGTCTCGTCCATCTCGAAGGACTCGGCGATGTTCGGTATCACGCTGTCCCATGGCTGGTCCCAGCGCATCAGGCCGTCGTACCCCACGGTGTTGCGCATCCAGGCGATGTCGCCCGGGCCGGTGATGGCCGATGCCCAGGTTCCGCCGTACACCCCGAGCTCGCTGGTCGGCTCGATCACGAGCGGATTGTCAGGTAGCCGCTCTTCCAGCGGAGGGAGCTCACCAGCTTCGACCCGTTGGGCCAGATCCGGCGCCTCTTTGCCGCCCGGTGCGTCAGTGCCGCCCCGGTCGTCGGAACCCGCGGGGTCGGTGGACAGGTCACACCCGGTGAGCCATGCGGCGGCAAGCCCAGCGCCACCGGCCAACACGCTGCGCCGAGTGAGTTCGAAATTGCCCTTCCTCGTGGTGCCCATGCCAACCTCCGTACTAGTTCGAGTCCAGTGCCGACAGTCGCTGGAAGGTTTCAATTTGGGCGGAGGCTGCGAGCCTGTCTCACGCTCCAGGGCTTGTCAAGACTCCACGGGATATCGGTACGGACCGTTAATCAATGGAGCATGGGCGGCCGTGGGGAGTTCGGGCGGGAAGCGGCGGGCGCCGCCGAGAACCGCCATCGGGGCGACACGGAGCGGCAATATGCCGGCCGGTGCGGATGCCTTGAGGGGCTGAGTCCTGTATCAGATGCTGCGCGGATAGGTCGGCCGGTGGCCGAGGCGACGCTGACGGACTGCACGCCCCGGAACGCGACCTGCGCGAGTGGATCACAGCCCGGGAAGGGCTAACCCCCGAGGCCTCACCTGGACCCAGAGTGCCGACGAGATCCTCGAGCGCCTCGCCACCTAACGTCAACGAATTCCTGGCGCAGTCTGTCCTAGGCGGGTTGACCGACTGTGGGCCTACCCGCATACTGCCGGGAAGCGCGGTTGAAACCTTCCAATGATGTCTGGACTCCGGCTTACCCCGGGGATGGAGACGGAATTGACGTGACGAACACCGACGGAGCGTTGGCGTCCCACCCGCGGTTGTGCTTGGGCCAAGGCCACCCGGCCGGTGGTTCACCGCTCCCGACGTGGTCGCGATCCGCGGCCGAGGTGGCTCGGCGGGCCGAGGCATACCTGGCGGACTCGTCGTACGACGAGCTGCACGCAACCCACAACGCTCACCTGGGCCGGGCCCGGAGGATGCAGGGTCGGATGCTGACCCTCGTCGCGCAGTGGCAGCGGACTAGGGACGCGCGGTTCCGGGATGCCGCCGTGGCCTGCCTGGATGCGATCGATCAGTGGGAGTACTGGTCGTGGATCACCTGGCGCATGAACGACCCCCGCACTGACGCGATCTTCGACCTCAGCTACGGCGAGAACAGCGCGACGCTCGCCTTCGCCTACGATCTGCTTTACCACGACCTGAGCCCCGCCGAGCGAGAGCGTGTGGCTGACATCGCGCAGCGGCGGGCGCTCGGCCCACTCATCCGGATATTCGGGCGCGAGGCGCCATGGTGGTTCGGCAAGCCGGACACCAACTGGAACCCGGTCTGCGCCGGCGGCGCCGGCCTGCTCGCACTCGCGTTCCGCGACGAGTTGCCGGAGGCGAAGCGGGTCCTCGAGCTCACCGAGGAATCGCTCGATCCCTTCTTCAGGGCGCTCGGTGAGACCAACGGCGGCTGCCCGGAGGGCCTCGGATACTGGAACTACGGGATGCGGTACGCGTTCCTGTACCTGATCAGTTCCGAGCGCGCCACCGGTGGCAAACACCGACTGCTGCGGACCGACACGGTTCGGGCGTCGCTCAGCTTTCCGCTGGACTTCTGCCCGCACGGGACAGCGTGCAGCTTCGGCGACGGGAATCACTGGGTGCCGCTTCCCGCGCACCGGGCCGCGGCGGAGCACCTCGGCGCGTGGGAGGTGGCCCGCGTCCTCGACGACCTCTCGGCGGATATCGACCTGACGGTCGACTACCAGAACTGGGCGACGGCCGCGGAGACGGTGTTGTGGGCACCTCAACCGGTGCCGGCCGACGCGAAGCCGGATCACGGGAACCCGCCGCACGCCGAGCCCCTGGTCACGGTCTATGAGGGTTTGGGCTGGGCGCGGGTGGCCGACCGCTGGCCCAGTCCCGACTTCTACCTGTCCATCCGCGGCGGCACCACGGAGGTTCCGCACGGCCACCTGGACCTGCTGAGCTTCCACGCTGTGGTCGGGGATGAACGGCTGATCGAGAACGTGACCCCAGCCGAATACCTGGACACGACATTCGGCCCGCGGCGCTACGAACTGTTCGAGATGCTGCCACAGAGCAAGAACGTGCCACTCGTGAACGGTGTAGGCATTGCCAGGCCGGCCCGCGTCGATCCCGTTCCGGTCCACTGGGCATCAGCGGCCGGCGTGCGCCTTGACGCCACCTCCGCCTTCGGTGGTGGCCGCGACGACGAGCCCCTGCTGGCCTACGGCGGTCGCCTGTTCTTGATGCTCGGTTCGGCCGGGGCGCTGGTCGTCGACCGGCTGGAACTGGCGAACGAGGGCCGGGTGGAGTCTCGGCTGCACACCCGCGCCCGGGTGGAGCGGACCGCCACCGGGGCCCGGCTGGTCGGGGAACGCCACCGGCTCACCGTGGCGCTGGCGGCAAGTCACCCGTTCGGCCTCACCGTCGCCGCCACCGTTCCCACGACGCCGGGCGACGACGCGACCGTCCTGCGCTGGTGCGGTCCGCAGGAGCTCGGCGTGGACTACTGGTCGGCCGCGCTGCTGGTCCCGGGGGACGCCGACACCGCCGTCGAGCTCGAACCCGGTGCGGGTGGCGCGCGGGTGAGCGTCCGGATCGGCGGGCAACGTACGCGCGTCCTGCTGGGTCCCGGCCTCGAGGTCGCCGATGTGTCACCCGTACCCGCCGAGGAGGGCTAGCGATGCCACGTCAGAACAGGCCGAACATCCTGCTGATCACTACCGACCAGCACCGCGGCGACTGCCTCGGCATCGAGGGGCACCCGGTGGCGCAGACGCCGAACCTCGACTGGCTGGCCCGGACCGGTACGCGGTTCAGGCGCGGCTACTCGGAGTGTCCCAGCTGCATTCCGGCGCGGCGGGTGCTGATGAGCGGCCAGGCGCCGGCCGTGAACGGCATGGTGGGGATGACCGCCGTGGAATGGGACCCGCCGTACACCCTGGCCGGCGAGCTGTCGCGGGCGGGGTACCAGACGCAGCTCATCGGCAAGTTGCATTTCATGCCGTACCGCAAGCGGTACGGTTTCGACCACATGGAACTGGCCGATGGCAGCCGCAAGGCGAGCGGGCCGGTGCCGCAGCCGAACGACTACGTCGACTGGCTGGTGGCCAACACGGGAATGGCGACGGTCGACCCCGCTATCGCGCATGGCGTGTCGGCGAACGGCTGGGTGGGTCGGCCCAGCCACCTCCCGGAACACCTGACTCACACGTCCTGGTGCGCGTCCAAGGCGCTGGAGTTCCTTCAGCGGCGCGATCCGGAGGCTCCGTTCTTCCTCAACCTCTCTTTCATCGACCCGCATCCGCCGCTGACCCCGCCGCCGGTCTACTACGAGCGCTACATCAATCAAGACCTGCCCGGCCCGGTCGTGGGCGACTGGGCCCCCGCGTTCGACGGGCCGGAGAAGGGCATCGACATCGACGACTGGCGGATCAGCCTGGACGAGGTGTCGATGAAACAGGCCCGAGCCGGCTACTACGGCCTGATCAACCACGTCGACGATCAGGTGGGCAGGGTCGTGGATGCGCTGCGGCGCCGAGGCCTTCTCGACGACACCGTGATCCTCTTCACCGCCGATCACGGCGAGATGCTCGGCGACCACAACATGTACCGTAAGACGTTCCCCTACGAGGGATCGGCGCGGGTGCCGTTCTTCGTGCGTCCGGCCGCCGGCATGGACTGTCCGGCCGAGGTGGTCAGCCAGGCGCCGGTGGGACTCCAGGACGTGCTGCCGACGCTTCTGGATGCCGCCGGCATCGAGATTCCGCATCAGGTGACCGGCCGCAGCCTCGTGCCGCTGATGCGTGGCGACCCCGACGTTCCCTGGCGTGACGTGCTGCACGGTGAGCACACCGCCCAGTACCGGGCCGCGGAAGGCATGCACTTCCTGACCGACGGCCACTCGAAGTACGTGTGGTACAGCCAGACCGGGCGGGAGCATCTGTTCAACCTGGACGAGGATCCGTACGAGCTGCACGACCTGAGCCTCGACGGCGACGGAAGCCTGATCGAGCCGTGGCGCGAGCGCCTGGCCGGCGAGCTCAAGGACCGCCCCGAAGGCTTCGTCCAAGATGGGCGCCTGGTGGTGGGGCGGCCGCACGACAAGCTGCTGCCGCACTACCGCACGGGTGCCGTGTAGCTCAGCGGCAGGGCCGACGAAAGGAGTGTTCGCCGATGACGTGGCGCTGGATGAGTGACCGATGCTGAGCTTCATCGCTCGCCGCTTGCTGTACATGGTGCCGACGCTGGTGCTGATCTCGATCGTGGCCTTCGCGATCATTCAGCTGCCGCCGGGCGACTTCCTGACCACGTTCATCGCGAGGATGTCGGCCCAGGGCGAGGCGATCGACCAAGCGCAGATCGATTCGCTGCGGGAACGGTATGGGCTGGACGAACCCATCTACGTTCAGTACTTCAAATGGATCGGCGGGATCGTCACCGACCTCGACTTCGGCCAGTCCTTCGAATGGAAACGGTCGGTAGCCGACCTGGTGTGGGACCGTCTTCCGCTGACGGTTCTGCTCGCCGGAGCGACGCTCACGCTGACCTGGATCCTGGCGTTCCCGATCGGCATCTACTCGGCCGTGAAGCAGTACTCGATCGGTGACTATCTGGCGACGACCATCGGCTACCTCGGCCTGGCCATCCCGAATTTCATGATCGCACTGATCCTGCTGTATATAGGCTTCCGGTACTTCGGGCAGAGCGTGGGCGGGCTGTTCTCACCCGAGTACCAGGACGCGGCATGGAATCTCGGCAAGGTCCTCGACCTGCTGAGCCACATCTGGATTCCGTTGATCGTGCTCGGCACCGCCGGCACGGCCGGGCTCATCCGGATTCTGCGTGCGAACCTCTTGGACGAGCTGCGCAAACCCTATGTCGTGGCAGCACGGGCGCGCGGCGTACCGGAGCGCAGGCTGCTGGTCAGGTATCCGCTGCGAGTGGCGATGAACCCGTTCATCTCCACCATCGGCTGGGTGCTGCCGGCGTTGGTGGGCGGCGAGGTGATCGTGGCGAAGGTCCTGTCGCTTCCGACCACGGGCCCGCTGATGCTCAGCGCGTTGACCAGTCAGGACATGTACCTTGCGGGGTCGATCATCATGATCATCAGCGTCCTGACCGTGGTGGGAACGCTGATCTCGGACATCGCACTCGCTTGGCTCGACCCGCGCGTCCGGCTGCGGCGGCACTGATGGGCAGGGGATGAGTGATGCAGGCTAGTATCCCACCGCCGGTACGGGACGTGCCGGAGAGCGCGGCCGACACCGCAGGCCCTGGCGGCGCCGCGGCGACGACGTACACCGCGAAGCAGTCGACGCTGGTATGGCGTGCGTTCAAGAAGCACCGGCTGGCGATGGCCGGAGTGGCGGTCACGATCGCGTTCTACGTGGTAGCGCTCTTCGCGGAGTTCCTGGCGCCCTATTCGGCGAGCCGGTTCGACGCCGAGTCGACGTTCGCTCCGCCGCAGCTGCCGCAGATCGTGGACATCAGCGACGATGGCTGGGACTGGGGACTGCACGTCAACGGCTACACGTCGTCGATGGACCAGGAGACCTACGCCCAGACGTACGAGATCGACGAGTCCACCAAGATCCCGTTGAGGTTCTTCGCCAAGGGCGAGTCCTACGAGTTCTGGGGTCTGTTCGAGACCAACATCCACCTGATCGGGCCGGCTGATCCGGACCAGCCGATGTACCTGCTGGGAACCGATGGCAACGGGCGCGACCTGCTCTCCCGGATCATCCATGCCACCCGGGTGTCGATGTCGATCGGCCTGGTCGGAGTCACAATGACCTTCGTGCTCGGCGTCGTCCTGGGCGGTATCTCCGGATACGTCGGCGGAAAGACCGACTTGGTGATCCAGCGCCTGGTCGAGTTCTTCATGTCCATTCCCACGCTGCCGCTGTGGCTTGGATTGGCCGCCGCACTTCCGGACCAGTGGGGTCCGCTGCGGCGGTACTTCGCGATCACCGTGATCCTGGCCATCATCGGATGGACCAGCCTTGCTCGCGAGACGAGGGGCAAGTTCATGTCGTTGCGGGAGGAGGAGTTCGTCACCTCCGCCCATCTGGACGGCAACAGCCAGCCGCGGGTGATCTTCCGGCATATCCTGCCGTCGTTCACGAGCCACCTCATCGCGTCGTTGAGCCTGTCCATTCCGGCCATGATCCTGGCCGAGACGGCGCTGTCGTTCCTCGGCATGGGGCTCCAAGCGCCGGTGGTGAGCTGGGGAGTGCTGCTGCAGGACGCACAGGACATCCGCACGGTTGCCACGGCCGCCTGGCTGCTGCTGCCCGGCCTGGCCGTGGTCGCCGCCGTGCTGGCACTCAACTTCGTCGGCGACGGACTGCGCGACGCCGCGGATCCGTACAAGCGGTAGGAGCCGACCATGACAGCAGAGAGAAGGTGAGACGACGATGCCGCAGCCTGACGTACTGCTCGAGGTCAAGGGCCTGAAAACACACTTCTTCCTCGATGAGGGTGTGGTGCGAGCCGTCGACGGGGTGAACCTGACCCTGCCGCGCGGCAAGACGGTATGCGTGGTGGGCGAGTCCGGATGCGGCAAGAGCATGACGGCGCGCTCGGTGCTGGGTCTCATCGAACCGCCGGGCAAGGTGGTGGACGGAAACATCTGGTGGAGCCCGTCGGTCGACCGGGCGCCGGCTGCTATGACGGGCAACGGTGCGCCCATCGACCTCGCTGCCCTGGACCGCCGCAGTGAGCGGCTGCGCCAGATCCGCGGCAAGGACATCGCCATGATCTTCCAGGAGCCCATGGCGTCGCTGTCCCCGATGTACACCGTGGGGGACCAGCTGACCGAGACCATCCGCCTGCACCTGCCGATGAACAAGCGCGAAGCCCGGGATCATGGTGTGTCGCTGCTCCGCCGGGTCGGCATCCCGCGCCCTGAGCAGCGCATGGACGCCTACCCCTGGCAGCTGTCGGGCGGGATGTGCCAGCGAGTCATGATCGCCATCGCGTTGTCGTGCGGGCCGAGTCTGCTCATCGCCGACGAGCCGACCACCGCTCTCGACGTCACCACCCAGGCGCGCATCATCGACCTGCTCGCCCAGCTACAGGCTGACACGGGCATGTCGATGATGTTCATCACGCACGATCTGGGCGTGGTGGCGGAGATCGCCGACGAGGTCATCGTCATGTACCTGGGAACCGTTGTCGAGCAGGGCAGCGTGGACCAGATCTTCCACAACCCGAAGCATCCCTACACGCGCGCACTGCTCGCGTCCATCCCGACGATGGGACGTGGAGCCCGCAAGCGCCTGCCCACCATCCGCGGCCAGGTGCCGCCGCCGCTGAACCGCCCGCCCGGTTGCCCGTACCACCCGCGATGCGACCTGGCCGTCGCCGGCCTCTGCGACACGGCGGACCCGCCCACGGTCGAGTTCAGTGATGGCCACCGTACGCGCTGCGTCTTGCACGATCCGCAGACGCTGCGCGAACACGAAGAACGCATGGTGCGGACCGCGCAGGAGGACACGTGACCGAGCAGACAACCGTCACCGACGATCCGGCCAGGCTCGATCAGGACACGCTGCTGCGCGTCGAGAACGTGAGCATGGACTTCCCGATCCGGAGCCGCGGCTTGTTCTCCCGCACCACGGGGCATGTCCACGCGGTCAATGATGTCAGCCTGGAGATCCGATCGGGCGAGGTGCTGGGCCTGGTGGGTGAGTCCGGCTGCGGCAAGACCACCCTGGGCCGCTGCATCGTGGGGACGAACGCGCCCACCGGTGGGAGCATCCTCTACCGCAAGGACACCGGCGACGTGGTCGATCTCGCCGCGATGAGCAAGAAGGACCGCAGCGCCTACCAGAGCGAGATCCGGGTGGTCTTCCAGGACCCGTTCACCTCGCTCAATCCCCGCATGACCATCCTGCAGATCGTGGGCGACCCGCTGAAGAACTTCGCTTCTCTAGGGCGGTCGGAAATCGAGGACAGGGTTGCCCATATGCTGCAGCGGGTGGGCCTGTCGCCGACCCACATGCATCGTTATCCACACGCGTTCTCCGGCGGCGAGCGGCAGCGGGTCAACATCGCCCGGGCGCTGGTCGCCGAACCCCGGCTGGTCATCGCTGACGAGGCGGTGTCCGCACTTGACGTGTCGGTACGGGCCCAGATCCTCAACCTGCTGCGCGACCTGCAGGACGAGTTCAACCTGACCTACCTGTTCATCTCTCACGACCTCTCCGTCGTGGAGAACATCTGTGACCGGGTGGCCGTCATGTATCTCGGCAAGATCGTCGAGATCGCGGAGACCGACGACCTCTACTCCGCTCCGCGCCATCCCTACACTGAAGCGCTGCTGGCCGCCGTGCCCAAGGCCGACCCGCGGCTGCGCGGGACGGGACGGCGCGTCCGGTTGTCCGACGAGTTCCCGGACCCGTCGAACCCGCCGTCGGGATGCTTCTTCCACACTCGCTGCTCCTACGCCGACGATGACCGCTGCGCCCATGAGCGCCCGCTCCTGCGAACCGTCGCCGGTGTGCAGCAGGCCGCGTGCCACTACGCCGACGAGCTCGACCTGGCCGGCGTCGGCACCGAGGCCGGCCAGGTCGAGCCCTGAGGTCAGCGGTAACGGATGACGGCGAGCTCGTCGGCGGCACCGCCGCTGACGTTGCCGGCGAGAGCGCCGTCGAGGATGGTGCCGTGCGTGACGGGGGACGCCACCGGGTCGGCGGCGGAGTTCCCGGACTTTATGGACCAGCTGAGGTCGTTGCCGACCTCGCGGACGCCGGCCAGCGAGTCGATGCCGTCGCCGTTCCAGTCCCCGGCGACGAAGCGGTCCCCGGTCCGGCCGAACGTGAATGACGGCAGGTAGGTCGGATCGGTGTTGTTGTTGGTGCGCAGGAACATCTCTGTGCCGCGGATGAGACCGGGCGCGTCGATGCCGTTGCCGTTCCAGTCCCCGATGACGAGGCGGTCACTGGCGCGGCCACCGGTGTAGACGACGTCGGCGGGACCGGTGTTGTCGTTGGACAGCAGGAAGGTCTTGCCCATGCGGATGCCGATGGTGTCGTCGCCGTCGCCGTCCCAGTCGCCGACGATCGCTTCGCTGCACGCCCGGCCGTAGTCGTAGCTCTGGGGGTTGGCTCCGGATGCCGAGTTGCTGAGATAGAACGTAAGGCCTCTCCGCCAGCCGGGTGTGTCGTCGCCGTCACCGTCCCAATCGCCGAGGAAATGCGAGTCCGCATTGGCGGCCAGCGCGACCGGTGCGGTCGGCGTCGAGCCGGTACTGGCCTGGTACGTCACGGTCGGCCCGCCGGGCGGGTCGAGCAGCTCGCCGTTCAACAGCGGAGAGGTGGCACCGAAAGTCTCGGTGTCGTTGTAGCTGCGGACTGGTTCGCTGCGGATCACCTCCCTGATCGCGGGGTCGTACGGGTACTCCCGGAATGCCACCTCGGTCGCAGCAAGCCAGTTGGCCTTGATGTTCTGGGTGAACGCGCTGTTCTCGTAGTAGCGGCCTCGGCACGCGACGGCGTCGGTCAGATCACGCTCCGGGTTGACCGGAGCGGAGATGAACGGCGCATAGGTGGCGAAGCTGTCGCGCAGGCTCTCGCCGGAGTCGGGGATGTGCCGCCAGTAGTTGGTAGGTGCGTTGTTGTTCCTGGCCAGCTCCGCCGCGACGGCGACGAACTTCTGGCCGAGCGAGGAGTAGATCAAACCCCGGTCGGGCCCGTCCGGGGCGGTCCGGCTGGTCGCCCGGTATCGGTCGTAGGTCTCCGAGCGGAGCGGATCGGGCCAGCGGTCGTCGTCGGCATTGAGGCTGGGGTCGCGTTCTTGCAGCTGTTGGCCTGGCATGACCAGCACGCCGCCGAACACCTCGTGCAGGTCACGCGGGTTGTCGGGGTCGCTGAGCGCGTAGGAGACGAGATTGGCGTTCCCGGTGGCATACCCGATGGCGAGCTGGCCGACGACGTGCGCGGTGAGGTGGTTGTTGTAGTACTGCCGGTTCAGCCACGGTGGTGTCACCGGCGTCGGCTCCGCCGTCGGCGAGGTCTTGACCTCGGTCGCGGTCTCCCAGAGGTGGGTGCTGTGCTGGATGGGCGAACGCATGCTGGCGAACCAGCGCTCGATCTCGGTGCGCTCCGCGGTTGTCAGGTATGGCTGCAGGATCGCGTAGGCGTCGGCGAACACCACGAGCCTCCGCCCGATGTGCAGGCCGGCCGCATGCGCCATGGCCTTCCCGGGGTAGTGAAAGTCTTGCCAACTCGGCGTCGGATCGTCGGGTGGGAGGTCGGCATTGCAGAAGACGGCCCATTCCATCAGGGCGTCGCGGGCCTTGGTCAGGTAGGCGGTGTTCCCGTTCACGCGGTAGGCGACCGCGAGCGCGTGGATCAGGCGTGCCTCGAGACCGGCGTCCTCGGTCCAGATGCGGATGTCGTCGGACTCGTGCGGCATGAAGTCGCGGGCGAGCCCCTGGTTCGCCTGGTTCTGGACCAGGACCCATGACGCGTAGAACGGCGAGCTGGCGTCGGTGCTGCGGGCTTGGGCTCGCACGATCTCCGCCTCGGTCGTGAGCAGGACCGGGCGCTGGGTGGTGTCGACGGCCGCGGTCATGCCGGCCTCGTTCTTCTGGCTGGTGTGTCCCATCGCTGGGTGGGTGGCGGCTAGGCATGCTGCGACCACCAGTCCGGCGACGACGGAGCGCTTCTTCCCGAACAGCATCGGCCGACTCCTTCGCGCTGGTTGACAGGTGGGCCGATTGTACTGAAACGTTACAATTGGCGCTAGTGCCGAATTTGAGGCATATCCGTAATGCGATTGAGAGCCCACCGCCATGCGGACTCGGAACGCCTCTGGACGGAGGCCATGACCTGCGCCGCGTTCGTCCTGGCCCGCGGCTTCGGCGATTCGAGCCGCCGATCGTGAGGGCGGGGCTGGGTGTTGGCCGTCGTCGTTTATCACGGTGAGGGCGTCATCATGGGCGACGACGAACGGTAGCCGATGCGGCACGGCCGGTCCGGTGATCGGCGACGCCACCGTGACGACGCAGTCGGTGGCTCGGGTGCCGCACGGTCTGCACGTCGGCCCCGGCAGGGAAGTGCCACCGCGACGACCACGCTCGGTCAGGGCGCAGCAAGAGCATGGAAGATCTATGGGCCGATCTTGGCTGGACGATGTCGCCTGCATCTCGTCCGCGGCCCTGAGGGGCAAACGTGTCAGTTGGAGGCCGGCACCACCGAACACATCAACGGCGCCTACACCTTCTCCGAGATGTCCGCGGGTGGCGGTCTCGTGGTTGCGTTGTTCGGGACGAAGAGGTCGCAGGTTCAATCCTGTCACCCCGATCACCGTCACCCCGACCGAGGTGAGACGATATGTAGATCTTCTGGCGGATCGTAGGCATCGGGATGCTTCGGCCGGTGGTGCGGGCTCGCGGGATCGCGGTGCTCAGGGAGCTGAAGTAAGAGCTCGCAGAGGATCGGGACAGGCGAGGTCGGGTGCATGGCGCGCCGCGCCGTGAGTGCGGCGTGCCACCGCTCGTGAGGCCGGCCATGAGCACTTGTCGCATGGTTCTCGTGACGTGGGAATAGCGGCCGCCAGCGGGACGGAACGGCGTTCCTCGGAGGCTCGCTTCTTCGGAAGCCACCTCGAGGCCGCCGTTCGAACAGCCAGTCGTCGAACGGACTGCGGCGCCAGTGCGCGCTGCCGTTTCGGCCGGAAAGACATACCGGTTGCCGTGGCACGGCCGGTCCAGTACTGGACGGTCACGGCAACGAACTCGTCATCTCGACCGGCGAGCAGGGCGGCTCGTTCGGCGATCAGCGTGGCGCCGAGCGGGTCTGTCGTGATCTTCTCCGGGGAGCTGTCCACGCCATGGCCGGAAGTCATGGCCGCGGCGTTGGTCCTTGCTGCGCGTCGGCGGACCCGGCCAGCCGGCCCAGCCCGTGTAGCCAGCCGCGCATGCCGGCGTCGCCGTACCGGTCGAACGCCTCGGCCAAGCGGGCGTCGGCGCCGAACACTTCGTACCCGGTGAGCGGCGGCAGCTGGTTGGTGACCTCGTGCGTGGCTGCCACCTGATCACGGTACGTCTTCAGTCGGAACCCCGCCACGACGGTGTCTCGTCGTGCGTGGCCATGAGCTCGGCGTGCCGGCGGGCGACCTCGTCCAGGATGGCGTCGAGGGACACCGTCGGACCCATCTGTCGTTCCAGCTCACGCTGCGCCACGACGTCGACCCGTCGCTCGAAGTCCGCGCCGTACATGTGCCGGGCGAGCTCGATGTGCTCGGACATGGCTGCGGCGGCCTTGTCGGGTTCGTGGTCGCGGATGGCGCGCCAGATCCTGTCATGTAAGGGGGCCCCGATCTGCCGCACCTTGCGGTCGGAGAGGCTACGCAGCATGAGCTCGAAGATGAGGTTGCTGATGGACGCGTAGGTAATCTCGATGACGGTGTTGTGGCTGGCCCGCACGACCAGCGCATGGAAGGCGAGGTCGAGCTGGGCCTCCTCGAGGACGTGCTTCGCGGCATCGAACTCGTCGAGGCACCAACGCAGGGCCCGCACCTCGAGGTCGGTGGCGTTGAGGGCCGCGAGCCGGGCCGCGTATGTCTCGACCATGAGCCGGGCCTCGGTCAGCTCCCGGACGGTGGCGTTGCGGCGTCGGTAGAGGGCGTCCAGGCTCTTCGCGCCATCCATGGTGTCCGCAGCGCGTACGTAGGTTCCGCGCGACGACTGGATGTCGATGAGACCTTGGTCGGCCAGCCCGCGCAGCACCTCGCGCACCATGGGCCGAGACAGGCCGAACCGTTCGGCCAGGGTGCGCTCGGACGGCAGCTTCGTGCCCGGCGAAAGGCGCCCCGAGACGATCTCGTCGCGCAGATGGGCGGACAGGCCTTCTCGCGTGGGTATGGACATCGGTCTCCCATCACCGTCCAGTCCGCGGGATCTCGACACCCGATCGACCTGCAAGTCTATAAGTATGACGATCAACGGCCCCAGGACGGACGTTCACTTGGAGGCCCCGGCAAGCCCGGCGACGAAGTACTTCTGGAATGCCAGGAAGAGCACCACGGGCGGCGCGGCGAAGACCAACGCCGCGGCCATGACTTCCGGCCATGGCGTGGACAGCTCCCCGAAGAAGCTCGCGATGCCCATGCTGCCCACCCAGTCGGTCGACCGCGTGATGATGAGACGCGCGAACATGTACTCGTTCCAACTCGCGATGAACGCGAAGACGCCCGTTGCGACGACGCCCGGCAACGCCAGCGGGAGGGTGATGCGGAAGAGCACGCCGAGTCGGTTGCAGCCGTCCACACGGGCCGCCTCCTCGATCTCCTCGGGGATCGTGTCGAAGATGGACTTGAGCATCCAGGTGGCGACTGGCACCGCAAAGATGAAGTTTGCAACGACCAGGCCGTGTAGTCCGCCGACGAGACCGAGGTCGATGAACGCCTTGAAGATCGGGATCATGAGCACGATGCCGGGCATCATCTGCGTCGCCAGCGTCAGGAAGCCGGCCACACCGACGCCTCGCGTGTGCCAGCGCGACATGGCGTACGCCCCCCACGCGGCGAACACCAGGGTGAGTGCCGCCGAGCAGACAGCGACGACCAGCGTGTTGCGCAACCAGACGACGATCTCGGTGCTCTCCCATATCGCGCTGAACGCGGCGAAAGTGGGCTCCGTGGGCAGCAGCTGGGGCGGGAAGAGGTACCGCTCACCCCGCGGCTGCAGTGACTGGACGACCATCCAGTACAGCGGCCAGAGCGCGAAGAGCGTGATCAGCATGACGAGCAGCCAGGTCTGACCGGCCCGGCCGGCCCGGCGCACCAGGACGGCTCGTCGCCCTGGCGCCGCGGCACGGCGGCGCGCGTGATCGATGTCAAGCATCATGAGCCCTCCTGGTCCGCAGGTAGACGAGCGCAGGGACAGTGGCGAGCACGAGCACGACGGCGCCGAGCGTGGCTGCCCGGCCGAAGTCGTAGCGGTCGAACGCCTCGATGTAGGCAGCGAGCGAGAGCACGCGGGTCTCGCCGGCCGGACCACCACGGGTGGCCAGGAAGATGACCGTCACGTCCGCGCCGAGCGCCCACACGGTCTTCAGCAGGGCGAGGACGGCGATGACCGGTCGCAGGCCGGGAAGCGTCACGTAGCGGAACTGGGCGAAGGCACCCGCGCCGTCGATGGCGGCGGCCTCGTAGAGCTCCTTTCGCACGTTCTGCAGCCCGGCGAGGAACAGGACGGCGGCGAACGGGAAGCTCCGCCAGATCTGGATCACGATGACGACGGGCAGCGCCCATACCGGTGAGTTCAGCCACGCGATGTTGGCATCTATCAGTCCTGCGGTACGCAGAAGGTGGTTGATGACGCCGTACTGGTTGTCCAGCGCCCATCGCCATACGAGGACGGCCGGCACGATCGGCAGCGCCCACGGCACGATGATCAGCATCCGGACCACGCCCCTGCCCCGGAATGCCCGATTGAGCACCAGCGCCGTCCCGAGCCCGAGCGCGAGTCCGCCGATCACGCTGCCAGCAGTGAACAGCAGTGTGACCCACACCGTCGTCCAGAACGCACCGTCGGAGAACAGGTCCGAATAGTTCTGCACACCGACGAACCGACCGTCGACGGCGATGCTGCCCTCGTAGAAGCTTCGGCGCAGCACCTCCAGAATCGGTAGCAGGAAGCCGGCCGCGAGCACCGCGGCCGTCGGGGCCAGGAAGGCGTAGGGCACCCACGCGCGCCGGGGCCGGCGACGGGCCGCTGCACCGGCCATGGCGCTGCGTGGGGTCTGTGTCAGGGAAGCGGTCATGAGCCGAGCAGCGTCGTCAGCTCGTTCTGGATGGACTCGGCCGTCTCCTCGGCCGACAGGTCGTTCGTGAGCATGGCCTGGAAGCCGTCGCCGACAATGTTCATGACGTCGGTCGCCTGCTCGCCCACGCCGCCGGGAGCGTAGGAGACGGCGGTGGTCGCGGCATCCACGACCTCTTGGAGGTAGGGGTGCTCCGCCAGCAGGTCGGCCGGCACGTCGACGGGCATGCCCGGCGGCACGAACTTCTCGCGGATGGTGAGGTCCAAGATCTGGGGGTCGACGGTGTTGAGGATGAAATCTGCGGCCAGGTCCTTGTGTTGCGCGTCGCGCGGCATGGCCATGAAGAGATTGACCGAGACGCTCGGGTTCGGCAGCGGCGCCTGGGCGAGCGACACGTGCTGGGCCACCTCCGGGTTCGCCTCCTGTGTGGCCACCGCGAGGAAGGGCCCGGTGACGACGGATGCGATCTTGCCGGACTGGAAGGCGTCGACGATGTCGGCGCTGCTCGTCCCCGCGGGCACGAGGCCGTCGTTGTAGAGCCCCTTGACGAAGTCGAGCGCCTCGACGACCTCGTCGGAGGTCGCGGTTGGCTCACCGTCGGTCACGAACGCACCGCCGAAGCCGGCGACGATGGGCATGAGGTACTGGTAGATGTCCGCTGGGCTGGCACCGCCGGTGACGAAGGCCGCCCCGAAGACCTCGTTGTCGGTGTCGCGAATGGCCTCGATGGCCGCACGCCAGTCCTCCGGCGTGGTCGGGATTTCGACGCCGGCCTGTTCGAACAGCTGCCGGTTGAACACGAGCAGGCGCGGGTTGGAATGGGCGAGAAGCCCGTAGACCTCCCCGTCGACGACGGCGACCTGTTCAGCCTCGATCATCGCCTCGACGTCGACGCCGGCCTCCTCCAGCCATGGGTTCAGCGGCTCCAGGAGATCCTGCTGGACCCACTGGGTCATCTGCGGGTCGTAGGGAATGACGACGTCGGGCGCCTGCCCGGACACCATCTGGGTGTAGGCCTGCTGGTGGTAGTCGGCGAACGGGATCACCGGTTTGTCGATGGAGGCGCCCGGGTTGTCAGCGACGGTCAGTTCCTCCATCAGCGCCATGTACTCGGCGTCCGCACCGCCTTCCCACAGGTGGCTGG
This sequence comes from Jiangella asiatica, assembly GCF_004349065.1. Taxonomy (GTDB): domain Bacteria; phylum Actinomycetota; class Actinomycetes; order Jiangellales; family Jiangellaceae; genus Jiangella; species Jiangella asiatica. The sequence goes on from NZ_SMKZ01000033.1 coordinate 40,386, forward strand.
GCACGCTGAGCACCTGGTCCCCGGGGTCGCCGGTCGACGGCTCGTCCGAGCCGCACGAGGCGGCCACCAGAGTTGCGGCGGCGACGATCGCGGACAGTCGCAACAGCCGGGACGTTCGCGAGATACTCATGTTCCCTCCTGATCGACATCGTTGTGGCGGGAGCGGATGGTGAAGCGTCAGAGCCGGGTGACCCGACGGGCGACGTCCGGCGCATTCATCCGGTCGGCGAGGTCGACGCCGAGCCCGGGGCGCCGGCTGAGGCGGACTGTGCCGTCGGCGACCTCGGGCAGACCGTCGACGAGCTCGCCGTACCAGGTGTGCAGAAAGGCGCGGACGGTCTCCTGGATCAGTCCGTTGGGCTGGCTGAGGACGAGGTGGCAGCACGCCGCGAAGGACACCGGCCCGGTACAGTCGTGGGGCGCCAACGGCACGCCGAACGTCTCCGCCAGAGCCGCGACCTTGCGAGCGTGGGTGATTCCGCCGGTCCACTGCGTGTCAACGGTGACGACGTCGATCGCGCCGGTGCGCAGCAGTGGGAGGAAGCCCCGAGTGCCCACGCACGTCTCGCCCGTAGCAACCGGCACGTCGACGTCGGCGGCGAGTCGGGCGAACGCGTCGACCGCGTCGCCCCGCAGCGGATCCTCGACCCAGTAGGGCTCGTACGGTGCCAATGCCTGGCAGATGCGGGTTGCGGCGGGACGGCTCCACAGGCCATGCAGTTCCACCATGATCGCCATGTCCGCGGGGCCGGCCACGGAGCGGATCTGTTCGATGACGCGGAGCCCGTCGGCGAGGTCGATCGGGGTGATCTCGGTACCGCGCGACGCCTCTGCGTAGCTGTCGAACGGCCACACCTTCATGCCGGTGACACCCTGGGCCAGTAGATCCTCGGTCAATTCGGCTGGCCGCGTCAGGAAGGCCCTAAGGTCCTCGTAGCGTCCGGTCGTGCCGAGGCCCCAGTTGCTGCTGTGCTGGCGGGCTGTCTGGCTGACGTAGCCCGGCCCCGCGCAGGTGTTGTAGATGCGAATGTCGTCACGGACAGGTCCGCCCAGCAGTTCGGCCACTGGTAGCTCGGCGCGCTTGCCCAGCAGGTCCCACAGCGCGATGTCGATGGCACCGAGCGCGCGCTTCTCGATCCCTCCGCCCTGGTAGCCGACGTACGGCTCGAGCAGCCCCGCCAGGCGTTCCGGGCCGAGGTCGTCCTGTCCCAGCACCAGCGGGGCCGCGGAGTCGTGCAGGTAGGCCTCCACCGCGGTGGGGGAGAAGTACGCCTCGCCCAGGCCCGTGAGGCCCTCGTCCGTGTGCAGCAGGACCATGCACACGTTGGGCTGGAACGCGGGGCGCAGGGTCTCGAGCGCCACGAGCTTCATCAGGCTCCCCTCCGAGTCGCAGGCAGCTGGACAGACCGGTAAGACCAGTTGCTGAACTATGGAGCATGCAAGGTGTGCACGTCAACCGGCATCGCGGTGCACCTTTCCCTTTACTGGTCTTGCCAGTTTGACCGCGCCTCCTCTACAGTCGCGCACCAAGCCCTGGACCGTCGGGGCACGCGACGAAGCGAGGAGTGAGCCGTGACAGAGCCATCCCCACGTGTGGCAGTGCTGTTGACCGACCGCGCCCGTGCGATGGTCATGAGCGACCGGGCCGCGGAGCGGCTGGACGCGCTCACCGAGGTCACCTGGGCGAGCGGAAACGCCGACGACTGGGACCTCGACAGCCTGCTCGAGGGGGCGGTCGCGGCCGTCACTGGCTGGTTCACCCCCTGGATCGGTGCCGACCTGCTCGAAAGACACCCGCGGCTGCGATTCCTCGCGCACACCGCCGGGTCCGTCCGCGGCCTTCTGCCGCTCGAGCTCGTGGGTGCTCGGCTGCGGGTGAGCCACGCGACACCGCTGTTCGCGCCGGCGGTCTCCGAGTTCACGATCATGCAGATGCTCAGCTGCCTGCGACACCTGCCAGCGCTGGACAAGGGGATGAAGGCCGGAGCCGCCTGGGACTCCTTCGACGGCCGCTACCGCGCGGGCCTGCTGGGCTCGCGAACGGTCGGCGTGATCGGCGCTAGCCGGAGCGGCCGTGCCGTCATCACGCTGCTGCGGGCGTTCGGCGCGACCGTGCTGGTGGTCGACCCGACGGTGTCCGAGGAAGACGTCGCGGCCCTTGGCGCCGAGCGGGTCGAGCTGGACGAACTGCTGCGCCGCTCGGACATCGTGACGCTCCATGCGCCGCTGCTGCCGGAGACGGAGGGCATGCTGGGCGCCCGCGAGCTCTCCCTGATCCGGGACGGCGCCATCCTCGTCAACAGTGCACGCGGCGGGCTGATCGACAGCGCTGCCCTTTATGCGGAGTTCAGCAGTGGCCGGCTGAGCGGCGCTCTGGACGTCTTCCCCGAGGAGCCGCTGCCCGACCAGAGCGCCTGGCGCGAGCTCGACAACGTCATCGTCTCGCCGCACCGCGCCGGATACACCGTCGAGTCGCATCTGCGCAACGGCGACGCGATGGTCGATGAGATCGGGCGCTGGCTGCGCGGCGAGCTTCTGCAGTTCGAGATCCCGCCGCAGCGGGTTGCGGTGGTCGCATGAGCCGCGACCTCGCCGGACGGTCTGCACTGGTCACGGGTGGCGGCACCGGCATAGGGCGCGGTATCGCCCTGGCATTGGCCGCTGCCGGCGCCGACGTCGCCCTGACCTACCACAACCACGACGGCGAGCAGGTGGCTGCGGAGATCCGGTCGGCCGGCCAGCGATCCCGGGCGTTCGCCCTCGACGCCCTGGACAGCCGTGATGTGGACCGTGTCGTCGACGCCGCGGCGGCGGAGCTGGGTCGCCTGGACATCCTCGTGAACAACGTCGGCGGGCTGGTGGCCCGGCAGGACGGTGCCACGATGTCCGATGAGCACTGGCACCGGGTCATCGACATCAACCTGTCCAGCGTCATGTACGCCACCCGCGCCGTGCTGCGCCACCTGCCCGACGGCGGCCGTGTCGTGACCATCTCATCCCTGGCCGCTCACCACGGCGGGGGCGCGGGCGCCGCCGCTTACGCAGCCGCCAAAGCCGGGGTGCACGGTCTGTCGCGCAGCCTGGCCAAGGAGCTGGGTCCGCGCGGGATCACGGTGAACGTCGTGGCCCCTGGACTGATTCTGCAAACCCCCTTCCATGAGACCTTCACGCCCGTCGAGGCCCAGCAAGCCGCGGTCGCGGCAACACCGCTGGCCCGTGCTGGCGTGCCGGCTGATGTGGCCGGCGCGGTGGTGTATCTCGCGTCGGATCGCGCGTCCTTCGTGACCGGCGCCGTCCTGGACGTGAACGGCGGCACGTACTTCGTCTGATCTCCCAAGCGATCCGATCCGAAACGAGGACCCGTATGACCGCGTTGACCGTGACCGTCTGGAACGAGTTCGTCCACGAACGCGAGGAGCCCGAGGTCCAAGCGATCTACCCGAAGGGCATCCACTCCGTCATCGCCGACGCCCTCCAGGCTCGTCTGGGTGGCGCCGTCCACCTGCGGTCCGCGACGCTCGACCAGCCGGAGCACGGCCTGAGCGAGGAGGTGCTCGAGACCACCGATGTGCTGATCTGGTGGTCGCACATCGCCCAGGAGCAGGTGGCCGACGAAGTCGTCGAGCGCGTTCACGACCGGGTTCTGCGCGGCATGGGCATGATCGCGCTACACTCCGCGACCAAGTCGAAGATCTTCCGCAAGCTCATGGGGACGTCCTGCTGTGTGCGCTGGCGTCGCGAGAAGGACCGAGAGTTCGTGTGGACGATCAAGCCCGACCACCCCATCGCCGCCGGGCTGCCCGAGGTCTTCTCCATCCCCCAGCAGGAGATGTTCTGCGAGTTCTTCGACGTCCCGGACCCCGACGAGCTGGTCTTCATCAGCTCCTTCCCAGGTGGCGAGGTGTTGCGCAGCGGTCTGTGTTATCGCCGCGGCTATGGCCGCGTCTTCTATTTCAGCCCCGGCGACCAGGACTTCCCCGTCTATCACCACCCGCTGGTCCAGCAGGTGCTCGCAAACGCCGTGCAATGGGCTCGGCCGGCAGCCGGCGTGCGCACCGACCCCTACCTGAGTCGCAACAGCCCCACCGGGTGGCTGGACGCCGTGCCGCACGGCGTAGCCGGGAAGTGACGCACATGCCGGTCACTGTGCTGTTCACCAAGCTTTTCGGGTCGCTTCCCCTTGAGTCGGTGGGCGAGGCCGCCGCTGATCTGGGGTTCGACGGCATCGACCTGTTGATCCGCCCGGGGTCCAGCGTCGTGCCGGACGAGCCGGCTGGCATCCCTGCAGCAGTCCTCGCCATAGCGAGGGCCGGCCTCCGCGTACCGACCGCGACCACCGACCTCACCAGCGTCGACGTGAGCGGGCTCAAGGAAGGTAGGGGAGCGGCCGAGGCGGTGCTGGGCGCCTGCGCAGAGGCCGGGATCGGCCTGGTGCGGCTGGGGTACTGGTACTACGACGGCACGCGGCCGTACCGGAAGCTGTTCGACGATGCGCGGCGCGACCTCGACGGTTTGGAACGTCTGGCCAGCAGGTTCGGACTCGTTCTAACTGTCCAGCTGCACGGGGGCACGATCCACTCGTCCGGCGCGCTGACCGCCCGCTTGCTCGAGGGACACGACCCAGCGCTTCTCGGCGCCTATATCGATCCGGGTAACCAAGCGGTACAGGATGGCCGAGAGGACTGGCGTCTGACGTTCGACCTGCTGGCGCCTTGGCTGCGTTGTGTCGGAGTGAAGAACGGGGGATGGGCGGCCGCGGGCACGGACCCGTCGGGGCAGCGGCTGTGGAGCTCGGACTGGCTCGGAGTGCCGGACGGCTGCGTGCCGTGGCACGACATCCTCGCCTACCTGACTCGGAGCGCGTACGAGGGGCCGCTGTCCTTCCACGGCCACTACGAGCTGCCGTTCGAGCATGTCCTCGACCAGACCCGTACCGACCTGCGATACGTGCGGCGGCTATTGGAGGCCGACCGGTGAGCGCTTCGTGGGAGTGCCACCGGCTCGCCGGCCAGGTCGTCCTGATCGCCGGGGCCAGCAGCGGCATGGGACGGGCCACCGCCCTCGCCGCCGCCGGCGAGGGCGCCGCGGTGGGCGTGCTGGCCCGTCGGGGCGATGTGGTGGACAGTGTCGTCGGTGAGATCACCGCCGCCGGGGGTGAGGCGGCACCGTGCGTTGCCGATGCTACGTCGGAGACGGAGACCGCAGCGGCGGTGAAGATGCTGACGGAACGGTTCGGGCGGCTGGACGCCCTGGTGAACTGCGTCGGTACGAACATCGCCGAGCGGTCGTTGCGGCTGATCGACGCGGACCACTGGCGGGCTGTGCTCGCGGCCAACCTGGATGCCGGATTCGTCCTGACCCGGTCCGTCCTGCCGACCTTCCGCGCACAGGGCGACGGACTGATCGTGCACGTGTCTTCGTCCGCGGCGAAGCGCGCGGATCTCGCGGGCGTCGCGTACCACGCCGCCAAGGCGGGGATCGCCGGTCTGGCGCACGCGACCATGGAGGAGGAACGTCCCAGTGGCGTCCGGGTGAGCGTGATCTTCCCCGGGTTGACCGATACCCCGCTGGTGGCGAAGCGGCCAGAACCGGTGCCGCCGGAGGTCATGGCGCTGGCCATGCAGCCCGAGGACGTCGCCGCGATGTGTGTCGCCCTGCTGGCGCTGCCGGCGCGGGCGTACGTGCCGGAGTTGCTGCTCTACCCGAGCCGACTGTAGACGGAACAACGGCGGCGCGTCGGAAATGACCAGCTTTGACGCCGGCCAGGCCGCGAGCGACCAGGCCGGCGAAGTACACGTTTCGGTCTCGCTGGTGGCGGCCTCGTCGCCGAGGACCTCGCGGTGCCCGTCGGCGTTGACGCCGGTCACCACGAGTACGACAGTGTTGATTACGCGGCCGCGGCCGCGGACCTTCATGGTCAGCGTGTCGGTCGCGACGAACGTGAACGGCTCGGCATCACCAAGCGGTCGGGTGCGGAATGCCGCGACCTCCTCGTCCGGGTCCGCCGCCATCCGCGAGACCTGCGACCTCGACAACGACGTGATGCCGAGGGTCTGCACGAGCTTGTCCATCCGCCGGGTGGAGCCACCAAGCAGGTAGCAGGCCGCGACCACGCTGATCAGCGCCGCCTCGGCCCGCTTGCGCCGCTCCAGCAGTCACCCCGGGACGTACGTCCCCTGGCGCAGCTTGGGAATCGCCACATCGATCGTGCCCACGCGGGTGTCCAGCTCGCGGTGCCGGTAGCCGTTGCGGAAGTTCACCCGCTCCTGATCAAGGTGGACGAGGCGAGGGCAGGTGGGGGAGGCGGTCGAGGCCAGGGGCGATGTGAAGCCAGCGTGCCGTGGCCCTGCACGACAGCCCAAGAGTCATCGAGCATCGCTGAGGTCCCCGTCGCATCAGCACTGGACGGGAAGCACCGTCCTGCTACCGCTCGTGAGAGCTCTCGGTCAGCGAACGCCATCTAGTGTCAGCGCAGCGTCCAGACCGGCTTCCGCTTCTCGGTGAAAGCGCGCGCTCCTTCGGCGCCGTCGTCGGTCTCGGCGATCTGCTGGTCGAGGTGGCGGGCGTAGCTCTTGAGCGCGGCCGGGAACTCGGCCGTCAGGCGGTAGAGGCGGATCGCGCCCTGCACGGCCAGCGGCGAGCTGCGGCAGATCATCTCGGCCAGCCTCTCGGCCGCGCCGACCACCTCGTCCTTGGGGACCACCTCGTTGACGATGCCCTGGCGCAGGCAGTCCGCGGCGCTGAGGCGGCCGTTGCACAGGGTCAGGTACGCCGCCGCGGTGCGCGGCAGCGCCAGGTACATCTCGTGTGGTGCGCCGAGCCGGCCGACGTTGGTGTGCTGGTCGCCGATCCAGGCGTCGTCGGCCATGACCCGTAGCTGGCACTGCAGCGCGAGGTTGAGGCCGACGCCGACGGCGAAGCCGTTCAGGGCGCAGATGAGGGGCTTCTCCAGCTCGACGTCCTGGGGTTGCCCACCGCCGCCCCAGTGGAAGAGCGGGCTGTTCGGGTCCTCGTGCGGGGTGCGCTCGCCGCGGGCCTGGTACTCGGCCAGGAACTTGACGTCGCGGCCGGCGCAGAACGCGTCGCCGGTGCCGGTGACGATGCCGACGTAGACGTCCGGGTCCAGGGCGATGTCGCGCCAGCACGAGCGTAATTCCTGGTAGGCGTAGGTGTGCAGGGCGTTGCGGACGTGCGGTCGGTTGATCGTGACGTAGGCGACGTGGTCCTTCTTCTCGTAGATGACGTGCTCGAGGTCGCGGGGTGTGGACGACGGATCGTAGGGCGATTCGTACCTGGGCAATCCGGGCTCCCTTGGTTACCTGGACGGTGGTTGCGACGGGCCGAAGACGGCCGCTCGTTTCTCGACGAAGGCCCGCCTCGCCTCGGCGGCGTCGGCGCCGCGGCTGACGTCGGCGGTGATGGTTTGTTCCAGCCGGAACCCGTCGCGCAGCGACAGAGCGTCGACCGTCGTGAACGACGTCCTGATGGCGCGGACGGCGGACGGGCTCTTGGCCGCCAGGACAGCCGCGAGCTGGCCGGCCGCGAGGAGCAGCTCGTTCCGCGGCACGCACTGGGCGACGGCGCCGAGCCGGTACATCTCGGCCGCGGGCACGCGCTCTCCGGTCAGCACCATGCGCCGCACCGTGGCCGGTGGCAGCATCCGATGCAGGAAGCTGGCTCCTCCGGCTTGGCCGACGTCGATCTCGGGCATGCCGAAGAACGCGGTCTCAGCCGCGACGACGACGTCGCAGCAGGCCGTGAGCACCGCGCCGGCACCGAGGGCGGCGCCGTTCACGGCGGCGACCACTGGCTTGGCGCTGTCGAGGACGGCGAAGAAGGTCTCGCGGGTCAGCCGCTCGGCCCGCCGCTGCTCGCCGGCGGCGGCGGCCTGGGCCTGCTTCTCCTTGATGTCCGCGCCGGCGCAGAAGACCGGGCCGTTGGCCGCCAGCACCACCGCGCGCACGTCGTCGCGCTCCTGCAGGGAGTCGAACGCGGTGGTCAGTTGCTCGCGCAGGTGCCCGTTCAGCGCGTTGACCGGCGGTCTGGCCAGCGTCACCGTGGCGACGAATCGATCGTCGACGTCGACGTGCACGCTGCCGGACTGCATGCGCAATGTCCTCCAGAGGCCACTGGATGTTCGCAAAGCGAACGCTCGTACAATAAGCGAACAGGCGCGAAGCTATCTGGTCGTCTCGGGGGATGTCAACGGTGCTACGTGCCGACCGCGAGTAGGTCGGCCTCCACGCGCAGGGCGCATTCCTGCAGGTGGCTGAGGAAGCGCCCGGTCAGTTCGGTCATCTCGCTGCTGTGTGCCGGAACGGAGACGTTCATCGCGGCGATGGTGATGCCCCGGGAGTCGTGGATGGGCACGGCCAGCGCGCGCAGCCCTTGCTCGAGCTCCTGGTCGACGGCGGCCCAGCCCTGTTCGCGCACCACCTCCAGCTGGTCGCGCAGCTCGTCGGGGTCGACGATGGTCTGCTGGGTGTGCTGGACGAAGCCCGTGCGCTTCAGTACGTCGTTGAGCTCGTCGTCGGGCAGCCCGGCCAGCAGCACGCGGCCCATGGACGTGGAGACGGCTGGGAAGCGGGTGCCGACACTGATGTTCACCGACATGATCCGCTTGGTGGGCACCCGGGCGACGTAGACGATCTCGTCGTCGTCGAGCACGGACACCGACGACGACTCGTGGACCTGCGCGACCAGACGCTCCATGTGCGGCAATGCGACCTCGGGCAGGTTGAGCGAGGACAGGTAGGCATAGCCCAGGTCGAGGATCTTCGGGCGCAGCGCGAACAGGCGCCCGCCGGTGCGCACGTAGCCCAGCTCCTCGAGGGTGAGCAGGAAGCGGCGGGCCGCCGCCCGGGTCAGGCCGGTGCGCCGCGCCACGTCGCTGAGCGTTAGCTCGGGGTGCTCCGCGTCGAACGCGCGGATCACCGCCAGGCCGCGTGCCAGCGACTGGACGAAATCAGCGCCCTTGTCGTCAGCGGTCATCGTCACCTCCCGGTCGGGTTGGCCGGGCGTCCGCCCTGATGCCTGAGTCTGCCAGGTCACCGACGCCGGTGGCAGGCATGCGTTCGGCGGGTCCGCGTCGCCCGACTTCGTCGTTGACAGCCAGGTTTCACCATGGTTACATCTTCGCGTTCGCTTGATGTACGGCCGTTCGCATGGCGAACAACTGCCGGCCGCGTTTCCCGGCCGGCCGCGTCGAGGCCGTCTCGCGCCGCCGCACGGCAGGTCACCTCCTGCGAAAGGACGCCGCACTGTGAAAGCCCGACCGCACGCCGGATCGGTCTCCGGCTGCGCCGACTTCGCCGACCTGACGGGCCTCCTGCGGCCCCGCAGCGTCGCCGTCGTCGGCGCCTCCGACCGGCCTGGCAACGTGGGCGGCGCCGCGGTGCGCCGGCTGCGCCGCTTCGGCTTCCCCGGCGCGATCGTCCCGGTGAACCCGCGGCGCGCGGACGTCGACGGCATTCCCTGCGTCCCGAGCGTCGCCGCTTCGCCGGAGCCTCCCGACCTGGCGATCCTCGCGGTGCCCGCGGGCGCAACCCCCGACCTGGTCCGCGAGTGCGCCGCGGCGGGCACCCGGCACGGCATCATCTGGTCGGGCGGGTTCGACGAGGTCGGCCCGGCGGGCGCGGACCTGCAGGAGGCTCTGCGCCGCGCCTGCGCCGAGACCGGGTTCTTCGTGCTCGGCCCGAACTGCATCGGTCTCATCGACAGCCACCGGCCGCTGACCGCGACCTTCGCGTCGTTCCTCAGCCACGTCGACCGGCTGATCCCCGGCGACATCTCGATGGTCAGCCAGAGCGGCGGACTGGCGACGACGGCGCAGGCGCTGGCGCAGCGGGCCGGCTTCGGCTTCCGCTACACCATCAGCAGCGGCAACGAGGCGGTGCTCACCGCCGCGGACCTGCTGCACGCGTTGGTGCACGACGACCAGACCCGCGTGATGCTGGCATACCTGGAGGGGGTTCGCGACGGCGACCGGCTCGCGGCCGCGCTCACCGAGGCCCGCACGTGCGGCAAGCCGGTGATCGTGCTCAAGGGCGGCGCCACCGAAGCCAGTGCGGGTGCCGCGGCCGCGCACACCGGGGCCTTCGCCGGCGCCGACCGCACCTGGACCGCCGTGCTGGAGGAGCTCGGCGTGATCCAGGTCGAGTCGTTCGAGGAGATGCTCGACGTCGCCCTGTTCGTCAGCGGCACCGACCCGGAGCAGCTGCCGGCCGGCGACGGCGTGGCCGTGCTCACGTTCGGCGGCGGCATGGGTGTGCTCTCGGCCGACCAGGCCGTCCGCCGTGGGCTGCGCGTCCCCGAGCTCGCGCCGGCCACGCGCGCGACCCTCGCACCGCTGGTGCCGTCGATCGCGTCGACCCGCAACCCGATCGACCTCACGCCCGAGGCATTCAACAAGCACGCTGCGCTGGAGCGCTTCCCCGCCACGCTCGACGCCATCGCCGCCGACCCAGGCGTCGACATCGTCCTGGCCCAGCTCGGCGCGATGGACAGCGGCGGGCCGGACGTGGCCGAACACCTGGCGGCGTTCCGGCGACGCACCGACGTGACGGTGTCGGTCGCCTGGCCACTCGCGCCGGACGGAGTCGTCGACCGCCTTCGCGACGAGGGGCTCCATGTCTTCGACGAGCACTCGCGCGCCGTGACGGTGGCCGCGCGGCTGGCCGGCCGGCGCCCGGTGGTGCCGCCGGCCGCCGCGTGGTCCCCGGCGGGACCGTCGACGCCGCCGCTGGACTGGTCCGCCGCCGTACCCCGGCCGGGCCCGGGCACCGTCGTGACCGAACCGCGCTGCCACGAGATCCTGGCCACCGCCGGGCTGCCGACCGCTGCCGGCCGGCTGGCCGGCAGCGAGGACGACGCCGTCGCCGCCGCGGGCGCCGTGGGCTTCCCCGTCGTGCTGAAGGGCAGCTCGGCCGCCGTCCTGCACCGCGCCGCCGCCGGGCTGGTCGCTCTGCGGCTGCGGACGGAGGAACAGGTGCGCTCGGCGTACCGGCGGCTGACGGAGCGGGCCGGTTCCCTCGGCGTCGCGCTCGACGGCGTGTACGTGCAGCACCAGCTCGACGGCGGCCGCGAGCTGCTGGTCTCGGCGTTTCGCGATCCCACGTTCGGCGTCATGGTTTCGTGTGGCGCGGGCGGGACCCAGACCGAGCTGATCGACGACGTCCGGCTGCACCGTGCGCCGTTCGGCTCCGCGGCCGCCGCCCGGCTGCTGCGCCGGCTGCGCGTCGTCCCACGCGCCGTCCCGAACGGATGGGACCACCAGGACGGAGACCCCGACGACCTGCACCACATCGCGTCGTTCGTCTCGACGTTCTCGCGGCTCGCCGCGGCCGCACCGTGGAGCGCCTTCACGCTCGAGCTCAACCCCGTGCGATGGGACGCGGGGTTCGCGTGCGCCGTCGACGGCCTGCTGATCGTCGAGGAGCCCTGAGCAGCAGCCACTGAGAACACCTGATCACACCCCGTTCCAGCGAGGAGGAGACGCACATGAACGACATGGCAGGCCGGGTGGTCGCGATCACCGGAGCGAGCTCGGGTATCGGTGCCGCCGCGGCGCGGACGCTGGTGGGCGCCGGTGCCAAGGTCGTGCTGGGCGCCCGCCGCACCGAGCGGATCGCAGACTTGGCCGGCGAGCTCGGTGACAGCGCCCGCGCCGTCACGACGGATGTGCGCGACCCGGCTGACGCGCAACGGCTGGTCGACACCGCCGTCGAGGCGTTCGGCCGGCTGGACGCGCTGATCGCCAACGCCGGCATCGGCATGTACGGCGGCATCATGGACCGCACCGACGACGAGCTGAAGGAGATGCTCGACACCAACGTCGCCGGCACGGTCTGGCCGGTCCGCGCCGCGGTGCCGCGACTGCGCGAGAACGGTGGCGGCGACATCGTGATCGTCAGCTCGGTCGCCGGCCTGCGCGGCAGGGGCGTCGAGGCCGTGTACGCCGCCACGAAGCACGCCCAGATGGGCCTGGCCGGTGGCCTCGACCGCGAGCTGCACCGGGAGGGCATCCGCGTCACCGCACTGTGCCCGGGAGGCGTGGTCACCGAGTTCGCCATGGGCAGGGGGCGCACCGACGAGAGTCCGGAGCTAGCCGACATGATGACCGCCGACGACGTCGCCGAGGCAATCCGCTGGGTGCTCGGCCAGCCGTCCAAGGTGCGGACCCTCGTGTACTCCCTGCGCGGGACGACCGAGGAGGACTGAGCGATGAGAGCACGGACAGGGCTGGCCGCCGCGGCGGTGGTGCTCGGCGTCGTCGCCGGTTGCGGTCAGCCGCCGGAGGAGGCCACGGACGACGTAGCCGACGAGGGCCTGGATGCGCTGGTCGAGGCCGCCCAGGAGGAGGGCCGGCTGGTCCACTACTCCGTCGAGACCGATGAGGTCAACGCGGCGCTGGCGACAGCATTCGAGGCCGAGTACGGCATCGAGGTCGAGACGCTGCGACTGACGACCGGACCGATGCTGGAGCGCTTCGCCGGCGAGCAGCGGGCCGGCGTGACCAACGCCGACGCCATCCAGGTGGTGGACCAGAATGTCTGGGAGGAATACCCGGAGTGGTTCGTCGAGCTATCCGACGACGAGGTGCCCGGCTGGTCCGACTACCCCGAGCAGGCCCGGCACGGCACCTGCGCGGACATGATGTACAGCATCGGCGGCATCACCTACAACTCGAAGGCCGTTCCGCCTGACAAGGTGCCGGACTCCTACGAGGACCTGCTCGACCCGTACTGGCGCGGCAAGCTGCTGCTGACCGATCCGCGGTCGACACCGGCCTACATGGGCTGGGCCTCACTGATGGAGCAGACCTACGGCATCGAGTTCCTCCAGCAGTTGGCCGGGCAGGACCTCTCCCTGGTCGAGAGCGCGTCGCCGGGTGCCCAGCAGGTCGCGGCCGGCGCGTTCCAGGCCAACGTGATGGCCCACTTGAGCAACTCGACGGAGCTGCGCAGCCAGGGGGCGCCGCTGGAGTTCGCGATCGTCGACGACCCGCCGGCGGGCCTGGGCACCTGTGCGGGCATCCCCGCAAACGCGCCGCACCCCAACGCCGCCCGGCTCTTCATGCACTGGCGCCTCACCCCGGAGGCGCACAACGCCGCGTGCGCCGTTGTCGAGATCGGTTCTCCGCTGGCGGAGGCGGACCAGTGCGCGCGGCTGCCGGAGAACTGGGAACCGACGCCGTTGGACGCCGTCGGTGACCCGGAGGCCGAGCGCCGCCTCCTCCAGGCCCTGGGCATCGAATGACCGGCCCCGAACCCGACGCCGCCCCGGTTCGGGTCATCGGCCTCACCAAGCACTTCAAGCGCCAGCGCGGCGAGCAGGTGGTCGCAGTCGACGACGTGTCGCTGGAGGTGGGGCGGGGCGAGATGGTGGTGATCCTGGGCCCGAGCGGCTGTGGCAAGACCACGCTGCTGCGATGCGTCGCCGGGCTCGAGACGCCCACTGGCGGCGAGATCCACAGCAACGGGCGGGTGGTCTCGTCGGCGCGGCAGGGTGTGCAGGTCCCGCCGGAGCGGCGCGGCTTCGGGATGATGTTCCAGTCCTACGCGGTGTGGCCGCACATGTCGGTGCGGCGCAACGTGTCGTACCCACTGGCCGTGCGGCGGGTGCCGAAGGCCGAGCTCACCGAGCGGGTCGAGCGCATCCTGCGGATCGTCGGCATCGCCGGGCTGGCCGAGGAGTACCCCGCCCAGCTCAGCGGCGGGCAACAGCAGCGGGTCGCGCTGGCACGGTGCCTGGTGGCCGACCCGGACGTGATCCTCTTCGACGAGCCGTTGTCCAACGTCGATGCCAAGGTGCGTGAGGAGCTGCGGGTCGAGCTGCTCACCATGCAGCAGCGGATCGGGTTCGCGGGCATCTTCGTCACGCACGACCAGGAGGAGGCCACCGCGATCGCCGACCGCGTCGTGGTGATGTGCGACGGGGCGGTCGAGCAGGTGGGTCCACCTCGCGAGGTGTACCGGGCGCCGCGCACCCGCTTCGTCGCCGGGTTCCTCGGCGTCGTCAACGAGTGGGTCGGCACGGTCCAGGACACGTCTGGGCCGCAGCCGCTCGTGCGGACCCCAATGGGAGAGATCGCCGTCGCGGCGGAGAACGTCCCGTCCGACGTCGGCGCCGGCGACCAGGTTGCCGTCATCGCCAGGCCCGAGGTGGTCGCCGTGTCCTCTGACCGGCCCGACGGCGCCGGGCCCAACGTGTGGCCGGCAACGCTGACGACGGAGACGTTCCGTGGTCCGTACGTCGAGCAGTTCCTGGAGGTGAACGGGCAGCGGGTTCGCGCCCGCGGCGCCGGACGGGAGCACCTGAGCGACGGCCAGCGCGTCTTCGCGGCCGCCGCACCGAGGGACCTGAGGGTGCTGGCCGCCGGCGATGCCGCCGATGATCACGCTCGTGACGCCAGCGGAGCCGCTGCCGGGGCCACGCCGTGATCGCGGCGGCGCGGGCGCGGATCGACACGTTCGGGACCGTCGGCCTGGTCCTGACGCTCTCGGTCATCGGCATCATCGCCTACCCGCTGTCCGCGACGGTGGTCAACGCGTTCGTGCCCGGCTCGGCGGTCGACCTGACCCCGATGCGGCTGGTGCTGACCGACGCCGCACTGCACCGGGCCGCCCGCAACACCGGGGTCGTGCTGGTGACCGCCGGGCCGCTGGCACTGCTGATCGGGTCCGCGTTCGCCTGGCTGAACGAGCGCACCGACGCGAGGCTGCGCTGGCTGGCCGATCTCCTGCCGGTGGTGCCGTTGCTGCTGCCGCCGATCGCGTTGAGCATCGGCTGGGTGTTCCTGGCCGACGAGCGGGCGGGCTACGTGAACAGCGCGATCCGGTCGGCGGCGGGCGCGGTCGGGTTCGACGGGTTCGGGGAACAGGGTCCGCTGGACATCGCGTCGTGGCCCGGGCTGATCTTCGTCTACACCATCTCGCTCGTGCCGTACGTCTACCTGATCGTCGCGTCCGCGCTCAAGAACGCGGACCCGTCGCTGGAAGAGGCCTCGCGGATGTCCGCCGCCGGCGTGGTCACGACGCTGGTCCGGGTGTCCCTGCCCGCCGTGCTGCCGGCGCTGGCGGCGGCAGCGCTGCTGGTCGTGATCGTCGGGTCGTCGCTGTTCTCGATTCCGCGGACCATCGGCACGGCGGCCCGGGTGGACACCATCTCGGTCTACATCGTCCGGCTCACGCAGAGCTTCCCGTCCCGCCTGGACGAGGCCGTGGCGGTCAGCCTCCTCGTGCTGGTGGTCATGGGTGGCGTCTGGCTGCTGCAACGACGGATCGCCGCCCGCGGCCGGCACTCCACCATCTCCGGCAAGGCGGCCACCGCGGCGGTCGTCCGGCTCGGCCCGTGGCGGCGCCCGGCCCGGCTGCTGATGGTCGGGTACCTGCTGTGTGTCTCGGCGCTGCCGTTCCTCGCGCTGGCCCTGGTGGCGCTGCAGCCGTTCTGGTCGGCGACGGTGGACGTGTCGGCGCTGACTCTGGACAACGTCCGCGGCTTCTTCACTGACGGCGGCCGCTCGCTGGACGCGCTGCGCACGAGCCTGACCCTGGGGGTGGTGGGCGCGACGACCGGGATCGCGGTGGTCGCGGTGATCGTCACCTACGGGCGCGACCGCGGCGGGGTGGCGGCCCGGTTCGTCGAGGGCGCCACCAAGACGCCGGGCGCGATCTCGCACATCGTGTTCGGCGTCGCGTTGCTCGTGGCGTTCGCGGGCGCGCCCTTCTACCTCAGCGGCACGCTGCAGATCCTGCTCATGGCCTACGTGATCATCTACCTGCCACAGGCGTCCACCGCTGTCGAGGTCGCCCACGGACAGGTCGGCCGGGAGCTGCTCGAGGCGTCGCGGATGTCCGGGGCGTCCAAGGGCCGGACGTTCCGCAGTGTTCTGTTCCCGCTGATGCGGCCGGGGCTGACGGCGGGCTGGGCGCTGCTGTTCGTGGTCATGGTCGGTGACCTGACGGCGTCGGCGATCCTGGCCGGCACCACGAACCCGGTGGTCGGTTTCGTGTTTCTCGACATCTGGGACCACGGCACGTTCTCGGAACTGGCGGCGCTCGGCACGATCGTCAGCCTGGTGACGAGCGTGGTGGTGCTGCTTGCTCTCACCGTCGGCAGCCGTTCCCGGTACCGACGGGCGGGACGTTGACCGAGCTCAGCACGGGCGAGTACGGTCGTGTCCGTATAAAGAACTAGTGTTCGCTATGAGAACTGGTGGGAGAGGCGTTGCCGTGACGGAGACCTTCGTACTGGACGCGGTCCGGACCCCGATCGGGCGCTACGGCGGCGCGCTGGCCGGCGTGCGTCCCGACGACCTGGCCGCCACCGTCCTCGGCGCGCTGGTCGAGCGCACCAGCGGGCTCGACCCCGCCCGGATCGACGACGTGATCCTGGGCAACGCGAACGGCGCCGGTGAGGAGAACCGCAACGTCGCTCGGATGGCCGTGCTCCTGGCCGGGCTGCCCACGAGCATCCCCGGCACGACGGTCAACCGGCTGTGCGGCTCCGGGCTGGAGGCGGTGATCCAGGCCAGCCGGGCGGTCGCCGTCGGCGACGCCTCGCTGGTGGTGGCCGGCGGCGTGGAGTCCATGAGCCGGGCACCGTGGGTCGTGCCCAAGCCCGAGCGGGCACTCCCGCGCGGCGACGAGATGATGTACTCCACCACGCTCGGCTGGCGCATGGTCAACCCGCGGATGCCGCGGCCCTGGACGATCTCGCTGGGCGAGAGCGCGGAGCTCCTGGCCGCGCGGTACGACATCAGCCGTGCGGCGCAGGACGAGTTCGCCCTGGCCAGCCACCAGAACGCCGCGGCCGCGTGGGACCGGGGCGCCTTCGACGCCGAGGTGGTCACCGTCCCGGGCAGCGACTTGGCCACCGACGAGTCGATCCGGCGCGACACCGACGCGCAGGCGCTGGCCAGGCTCAAGCCGGCGTTCGCCGCCGACGGCACCGTCACCGCCGGCAACTCCTCTCCGCTCAACGACGGCGCTTCCGCGGTCCTGCTGGGCACCGACGAGGCGGCGGCGTCCCTGGGCGTGCGGCCGCTGGCCCGGATCGCCGGGCGTGGCGCCGCCGGCGTCGACCCCGACGTCTTCGGCATCGGGCCGGTGCGGGCCGCCGAGATCGCGCTGCGCCGGGCCGGCATCGACTGGCCGGACCTGTCGGCCGTGGAGGTCAACGAGGCGTTCGCCGCGCAGACCCTGGCGTGCCTTGCCGAGTGGCCGAAGCTGGACCCGTCGCTGGTGAACCGGAGCGGTGGCGCGATCGCGCTGGGCCATCCGCTGGGCAGCTCGGGGTCGCGCATCCTCACCACGCTCGCGCACTCGCTGCGCCGCCGCGGCGGTGGTTGGGGCCTGGCCGCCATCTGCATCGGGGTAGGCCAGGGCCTCGCCGTCGTCCTCGAGGCCTGACGGCGCTCACAACCCCCAGGAATACAGGAACGGGATGATCGAGCCGGGCAGGGTGATGCCGAGCCCGTACTCGAACGCGAGGTACACGCCGAAGCTGAGCACCACCGCGACGACGACCTTGACGACGGCGTGGTCGCGCCCGCCGATGGTGAACGACAGGAGTAGGAAGAACAGCAGCACCGACAGGTTGTAGCCCAGCGGCTCGAACGTCGCCGCGAGCAGAGCCATCGCGCCCAGCAGGGCCAGCACCCGCGGCGGCCCGTGCGGGTCGAGCCGCGGCGGCGCAGCGTCGGCGGGCCGGCGCAGCTCCGCGATCAGCCAGCCGAGGCTGAGCACGGCCAGCAGGGCACCGACCCACACCGGGAACAGGCCCGGGCCGGGCTCGTTCTCCGTGCTGTACCCGACGTCCTGGCCCTCGCGGACCAGGTAGAGGCCGAGCAGGATCATCAGGACGGCCATCACCCGGCGGGCGTGACGGACGGGCCGGCCGACGGCGACCGGCGCGTCCTCATCGGCGGCAAGTGTCGTGGTCTCCTGCTCAGTCATCGTGACTCCCTGGTGCACCGGCGGCGTCGGCCAGCGCTCTCATGATGACGGCCCAGGCGGCGGCGCCGGCGTCGACGTGCCCGCGGGCCCGGTCCGGTATCCACCCGGCCCGTCCGACCTGCGGCTCCATCGCCGCGGTCGCCCGGGCGCCCTCGTCCGCCGCCCGCGCCGCCGCGGCCAGCACACCGGTCAGGTCGTGTCCGGAGTCGGCTGCGGAGCGGGCGGCCGCGGCCGACGGCAGCAACGCGTCGAGGACGGTGCGCTGCCCCGCGCCGACCCCGCCCCGCTGTTCGACCGCCGCGGAGCCGGTTTCGAGCAGCGCCGCCACGCCGGCGCCGTCGAGCACGGCCGACGACGTCACCGCACCGGCCGCGCGCAGGAACACCGTCCCGAGCAACGTACCCATGGTCGATGGCGCCTTGGTCGCCAGCGCCCGTCCGACCGCGGTCAGCACCGCGGCCGGGTCCGGCGAGGTCAGGTCGTCGGCCGCGGCCGACGCCGCCGCGAACCCCGTCGTCAGCGACGTGCCGAGGTCGCCGTCGCCGGCCTGCGCGTCCAGCCGGCCCAGCTCGCCGGCCGCGTCGGTCACCCGCGAGGCGGCGATGGCGACGGCCGTCGCCAGATCGGTGCCGGACCACCCCGCCGTGGCGGTCACGGAACCAGCACCAGCGGCGACGACGCCGGCGCGGTGACCAGGCCCGCCAGCTCGTCGTCGAGGAACAGCAGCGAGATGGAGGCGCCGGCCATCTCGAGCGACGTGGCGTACTCGCCGACCGAGCGGTGCGCGACGTCCAGCCCGGCGGCCGCCAGTCGCTCGTGGACCCGCCGGTAGACGATGTACAGCTCCTCCAGGCAGGTCGCGCCCAGCCCGTTGACCAGCACCGCGACCTGGTCGCCGGCGTCCGCCGGCGCGTCGGCCAGGAGCCGGTCCACCAGGTCGTCGACGACGGCGTCGGCGTCGCGCAGCTCCTCCCGGCCGACCCCGGGCTCGCCGTGGATGCCCATGCCGACCTCGATCGTGCCGGCCGGGATGTCGAAGTTCGCGTGCCCGACCGCCGGCAGCACGCACGGCGCCAGCGCGACCCCCATGCTGCGTGTCCGCGCGATGGCGGAGCGGGCCGCCGCTGCCACCCTCGGCAGGTCCGCGCCGGTCGCCGCGGCCGCGCCGGCCACCCGGTAGGCGAAGTAGATGCCCGCGATGCCGCGGCGGCTCTGGGCTCGGTCGGCGGGCGCGGACGCGACGTCGTCGGCGGCGACCGCCGTCTCGACCTCGATGCCCTCGGCGCGAGCCAGGTCGGCCGCGAGCTCGAAGTTCATCCGGTCGCCGCTGTAGTTGCCGTACACGTACAGGACTCCGCGGCCGCCGTGGATCGCTCTGGTGACGGCGAGCATCTGGTCGGTGCTCGGTGATGCGAACACCTGCCCGACGGCGCATCCGTCGGCCAGACCAGGACCGACGTAGCCGAGGAACAGCGGCAGGTGCCCGGAGCCCCCGCCGGTCGCGATCGTGACGCGGCCGGCGAAGTCGGCGTCGGCCCGAACGATGGCACCGGCCTCGTCGCCCGGCCGGCGCAGGCGGCCCGGGTGCGCCAGCTCGATGCCGGTCAGCATCTGGTCCACGAAGTCCGCCGGGTCGTTGATGAGCTTCCTCATGCGTGCGCTCCTGGAGGGTTGTGGGCGTCAGGCCACGGAACCGGCCGCGCGCATCCGCTCGATGTCGGCCGTGGAGAAGCCGGCGGCGCTCAGCACGTCGTCGGTGTGCTCACCGAGCCGTGGCGGGGGAATGCGAGCGGACACCGGCGTCGTCGAGAAGGCCAGCGGCGTCTGCACCAGCCGGACGACCCGGTCGCCCTCCACCGTCATGTCCACGGTGGCGTCCAGCGCGTCGAGCAGCGGGTCCGTGGCGATCCGGTCGATCGTGTTCACCGGACAGCACGGCACGCCGCCCTCCTCCAGCGCCGTCAGGCACTCCTCGGTCGTCATCGTCGAGGTCGCCTCGACCAGCAGCGACACCAGCTCGTCGCGGTGTGCGTAGCGGTCGCGCAGGGTCAGGAACCGGGGGTCGTCGGCCAGCTCGCCGACCCCGAGCGCGGTGGCGCAGCGTCGCCACATCGCCTCGTTGGCCGACGTGATGCAGACCCAGCCGTCCTTCGTCGGGAACGCCTCGTTCGGCAGCCCCAGGGCGTTGGCGGTGCCCATCTTCTCCGGGACCCGGCCATGCATCCAGTAGTCGGTCAGGAAGTGGTTGAGCATGGTCAGCTGGCCCTCGAGCATCGACGTGCTCACCTCCTGGCCGACACCGTGCTCGGCGCGGTGGTGCAGTGCCGCCTGGATGCCGATGACGGCGTACATGCCGGCGGTGAGGTCGCAGACCGAGGTAGGCACGCGCGCCGGCGGACCGCCGGGCTGTCCGGTGATGCTCAGCAGCCCGCTGTAGGCCTGGATGGACAGGTCGTTCGCGGCCCGCGTTCGCATCGGCCCGCGGGCACCGAACCCGGAGATCGAGCAGTACACGAGGCGGGGGTTGAGCGGAGCGAGCGTCGCGTAGTCCAGCCCGAGCCGCTCCATGACCCCAGGCCGGTAGTTGTGGACGAGCACGTCGGCGCTCTCCACCAACCGGCGCACGACAGCGACGCCGTCGCTGGTCTTCAGGTCGATCGCGATGCTCTTCTTGTTGCGGTTGTGCGACAGGAACGGCGCACCGGGCCGGGGCATGGAGTCGCTGAGGCCGTAGTCGCGCGACTCGTCGCCGCCGGCGACCCGCTCGATCTTCACCACGTCGGCGCCGAGGTCGCCGAGCATCTGGGTGGCGAACGGGCCGGCGAACACCCGGGTGAAGTCGAGCACTGTGACGCCGTGCAGCGGTCCTGGCACTGTCACGCGTCACCATCCGTGGAGACGGTGACGGCGGCGTCGCCGACGGTGAGCTTGGCGCCGTCGGCGTCCTCGCACCACACGTCGAGCCGGTAGGTGACGCCGTCGGGCCCGTCCTCGCGTGCGGTGACGACGGCGCGCGGCGTCAGCCGGGTGCCCACCAGAACGGGCCTGATGTACTTGGTGCGCAGCTCGCCGCTGGTCAGGTAGTGGGCGCCGAAGTTCTGCGCGAGCATCGCCGACATCCAGTTCGTGGAGTGCATGCCGTCGGCGATCGCCTCGGGCAGGCCCTGCGAGCGGGCGTACTCGTGATCGGTGTGGATGTTGTGCTGCACGTCCTGCCGCTCACCGCTGGCGGCCGACAGCATGCCGATGCTGTACCACTCCACCCGCTCCATGGTCAGCGGGCGGGTCGGGCCGGACAGCTCGGCACCGACGGCCAGGTCGGGCCGGATCTGGTCAGGCATTCGCGCTCTCCTCGGTCTTCTTGAAGCGCAGCAGGGTGCGGTCCTCGTAGGTGGTCACCAGCCGACCGTCGGCCGTCTCGACCCGCAGCTCGTAATGCAGGTACTCCCGGCCGCGCTTGAGGTACTTGTCCACGATCCGGCCGCTGACCACCAGTTCCTCACCGACGAAGGCGGGACTGTGGTGCCGCGCGTGGTACTCGTAGTGGATCCGCGCGTCGTCGGTGCGGACGCCGGCGATCCGCCGTTCTTCGTCGCAGTTGGCCTCGAGCAGCCGCATCTTGTCCGCGTGGATCATCGTCGGCGGACGCACCTGGCGGCCGAACAGGCTGGCGTCGGAGTAGTAGCACTCCGTCGGGTCCTCCATCGCGTGGGCGTACTCGGTGCACATGAAGGACGTCAGCGTGTAGCGGATGGGCGTGAAGACGTCACCGGGCTCCAGGTCGCCGATCGTCTTTCCGAGCATCGTCGCTCCTCTCCAGAGTGCTGTCGCGGGTCACGGGGTCGCCGATGGCGCCAGGAGCGGCGCATCGGTGGCGTTCTGCAGGTCGTCGAAGGTGATGTCCGGCGCGAGCTGGCGGACGGCGAGGCCGTCCGCCGTCACCTCGATGACCGCCAGTTCGGTGACGACGAGCCCGACACAGCGCCGCGCGGTCAGCGGGTAGCTGCACCGCTGGACGATCTTGGGTGCGCCGTCGCGGGCACGGTGCCGCATCATGACGATGACCTGCTTGGCGCCGAGTGCCAGGTCCATCGCGCCGCCCACCCCGGACAGTCGTGCCGCCGGCGTGGTCCAGTTGGCCAGGTCGCCGTCGGCGGACACCTGGTACGCGCCGAGGACGGTGGCGTCCAGCCGGCCGCCGCGCGCGATCGCGAAGGACAGGTCGTGCCCGACGACGGCCGCGCCGGGGATGAGCGCCACCTGGCGACTGCCGGCGTCGATGACGTCCGGGTCGGGGTCGTCGCCGCCGACCATGCCGCGGTACCCGATGAGGCCGTTCTCGCAGTGAAAGACGACGTGCTGGTCCGGGTCGATCTGGTCGGCGACCGCCGCCGGGAGCCCGATGCCGAGGTTGACGTATCCGCCCCGAGGCAGCCGGCGGGCCACCTGCCGAGCCTGCTGCGGCACGTCCCAGCCCGGCCGGCTCACGGCACACCGCCGGACACCAGGATGCGGTCGACGAAGATGCCCGGCAGGTGGACGTCGTCGGGATGGATCCGGCCGGCCGGTACCAGCTCGTCGACCTGGACCACGGTGGTGCGCGCCGCCATCGCCATCACCGGGTTCAGCCCGCGGGCGGCATAGCGGAAGCGCAGGTTGCCCAGCTCGTCGGACCGCTCGGCCCGGATCAGTGCGAAGTCGCCGCGCAGCGGCGGTTCGAGCACGTGCTCCAGGCCGTCGATCACCCGGGTCTCGCGACGTTCGGTGAGCAGAGTTCCGGCGCCGGTCGGCGTGAAGAACCCGCCCAGCCCGGCGCCGGCCGCCCGCAGCCGCTCGGCGAGCGTGCCCTGGGGGATCAGCTCCAGCTCGACCTCGCCGCTCTCGAACCGGGCGAGGAAGTCCGTGGCGGCCGGATGCACCGGGTAGGTCGCGATGACCCGGCCCACCTGACCGTTGCGGAACAACAGACCCACGTCTGCGGGGCGGCCCATGCCGCAGTTGTTGGTGGCGACGACGAGTCCGGAGGCGCCGAGGCGAGCGACGGCGTCGATGAGGACGTCGGGCACACCGACCCCGCCCCACCCGCCGACCAGCACCACGGAGCCGTCGCGGATCCCGGCGACAGCGTCGGACGGGTCCTGCACGAGCTTGTTCAGCGCCACCCTTGCACTCTCTGTTCGCTGTGTCATTCGCCGATGCCCGCGCCCATCGCCTCGATGATCGGCGTGTAGCTGTCGTAGGCCTGCTGGGCGTACTCCTGGGCGTCCGCGCCGCTGCGGAATCCCACCAGCTCGAAGGTGCCGCGCATCCGCTCGGCGACCTCCTCGTCCTCGAGCGCGTCGCGGATCGCGTCCTCGAGCACCTGCCGGATCTCATCAGGCAGGTCGGGCGGTGCCAGGACCGCCGACGGGTTGATGATCGTGTAGCCGTACAGCTCCTGCGAGGTGGGGACGCCCAGCTCCGCCAGCTCCGGCCAGGACGGGCTCTCGATGAGCAGCGGCCGCAGCTCGCCGCTCTCCACGTACGGCAGCGCCGCGGTGGCGGAGTTCTGGTTCATGTCGGCGTCACCGGCCAGGATCCGCACTACCGCCTCGGCTCCGCCGTCGGTGGCCAGCGGCCGGTAGTTGAGGCCGCCGACCGCCTCGGACAGCGACGCCGTGCCGATGTCGTTGACGCCGAAGCCGCCCGACGTGGCGTCGACCAGTTCGTTGCCCTCCTGGGCGCCCCACGCGACAAGGTCCTCGATCGTCTGCCACTGCGACTCACCGGACACGAACCGTGCCGCCACCGACTCATGCGTGGAGGCGACGAACGTCATCTCCATCGGGTCGTACTCGAGCTCTGTGGTCTGCGGTGTCACCGTCAGGATCGAGCCGGACGCCATCGCCAGCGTGTGGCCGTCGGGCTCGGCGTTGAACACCCGCTGCACGCCGACCGCACCTACGCCGCCGGGGACGTTCTCGACCGCCACCGGCTGGCCGAGCGAGCGTTCCAGGTGATCGGCCAGGACCCGCGCGATGGTGTCGGTGCTGCCGCCTGCGCCGTACGGCACGACCAGGGTGATCGGGCGAGCCGGGAAGTCGGCCGCGGCCGCCTCGGCGTCGCCGCCGCCTCGGGGTCCACTGCCACACGCGGCGCTGAGCAGGAGCACCGCCGCCAGCGCCGTACCGGTGAGCGTCGTCGTTCTCATTTGGTCCTCGATCTCGTGGGATGGGCGGGTGGTCAGGAGGGCGGAGCGGTCGGCTGCCGGTCGTCGGGCCGATGGTGGTCGGGCCGCCGGAACAGCCGGTACAGCCGGCGCGGCAGCGGGGAGAGCAGCACCAGGCCGGCGGCGACGAGCAGCACGGTGGCGATCGGGCTGCGGACGAACACGTCCGCGTCGCCACCGGACATCTGCAGTGACTGGCGAAGCGCCTTCTCCAGCAGCGGGCCGAGGATGATCGTCAACGCGATCGGCACGACCGGGAAGTCGAGGAGCTTTGCCGCGTAGCCCAGCAGTCCGAAGGCGATCAGCACCCAGACGTCGAAGATGCTGCGGCTGACGGTGTACGAACCGAGCACCATGAACGCCATGATCAGCGGGAACAGGATCGGCTCGGGGATCTTGAGGATCAGCACCCAGACCCGGATCAGCGGCAGGTTCAGTACCAGCAGGATCAGGTTGCCGACGAACAGGCTGGCGATCACGCCCCAGACCAGTTCCGGCTCCTCGGTGAACAGTGCCGGCCCCGGGGTCAGCCCGTTGATGAGGAACGCGCCGAGCAGGATCGCGATGGTCGGCGATGCCGGGATGCCCAGGGTGAACAGTGGGATCATCGAGCTGCTCACGTAGGCGTTGTTGGTGGTCTCCGGGCCGGCCACGCCCTGGATCGCGCCCCGGCCGAACCGCTCGGGCGTCCGCGAGATCCGCCGCTCCAGCGCGTACGACATGAGCGTCGGCGCCGTCGTGCCGATGCCGGGCACCACGCCCAGCGCCGAGCCGATCGCCGAACCTCGGGCGATCGCGCCGGCGGACTCCTTCAGGTCGCGGCGGCTGACGCCGGCGGATGCGGACCTGGTGGTCCCGACGTCGCTCCGCTTCTGGTGCGCGCGATAGAGGATCTCACTGAGGCCGAACAGGCCCATGATGATCGGGACGAAGTCCAACCCGTCGAGCAGCTCGACGCTGCCGAAGGTCAGTCGCGGCGTGCCGGTGACCGCGTCGGTGCCGGGAACGACGAAGGCCAGGCCGAGCACGCCGCTGAGCATGCTCAGCCACACCGACCGGCTGCCGAGCCCGACCAGCAGGGTGAGCCCCAGGAACAGCAGCGCGAACAGCTCGGGCGGGCCGAAGTCGAGCGCGACCTCGGCCAGCGGCGGGGCGGCCAGAACCAGCAGGACGGTCGCCGCGATGCCGCCGACGAACGAGCCGATCGCGGCGATGCCCAACGCGGAGGCGGCCCGTCCTTGCTGCGCCATCTTGTAGCCGTCGATCGCCGTGATCGCCGACGATCCTTCGCCCGGCACGTTCAGCAGCACCGTCGTGATGGTGCCGCCGTACATGGCTCCGTAGTAGATGGCCGCCAACATGATGATCGAGCCGGTCGGGTCCAGGTAGAAGGTCAGCGGCAGCAGGATCGCGATGCCCGCGATCGGCCCGATGCCGGGCAGGACGCCCACCACCATGCCCAGGACGCAGCCGATGAGGGCGAACAGGAGGTTGCCGGGCTGGAGTGCGACCGCGAAGCCGTCGACCAGACTCGACAGTGCGTCCACCGGCATCCCTCGCTACAATTGTGCGATATACGTACGACTGTGCACTAGTCGTACGACCTTGCCTCAGTGTTTCGACAGTGTCAAGCCCAGGTCACCGCGTCTGGAACCGGCCCCACGGGGCACCGCCTGGCGCCGGGCGTCGTGGGCGGACCGGGGTGGGGCGTCGAACGTCACCCGCGCCGGGTGAGGTGGGACGCGGCACGGCGGTCGATCCTTGACCTTCGGCCCCGAGAGGGATCGGGCGCGGGAGGGGGCGGGTGTCATGACGGAACACCGGACTGCGAGCAGCCAGACGCCGAGGGCGACGGGTCCGGTCGTCGCCGGTGTCGTGTTCGCCGGCACGATGATGATCATGATCGGCGCATTTCAGGCGCTGGAAGGGCTGGTCGCGATCCTCGACGACGACTTCTACGTCTCAGTGAGCGACTACGCCTTCGACCTCGACTCGACGGCGTGGGGGTGGGCGCATCTGATCATCGGCGTGCTGGTCGCGGTGGCGGGATTCTTCCTGTTCGCCGGCAGCCCGGTCGCCGCGGGGGTGGCCGTGGCGCTGGCGGGGTTGAGTGCGATCGCGAACTTCCTGTTCGTCCCCTACTACCCGTTCTGGTCGCTCCTGATCGTCGCGATCAACGTCTTCGTGATGTGGGCGATCGTGCGTTCGGGCGTCTTCCAGCGGCCATGACCGGTCCGGTGCTGCCCGTGTACGGCGACCCCCGGCTCGCCGAGATCGTCGAGCTGCTCCGCGACGTCGACAGCGTGGAGCTGAAGCTGAGCGTCCCGGACGCCAACCAGCGATCAGCGGTGACGTCGCTCGGCATGGACGTGCTGGACGCGCAGATCCGGCAGGTCTTCTTCTTCGACACCCGAGAGCTCGCGCTGGATCGCGCCGGCGTGGTCGTGCGGGCGCGGCGGGTGCAGGGCAGGCCCGGAGACATGGTGGTGAAGCTGCGGCCCGTGGTTCCCGCCCATCTGCCGGACGACCTGCGCGCCGAGCCGGGCGTCAACGTGGAGCTCGACGCGATGCCAGGTGGTTTCGTGTGCTCGGTGTCCATGAAGTCGCCGGTCGGCAACGAGAAGATCAAAGAGGCCGTCGCCGGCCGGCGGACGATGCGGGATCTGCTCACGAAGGGCCAGCGCGCGCTGTACCGGGCCTATGCCCCGAAGGGTGTCGGGCTGGGCGATCTCGAAGTGCTCGGGCCGTTCCCCGTCCTCAAACTCCGCTTCAGCCCGACGAGCTATGACCGGCGCATGGTCGCGGAGCTGTGGAACTACCCGGACGGCTCACGCATTCTCGAGCTGTCGACACGGTGCGACCCACGGCAGACGTTCGACGTCGCCGCTGAGGCGCGGGTCTTCCTCGCCGGTCGAGGCGTGGATCTGTCGGGCGCCCAACAGACCAAGACCCGCACCGCGCTGGAGTTCTTCGCCCGCGAGCTCGCGGCCGGCGACGACGCAGTCTGACCCCCGATCGGCGGCCCCGTGGCTCGTCAAGCGTTCGGCGCCCGCGGTGTACTGTCGGAGCGCAAATCCGCTCATACCGGGACGGATGGCTCCGCCCCTGCCTGGTGAGAACCGGGCCAATGCGTTGGAGGGGGCATGAGGGCACGGGTGGGGGCGGGCGGTGGATGAGCGCCGCGTCGCCCGCGTCTGGGCCCCGATCATCTCGTTCGCGCGAGCCGAAGACGTGGCTCCCAGCACCCGCCACGCCCTGCTCGCCTGCGGACAGGCCATGAGTGCTGACGATGTCGGGTTGTCCGTGGTCCAGGGCCGCAATCTGCGCGAGCCCGTGCTCGCGATCGGCGACCGGTGCGAGGAGCTGGAGGAACTGCAGCTCATGCTCGGCCAGGGTCCAGGGATGGATGCCGCGGCCACTGACCGTCCGGTGCTCGTGCCCGACCTGAGTGTCTCGGCCGCGGCCGACCGCTGGCCGGTCTTCGCGCCGGCCGCGGTGGCCCACGGCGCATACGGCATGTTCGCTTTCCCGGTGGCCATCGGTGCGGCGCGGATCGGTGTGCTCGACGTGTACCGGCGGCGCCCGGGGAGCCTGTCCGCCGCCGAGTTGGCCGACGGTCTCGCCTTCGCCGACGCGGTCCTGCTGCTGGCCCTCGACGAGCGCGGCGGCCTCACGTTCGGTGCCGGCCGCTTGATAGACGGCGAGCTGCCCGAGCGACGCGCCGACGTGCACCAGGCCGCGGGGATGGTCAGCGTCCAGCTCGGCGTCGGTGTCGACGAGGCTCTGGCCCGGCTGCGTGCTTACGCGTACGTGAACGGCCAGCGCCTGGTCGACGTCGCCGCCGCGGTCCTGGCCCGGCACCTGCGGCTTGATTCCCATGATGACAATGACGTGACAGCGGGTATAGGCATTACCGACATAATGGACGCGCCTCCGAGTGTGGGCTACGAGGAGACGGAGGGCGAGAAGTGAACACCATCGATCGGGCCGTCCGCGAGACCTTCGTGGAGCTGGCCGACACGCTGGTCGACGACTACGACGTCATCGAGTTCCTCGGCATGCTCGCGCCACGGGTCGTCGACCTGCTCGGCATCACCGCGTGCGGTGTGGCGCTGGTCGACCATCACGGCACCCTCAGCGTCGTCGCAGCGTCCAGTGAGAAGACGAGGCTGCTCGAGCTGTTCCAGATCCAGAGCTCCGAAGGACCGTCGCTCGACTGCTACCGCACCGGACTCCCGGTGCACGAGCCCGACCTGCCGTCGGCCGTCGAGCGCTGGCCGAACTTCGCTCCCGCCGCGCGCGACGCAGGCTTCAGTGCCGTGCACGCGCTGCCCCTGCGCTTGCGCGACACCGTCATCGGCACGATGAACCTGTTCGGCTCGGCCGCCGACGCCCTCGAGGGCGAGGCGGTCGCGCTGGCCCAGGCGTTCGCCGATGTCGCCACGATCGGCATCCTGCACGAGCGCACCGTGCGAGAGTACGAGCTCGTCGCCGAGCAGCTCCAGTCCGCGCTGAACAGCCGCATCCTCATCGAGCAGGCCAAGGGCGTGCTGGCCGAACGCCTCTCGCTCTCCGTCGATGAGGCGTTCGCGTGGCTGCGCGACAACGCGCGCCGCCACAACCGCAAGCTCCACGACGTCGCCGCCGCGGTGGTGGACGGATCGGTCGACCTTGACGGGAAAATCCGCTGAGCGTAACGTGCGCTCATTGGGATGAGCAGGGCAAACGCCTCACTCACGCTCATGAAACGCGCATGGCTTCCAGTCGCCCCGGACCCCGGCGACCACCATGATCAGGTCGCTGGCGGGGCGACTGCCGCGTGCGGATATCGCCCTTCGCCAACGACGACGACGTGGGGGTACGGCCGCGGCACACCGGGGGACCTGCCGCACCGCTCCCGCGTCCAGGTCGCCTCGGCGCACGCGTCGAGGCGGCCGCGACGATCGGTCTCGGCCGGTCGCCAGACCACGGGTGCCCGCGGATGGAGAACTCCGCGACCAGGGGGGAGCGCCCGACGGTCCCGCGGCGGCCGGTCGGGGCCGATCCGCGTGAACGCGAGATCTCGTCAGTGTCCTTGCTGCGGCGGGTAGGGACGGCGCCGGGCGCTCGGACGAACCGCGCTGCGCGCGACCGAGGTGAGCAACGTCCCGATCGCGATGCCCAAGGTCGCGGTCACCACGCCGGTGGCCACCTCCGACTCCAGCGCGGCGTCGGAGGTGAACGGCGCCGCGACGGCGATCACCGTCGCCAAGCCCACCACCCAGCCGAAGAACCTCAGCGGCTGCGGCGTCGTCACGAGCAGCAGGTGCAGCACGGCGGTGGCCAGCAGCGCGGCCAGTGCGGCGGTCGCGGCATACCAGGCCGTGCTGGCGTCGCCCCAGGTCCCCTCGCCCTCCGGCGCGAGCATCGGGATGTCGAAGACGCCGCGCACGACCACGACCCCCACGACCGCGATCAGGGCGGCGATCACGGCGGTCGCGCAGCCGCCGGCCCATAGACGTCCGGCGTCGACCGAGGGACCCCGGGACGCGGCGGCGGAAGCATTGTCGTCGGTCATCGCTGCGTCCTCTCTGTCGGTGCCACCCTTCCCGGCGACGACGGCGCCAGCCTCACCTGTCGCGGGTGAGGTGCGCGACCTGCGCCGCTGCACCGTGATCACGCCGTGGGAGCGGCCGCGAACCGGGTGTACGGTGCCGGGCAGGGGGTGGGTGG
>NZ_SMKZ01000034.1 GCF_004349065.1 Jiangella asiatica
ACCACCGCGGCTGGGCAGTCCGCATCGGCGGCGACCGTCATCCCGAGTTCGTCCCACCACCCTGGATCGACCCCGGCCAACAGCCCCGCCGCAACACCTACCATCGCCTCATCGACGCACTCGGCAGTCACGGACCGCCCCTGGGCTCCGGCGAAACCGCCTGGCCGCCGCGCCCTGACCCGCCGACCGACCCACCCGACCATGTCCGCGCGGCCTGACGACGCGTGCCGACCGTGCACGGCATCCACCGACGACACCGTCGCGGGCGGCCTGACGCGTAAACCGAGGTTCACCACGTGCGGGCACCTGGCGATCGCGGCGCGGATCGGCCGGGCACGGGCATCACGTTCGGCGACGGCGCACGCAACGGCGCCCGGCGTCTGCTCAGTGGACCTGGTGAGTGGCTCGGCCGGCTCGGTCCGTTCGTCATGTGTCGTCCTCCTTGGCTCGAACGGCGCGTCTGTGCTGGCACGCAGGGGTCAGGGTCGCGCGGCCGCGGCCGCGGAGATGATCGACGCGCGGTCGCGGACGGTGATGAGTCCGTCGCTGGCCCACGCGTCCGTCATGGCACCGACGCGGCGGACGTAAGAGCCGTGGTCCGGCCCGTCGTCGGCCCGCAGTGACTCCCCGGCGCAGGCGGACCCGACGGCGAAATCCGCGACCCCGGTGTCCGCCCCACCGATGTCGATCGTGCCCTCGCACGACGGAACCGGAGTCTCCCGAGGCCCCACGGTGCTCAGATCGATGGGCTGGAAGCCGAGATCGAGTGCGGGGGAGTCCGGCTGCAACCGGTAGTCGTGGTTGTCAGGGTCGACGAACAGCGGGTCGGCGGTGACGGAGTTCTGGTCGTAGCGCCCGCCGAGCAGGGTCCGCCAGCTCGCCAAGGTGTCGTCGCCGGGGATGTTGGTGACGACGTACTCGCCGGTCGGTGAGTAGAACAGGTTGTGGTCCGAGGCCTGCACCCATGGCGACTCCTCCCAGGCGATCCATTCGCTGGCGAACTGGTACAGGTTCAGCGGCCCACGTGTCGCGTAGATGATGTTGTGATCCCACTGGTGTTCCCGCACCGGGACGTTCAGCCACTGGCCGGAGATGATGCCGACGGTGCTGCTGCCGGTGGTCGACGTCACGAGGATGTTGTTGGTGATCCGGTTGCCGAAGCCCTTGGCATAGATGGTCAGGTTGGATCCCGGGCCGTTGACATCGTGGACGACGTTGTTGCTGACCAGCGCGTAGCTGGTGTCGTCGTCGAGGTAGATCCCTTCGTACAGCAGCGAGGCGTGCACGCCGGGGACGCCTTGGACGTCGTGCACGTAGTTGTTGTCGATCACCGTTCCCGTGCCGACGCCCTTGAACGAGATGGCGCCGCCGTCCTCGGTCTGCTGCAGCACGTTGTGGATGTGGTTGAAGGAGATGACGTTGTTGCGTGAGGTGAGCAGGTCGAAGTGGTTCTCCCAGGTGATTTCCGGGCCGTCGTAGGTGTCCGGGAGGTGGTCGGGCATCTCGCTGCCGATCAGGCCCTTCCCACCGATGCCGTAGCGGGCCTGGTCGTGCACGTGATTGTGGCTGATGAGGTTGTCGCCACTCTGGTTGATGAAGATGCCGCTGCCGTGTCCGACGAGGATGCCGTCGTGATGAATGTGGTTGTCGACGATGGTGTGCTCGCGGTTGTCGTAGACCTGGATTCCGCTGCCAGTGAGTGTCCCCGGACGCGTGCCGGTCATGATGATGCCGTGGTATCCGGCCTCGTGGATCTCGCTACCGCTGACAGTGACGTTGCGCGAGTATTCGTCGATGGAGATCCCACTGAACCCGGCGTTGCGCACCTCGAGGTCGCGCAGCTCGATGTTGCGGGTGTTCTCCAGCCGGATGCTGCCGTGCCGGTTGCGCTCGGCCGGGCGGTTCCAGACCCGCCCGCGCCCGGTCGCGGTCTCGTCCGACGACGCCTCCTCGGTCTCCATGAAGTAGTCGGTGAAGGCGGAGACGTCGAAGGTCAGACCGTCGACGACGATGTCGCGCAGCCGGTTCTCCGGGTGGGTGCCGCGCAGGTCGAAGATGTCCTGGACGGTGGGGGCGACGATGCTCTGCTGGTCCAACGGAACGGTCGTGTCGGCCGGCCAGTAGTAGACGTAGCCCGCGCCGCGGTCCAGGTACCATTCGCCGGGCTGGTCCAGCGCCTCGGCGAAGCCCTGCACGAAGTAGTGGCTCCCGCGGTTGATGCCCTGCAGCGCTTCCGCGGTCATGGTGATGATCCGGTCTTCCAGGTCGATCGATTCCAGCCGGATCGTGTTGGAGAACCAGTCGCGGGTGCCGTAGACGTACACCTGCACCGACTGTGGGTCCGCGATGCTGCCCATCAGACCGGCCTCGGCCTGGGTGTAGAGCAGCTTTCTGCGCCGGTCCGCCTCGGGGATGACGTCGTCGGTGATCCAGCCGGTCTGGAAGAACCCGGTGTCCGGCTCGCGGGCCAAGGTCTGGCGCTCGGAGCTGGCGAAGAGCTGGTTGAATGTCCACGGCTCGCCGTTCAGGTCCGGCACGGGCGCCCGGAAGACCTCAGTGCCCTCGACCTGTTCCCACCCCGTGATGGGGCGGCCGCCGGCGACGACGGCGTTCTCTCCCGGTTCGTTGGTGTACACGACCTGGTGACCGTCGCGGCCGGAGTCGTTCTCGTTGAGACGAAGTGATTCGTCGAGGTAGTACGTGCCCTCTCGCAGCACGACCGTGACGTCCGCCGTCATCCCGTCGGCGATCAGCTCCCGCACCGCGTCGCGGGCCCGCTCGAGGGTCCGGAACGGCTGATCCCGCGTGCCGGGCGCTGCGTCGTCACCGTCCGGGGAGACGTAGACGTGGGGACCGTCCTGCGCTGCCGACACGGCGGGCCGGGCGGCGGCGCCGACGCCGAAGGCGCCGATGACCACGACCGGTGCGAGTGCGATCCCGAGTGCTGATCTGACGCTCCACATCCCTGGTACTCCTTCGGTCGAAGGTGCGGTTCACAGGTAGTCGCGCAAGCCCTTGTCCGCTAGGTCGCGGATGGCGGCGGGCGGGACGAGACCGTCGTCGAAGCGGCGGGTGTCCTGCCAGTCGCCGTGTGCGGCGGGGAGGGTGTTCTGGATGCGCTGGGTGGTGACCAGCCAGTCCAGCAGCCGCCGGCGCAGCCGCTCCACGATGTCGCGGTGCTCGGGGCTGTGGTAGAGGTTCGTCAGCTCCCAAGGGTCGGCGGCCAGGTCGTAGAGCTCACCGACGTCGCCGTCCTCGGGCGGGAAGAAGCCGTCCGGGTAGGTCACCAGCTTCCAGTCGGGGGTGCGTACGGCCTTGGACCATGGGCACTCGGTGAAGACGGCGTCCCGCTCCGGTCCGCCTTCACCGCGCAGCGCGGGCCCGAGGTCGTGGCCGTCCCAGCTGGTCAGATCCGGGAGTCCGGCCAAGGCCGAGACGGTCGGGAAGAGGTCCACGGACTCGACCAGGTCGTCGCGGGTCGCGCCCTGCGGCAGGTGACCCGGCCAGCTCCAGATGTAGGGCACCCTGGTGATCGCGTCGTAACTGATGCCCGGCGCCTTCTCGATCAGGCCGTGCTCGCCAGCGAAGTCACCGTGGTCGGCGGTGTAGACGACGATGGTGTCCTGTGAGATGCCCCGCTGGTCGAGCAGGTCCAGCAGCTGCCCGATGGCATGGTCGGTCTGGCTGACCAGCGCGAAATATGCGCGCAGGACCCGCCGGCGGCCCGCCTCGTACGTGGCCGGCTCGAAGTACCAGTCGCCGTCCGGTCCCTTGGCCCGCCAGCTGGCGCGCTGGTGAGGCGGTTTTCCGTCGAAGGGGTCGTCGGCGTTGGGCGGCAGCGTGACGGTGTCCTCGGAGTAGGCACTCCAGAACGGCTCGGACGGCGTCCAGACCTGGTGCGGCCGCGGAAAGCTCACCCAGGCCAGCCATGGCTGATCGCCGGCCGCGGTGATGAATCGGGCGGCCTCGTCGGCACACCACTGCTCGACGCTGTGCTCCAGCGGAAGCGTGGAGAGCCGGGCGTCCAGGCCCTGCCCGTCGCTGTTGCCACGGCGCGCGAAGTGCTCGGGCAGGATGCGGTCGTCGCGCCGGCTCGACAAGCCGAATGCGTCCAGGTACTCGCCGTAGGCATCCGGGGCGAGGAAGCCGATGCAGTCGCGCAACGTGTCGACGTGCGGCTCGATCCAGTCCCGCGGAGTGTGCGTCTTGCCGATCACCCCGGTGTGGTAGCCGGCGGCCTTGGCGTGTCCGAAGAGCGATGGCAGCGTTCTCGGGCCGGCTGGGCCGGGCCGGCGCGGATCGGACAGGCCGTAGTAGCCGTGGTTGTGGCAGTACTGCCCGGACAGGAACGACACCCTGCTGGGGGTGCAGATGGGGTTCTGCGCGAAGGCACGGGTGAACCGGATCCCACGTCTGGCGAGGCGGTCCAGTGCCGGCGTGGTGACGTCGGGGTGACCGGCGTGCGACATGCACCGCGCGTTGTGTTGGTCCGACATGATGAACAGGACATTCGGCGGACGCGACAAGCTATGCCTCCCTGGGGGTCGTTGGGTGCCGGCTGGTCTCCTTATCCCTTGTGGGACGCGCCGCCGCCTGGGACCTCGCGGTCGGCGTCGGAGCCTAGCCCTTCTCGGCGCCGGAGACGTCGCTGGCGGTGAGGTAGCGCTGGGCGAACACGAACGCGACCAGGACGGGCGCGACGGCGACCAGTGCGGCGAGCGCCGCCTCCGGCTGATGGATGGGGAGCGCGGAGAACCCGCCCTCGGCGTTGATGGCGTCCGTCGACTGGAGAAGCATCATCAGACCGACCTGGAGGTTGAAGGTGCGGTCGTCGGAGAGCATGACGAACGGCAGGAAGAAGTTGGTCCACGCGTGCACGAAACTGAAGAAGAAGATCATCCCGATGACCGGCTTGGACAGGGGCAGGACGATGCGGAAGAACAGGGTCGCCTCGCTTGCGCCGTCGACGCGCGCCGCCTCGAGCAGACTGTCGGGCAAGCTGGTCGTGCAGTACACGTAGCAGAGGTAGACCGCGAACGGATAGAAGGCGAGCGGCAGGATCACCGAGGCCGGTGTGCCGAGCAGTCCGAGCGCGTTCATCTGCAAGTACAACGGCAGCACCAGGGCCGCCGTCGGGATGATCATGCCGATGAGGGTGAGCACCAGCAGCGCCTTGCGCCCGGCGAAGTCGTACTTGGCGAGCGCATAGCCGGCAGGGACGCTGAGGAACACGGCGATCACGACACTCGAGCCGGCGTAGTACAGCGAATTCCAGATCCAGCCGACCAGCTCGCCGTCGTTGAACGTCAGCAGGTTGCTCCAGCCCTGCGCGATGTTGCCGAACGAACCGACCGAGAGGGGATGATCGCTGAAGATGGACGTCTGCGTTTTCGTCGCGGCCAGCAGCAACCACGTCACCGGCAGGCCGAAGAAGATCGCACAAGCCAGGAGGAAGCCGAGGCGGAGAGACCGTCCGGCCGCCCGTCGCGCGCTTTCGGCCGCACGGCGCGACGGCGGGTGGTCGTGCCGGGTCGCCGGAACGGCCATCAGCTCAGTCCTCTGTCGATCCGGTAGAACTTCGTGCGATAGATGACGAGCAGGGCGACCACGAGTCCGACCAGCAGCAGCGCCAGCGACAGCGCCGCGGCCTTGCCGAAGTCGCCCTGTTGGGTCGCGTAGTAGTACGCCAGCTGGTTGATCGACCAGGTCGAGCTGATCTGACCGGGAACGCCGGTGGCCAGCACGGTGGGTTCGACGAACACCTGTGTCCCGGCGGCGAACGTGGCGATCAGGATCAGCGCTGCGTACCGGCTGACCATCGGCAGCTTGACACGCATGGCGACCTGCCACGACGACGCGCCGTCGATGACCGCCGCCTCGAGCACGTCCCGCGGCAGCGCGGCGAGCGCCGCGTAGACGATCAGGATCCATCCGCCGGCATGGATCGCGATGCCCATCAACGCGAGGATCAGCGGCGTGTTGGCGGAGACGGCCTCCGTGGCGTTCTCCACGCCCAGCAGGTCCAGCAGCGGAGAGAACGGGCTGACCTGGGGGCTGACCATGAACAGCCACAACAAGGCCGCCGCTGAACCCGTGATGGCCCCGGGGATGTAGTACACGAAGCGCATCGCGGCGGCGAATCGTCCCGGTCGGGCGTGAAGAACCAGCGCGATCGCGAAGATCAGCATCAGCATGGACGGCAGCCAGAGAGCCACGTACGTTGCCACGTTGCGGGCCGAGTCGACCAGCCGATAGTCGGTGAGGACCTCGCCCCAGTTCCCCAACGGCGCGAACTCGGTGCCCGCGCCGAGGCTGTCGGTGAACAGGGATGTGTAGAGGCCGTAGAGGGCCGGCGCGATGCCGAAGCCGACGAGGAACAGGGCGTACGGCGCCACGAAGAAATACGGCGCGAGCCGCCGGCGGCGCTTGGACGGCGGCTCGACCGTCGACTCGGCGCCGGATGCCGGTCGCCGTCCCTGTCTGTCTGCCCTGGCGGGACGGCGACCGGCGGTTTCGGTATCGGTCACCGGGCGACCTCGTAGTCGGTGGCCTCGGCCGCCTGGGTGAGCCGGCTACCCCATTCCTCGACGGCCTCGAGGAGCGGTTCGGGTGACTCGGCCGCCGCGACCACCGTCTCGTTGAAGATGTTGTTCCACTCGTTGGCGTAGCGCACCCAGCCGAAGGTGTCCCGGATGAGCGGCGCCTGGTCCTTCATGACCGGGAACGGGTCCTCGGCGTAGAAGGGATCCGCCGCCCTCGCCGCGCCCCAGGCTTCCGCCGCCTCGGCGAACGCCGGATAAGTGGGCTGCTCGCTCTGATGGTCGACGTTGGTGGTCATCCACGTGGCGAAGTCGACGGCCGCGTCCATGTCCTCGGCGTGCCTGGATACCACGAAGGCTCCGCCGCCGACCGAGCCGCTGTACGGCACGTCCTCACCGTCCCACGTCGGCATCGGCGCCGCCGCCATCTCGCCGGCCGGGCTCTCGTAGGCGGCCTTGAACCTGTGCTCGCCATACCAGGACGCCGCCGGCAGCATCAGGATCCGGTTCTCCTGCCCGATCTGCGCGAACGCCGGATCCGACGGCGACAGGGCGGACACCGAGCCGTTCGCCAGCAGCGGGTCCAGCAGCTCGGCAGCGCGGACGCAGCCGGGATCGGAGGTGTCGATGCGCACGGTTGTGAGATCGATGACGTCACGCGTTGGACAGCCGCTGGACTCGAAGTACACGCCGGCGCCCCACTTGCCGTTGAGACCGCCGATGATGTAGCCGGGATGCTCGGCCGCGACGCGCTCACCCAATGCGCCGTAGTCGGACCAGGTCTGCGGGACTTCGTAGCCGAACTCCTGCATCAGCGCCTGGTTGTACCAGAGCACTGTCTGGCCGATGTCGTTGCGCAGGCAGTAGAGAGTGTCGCCGAACGTGCATCCGGAGAGGGAACCCTCGACGAAACCGTCGGTGATCTCGTCATCGACCAGCTCGTCCAGTGGCGCGGCGAAGTCGAACGGTGGTGCGGCCAGCGAAGCGACGTCCTCGGGCGTGTTGAGGAAGACGACGTCCGGCCACCCGTCATCGGCCTGGTTGGCCAGCGAGATCTGGGTGAGGACATAACCTGGGTCACTGGGAATGGTGGTCATCCGGATGTCGACGTCGGGGTGCTCCTCCAGGTAGCGCTCGACACCCGGCGTCCTCGTGGAGTCGACCCAGACGGTCAGCGACGTCGCCCCGTCATCATCGCCACCCGTGCTGGCCCCCGGAGCGGTGCACCCCGCGATGAAGAGCCCGGCGATGGCGCAGCCGGTCGAGATCCGAGCGCGCTGTGCGCGTTGCCGCCAGCCTGTGGTTGTCATCGAGCACTCCTCGGTGAGCTGTTCGACTGAGCAGATAAGTCCTATATGTGGTTGGCTGTCAGAGGATCTAGTGACCTGTCGGCGCGTCGGGGTCGGAGCTTGCTGGCCGCCCAAACCCCGTAAGCTCGGTGCTGGCCACCGTATAGGTCCGATTTATCAGCCGTCAAGACAGCGCAGGTGCCTGACACGGGGAAGGCAACGGCCTGATGTGGAGAAGTAAATCCTAGTTGAACATGTCTATCTCCTGAGATAGATCGTATGTATCCTCGGCGTTGACGGAAGGTCGCCGACGCGATGGCGGCCAGAAGGGATGCCGGACATGACCGCGACCCCAGAACGTGCGGGCGGCTCATCGGAGCCGGAGCGCCAGAGCGCGTACCGCCCCGGCTACGAGATCGCCGCCGAGCACATCCTGAGCTACATCGCCGGGCGACAGCTGCGTCCAGGCGATCGCATGCCCACGGAGCGGGAGCTCTCGGAGCGTCTGAACGTCAGCCGCACGGTTACCAGGGAAGCGTTGAAGGTGCTGGCCGCGCTGGGGCGCGTCACCGTCCGCAAGGGTGCTGGCATCTACGTCGCCGAACCCAGCGGTCTGGCGGCGCAGCAGTCGTGGAACCTGTTCCTGCCCGCCGATCCGGATCAGGTCGGTCTGCTGTTCGCGTTTCGCCGCGCTATCGAGGGCGAGACCAGCCGACTCGCGGCGAGCCGGGCCACCCCACAGCAGGTGCTCGCGGTCCGCGACGCCGCCAACCGCACGGACGAGGCCGCCGCCGTCGACGACTTCGCAACCTTCCGCGACGCTGACGACGACTTTCACCAGGCGGTGGCGGCGGCCTCGAACAACCCGTTCTTCGAGTCAACCGTCGTAGCCATCACGCAGCTGCGTCGCCAGGTGGTCACCATCGGCATGCGGGGGGACAAGCCCGGATCGCTTCTCGTCGCGGCCAAGGAACACGCAGCAGTAGCCGAGCTGATCGCAGCGGGCGAGGCCGACGGCGCGGTCGCGGCAATGGTGGAGCACATCGACACCACACTCGATCACTATCGACGGTTGCTGCAGCGGTGGATGCGAGGGCTCGCGGCCGACAACGATCGCTCCGCGTCAGCCTGAGGCGTCGAACACCGCTCCTCGATCACGGCGGTCGGCAGACCCATCTCACCGGGTTCCTTGCTCGCTATCTCGCCGGCGCGGCGATCGCCGGTTGGCCCACGCAGCCGAGCACGACCGACTGGTCTGGCGGGTCATCGTCGGTGATGAAAGGTGACGGTGTGCGTGCGTCCGTCGGCGTCCTCCGTGTCGACGGTGAACGCCACGTGGGGGTGGAGCTCCTTGACGCTGATGGTGGCGTCTTCGGTCCAGGACCGGTATCCGGCCCGATCAAGTGTTACCGAGAGCGATGCCTGCTCGTGCGTCGGGTCGGCGACCGCGACGGAGAGGCGTGGACCACGCCCATGACGGATCGTCAGCGAACATGGAGCGTCGACGGTGATGCCATCCACCGACCCCGCCGTCCAGAAGTTCACGGCGGTGACGCCCAGACGCGGTACCCGAACGGCTTGGACCCTGTCGGTGTTGACCAGGATCTGCACCCTCCCCGGGTCAGCGGCCAGCTCGGCTGTGCGCGTGGGCGTCGCGCCGGGCACGAGTAGGTACGCGTACGACTCATCGACCGGCGCGGTCCCGTGGTCGAACCACATCGTCGCGTAGTGTCTGGTGATCGGATCTTCGGGCCCCCTGATGTTGATGTCGCGCCAGGCTCCGGTCCGCTCCTCCCGCACGACATTCAACGAACCCCCGGCGGGGAACACATAGCCGCCGACGCCCTCCAGGTGGGCCCACGCGGGATTATGGAACTGTGCGTTCCAACCCGGTGTCACCGGCTGCGCCGTGCCTTCCACGAGTAGCGTGTTCCCGCCAGACGCGTGGAGGTTGCGGTTCTCGACCACCGTCTCGACCTGAGTGTCTGCAGATATTCCGGCGCCGAGCGCCACAACGTACTCGTCGAGACAGAACCACGATTTCTTCGCGCGCAGGGAGGAGAGGAGCGGCTCGAGCTCCATGCCCACCGCCGCGAACTCCCCGTCTGTCGCACCGCCCACCCAGGTCGCGCGTGCTGGGAGCGGGCGTTCGCCGTCTCCCGCACCGTCCGGGAGGCGGGTCGTGTCCACCGTGATGCCGGGCAGCCGATACGGATCGACCGTGGGCCAGAACTCGTCGGCGAACTGGGAATTGTCGGAGGTGTACAGGTATGTCATCCCGTCACCGGTGTGGAAGCCCCTCCAGTTCTCACTGTTGGTGAGTTCTTCGTAATAGGAGATCCGCTTGCTGCACATGGCGATGGCGTACGCCCACCCCGGCCGTCGATGCACCGCACGGTCCATGTTCGCGAAGATGGTGTGATTCACCGGTTCGGGTTCGGCATGAACGGTCGAGTCGGCCAGTAGTTCCTTGAACAGCGCCACCCGGGTCACCGGCGCAGCGGTCAGGATGTTCTCGTAGGTGTCCCGCTCCAACCAGCCCTTGCAGGTCGCGCGCCACCGGGCGGCGGTTGGTTGATCTGCGGCCTGGGCAAGGCGAAGCACCTGCTCGATGGTGGCGCGAGCGCGATGGTGGTCCCGCTCGTTCCATCGGGAAACGAAACGTCCGCGAATGAGATCCATCATCTGGTTGTCGTAGATGACCGGGCTGAACGAACGCTCGACGGTGCCGAACACGAATTCTGCCTCCGGCCCCGTGATCTCCCAGGGCGACGCGGCTACGAGGGCGAGCATCCGCGCGAAGCCGCCCAGCAGCGCGATGCCGTAGCCGCCCGTGTATGCCACGGACTCGTGCTGAATGAACGAGCCATCACGGTAGAAACCGTCGCCCTCGACGGAATACCGGAACACGTCCGCGATGGCGGCCCTGGAGTCCTGGATCCGCTCGTTGCTTCGCCCGAGCACGCCACGCACCGCAATGTTGAGGGACAGGTCGACCCGGTTCGCGCCGGTGGACAATCGACGACGAACCGGGTCGTCGGGTGGGTAGATGAAGCGAGGGTCAGGAACGAAATGGTCGATCGCGGCGAGGTACCGGGCCAACGCGTCGGCGGGAAGGTCGTCGTACACCAGGGTGCAGATGCCAGTGAGAGTTCTCGGAACGGCGATCTCCCAGTTGTACCAGCTGCTCCAATAGCTGCCGAACTCTTCCTGGCCCTCGTTGTACACCCGCTGGTTGGCGATTTCGAGACCGGCGAGGACATCTGCGAGGACGCCGTCATCATTCACGAATCTCGACCCCGGGGTGCGGTACGCGATCGCCATCGAATGGAGCCGGTCGAACGTACGCGCCACCCTGTTCGCCGCCTCGGCGGTCTCCTCCTCCACGAGAGGAGCGTCCACGAAGACCCGGTCCCGGTTCTCCGACCTGTCGACGAGGTCGAGCAGCGACGCGACCACGTCGTCGCCGTTGGAAACCAC
The DNA here is from genome assembly GCF_004349065.1 of Jiangella asiatica. Lineage (GTDB taxonomy): Bacteria > Actinomycetota > Actinomycetes > Jiangellales > Jiangellaceae > Jiangella > Jiangella asiatica. The sequence continues at coordinate 11,309 of NZ_SMKZ01000034.1, forward strand.
GGCGAGGATATCCGGATCGGCCGGGTCGAAATCCCCACCCGTCAGGATGTCACGCCAGGTGGCGCGCATCTGGTCGAAGTTGTCGCCGGTGCCGTCCGGGGCCGCCCAGGCGGTGTTGGACGGCAGCGCGAAGGGGTCGCTCGAACCCAACGCCGCGAGACCGGCTGCGCCGCCCAGTCCGTAGAGCAGGTGCCGGCGGGAAATGCCATGATCCGTTCCATACGCAGACATCGCGTTCCTTTCGTCTCCGGGTCGATGCCCAGCATCGCCAGCCGGGTGAATCAGACGTGGTGAGGGAACCGAAGTGTGCTACCCAGCCACGCCGAGGTCCTCGAGTTGCTGGGTCCCGGCGTCGATGTACTGCTGGTAGCCGAACTGGGTCTTCAACTCATCCACGAACGCGTCCCATTCGTCGAGCGACCTCGAGCCGTTGATGAACTGGGCGACCTGCTGGGCGGCGTACGTCGCCGCGTCGGTGTCGTTGTAGCCCTCCGGCGGCGTGACGAGACTCCTGTGGACCTCCATCGTCGGCTGGTTCCAGGCGAAGTCGATCGCGGCTGAGGCGTAGTCGAACTTCGTTTTCAGATACGAGGCCTCGTCCCTGCCGCTGAACTGATACAGCCAGAACGGCTCGCTCTCGGCCACGCCCTGCTCGGTCATCGTGACCTGGTCGCCGGCCAGTTCGAAGTGGCTGCCCTCGATGCCGTAGGACACCAGCCGGTTGCCGTCCTCGGTGGAGATGTAGTTCATCAGCTCGAAGATCTTGTTCAGCTTCTCCTCGTCTTCGGCCAGCGACGCCGGAACGGCATAACCACCCGAGGTGTAGAGGTCGAGCGGCATCGCACCGGACCCGCCGGGGCCGGCCATGGGGGCGATCTGCACCCATTCGGCGTCCGGCTGCAACTCCTCGAACTGATCGATGAACTCCGGCTTCTGCATGCGGGGCCACTCGATGTTGATGATCCCCGCCATTCCCTGCATCGCACGCTCGTGATCCAGCGGAAGCGTGTTGGTCGCGTAGTCGGGATCGACGACGCCGGCTCCGACGAGGCTGTTGATGTACTCGAGTGCGTCCTTGGTGGCCGGGTCGTCGAAACCGTTGACGATCTCGCCGTTCTTCTCGTAGAACACCCCCGGCCCGCCGGAGCCGAACGCCCCCCAGATCGGGTACCACGCCTGGTTGTTGGCGGCACTCCCGAGCGTGGCACCGGTCAGGCCGTAGGTATCGCTCTGGCCGTTCCCGTCGGGATCCTGCTCGGTGAACGCCTTCGCCACCGTCATCAGGTCATCGACGCTCTCGGGGATCTCGAGGTTCAGGTTGTCGAGCCAGTCCTTGCGGATCCAGTACGTGTTGGGGTTGTAACCGGATCCGCGCTTCGGCAGCGCGTACACCTTGTCGTTGATCGTGGTCTGCAGGTACGAGTCCTCGCCGACGAACTCGTCGAACGTGCCGAGGTCCTCGTCGATGTAGTCGGTGAGGTCCAGCAGGAGACCTTGGTTCGCCATCTGATGCAGGTGGATCCGGTCGACGAAGAACAGGTCCGGGGCGTCGCCACTGGCCAACGTCGTGGCGAGCTGGCCCCAGTACTCGTCGGGATCGACGCCCAGGGAGAGCTCGACGTCGACGCCGAGTTCCTCGGCGAGCTGCGCCTTGACCGGATCGTTGTCCGGCAGCTCCGTCCCGTAGCTGAACTCGGCGACGGTCAGCTGCACCGTACCGCCCTCGCCCTCTTCGGGTTCGTCGCCGCCGCCGCACGCGGCGAGCAGCACACTCCCGACTGTCAGCGCCGAAAGGATACGGATGAACTTCCTCATTGCAGTTCCTCCTTGTGCACCGCGGGGGGCGCGATGAACGCTCAGCTCTTGACGGAGCCCAACAGCACCCCTTTTTGGAAGTGCTTCTGAATGAACGGATAGATGACGATCATGGGAACTGCGGCGATGACGACCGCGGCCATCTGCATCGTGACCGTCGGCAACGCGGCGGCATCGACGTTCTCGATCGACTGGGAGCGCAGGAAGATGTTGCGCACGACGATCTGCAACGGATAGAGATCCTGGTCGCGGATGTAGAGGATGGCGTGGAAGATCTCGTTCCAATGCCCCACGGCATAGAACAGCCCGAGGGTCAGCATCACCGGCCTCGCGAGCGGCAGCACGATCCGGACCAGGATGCGGAACTCGCCGGCACCATCGATCCGAGCAGACTCGATCAATTCCTGGGGCAGGTGGTCGAAGAACGTCTTCATGATCAGGACGTTGAACACTCCGACCGCGCTGGGGATGATCATTGCCCAGATGGTGTCGACCAGCCCGGTCGCCTTCACGATCAGATACGTCGGGATCAACCCCGCGCTGAACATCATCGTGAACAGCAGCATGAACAGAACGGCCGACCTTCCCGGCAGCTCCCGCCGGGACAGGGGATAGGCCATCAGCGTGGTCAGCACCATGTTGATGGCGGTCCCGACAACGGTGATGAACACCGTCACGCCAAGTGCGCGGGGTATCGCCGGCTCGGCGAGCAGCGCCCGGTAGGCATCGAGCGTGAACTCGCTCGGGAGCACCACGTACCCGCCATTGCGCAGGACCTCGCTGTACGGCGTCAGCGACGCCGACAGGACGAACAGCAGCGGGAACACGGAGACGACCGCCACCAGCAGCAGAAGTGCGTAGACGACGCCATTGACGATGCGGTCCTCGCGGCCGGTCACCATAGCTGTCCGTCCCATCGCTTCGCGAGCCGGTTGGCCAGGATGATCAGTACCAGCCCGGTGACCGCTTTGAACAAGCCGACGGCGGCGGCCAGGGAGAAGTTGAGTTGCTCGAGACCGACCCGATACACCCAGGTGTCGATGATGTCGGCGACGGAATACACCTGGACGTTGTAGAAGACGTAGACCTGCTCGAACCCGGCATCGAGGATGTTCCCGAGTCGCAACACGAACAGCAGGATGATGACGTTGCGGATACCCGGCAGGGTGATGTGCCAGATCTGCCTCAACCGGCCGGCGCCGTCGACCCGAGCGGCTTCGTAGCGCTCCGGGTCGATGCCCACCATCGCCGCCAGATAGATGATCGCGCCCCAACCCAGGTCCTTCCACGTGTCGGCGCCGACGAGGATCGTCCGGAACCAATCGGTGGACGTCAAGAAGCCGATGGGCTCGGCACCGAGGCCTTCCAGCCCTCGGTTGATCAGGCCGGTGCTCTGCGAGACGAAGGCGACGGTGATGCCGAACACGATCACCCACGAGAGGAAGTGGGGCATGTAGCTGATCGTCTGCACCCAGCGCCGCAACCAGGTCACGCGGCACTCATTGAAGAGCAGCGCGAGGACCAAGCACGGAACCGTGCCCCAGAACAGCTTGTAGGCCGAGATCAGGAAGGTGTTGACCATCAACTGGCCGAAGTAGGGCGAGCTGAAGAACTGGTCGAAGTACTTGAACCAGGGGTCGGCCCACGGGCTGGCGACGATACCGAGGCCCAGGTTGTAGTCCTTGAACGCGATGATCACGCCGTACATCGGCGCGTACTTGTAGACGGCGAAGTAGATCAGCCCGGGCAGGAGCATCAGGTACAGCGACCGAAACCGCCACGCCCGCGCCCACCTGGCCCTGCGCGGCGCCGGGGGAGCCGCCGCGACCGCTTGGGCCGGCGTCTGCGCCGGTGCCGGCGGGGCGCCCACGCCGGTCACACCGTCACCGCCCGCCGGCCAGAGATCCCGACGCCGTCGATAGCCCGGCTGCACCAGCCGTAGACCGCGCTGGCCGTGAGCCCACCCAGCAGCAGGGGCGCCGGCGGAAAGACGTAGCTGACGAGGCACGCTCCCGCGAGCAGGCCAACGCACGCCAGCGTGGTCACCGGACGCCCCAACGCGATGAGGACGGCCGCGCGCAGCAACCGGGCCAACGCCATCCGGTACCCGACCATGATCGGGAATGCGAAGATCAGGCCCGCTACGAGCACGATGCCGGCGAGCAACGCCGCGGCCTGCGTCGCGGCGCCGAGCGGTGGCGGCAGCAGTTCCGCGATCCGCATGCTGCCGACGCCGCCTGTGATCGCCGCCAAGGCGATCGCCTCCAGCGCCAGTGCCTGGCGCAGGTTCTCGCGGAACAGCCGCCAGAAGGTCCTCACCAGCGCCGGCTCGCGTTCCAGTGACCACTCCCTGACGACGCCGAACATCGCCGCGGTGGCCGGGAACAGTGTCACCACGGGCAACGACGCCACGACCCACAGCACACCCAGCGACACCACGCCGCTGAACCGCACCAGCTGGGTGTAGACCCTGCCGTCCACCCACGGTCGACGTTCTGCTGCCATGACAACGCTCCCTCCGGGACGAGACGCAATGGTGATCAGGAGACGCGGACGAACTTCACCGCATCGGCCCAGGCGATACCGTCGCCGCGGGTGAGCGTGACGAGGCCGTTGTCGCCGGCGGCGAACGGCCATGGGCCGCCGAGCCGCCGCCAGCCGGTCGGGCCGGTGCGGGTGTTCACGAGCGCCGTGGCCGTCCCGTCCCCGTGATCGACGTCGTAGCGGGCGTTCGTGTCACCGTCGGGATGCGCGATCGTGTACGCGTACACGTCATAGGTGCCGGCCGCGGGCAGCCAGCCCCGCCAGGTCGCCGTGGCACCGGGATCCTCGCTGTAGCGCGACGTGTTCTCCAGGGTGTGACCCGGCAAGGAACCGGTGTGCCACGTGCCGGTCTCGCCGTAGCGGGTGGCCGAAGGACCGTCGTTGTCGGTGTAGGAGTCCTTGGCGTAGTAGCGGAAGTACTCCCACTGCACCTGAGCGGGTAGCGCGGTGTCGTCGACGCCAGGGCTGCCCTGGAAGCCGATGGCGAGAACCGACAACCACACATTGGCGTAGTCGTGCTGCGTGTACCGCAGCGGCGGGTAGCTCGCCGTGTACATGAGCACGCTGTCCACGTAGTACTTCACCTGGTCCTCGGTCCACTCGAAGCCGTACGTGTGGAACTCGGCCGCGGTGTCGAACCCGAGGTCGTACACGCCGCTGGTGATGACCGGCGCATGGGCGCGCCCGCCGGCCTCCTCCGGCCCGTCGGGGTCCTGCCCCGGCAGCCACAGCCAGATGTTGTGCCGGGTTCTGTGCGTCTGATGGGTGTCGATCTCGAACCCGTCGATCTCCGTGCGGCTGTAGTCCGGGAACGTCGTCGTGCCGTCGCTGGCGCCGGTCCAGAACGCCGGGTGCCAGCCGGAGCCTGCGTTGGCCTTCATGCGAGTCTCGTAGTAGCCGTAGCGGAACGGCACGGTGCTGACCAGGCCGCCGCCTGTGTAGTCCATGCCCCGGTGCCGTTCCTTCCTCAGATGGACAGTCATCAGGCCGTCGCCGATCGTGACGTTCTCGGGGCGTTGTGAGCTCCAGCCCTTCACATCCGTGCGGTGGTGCCATTTGCTGGTGTCGACGGCGGTGCCGTCGAACTCGTCGGCCCACACGAGCTCATAGAGGGGGGACGGCGGTCCGGCCAGTGCCTGCGGCGTAGAGACGGTGCTCATCGGTGTCCTTCCGGGTGTCAGGGGGTATAGCCGATGCCGGGCACACCTGCGGGACAGAAGTCGCCGCCCGCTGGCTGGCCTCCGCGGATGCCACCGGTGACGTTGCTCATGGTCGGCCAGGTCGCCACGCCGTTGACCACGGTGGCGGGGTGGGTGGCGTGGTTGTGGTCGGGCCACACCGAGTTCTCGAGCAACCGCCCGGACCGCGGCTGGACGTAGAACTCGGAGAAGATGAAGATCGGCTGCGTGCCCATCCACCACATGTAGCCGCCGCCTGGTTCGAGCTCGGGGAGGGCGGTGATGTTGGTGCGCTTGACGATCACCCGGCCGATGGGACCCCTGTCGACCGGGCAGAACAGCCCCTGGAAGGTGCTGGACGCGGTGAGCTGGTCGATGCGCAGTTCCTTGACGCCGCCCCAGGGCTGCATCACGTCGCCATGGAGGCTGTTCTGGCGGCCTTTGATGTTCATGATGCGGCACTTCTGGACCTGCACGATGGCGTTGTCGGCGTCGATCGCGATCCCGTCCCCGAGGCTGTCGCCCGAGGCGGTGTCGATGAGGACGCCTTCGATGTGGACCACGCCTTGGTTGCCGATGACGTAGATGCCTCGCGGGCTGGGGCCGGTGGGGCCTGCGTACACGGGCAGCCGGATGTGCCCGCCGATGATCACCACGTTGTTGCCGCCCTCGATGATGACCCCGGCGGTGCGGATTGTCGGGGCGAGCTTGATGATGTAGTCCCGGTTGACGTCGAGGGGCCTTGGCGGTTGCTCTGAACTGGTTTCCAGCGTGATGGTCTCCGGGTTGTCGAGCGGCGGCGGTGGCCAGTTGAGCGCGGCTTGCGTGGTCACCGTGGCCGCCGACAACGGTGGGGACGCCAGTCCGCCCACCGCCGCCGCTCCCAGGACACCGAGGGCTTGTCTGCGATTGATGCCTGTCATGTCGAGAACCTCCAGTGGTTCGCACGTACGGCTGGACAACGGGGGTGTTCAGCGGGCGTAACCCACGCCGGCCACGCCGGCGGGGCAGAAGTCGCCGCCAGGAGGTGGGCCGAGCCGGACGCTGCCCTTGACGTTGGTCATGGCCGGCCAGGTGGCCACGCCGTCGACCACGGAGACGGGGAGTTCGGCGTGGTTGTGGTCGGGCCATACCGAGTTCCCCAGCAGCCGCCCGGAGCGCGGCTGGATGTAGAAGTCGGACATCGTGTACTTCGGGTCCCTCCCCATCCAGAGCATGTAGCCGCCGCCGGCGCCGGCGAACCACTCGGGACCGGCGATCAGGTTGGTGCGCTTGATCTTGATGTGGCCGATCGGGGCGAGGTCCTGAGGAACGAAGAACCCCTGGTAGTTGCTGCTGCCGGTGAGCCGGTCGATACGCAGTTGCTTGACGCCACCCCACGGTTGGATCACGTCGCTGTGGGTGTCGGGGCCGGAGCCGACGAGGTCCACGATGCGGCAGTTCTGCACCTGGACGATCGAGGCGCGCGACTGGATCGCTATGCCGTCGCCCTGCCCGCTCACCGTGGTGTCGATCAGCCCGCCCTCGATGAGGACGCCCTCGATGTGCACGACGCCGACGTTCCGGGTGACGAGGATGGCGCTCGCCGACGTGTCACGTCCGGAGACCGGTGGCAGCCGGATGTGCCCGCCCACGAGCACCACGTTCCGTCCGCCGTGGATGACGAGCTTGCCGGTGCGCACTGTCGGCGGGAGTTTGATGACGAAGTCGCGGGTGACGTCGAGCTCTCCCGGCTGGGAGTCCGCCGTGGTGCCCACCTCGATGACCTCCGGATCGACCAGCGGCGGTGGCTTCCAGGTGAGCTCGGTCCGAGCTCCGCCCGAGACCGACGCCACCCCCGATGCGGACACCAGGCCCGTCATGGCGGTCGCGCCCGCGAGCGTTCCCGCTGCACGCAGGACGCCCAGGGCTTGTCTGCGAGTGATTCCGGTCATCGTGCGGCCTCCTCAGGCGGGTGGGCGAGCCGTTGCGGTGATGGGGCCGAACAGGCCGGCCAGCTTCATGTCCTCGTACGCAGCGCCCTCGATCATGTGCATCCGAGGGCTCTCGTGGGTGCCGTCGCCGGTGGGGGTACACGCGAAGGAAGCACCGGCCGGATGGGCGCCGCCGCTGGCGAACCCGATCTCCAGCGACACCTCGAACTCATCGCCGCGCGGAGTGACCCTGCCGACGTGGCCGCCCCGAGCGCGGTTCGCGGCGTCGAAGTTGAGCCTGTCTCCGTACCGCGGCTCGAAGCTCAGGAAGCAGGTACTCGATACGCCGTCCCAGTCGCGAGTGAGCACGCCGGAGAGGTCGTTGAACTCCGGAAACCGGGAACGGTGGAAGTCGTCGTCCCCGGCCATCCCGTATCGGCCGGCATGGAAGACCGCGTCGAACAGATCGTCCCGGTTGGCGAGGACGTCGTTGTTGAACAGGGCGCGGGCGCCGTTCGGGTAGCTGTCGAACGCGACCGGCGCCTGGCCGGCCAACGTGCGGTACGCGTCCGTCGAGTTCCTGACCCGCGGCGGGATTGTGGTCTTGACGTACGGCACGCCGGGGAAGAACTCCTTGACGGTGGTGACGTGCGACGTCAGCGTCGGCCAGTCCAGCAGGCCGTTGTTGCCGTGCTGGTCGAGGATGTGGCTGAACGGCAGGTGCCCGTACTGCCGGCGCAGCTCGAGCAGCGGCCGCACCCGGTGGGTGAGCCCGGGCCCGATCATGGTGTGGGCCGGTGCCGAGCCCGACATGCCGACGTGGCCGGTGGCGACACGCCCGCCGCCGATGCTGTCCAGCCCGCGTTCCACCGCGGCCAGCGGCGAACGTGGCTCGGTGTTGGCCCACGACAGGTCGTGGTCGAAGTACGAGCGGCTGTCTCCGACGATCAGCACCACCGGGTCGGCGGACTCGCTCTCGGCCACCATGAACATCGGGGCGTACACAACGCCTGGGCTGCTGCCGGCGGTGACGATCTCGCCGCCGGACAACAACGGTTCCAGCGCCGCCGGGTCGCCGATCCGCCACCGGTCCCCGATCAGCGGACTGCGGCGCGCGCTCGCCGGGAAGCGTAGCCCGGCTCCGATGCGGACCATCGAGCAGTGGAAGAGCTGACTGTTGGCCGGGATCTCGACCGGGATCGGGTCGCTCCACATGCCCCAGTCGTAGGGAGTGTCGTAGCGGTGGGAGGAGCCGGACCCGCCGCGTTGGGTCCACTGCTTGCCGCGGAACCTGGCGCGGTGCCGGACTCCCTCGACCTCGAGGGCGTACGCGACGTCGAAGTGGTCCGGCGCCAGCCGTTCGGTCTCTCCGCTGCCGGCACTCGTGCAGAAGAACCCGGGCACCAGTACCCGTGGGTTGCGGATCGGATAGGGCGGCGAGCCCGCGGACACCCGCCACAGCCCGGCGGCGCCGGCCGAGGCGAGGGTGGACAGCCGATCGGGCACCCGCAGCCTCGTGGACGCGAACTGGTACCGGGTGCCGCGCGGCGCTCCGGTCAGCGGTTCGGCGCGCGCCGGCTCGGCCGTCGACAGCAACGGCACGGCGAACGCCCCTGCGACGCTGAGCCCGGTGATCCGGAGCAGGTCCCGCCGGTTGATGCCCGGCGGGTGACGGTGGCGGGGATCGAAGGCGCGCGGGCTCGGCGATGATCTCGGTGGGGTCATCGTGGCTCCTCGGTCGTGTTGCGCGGCATACCGTGTGGAGGTCTGGTCACCGTGTCGGCCATTCGTCAGCCGCCGACCCGTTCGAACAGCGATGGCTCGGATAGCGCTTTCCGTGCGGCGACTACGTCCCGGACGCGGCCGAGAAGGTCTTGGCGGTGGCGCCCCGCTCCTGCCTGCTGAGGAACGTGGCCGCCCACCGGCATGCGGTGCTCGCGGAGTTCTCCGGCCGCGCTCACCTGATCGCGGTGTTCAATTCTGTTCGATCTGCGACAACCTATTGCGTGATTGCTGGACGGTCAAGGCCACGTTTCGCCTATCTGACCGGGCAGCGTGCGCGATGGCGAGAGTCTCGTGGTTGAGAAGTTGCAATATCGAACAGCTATCGTCACACTATGGGCGTTGACCGTCGGCGAAGGAGGACTCGGGTGCTGGCGCTCCAGCGGCAAGCGCACATCCTCAATCTGGTGCGGAGCCGGGGCATGGTCCGCACCGCTGAGCTGGTTGCCGAGCTGGGCGTATCGTCCATGACGATCCGCCGTGACCTGGAGGCGTTGGCCGAGCAGGGGGTGATCGACAAGTTTCACGGCGGCGGTGCCCTGCGCACCTCGGCCACAGGGCTGCCGGCGGATACCGCATCCGCCGCACCGGACGGGCGTGCGCCGCACCCCCACGTGGCGATCGTCGTTCCAGCCGACGACTATTACTTCTCCAGCATCGTGGCGGGCATCCGGGAGGCGCTCGACGACGCGGCGGTCCGGCGATCGCTGGCCCGTTCGGCGCGGGCCCCGAACGACGAGCGGAAGCTCGTCGACGAAATGGTCGGTGCCGACCCGACCGGGCTACTGCTGTCTCCGAGCATCGAGCTGGACCGACCCGACCCGGACTACGCTGACTGGCTGCTCGGGCTGCCGGTGCCGGTGGTCCTGGTGGAACGGGAGGTCACCGACGCCGGCCGAGCGCTGTCGTGCGTGCGCTCCGATCACGAGTGGGGTTGTGAACAGGCGGTACGGCATCTCACGGAGCTGGGTCACCGCGGCGTCGCATTGGTCACCCACGGCCGGTCGCAGAGCGGAACCCGGGTCATCAACGGTTGGCGGGCGGCCGTTGAACGGCTCGGGGTGGCCGGCAGGCGTTCCCCCATGTACATCGCTGCCGACGCCACAGCAGGCTGGGCGACCGATGAGGGCATCGAGGCGATTCTGGACCAGCTGGCCGAATCCGGAGTCACCGGCCTGATCTGCCACTCCGACCAGATCGCGTTGCCGCTGGCCCGGCGGGCCCGTTTGCGCGGTTGGTCGGTTCCCGACGACCTCTCCATCGTGGCCTACGACGACGAGTCCGCCGAGATGGCCGACCCGCCGCTGACGGCGGTGTCGCCACCGAAGGCGTGGATCGGTCGAACCGCGGTGCGCACGCTGCTGGAACTCATCGCCGACGGCGACGACGCCCCGGTCCGACGCGTCGTCGCACAACCGCGCCTGGTGCTCCGCGGCTCCACGGCCGCCCCTCGCACCGCGAGCTCCGGGTGATGTAGTGGCGACGTGGCATGTCCCGACTCTGGTGGCGCCGCCGCGCAGTTGCCTGTACCGAGCCCGTAACAGCTACCGGGGCAGGTCAGGCCGGCTCGCGCCACATGCACCACAGCGGGGGGCCGTCGGGGAGCCGGATCACCTTGGTGGTCTCGAAGCCGTGCCGCTCGTACAGGGAACGGTTGCGCTCCGAGGTGGCCTCCAGATAGGCGGGTACGCCGTCGCGGTCACACCCGCTCAGGACCGAACGCAGCAGCGCCGTGCCCAGGCCCTGGGACTGCCAGGCGTCCCGGGTGCCGAGGATGAAGAGGTACTGGTGCTCCCTGTGGGTCGGGTGGTGCTCGTCGAGCAGGCCCATCGCGGTGAACATGCGGTCGGCGTACTGCTCGGACGCCGTGGCGAGGTCGCCCACCATCCGTTCGTCGTCGATCTCGGCGGTCGGCGGGACCCAGACGGAGGCCGCCACGCCTCCGAGCGCGGTCTCCACCCCGCCGTGGGGGATCGCCGCCTCGAGAATGACGCGGAACGCCGTCGGCAGGATCCGTGCCCGCGCCGCCACGTCCGGGTAGCACCACGAGAGAACCGGATCGGACTGGAAAGCCTCGGCCAGGGTGGCCGCGAGAGTGTCGGTGTCGGCCGGGGCGGCGCCGCGCACCGTGATGGTTTGGATGCTCATCGTTGTCATCTCCTCGTCGGTGCTCCCGAATGGGAGCTCGACTCCAGGCTGCGCCGTCAGGCGGGGCGGCCGCGTCGCAGGATGACACCAATCTCCGGGTCCGGAACAGATGGCGGATTCCCGCCAGCTGACTCCGTCCGCCGCGGCTCACACGTTGTCGATCAGTCCGTCGCGCAGCGCCAGGGCGACCGCGGCCGACCGCGACCCGACCTCGAGCTTGCCGAGGATGTTCGTCATGTGGCGGTTCACCGTGTGCTCGCTGACCACCAGCGCCCGGGCGACGTCGCGGTTGGTCAGGCCACGGGCGATCAGGCCGAGCACTTCACGCTCGCGGGACGTCAGCGGTGACCGAGCCCCGGACGGTTCGGACCCGGCAGGCTCGGACGCGCGGCCGTGCAAGCCGCCCAACAGCGCGTCGGCCCGCGCCTGGTGATGGTCCGCGTCCGCCGGCCGCCCGTCCCTGTCGAGCACCCGGGCCAGTGCGATGAGGGCGCGGGCCTCGTCCCACGGTGCGCCGACCCGGTGGAAGAGCCGGGCCGCGTCCTCGAACGCGACCCGCGCCTCGCCGAGGTCCGCGGCCGCCTCCGCCACGAAGCCGGCCGCCCATGCGACCGAGGCCCGGCTGGGAACCGTGCCGAGGCGCTCGGCGACCGCGGTCAGCTCGGCCAGCGCGGCCCGCGCGGTCACCAGATCCCCCTCCGCCGCGGCCGCCCGGGCCAGAAGCTCCAGCCCGGCGGCCCGCGGGGTCGCCGGCCCGGAGGCGCCGTCGCGGAGGTACTCCTCGGCTCGGTCCCGAGCGGCCCGGACTTCCCCGGCGTCCAGGTGGAGCTCGCCCATGCCCAGGATCGAGAGCGGGTGTGCCGGCGCCTCCTCGAAGAGCCGCAGCGCTTCCTCGGCCCGCGCCTGACGACGTCGCAGCTCGCCCAACCGGGCACCGGCGTCCGAAACCGCCGGGGGCCTCAGCTCGACGAGCGCTCGCATCGCCTCGGTCAGCTCGGCCTCGGCCGCATCCCAGGCACCCTGCCAAACCAGCACGCTGGCGTAGCGCGCACGACAGGTGTGCTGGAGCGCGCCGAGCCTCCGCGTGGCCCACTCCTCGATGCTCCGGCACCACTGGACCGCTCGCTCGTAGTCACGGACCTGCTCACAGCCGTAGATGAGGTAGCAGCAGCACCAGCCGGCCGCCCACGTTTGGTCCAGCTCGTCCGCGAGCGCGGCCGAGGCGGCCTCCTCGAGCCTCCGGCTGCCCTCGTCGACATACCCGGCGAAGACCTGCGCCAGCCCGATCGTGGAGGTCGCCAGCGACTCGAGGTCGAAGTGGCCGAGACGGCGTGCCAGGGCCAGCGCCTCCGAGCCGTGCGCGATCGCGGTATCGGTGTCGCCGACGTACATCAGTTTCTCGGCCTCGTGGATCAGTAGCAGGCCGTACTCGAGGGTCTCCTCCCGCCCCTCCAGCAGCCGACGGGCCCGGGCCAGCCACCCGCTGGCGACCGCCGTCTGGCCCCGGAAGTCGACGGAGTCGGTGCCGAGCCAGCACGCCATCCGCGCCGCGCCGAGGTCGTCACCGGCAGCGCGGTAGGCCCGGTAGGCGAGTTCACGGGCCTCGAAGAGGGCCTCGACGTCGTTGCGCCACCAGGCTTCCCAGCTCAGGGCCTCGAATGCCTCCGGGGAGGCCGATAGGGCACTGGAGGACGAGGCCACTACCGTCTCCATGAGGCCATTGTGCACCCGATGGAGAAGGCTGGTCGGCGTCGTGGACCACGATCCTGCCACTGCCGAGGGTGATCAGGCAGTGGTGCCGCACCGCATGGCCTTCCCGTCGGTCGTAAAAGCGACCGGGACGCCCTCCATGATCATCAACGGTGGGCGACACCATGACGTCGCCAACCGTTGATGATCACCGGACACGACTCCACTGGCGACGCGCACCTCACGGGCCTCAGGGCCACACGTCGCGCCTACGGGTCTGCGTCACTGTCCTCGGGCGGGGTGAGGTGCCGTCCAGGCGAGTGCCGACGAAGCCGCCAGCATGACGACCCATGCTCGACCCCGCCACCACGCCGCCATCCGCACGCCCAACCACGCCCACATCGTCACCACCGATGGCGGCTAACACCCACGCAGCAGAAGAGCCTCATGGGGCTGTGCGCTTCAGGCGTCCTGTAGATGAAGTTTGAGTGGACCCATCCGTCGCCAGATCCGGCCGATCGCGGACGTGAACAGTCGGCTGCGCTCGGCCATCGAGGGCTGCGACCAGGGGTGGCGCCCCGCGGCAGCCTCTCCAGCGCGGCGATCAGGTATCTCCGAGCTGGGATGGGCTCGGCCTCGCCGCCGTTCGTGGGCTGGGCCCGCTGTTCTCGCGGGCGCCGCTGGTACCTCCTCGGCGCAGGCCGTCCCGGCCCACGCCGACGGAGGCCTCGATGCCGACCAGGTCGGGTACCAGCCGCGTCGGGGCGGCCAGCGCCGCTCGGTGGGCGGTGGTCAGGGCCGGTTTCGCTGGCCCACTGACCCCCGGCGGACGAAGTCGCGCAGGGCACGCGAGACGCTGCGGCGCCGCAACGCGGGGGTTGGGGCCGCGGCGGTCTCACGCATTCCATCGATGATCTCGCGCAACACCGTCACGGCGTCGACGCTGGGCGACCAGCCGAGCTCACGAGTAGCCCGCGAACAGTCGAGCAGCGGCAGCGCGAACCCCATGTCCAGCCACCCGGTGTCCACCTGCTGAAGCCGGGCGTGCCAGGCCGCGGACATCACCGTGCGCACGACGAGCGACGGCACATGGATAGGGCGCGCCCCGAGCACCTCGGCGATCCGGTCGGTCGTGATCGGCGGCTCGGCTGACAGGTTGAACGCCCCGCCGACCATCCGGTCCAGCTCGCGGACGACCGCGTCGGCCACGTCGTCGGCGTGAACCACCGGGAAACGGAGGCCTCGGTCGAGCGGGACGACCGGGATGTGGTCGAGCACCTTCGCGGGGACGATCGCAGGTACGCCGTACCGCAGCAGCGCGCTCCCCGCCGTCTTCTGCCCGACGATGCCGGGCCGCATCCGGCTGATCAAGGTGCTGTGGCCCGTCGCCTCGTGGCGGTCGAGGAGCCGCTCGGCCGCGGCCTTGTGGACGCTGTAGCGCGAGCTGCGCACCCCGCCGGTCGGCCAGGACTCGTCGACGCGCACGTCGTCGGACTTGGGGGAGTAGGCGCCGACCGAGGACATGTGCACGAGGTGCGGTACGGCGGATGCGGTGACTGCCTCGAGGACCCGCCGGGTGCCCCCGACACCGAGCTCCTCGAGGTACTTCAGGTCATGGGAGGGTTGGAAGCCCCACGCAAGGTGGACGACGGCGTCGGCCCCGCGGAATGCCTCGATGAGTGTGTGCACGGCCTCGTCGAGGCTGAGGTCGACCGCGCGCCACTCGACCGCCTCGCCGCCCGGCACGACCTCGGGGTCGTCCGGCAGCCGACGGGCCAGACCGACGATCTGGTGCCCGCCGGCGCGCATGAGCCGACGCAGCAGCGCCGTGCCGATGTTGCCGGTCGCGCCGGTGATGACGATCCTCATGGCGAGCCTCCGTGCCGTGCCGCCGACGCACGCCAGCGGTCCCTTCCGGCGAGCCTGGCAGCACGCGGCACGCGTGGCCGGCCCGACCATGTCGCCGGACGAGGCGCTGCAGACGACGCACTCCAACAGCAGCGACCCGGCGGTGGGTCACCGAGTGTGGTCAGGGTGTCGCCTGCCGGTCCCGTTCTTCCCGTCCCGTCGCCAGGCCGATAGCGACCTTGCCGATCCCACGGACGACACTCGTGGCGCCGATGGCGCCGGAGGGCTCTGTCGTGTGTCATCGTGCGGTTCCTTCACTTCGCCGTTCGCGCGGTCGAGTTGTTGCGATGACGGCTCCGGATGGGTCGGCTGTTCAGGTTCTGCCAGCTCGCTGGCGTAGTCAGCGGTGTGCATGACGAACCAGTGGAGATGGGGCCTTTCCGTACCCAACTGTTTCGGGCACACACGCTGTGTCTTCCCCGAGATGCCGGTGACCCGGCCTGTTCACGGGAGGCGTCGTCGAGGAATTCTCTGACGGGGGTAGATGTATCGATCGGTATCAGCCGACCGGATCGGCTCGGGCCGGGGATGAAGACCGCCGCCCCGGGTACGGCCAGGTGTCGTCGAGGAAGGGGTGATGGAGATGGCGGCGATCGAGAAGGGTGACGAGGTCACGTGGAACAGCCACGGTGGCACGGCCGAGGGCACCGTGGAGCGCGAGATCACCGAAGACACCGAGGCCGGCGGCCGTACCGTCCGAGCTGGCAAGGACGACCCGCAGTACCTGGTCCGCAGCGAGAAGACCGGTGGTACGGCCGTCCACAGACCGACGGCGCTGACGAAGAAGGAGTGACGTCGTGGCCAGTGACGAGATCGACCAGATCTGGGACGACTGGAGGGACGCGGTCAACATGACCGCGAAGGAGCTGTCCGACTGGCTCCAGACCCCGGAGTCCACAGCGGTCGGCGACAAGAGCGGCGACGGCGAGTCCACCGGGCACGAGTCAGGGCGCCGGATCGTCGAGATCCTGCGCACCCGTAAGGACGACCTCGACGAGGACGACGCGGCGCACATGCGGAGAGTAGTCGGCTACGTGCACCGCCACTTGGCGCAGAAGCCGTCTGGTGACGTGACTCGGACCCCGTGGCGTCATTCTCTGATGAACTGGGGCCACGACCCGCTCAAGAGGTGAGCGTGCGTGTCAGCCCTTGCGAACGCGCGTGTGCCGGGTCGGGAACGATCGAAAACCTTCCCGGCGTCCCGGTCCCGGGAGCCCAAGGGTGCAGGTCTGACTGAACCGGGGTTGGAAACAGCAGAGACTGTTTAGAAAGCTGTGACTCGGGCACCGGTTCGTGCATGAGCACAGATGGCCGCGCCCAGACGTTCGCGGACGCCTTGCGACAGTTCGAGGAGAGCGGCGACGGGGGCCAGCTCGTCGGTTGCTTCGCCGAGTCGCCCGAGCTGGTCCGATCCGAAAGCAACAGGTCCACCCCACAGGACGTGGCCGAGTTCTGGAACAG
Source organism: Jiangella asiatica (assembly GCF_004349065.1). Taxonomy (GTDB): domain Bacteria; phylum Actinomycetota; class Actinomycetes; order Jiangellales; family Jiangellaceae; genus Jiangella; species Jiangella asiatica. The sequence goes on from NZ_SMKZ01000034.1 coordinate 27,747, forward strand.
CTACCGCGACCAGTTCTCACAGGTGCGCACCGAGTTCACGACGATCCAGGAAGGCGGCGACCTCGCAGTCCTCGAGTGGCACACCCGTGCTCGGCTGGACGCCGGCCGGTCGATCGACTACGACGGTGTCTCGGTGCTGACCTTCGACGACCAGGCCAAGGTTCGCCGGTTCGCCACCTACTTCGATACCGCTGCGTTCCTTCCTGCTTAGCAGTGACTGGGGGTTTGTCAGTCAAACGGTTGTGGTGAAGTCGGCCGGGTCCGCTCCGGCTTCGTGTCCGCGTGCTGTCGTCTCCGATGTCAGCCGCCGCCGATGCCAGCGTGCTGGCGCCGACCGAGGCTCGCCGGGCGCCATGTTGCGCAGACTCTAGGCGTTCAGCACGAAGATGAACTCCTCGATGCCGTCGTCGGGCGCAGGCGCCTTTGCCTCCTGCACGCGATCGCGCCGAAAGCCACACTTGTCCAGGACGCGGATCGAGCCCACGTTGTGTACCGCGACATGGGCGTACAGCGGCCGAATCGACACCTCGTCCACAAACAGGGCGAGCGCCTGTGTCGCGACGCCGCGGCCCCAATACTCGCGTCCGACCCAGTAGCCGAGTAGTTGTTGCCCGTTCTCCTGCCAGCTGCCGATGTTGCCCGCCACCATGCCATCCGCAACGATGGTGCGCACAATTTTTGTGTCGTCGGCGCGGACCTTCGCCCAGTGCGCCGCGAACTGATCCTTGTCGCGAGCCGGGAACGCCGCCATCTCGATAGCCTGCGGATCCGCCTGGTGGTCAAAGAACACGTCGAGATCCCGGTCTTCGACACTCCTGAGACGCACTGCGGGTGTCACGTCGTGGACCTCGGTCATGTCCGGTCGCTCCTCGTCTCGGTCCTGGTGTCGACCACCGTGAGTGAGCGGGCGCCCGAGACCGACTACCGCCAGGCACCCACCACCTCGACGGGCTTAACTATTTCATCGACCACCGACAATATGGTTCCCGCTAACGTCCTGATCTGCCGCTGGTCGTGCGACCAGCCTATGGCTGCTGCCAGCCCCAGGTCGGCGTCAGACCGTCAGGCTGCCAAAGCGCGTCAACGATCTGAGTCCGTCACGGATCCGTCCACGACGCACATGCCCTGCACGTCTTGCACTTGCCCGACTAACCGTGCGAATAGCCGTGACGTTGACATCCCGGCGTTGAGCAAGCGGATTATTCGCTCCCGGTTCCGGTGAGGTGGCGTCGCGGGTGTCTCGGCGATGGCAACGTGCGGGCGACAGTGTCGCCTTTACGTTTACGTCTCGGGGTGGGTGTTGCGCGAGGTTCCGGGGTCGGCGCGGCTGGTGCTGGTCGATGGCGTGGTGCATTTGGACGAGGAGACGGCGGTCTTCGAGGCGATGCTGTCCGGGTGGGAGCGGCAGCAGCACGCGCGTCTGCTGGGCGAGTCGACGATCACAGCGCGGACGGCGCTGGTGCGCCGGTTCACCGAGTTCTGCGAGGCGCGGCCGTGGGCATGGAAGCCGGGCGACGTGGAGGACTTCACCGTGTCGCTGATGTCCGGCGCTCAGCGGCTGGCGCCCTCGACGATCCGCGGCTATCAAATGACGCTGCGGATGTTCTGCGACTATCTCACCGACGCCCGCTACGGCTGGCTGCGCGAGTGCGCGACCCGGACCGACCTGCCGATGCCGGCGGTGCGGACGCGAGGACAACTGCTACGGCGCCAGCTGCGGCCCATGCACTCTGCGCGACCGCGCCACTGTCCTGCTCACTACCCCGGCCACCGGGCGTATCCAGGAACAGCTGACGCCGGTGTTCGACGCGACGCTGACCTCCGATCGCCCGCAGACCGCGCTCTACTGGCTCAGCCGCCCACCCGGACACGGACCATGGGTACTCGCTGCGATGGCGTCCGGTGAGCTGGAGATCAGCCGCACCACGTTCGAGCAGCTGCCGGCAGACAAGGCCACAACTACCTGCGGAACCTGCTAGCCGCGGTCGGCGTGCTGCCGGCGTATCACGCCCGGATCGAGCGGATGCTCCCGTGGCTGCACCAGCACCTTGCCGAGCTGCCGGCCGAGCACGCCGACCTCGTCGGCCGGTTCGCCCGCTGGCAGGTGATCCGCAAACTGCGCCTCGCCGCCGAACGGGCCGAGCTCACCAACACCCAGGTCGTGAACGCCCGCAACCGGATCCTCGCCGCGATCCGGTTCCTGACCTGGACCGCCGAACAGGCAATCCCGATCAACGAGGCGACGCAGGCCGACCTCGACCGCTACCTCGCCGGCCAGGCCCGCACTACCGGCGCCACCCTGCACGGCTTCATCGCCTGGCTGCGCGGCAGCGGCATCAACACCAGCCTGGCGACCACGCCGCGACCGCAGGCCCTGCCGGAGGTCACCATGTCCGAGCAGGAACGATGGGCCCACGTCGACCTGCTCCTGCACGACGACACGATCCGCCTCTACACCCGCATCGGCGGGCTGTTCATGCTGCTGTTCGCCCAGCCGCTGGCCACCATCTGCCGCATGCGCACCGACCAGATCACCGTCACCGACGGCGGTGAGGTGCTGGCCCGGTTCAACGCCACGCCCCTGCAGATGCCCGCACCGCTCGACGCGCTCATCCGCGACCACCTGACCCGGCGACGCCAGGTCTCCTACGTCAGCCGGAACGGTCGATGGCTGTTCCCCGGCGGTATCCCCGGCAACCCGGACCCACAGAGAACATCCGTAGCCAGCTCGTCGCGCGCGGCATCAAAACCCACGACTCACGCAAGGCCGCGCTGTTCCAGCTCGCCGCCGAGGTGCCCACCCCGATCCTGGCCGACCTGCTCGGCATCCACACCACCCCCGCCGTCGCCTGGGCCACCCTCGCAGCCCGCGACTGGAGCGGCTACCTCGCCGAACGAGCTCGCTGACGGCTCTCACGTCAAGTGGTCGACGGCGTCGGCGAGCTCCTCAACGCGACGCCGGCCGTCGAGCTCGAGACTTGCTCCCGCACGCAGCAACGGCTCGACCTCGGCGGCATATCGACGGATCTCGGCCTGCTGCTCCGATGTCCGTCCGTATGGGTTGTTCGAGCGTCGTGCGACACGATCGATCAGGACCTCGACGGGCGCGCTGAGCAGCACCACATGATCGAACCGGTCATAGAAGCGGCCCTGGTTCTCGACCGCGCCGGACACGACGACGTCGCGGTGCGTCGCCAGGAGCTCCTCCATCCGGAGCTCGTCCCAGCCGCCATCGGCGCGCACCCAGCCGCCGTAGTCGGTGTCGACCGTGCGACGTCCACGCCGCTCCAACTCCTTCAGCAGGGTCGACTTTCCCGCTCCGGACATGCCGGTGACCAGGATGCGAGGCACCCCAGAAGCCTAAAACGCCGACAACTGACCCAGACCGCTCCATCGCCGACCGGGGCCACGACCCGCTCGAATCGTCATGGGCTGTTGTGGGCCCCGCTGCTCGTGCCAGGTATCGGCGGGCCACCAGCTGACGCTGACACAATGCCGGCATGTCGCTAGTGCGCATTCTGGACACCTTGGAGACCGATCGCCTCATCCTTCGGCGTAGCAGCGTGGGCGACGCCGCCATCTATCGCCAGATGTGGACCGAGCGGGATCCGCGGGTGCCGCCGCATCGGCAGATAGATCCCGAGGGCCGACCGACCGTGGAAGACATCGCCGCGCAGATACGTGCGGCGTGTGAGGAGTCGAGGCTAGGGATTCTGACGGTGGAGCGGAAGGACACGGCCGACGTCATCGGGTATTGCGGGCTGACCCCGTATGGGAACGGATCGCCCGACGAGCCTGAGTTGGCCTACGAGTTGCTGCGTGCGGCTCACGGCTGCGGCTACGCCACCGAGGCGGGTCGGGCTGTGGTTACCTGGGCGAACGAGGTGGGCTACCGGCGACTGTGGGCAGGGGTCTGGAACTGGAATGTCGCGTCGCGACGAGTCCTGGAGAGGCTCGGGTTTCGCGAAACGGGCCGGGTGGAGCCCATCTCTGCCCACGGCCACAGCCTGCTAACGGTACGAGAGTTCTGAACGTGCCTGGTAGATACGCACTCGGGAAAGGACTGAGCCCGTTCGGCACCCGGCCGTCCTCGATGCACACGGCATAGGCCGCCAGCCGAAAGCCCATTCCCGCACGTTATCCCCCACGTCCAAGATCCCGCTGCTCGCCCACGACCGTGCGCTGGTCACCGCATCTCGCGTCCAAGACAGCGCCAGCCGTCGAACGCGCCGACTGGCCCAGGATCGGCAAGGACCAATTCGCCCTTATCGAATACTCCCGCTCCGCCAATAGAGGGCCTGCCGGCCCCGGGCCTGGCCGGCTGTCGGCGCGCGGCCTTGTCGCGCCTGCGTCGCACCCGCCGAGTTCGCTCTCACGTTCCCGGTGCTCACCCACTATGGCGTGCGCCTGTGGGTGCCGGAGGTCGGGGAAGCAGTGGATCAGGCCGCGTTCGCGGATGCGACGGAAGATCGCGTCGAACCGGTTCTCGCCAGTCCGGTCAACTCGAACGCGGCGGGTGGGCGCGGCAGAACATCCGCACGGCCTCATTCACCTGCTCGGGCCGCTCGAGGTTGCTGAGGTGGCCGGCGCCCTCGATCACGACGAGCTCGGCGCCGGGAATCGCCTCCTCGAACTGGTGCGCGACGCTCAGCGGCGAGCGCACGTCCAGCTCCCCCCAGATCAGCAGGGTCGGGACGGCGATGCGAGGCAGCAGGTCGCGCTGGTCGGCCTCAGCCATGATGGTTAGCTGGTGCCCGAGGGTCGCGGGGCGGACGTCGGCGGCGATGGCGGTGAGCAGCGGGACGAACCTCGTAGGCGGGTCGCTGGCGAAGAGGCCGGGAAGTGTGGGATCGAAGTCCTCAGGCGGCGCGGCGAGCATCTGGCGGGTGCCGGCGACCCGCTTTCGCACCTCGTCTGCGGGCAGGGAGCCCTTCCAGCCGGCGTAGGTGTCGATCATGATCAGGGTCGCAACCAGCTCGGGATGACCGCGGTAGAGCTCAAGCACCACGGTGCCGCCCCAGGAGAGGCCGGCGATGTGCGCGGGCCCGAGATCAAGCGTCTCGATCAGCGTTGCGAGGGAGTCGGCAAAATCCGTGAGGCCGAAGCCCTCAGGCAGATCGGAGGACCGGCCAGCCCCCGGCTCGTCCCAGACGACAACCGTCAACTCGTCGGCCAGGCCAGCAACCTGCGGTTGCCAAATGCGGCCGTCCTCGGCCGCACCGTGGACAAAGACCACGGGCGGCCCCTCCCCGGCCCGCTCGTAGGCGATCTCGAGCCCTCTCGCCTCGATGACCTCCACCGTCGCAGCCTACTCGGGTCGCGCTCGGAGTCCCTTCTTGCACCCGCCGAGGTCATGCCCGGCCCGGCTACACCACGTGCTGTTCGGCAACGCGCGCTCGTCGGCAGATCCGGACGCCGCCGGTAGTCGCCGAAGTGACGCGACTTCCGTAGGTCACTGTCGTTGGGTCGGGGCGCGCGACGGTCGAGGTCACCGGCTCATTCGTCGGGCGTCGCCTCGATCGCGTCGAGGGGTCGGTTACGGCGTAGCGGTGATGCGGGGTTGTGTGGGTTCGGACGTGTCGAGGCCGGCGTGTCGGGCGTGACGGTAGCGAGCAGGTCACGCACCAGCGCGACGCGACCGGCCCGGACCTCCAGCACCTCGGCGTACGACGGTGTGGCCGTCGTGCCGGTCCGCGGCAGGCCCCTGGCATCCTCGCGCAGAACCTGCCGGTGCGGCGGGCGGTCGAGGTGACGGCCCCGGCCGGCATGCCGGCGGACGAGGCCGTTCTGCCGGCCCATCGGGACGGAGCCGGGGGTGACGACGTCCGCTCGACATGAGTCCCGCGATCGGCGTCCGCGTCAGAAAGGTCATCCGTCCGGGACGGGTCGGGGTGTTCTCGGGGATCGATGCGGGGGAACCCCGATGCCCTGGCGGATGCTGGTTGACAGCATGAGGGAATGATCTCGACGCAGTTGTCACGAAGGGCGTTCGCCGGAGCTGCTCTGTCGGGGGTGGCCGCGCTGGCCGCGGCCGCGGCGCTGCCCCCGCGCCTGGCCGGCGCCTCGCCCGCGCCGCTTCCGTCGCTGGACCCGGATGCTTTGCAGGCGGCGATCGACGACCTGGAGCACCCGCCGTCGACCGCGGCTCAGCTGCGCGTCGGCGGCACGGCCGGCTCCTGGTACGGCACCTCGGGGGTGGCCGACCTCGAGACGCGGCGGCCGCCGACGAAGCACGACAAGTTCCGGATCGGCAGCATCACCAAGGTTTTCGTCGCCACCGTCGTGCTGCAGCTGGTCGCCGAGAGGCGGGTCGACCTGGACGCGCCGGCGCGGCGGTTCCTGCCAGAGCTGCTGCCGGCCCGGTTCGCTCGGGTCTCAGTGGCGCACCTGCTGAACCACACCAGCGGCCTGCCTGACCACGTCGGCATCCCCGAGCCGGACACCCCGGAAGAGGTGTTCGAGCACCGGTTCGATCGGTGGACTCCGCAGGAGTGGGTCGCGACGGCGACCCACGGGCCGCTCAAGTTCGCCCCGGGCACCAGGCAGGAGTACCGCGGCATCAACTATGTGCTGGCCGCATTGATCATCGACAAGGTGACCGGCCGTCCGTACGGGGAGGCTGTCGAGGCTCGCATCCTGCGCCCACTCGGCCTGGCGCATACTCTCGTGCCCGGCGACGACCCGTACATCCATGGCCGATACGTGCACGGGTACCTGGGGATGGCCGATGGCAGTCTGCGGGACATCACCGCGTACGACCAGTCGTCCTGTCGGGGCGAGGGCGACATGATCTCCACCACGAGCGATCTGGACCGGATGCTCACCACGCTGTTCTCCGGCGACCTGCTGCCGCCGGACCTGCTGGAGATGATGTTCACGTTGCCGCCGGAGGAGGTGCGGATGTTGGACGGCTCACCGGCCCGCTACAGCACCGGCCTGCAACAGGCAGCCGTCAACGGCATCACCCTCTGGGGCAAGACCGGCGAGAAGTACGGCTACAAGAACGCCGCGTTCTCAACCCGCGACCAGCGGCGCCGCTTCGTGCTCGCGTACAACCCGACGACCGCCCGCACCGGCGAGGAGAGCCAGATGGTCGCCCGAGTCGCCGACCTCCTCACCCGCGGCGCGAGCACGGAGGGCTAGGGCGCATCGCCTGAACATCTTGCCTACGAGCCCTGGCACATCGGCGCCATGCCGAGCCCGTGCCAGGGGTCGTCCAACTGGCGTGTACGACGCGGCCCGAGCACCAGGTGTGCTGATCGACCCTCGACATCTGGCCACGAACGTTGCTGTCCCGTCCCTGACGGCCGGAAAATCGAGCCTTCATCTTCTTCCCGATCGCGTACTGCTCCGCGACGGTAAGCACTACACCGACATCGACTATCGCCACCTTCGTACTCACGGATACCAGCAGCGCTTCATCGAGAACCCCGGCCGGATCCCGAGGGATGCGCGCCAAATCGATCAAACCTCGCAGTACGTCAACGTCAAGGGCGGCCCTGACCGGCGCTTCTCGAACAATCCGGTCCTGCCGATCATGCTCTACGGCAACATCGACCTCAGCAGCCAACACGGCTTGGATTGGCGCCTGCAGATCTCCCGAGCGGACGCGGCGACCGTGATCGCCGACGCGCTTGTTGACGCACCTGCCGTCGAGGAGGCCAACTGAAGCGCTATCGATCGTCGGCCGGTCGCGAGCGCTGGCACCGGCGCTCGGTGTCACGTCGGAGCTGCCGTGCTGGCCAGCCGGGGACGAGCCAGCCGAGAGAGACTGGCCTACGAGCCCACGTAGTTTGTGTTCGCGCCGGGGTGTGGTGTCCGCGCGGGGCTTGAATCGATCATCCTTGAAGGGAGCGGGCGGCGGCCATGAAGCGATGCCAGGTCTGTGGCGTGCAGTTCGACGCCGATGACCCCGAAGCGTGGTCCTGCAACGTGGCCCACCTGGGTCGACACATCCCCACCGACCGGCCGGGCACCGTGTACGTTCTCCACTTCGACCAACCGACCTACGTGACCGATGGTGATCGCCGGCATGTACAGCCGACCACCCACTATGTCGGCTGGACCGGCGGACGAGTCGAGCGGCGGGTGCGGCACCACGGCGTGCCCGCCGACAGCATGGTCGACACGATGCCGGGCACGGCGGAGGATGAGAAGCAGCTGAAGGCGATTGGCCAGTGCCGGCGCTGTGGGACGCTGCTGGCGCCCGAGTGCCTGGGTGCGGCGCCACAGCGGCGCCGATGGACCGAACGTTGACTGCGCGACCGGCAACCCTCGCCCGCGATACGTTCCTGTCGCTCGTGGCGACCGCCCAAGGCCGGGCACCCGGCGTCGGCTCTGCACCACGACCTCGCGCCTCACATGTGGGGTACTCAACGGCCAGCGAACCGCGGTCAGGCTGCTTGTGCGGCTGGCGTACTCGGACGGGGAGCGGCTCGTCCGAGCCGAGGCGGACCGAGCTGGAACTGCGGTGAGGCACCGCTGACGCCTACAGTGGGCATATGACCAGCCAGGCTCAGGAACTTCTTCGCGCCGCGCTCGCGCTGCCGGTCAACGACCGTGCTGACGTCGCGGCCGAGCTGCTTGCCAGCCTCGACGAGCCAGCCGATGCCGATCGGCAGGCTGTCGAAGAGGCATGGGCACACGAGATCGAGCGCCGTGCACGTCGTGTCCTGGCCGGCGAGTCTGCCGGCGAGCCGTGGGGGGACGTCCGCGCACGACTCACGCCGAACGCCTGACTCCACCGTTGGAGCATCAGGTACGGATCGAGCCGGAAGCCTCTGCCGAGCTCGAGGACGCCATCCGCTGGTACGACAAACAGCACGCTGGCCTCGGTGCAGACTTTCTCGGCGCGGTGGATGCGACCATCGCCCATGTCGACAGGTGGCCGGACAGCGCTCCGGCCATGCTTCACGTTGCCGCTGAAATCGCGGTCAGCCGAGCGCCAGTTCAGCGATTCCCGTACGGCGTCGTCTACCTGGTTCTCGATGACACGACCGGATCCTCGCCTTCGCCTACGAGCGACGCAAGCCGAACTACTGGCATAGCCGAACGGGCGGACGATAGCGGCTTCCGCATGTAGCACGTACCTGCAAGTGCGTCGGAAGGAGCTGGGGCGACGAGCCGCTACCGCAAGTGGCGCGACACCGACCACCTCGAACGCGCTGTGGAGACCGCTGGTGGTCCGGAGATCTTCGGCGACGAGGTTCGGCAGCTACGCGACCAGGCGCGCGGCTGGCGGCTCGCGGAGCAACGCAAGCGTCGAGGGCTGGCGTAGGCCCAGGTCGCCGAGCAGATGGGCACCTCGGTGTCCAGGGTGTCGCAGATCGAGAAGGGCGACGTCTCAACCCGAGACGTTATCGACCGCTAGGTCTCCGCCTCGGCGGAACCCTTAACCTCGTCGCCGACGAGCAGCTGAAGGATCGGCTGATAGACCGCCGCCGCCAGCCTCCGCCTCCATCGAGCTTCCGACGAGATGCGCTGATGTTTCGTTCGGAGCGGCAGGGAGTACATCGGGCACCTGATCTGGGTGGAAGTCTTGGCGCACCTTGCGTCCTTCGGAGCCGGAACGACGCAGGTCGCGGGGCCCCTTCGCGCCCTGAGCCCAAACCACGACTCGAGCGCGTGTCCGCCCACTGGGCCTCGGCCCTGCTCAGTCGGGACCGTCGATCGTCGATGCGGCTTCCGAGAACAACTGTGCCAGCGACGATCGCCAGGAAGGGAGATCTCGCGAGAGCGTGAGCCAGGTCAGCTCGCAATTGATCTCGTCGTACTGATGGATGATGAAGTTGCGGTTCACTACCGCCAGCGCCCACTCCACGCCGTCGGGCGCCAACACGCCGAGTCGGGACAGCCGGTTGGCGGCCTCGCCAAGTTTCATCATCAGCGAGTCACCGGCCTCCTGAAGGAGGTCATCGGCGAAGTAGGCGTCCTACCCGCGGTGGATGATCTCGTCGACGCGTTCGAGCCAGCCCTCGATGTGGAGAAGCTCCTTGGCTGCCTTGCGGTCCATCAGAGGAGGACCGCCTCGCGGCGAATGTCGTCATCGAGTTTCGGCTTCAAGCTGCCGTAAGACACGAGGTAAGACACGAGGTCGATCTCGCGGCCGAGAACCTGCTCGAGGAGCTGCTTGAAGCGGACGAACCCGAACGACGACGTGCCCCCAGGTGCCTCGACCAGTAGGTCGATGTCGGAGTCTGTGCGCGCTTCGTGGCGCGCGACGGAGCCGAACACCGCGAGTCGTGAGTAGCCGTGTTCGGTTGCTATCGCCTTGAGGATCGGCGCAGCAGCATCCAGCAGCACCTCGGGGTGCACGTCGTCGAGCTCGGGCGCGAACGTGAGTTGCTGGCTGACGGCCGGCTGCGTGATGCGGAGTGCACCGGCGATCTGTCGCTGGCTCATCCCGGTCGCCACCATCGCGCGCAGGGCGAGCACGCGCCGAAGCCGCGCGAGCTCCTCTTCGCGCCTGGCGTCGCGATACTCGGCCAGCAGTGCCATAAGGCAGGCTTATCAGGCTTCGTCACGCACCCTCGTTCAGCAGCTGCCGCTTCGCGGCGATATGACGCACTCCGGGCGCACGCGCGGATCGCGGAAGATGGGGACGGTCTCGCGCCTACGATCTCGCATCTCGTACCGAGCCGGTCATGACGGGCTGAGCTTGCGCCGGGGTAGGTCGCGGTGGCCACCATGAGGGATGGCCACAATGGCGCTGCACCGCGGTCGGATGCTGTGGGTGCTCGTGGTCGTTCTGCTGATCGGCGGAGTGGTGGTCGGGATGTTGTGGTGGCTGCAGCGGGAGCTGATCTACTTCCCTGACGCGTCGTCCGTGCCGACGGCCGGTGAGGTGATCGAAGGAGCGCGCGATGTCACGCTGTACACCGACGATGGGCTCGAGCTGGGTGCGTGGTTCGCACCGGCGGCGCCCGCGTCCGCAGCGTCCGGGCCGGCGGCGACTGACTATCGGATGGCGGTTCTGGTCGTGCCGGGCAACGGCGGGAACCGAGTTGGCCGGGCCGGTCTGGCGGAGGAGCTGCGGCGGCGCGGGCTCGCCGTACTTCTGATGGATTATCGCGGGTACGGCGGCAACCCGGGCAGCCCGAGCGAGGAGGGCCTGGCGCGCGACGCGACGGCCGCCGTGGAGGCGCTGGAGGACCTGGGCTACCCGGCCGAGCGCACGATCTACTTCGGGGAGTCGCTGGGCAGCGGCGTCGTGGCGGCGCTGCAGGCGCTGCGGCCGCCCGCCGGGGTGGTGCTGCGGTCGCCGTTCCCCGAGCTCGCGGATGTCGGGTCCCGACACTACCCATGGCTGCCGGTGCGGCTGTTGCTGCGCGACCGGTTCCGCGTGGTGGAGCACCTCGCAGGCAGCGAGGTGCCGGTAACCGTGGTGTACGGCGACCGGGACTCGGTCGTGCCCCCAGACCTCAGCGCACGGGTGGCTGACGAGGCGCCAGCGCTATCCGAGCGGGTGGTGATCGCGGGAGCGGACCACAACGACGCCGTGATGTTCGGGCCTCGAGTGGCGGCGGCGGTGGCACGTTTGGCCGACAAGGTCGGCTGAGCTTCGCTAGCAGTCGGCGCGGCTCCACCATCCCCGGCCGCTCGGCGACCGAGGCCAGGAAGTGTGCCCGCGGCGGAGTGACGCGCGTCAGCCGATCTGCTCGAACAGGGACACGATGATCCCCTCGGGCCCGCGGACGTAGGCCATACGGACACTGCCCTCGTACTCGCCGACACCACCCACCAGCCCGTACCCGTCCGCAGCCACCGCATCGACGGCCGCCTCGAGGTCGCCGACCTCGAAGGACACGTTGCGCAGACCCAGCTCGTTGGCCATCGCCGCGGGCGATCCAGGCACGTGGTCGGGCGTGACGAAGCTCGAGAGCTCCAGCCGGGTTCCACCGGCGGGCAGCCGCAGCATCGCGATCTCACAGTGCGCGCCAGGGATGCCGCAGACGGTCTCCACGAACTCGCCCTCCACCGATCCGGTGCCCTCGACCTCGAAACCCAGCCCGACGAAGAACGCCGTCACCGAGTCCAAGTCCGCGACGGTGATGCCGATGTGGTCGAAACGTTGTACGTGTGCCATGTGATCCATCCTCCGCTGGTGATCTGGTCGCTTCGATGCTGGGACGGAGCCGGGTCCGGGATCTCGACATGTTCCAGCCGCAACCTTGTGATCACCCCGATCTTGAGAAGTCGTCTGGGACGGCATATTGCTCTCGCGGCGGTAAGACACATTGCGAAGGGCCGCACTGTAAGCGGTAGCCCCGACGCCACGCGATGCGGAGGCGGCGAGCCTCAACGGCGCGGCGATCTCGGCTATCGTCCGGCTCATGGTTGACGCCCTGCCGCTCCGGATCTTCCTAGCCTCCCCGGGCGGCCTTGAGGATGAACGCGCTGCAGCGCGCGCATGTGCTAGCGAGCACGGGGTCCGCCGCGATGGCGTCAGCAACGTGACCTACGAAGTGATCGAGTGGGATCGCGTGCGTGGCACCGCGCGACGGGCGCAGGAGGCGATCAATGAGTTGATCGCCGAAAGTCACTTCATGATCGTGCTGTTCAAGAGTGCCTGGGGCAGCGAGCCGGGCAGCCCATGGGGATACACCTCCGGCACCGAGGCTCTTCACGGGCCTGCTTGAGCTGGGGCAAGCTGAGCAGCCGATGCGGGACATTCGGGTCGCGTTCATCGAGGATCCGAACCCGAACGAACGGATCGTCGAACTGCGCCAGCAGATCGTGGAGCGACATTCGGTGATGTTTGAGTCAATCGTTGACGTGGGAGATCTGAAGCAGAAGCTGGCCGTACGCCTCGAGTCGTGGGAGACGCTTGCAGGCACCAAGATCCCCAGACACGTTGATCTGCTGTCGTCTTCCGGGAAGATGTGCTGCGGGCCGCGAACCAACGACTACGGGGCGAGAAGCTCGTCGACCTCGGGCAGCCCGACGCTGGGCGCGCGGCGCTGGAGGAGGCTGCGGCTCTGGGCGGCCCGATCGAGCTCTTGGCATACGCGAGGCTCCTCCGCCGGGACGGCGACCTGAACGGCGCGTACGTCTCCACGCAAAGGCGATTAGGTACTTCGTCGAAGGGGGCAGTCTCTACTCAACGCTCGCCGCGGACGCCTTCTCCGCTCAAGCCAGGGTGCTTAGCGCCCAGGGTCGCCACAACGACGCCATCGGACGGCTTGAACACGCGCTCACCCTGCTGCTCGCAGACGACGGTTACGCCCGGACGGTCCGCTGCCGGATACTCGACGACATCGGGCTCGCACGCAGAAGGTCAACGATCTGTCGGGTGCTCGACGGAGCTTCGAGGCGGCTTTGCAGGTGAGGCGTGAGTCTGGGCGAGGCACCGAGGTATACAGTCCTTGATTAACCTCGCGAGACTCGAAGTGGCCGACGGTGAGCTGGACACCGCCGCCGGTTACGCGGATGAGGTGATCGCGACCCTTCGCGGGACACCTCCGTCTGGCCTGCACGCGAACGCGTTTCGAGACGACGATCGACCTAGCTCTATGAGGCGCAGGACAACCAGCCGAGCACGACTGACGACGCCGATGCCGTCGTTGCCGATTCCGAGCCGAGACCACACTCCACCCCGGAGCGTGGGGTTGTGGTGAGTGTCCGAGGGGGGACTTGAACCCCCACACTGTCTGAGGCCAAACGGCTTCTCACCAGCCAGTATGGCACAGGGGGAGGCCCGGAGGTAACGCGGAGGTATCCGCGTTCTGCCAGCACTTTTCCAATCGGTCGTTACCAAGGTAACGGCCAGGCAGAGCCAGGGAGCCTCCGATGTCCAACCAGACACCCACCATTCCGCCCGTCCCGCAGCCGCCGGCCACGAAGCGCCGCCGCTGGCCGTGGATCGCTGCCATCGTCCTGGCGCTGTTCGCTGGCGTCGGCATCGGCTCTGCGTCCGGCGAGACCGGGACGACCGCGATGCCGGAGCCGCAGGTCGTCACTGAGACGGTGACCGAGACGGTCACCGAGGAAGTGGCCGTCACGCCGGACGCCTGCCTGAACGCGCTCGATGCCGCCGAGGCCGTGATCTCTCACGCGCAGACCGCGATCGGGCGGATGGGTGAGGGCTTCGAGGCTGCAGCCTCCTTCGACATCAGTGGCCTCGACGAGTTGACTGCCTGGCTGGATGAGCAGACGCCGGTGGTGCGCGACGCGCGTGCCGAGTACGACACTCGGGCAGCTGAGTGCAGGAGCGCCGAGTGATGGCCGCCCACCGTGCACCTCGCAGCCGGCCGCGCCACGCGCGCCGCAGCGCTCGCCGGCCCCGCGGACTACGCTTCCTGATCCCGCTGCTGGCTCTTGCCGTGGCGTTCGTCGGTGGCGTGGCGACGGCCACGGCCGGCGGCGGCTACCTGCGCGAGGCCGACGTAGATAACCCGATCGCGAGCCGTGGCTGCGTCATCCGCTTCGACACGCTCTCGAGGTCGGGCGCCTCGGTCGTTCCGCGCATCCATGCGAACGAGACTCACGCCTGCGTCGGCGTGACGTCCCTGTCGGTGGACTGGTCGTCGGGCTCCAGCCGCGGCGACCTGATCCTCAACAACACTGGCGGACCCGGCGCGGTCGTGTCGGTGACGGTCGAGGAGGACGAGTCGCTCGCGGCTCGGGACATCCAGTGCGGACCGTCTGGCGGCGGCACAACGACCCGCATCCGTTGCTATCGCGACGGCGTGAAGATCCCGGCGTACTCGCTGGAGATGTATGGCAAGAACGTGAACCTGTGGGTGGGGTGGGACATGTGGATGGGGGAACTGTGAGCGACCGGCAGCTCAGCTGGGCGGTCGCCCTGATCATCCTCGTGCTGCTCGTGGTGGCGGTCATCGTTGCCGGCGACGAGCCGGTCCGTCTGGAGGACATGCGATGACCGAGCCGCTACCGCCCGATGTCGTCGAGGATGATGACCCCGACTGGGACTCTGACGACCTTCCCTCCACCGCCGACCCCGGCGTGGTGACCGACCCGAAGGAGGAGTGATCATGGCACCGCCTGACTACGTCGAACGCGTGGACGCGGTCCACGCTGAGCTGTGGTCGCTGCTGGCGCCGCAGACCGCATACGAGCGGAAGATCGTAGCGTGGATGCGCGTCGGGCTGGACCTGTCGACGCTGGAGCCGCTGCGGAACATGGTGGCGCGGGCCCGCTCGCGAGAGGATGGCTGACATGCCTACCCCTTCCCGCCTGCTCCCGTGCCCGCTGTGCGGTGCCGAGGTCGAGCGGTTCACGATGACCGCAGCGTATGCGGTGGCGACTCCGCGTGGCGTCGAGATCGTGACGCCTGTGACCGAGGTGTCCGGGCCCTACCCGGACCGGATGATGGAGCGGGTCACAGACCATGACCGATGGACGCTGCTCCCCTGCGGCCACCAGTTCGAGCGGCGGGAGCACCCGGGCTGGGTGGCGACATTCGCGAGCGAGGGAGAGTGACGAGGTGGGCGACTACCGCGACCGCATCAAGCACAGAGGCGAGAGCGAGCCAGACCGCTCGCAGTTCGAGCCAGGCGACCTGTGGGAGCGTCCCGACGGGTCGCTCTGGATGCCAGATCACCGCGGCTGGTCGCGGGTCTACACCTGGGAGCAGGCCATTGAAGGCCTAGACACGTAAGCGGGGCCGCCCGGAGCGGGAACTCCGGACGACCCCTTGACCCACTACCTGATGAGAGCAGGTGTGGACCCATGCCCGACCCTACCGATCCTCCTGGATTCGAGCGCATCGTCCGCCGCATCAGGATCGCGGTGTGGCTGCTCGTCGCGTTCGTCGCCCTGCCGCTCGCGCTCTGGCTGGTCGGCCGCTACTGAGAGTCGTGGCGTGGGGTGCAAGACAGATCAACCGTGAGCCGCTACGCTGCGGCCCGTACATACCGTACATTTCGGAGGGGCACATGAAAAAGACATTCGCCGTGCTGGTGGCAGCGTTCGCGCTGCTGCTGGGCGGCTCCGCGCCGGCGCTGGCGACTGGTGGTGACACCCCGACGCCGGGCTACAACCACGACCCGCACGACGCGCAGGAGTGCGCGGTCACGCTGATGGCGTGGCTGGAGCACGAGACCGCGGCGGACTGGCAACTGTTCTTCACCGTCGATGGTGGGGAAGAGTACGGCTCGCCGCTGCCCGCGCTGATCGAGCTGACGCCGGAGTTCTTCGGCGGCGCAGATTCGGGCGCGCACGAGGTGACCTACTGGACGGAGTCCGTGCACGGCAAGAGCACCGACAAGGTGTCGTTCGCCGTCCAGTGTGGCGAGCCGGAGCCTGAACCCACAGAGGAGCCGACCACAGAGCCGCCGACTGACGAGCCGACGGATGAGCCCACGGACGAACCGACCGAAGAGCCGACCACGGAACCGACCGAAGAGCCGACCACGGAACCGACCACGGAACCGACGGCCGACCCCACGCAGGAGCCGACCACGGAGCCCACGACCGAGCCGACGGATGAGCCGGGCGACGACGACGGCAATGCCGGCGGCAATGAGGGCGACGACGAGCTGCCCGACACCGGCGCTGGCACGACGGCGCTCGCGCTGGCCGGCGTGGCACTGCTCGCCGGCGGCTACGCGCTATACCGACGCGCCGCACTGTAGGCACGCAAAAACGGCCCGGCCTCCACAAGGGAGGCCGGGCCGTTTCGTTCTGTCCGAGGGTCGTGCTACACGGTGGTGCTGGTAACTGCCCGCTCTCCGTCGCGGTCCCGCAGCCACACGGAGACGCGGCGGCCGGCTGCGGGGAACCGGGCCCACACGACGCGCTTGCCGGCGATGGTGTCGCGCAGCGCTGGCTTCCAGCTGTCCGGCGTCGGCCGCGACCCGGACGCGATGGCCAGGTAGATGGTCTGCAGGTCTTCGGAGCGGTGCTCGTACGGCACGACGACCTTGGTGGCCATCACCCGGACACCTCCAGCGCCTGCGGCGCGATGCGCACGGGCTGCTCGTCGGTGTCGGTGAGCCGCAGCCACACCTGATAGTCGCCGCCCGTGAGGGTGACCGGGTTGGCATTGAACGGCCCGACGAGCCGGGCCACGAAATAGTCGCCGGTCACGCCGGACGCGACGGCATCGGGCCAGAGCGGGTCGGTGTCGTCGGGAATGACGAGTGCCGTGTCCCAGTCCTCGGCCAGCGGCCTGTCGCCGGCAGGCATGAACGCGACCTCGGCGCCCACGCTGGGCGCATCACCGGTCACGCCGAGGAACAGGTACTCGGTGGACTCCACCTGCAGAGTGGCCATGGTCAGAACTCCCCTCCAGTAACCGTGCGTGCGAGCTCGGGCCCATCGACCTTGCGGCGCACCGCTGGCCCGTCGGGCGTCGGGTCCGTGACCCGTTCGGGCCCGGCGATGTCCTCGGTGCGCGCGTTCGCTCCGGTCACCGCTCGGCGCAGGGCTGCTCCGGTGACGTCGCGGGCGAGCGCGGGACCGTCGGGTGTCGGCTCGGCATCTCGTTCCGGTCCGGTGACGGCGCCGACGTGGACGCCGCCGGTGTCCTCGTCGACTACGACCGGTGGCCCGAACTCGAGGTCGACCGCCAGGGGCTCGGCGGTGGTTCTGTACGCCGCAGCCGCAGCCGGCGCACCGAATGCGACGACCACGGCGAGCGGGTCCGCTTCTGTCTGGCTGCCACCGCTGACCGCGGGCGGTCCGTAGTCGACGTCGACCCCGAGCGGGGCGGCCTGGGCGGCGTAGGCCGCAGCGGCGCCGGGTGGCGCGAACTCGACGGCGACGGTCAGCGGCTCGGCTGTCGTCGAGCGCGCGGCCCGCGCGGTGGGTGCACCGAAGTCGACGTCTACGGGGAGCGGGTCGCCAGTGGTCTGGTCTCCGCCGCCACCGAGGTCGCCAACCTCGAAGTCGTCGAAGATCACGCGGCGATCAGAGCTGACGCTGTTGCGGAATCCGTTCAGGCCGCCGAACGAGCCAGCCGTGATGTCGGAGTCGGTGACCGAGTCGATCAGAACGTCGTTGATGTAGACGCGGATCTCGTCGCCCTCGACCTCTATGCGAGACGTCTCGGGGAACACGAACGGTACTGACACGCCCGGGTCGGCAAGATACGTCAGCTCGCCACCGACGTACTTGCGGATCTCCCACGTAGCATCGACAGTGCCTGCTTGGGTGATTCGCTTGAAGCAGTAGAACGTCTGCCGGTCGGCGCTCATGCGGACGCACAGGCCGATGTCGGCGTAGGACGCGCCGCCGAAGTCGGGGATGACCAGCTGGACGTACATGTCGGCGGAGCCAGTGTCCGCCTCGGCGCGAGCGGTGATCTCCGCCGCGGTGGTACCGGCGATGACGCCGCGGTTCGACGCGGTCTGCCACTGGGTGTCGGGGTCGGTCCACGTTAGGTCCGGGCCGAGCCCGACGCCGTCGGCCTTATTGAACGACTCAGTGAACGCTGCCACGGCTCGCCTCGTCCAGCGCCTCGAAGAGATCCCGCGTCAGGATGACGTGGTTGATGCTGCCGTTGCCCTGGTCGTCCCACAGGGGTTGCGGGTCAACCGGGAGGCCTTCTTCGATCAGGTCATCCAACTCGCGTCCGTACGAACCGGCAAGGTCGATGGCTTCGTCTGTCGACAGAGTCTGCCCGTACTTTTCGACGGCCTTCTCGAATGCGCTCATCGAGTCCAACCCCCTATACCGGATCGCCGGCATTTACGGTGGTGCCGTCGTTCATCTGGGCCCCGGTCTCCCAGACGTTGCCCGACTTCACACACCCGTTAGTGCCGTTCGTAAACGCCGTGATGGCGCCGTAGAGCGGCCCGCTGTAGGGCTGCCGGAACATGAAGTGGTTGCGCAGGTAGCGCACGTTCTGGCCCTGCGGGAAGTCCTTCGAGGAGACCGATCCCCCGTAGGCGATGTACCCATCGGACGTGACGAACAGGTTGTCCTCGAACAGGTGGTCGTCAGCGAGCGCGTTGTCGCCGTAGAGGCTGATAGCGGCCGACGACTGGGTGCCGCGGCATTCGATACGGCACCGCTTCACCGAACAGTGTGCGCCGCCGTTGTTGCCGATGCCGGACCGGTGTGAATCCGAGCCGGCGTAGAACGTGGCCTCGACGATGGAGTCCTGGATGTGGTTGTTGTTGTAGAACCGAGGCCCCGAGCCGACGCCATGCACGTAGCAGTCCTTGATCGTGATGGCGCCGGAGTTCACGCCGGGGAAGTTCATCGCGATAGTGCGAATCCCGTTCACCAGCGGTGGCGCGTCGATCTCGACCCGCTCGATGAGGATGTCGCCGACGTTGCCTCCGAACTCGGTCCTGATCCAGTACGCGCCCTCGGTCGTCGGGCCAAAGTCCATGCGGATATCCCGGACGATCACTCCGCTGTGCTGAATTCGGATGAGTCCGCTGCACCGTACGTTCTCGATGACTTGGCCGTCATGGTCCGTGGTGATCGAGCCGACCTGCGGGTACTCCGCGGGATCATCAGCAGGGCCGACTTGGTCGAGCGTCGGCCACGGCTCCGGCGATTCGTCGCCGCCAGACTCGACCGCAGGCCCCGGCTCGACGATGACCAGGAACGGTGCCCCGGCGGACTGGAACGTCTCGCCGGGGCCGATCAGGAAGGGACTGCCGCCTGCACCGGCGCCGACGTCACCTCGAGCGTGTCCGGGTCGATGAAGCCAGGCTTCGCCGCGGTCAACGCGACGCCGCCCAGCCACACGCTGCCGGCCGCCCAGAACCCGAGGAACCCGGCGTTGGTCGCCACGGCCGGGCCACCGAACGTGACCGGCGCGGCCAGGTCGTCCACGCCGCCAGCCGCGGCGCCGGAGTAGTCCGGCACCTCGCGGGTGTACGCGCCCGTCAGCGGCAACTCGTTCGCGCCCGTCGCGCCCGGGTCAGCGGAGTGCAGCGACAGCTGCGCCACCGCGGCGCCGACAGCGTCCGCGGCGATGTTGAGGGTGGCTTCGGTTGCGGCCATGGCCTTCTCCTACTCGTACGTCTTCGGCTCGACGAGGCGCTCGACGGTGACCTCATTGGCGACGACGGCACCAGTGGGGGCGGCCGCCGCCTCGCCGGCGCGGAAGTTGCCGGCACCGTCCACGCGCGCCAGGACACTCGGGTCTGCGGGACGGGTGGCTGCGCTGACGCCGAGGCCGACGCCGAGCGCGATGACCGCGCCGAGCCACTGGACAGTCGTCAGGTCGTCGAAGCCGCCCTCGGCCGGCACCACGCCGACGAAGTACGAGGCCAGGATGACGGCGACGAACAGGGCGATGTACAGCCACTTGGGCAGGACGATGGTCATGATGATCTCCGATCTCAGGGGATTCCGCCGGCGAACGCGTTGCCGACGGCGCTGCCTACCGCCGCCGCCACGCCGGCCGCGATCCATATGGCCCGCTCCAGGCGGCGGATGCGGGACTCGTGGTCGAGCACCTTCGGCGCCAGGTGCTCCCGCAGCATCGTGTGGATCTCGACCAGTCGGTCGTGGTCCGACGTGGGGATGTCCTCCCCGTTCACGCCACACCCTCGCGAAGGGCTTCCTTCACCGCCTGCTTCACCGTCGCCTTATCGACGTCGCCGCACTCAGGAAGGCGAGCGAGGATCAGGTCGGCGGTGATGTCGGCGGTGAGTTCGGCGATACGCTGCTCGTCCAGCTGGTCGCCCCCGGACATCGCCTTGATCCAGTTGTACATGCGCTGGATCGCGATGCCGAGCGTGAGCCGCCGGCCGTCCTCGATGGTCTCGCCGCCAACGGTCGCGGACAGCCGCGTGGCCCGCTGCAGCTCCGTCAGGTACGACGGCTGACCATCCTTCCGGTTGAGCGGCGACTCCCATGTCGCACGGTGGGGCTGCTCGATCGAGTCCGGGTGGCTCCAGACCGCGTCGGCGATCTCCTTCGCAGTGGGCATGTCGTCGTCCTCTCCGAGGGGTGCGCCGGCCGCGAGCCACGGCCGGAAGATCTCGTTGAACTGCTCGACCCGGTCGGGGCCGGGGCAGGACTTGGCGACCGGGGTCCACGGCCCGGGTGCGCCGAACAGCACGTGATAGCCGAGACCACTGGCGTTCCAGGCGGGGCAGACGCGGGCCGGGAAGTCGTGCACGTCCATGCCCCACCGGTACAGCCGCTTGAGCGAGACGATCATCTCCGGCGTCCACTCGCCGTACTCGAGGCCCTCGGTCTCGACGGACAGCAGCCCGTACCGCTTTCCGCCAGACACCCACGAGTTGCCTTTGTAGTTGGCGTCGGCCTCGCGGGTGCTGTCGCGGTACTGCTCGACGGTGCCGTCGAAGCGGACGTACAGGTGCGACTCGATGCCGCCGGACGGGCCGTTGAAGTACGGGAACAGCGAGTCGCCCAGGCCGGCGCGGACGTGAAACACCATGCCCACGGGGATGATGCGGGGGTCGTTGCCGCCGGGTGGAATCTCCTTGCGGATGGCGTCGGGATACCAGGCCATGCGGGACCTCCCCGGTCAGATTTGGGCGTACGCCTCGTTGAACTGGGCGATGTTCTGCCCGTCGTGGCTGGTGTTGAGTTGGGCGATCGACTGTCCGTCCAGGTGCTGGTTGAACCGGGCCACGCTGCCCGGCGTGCGGCGCTGGAGGTCGGCGACTTTCTCCTCCAGCTCGGCAATGCGGTCGGTAGGCGACGGGCGGCCGGTGCTGCGCACCCGTGGCGTCAGCCACGCCAGCCACACGTTGCAGGTCTCCCCGGCGATGGCGTCCCAGTCGGCCTGCAGGTTCAGGTAGAGCCGGCCGACACCGTCCTGGCGGGCGATGAACCGGGTGCCGGGTGCGCCGCCGGACGGCCCGAGGTCGATGCCCCGCGCTACCAGGGACTCGTCGGGTGTGCAGGTGATGGAGCCGATGGGGGCGCCCCCGTCGTTGATGACCTCGAGCCGGCCGGACGAGTCAATGTGCACGCCCAGCGCGCCGACGGCGACGTGGGTCTCATTGGCGTGGATGTACGGGCCACCGGACTGGAACGACCCGTCAGGGTTGACCACGCCGGGCTCGAAGCGGACGACGCAGGCCCGGATGTCCCATTCGATGTCGGGATGGGTGGCGTCCTTGAACGGCCCGATTTCGTTGGCCATCAGAGCAGCGCAACTCGGCGGATGAACTTGCGCCCGGCGTCGCTGCCTTCGGGCATGCCGAGATCTCCGCCGGACGTCTGCCGTGTCCAGAACGACACCACGTCGCCGGCAGACAACGAGAGTTCGGTGTCGCACAACGCAGTGGTCGCAGACCCGCTGACGGCGGCCACGGTGATCGTCCGCTCAATATTCCCGTTGATGCGGATCTGCGCTTGCCGGCCGCCTATGGAGTTGTTGAGGAAGGCGACATCCAGCTCGACTCGATACCAGCCGTCCTGGCTCACGGTGTAGCCGGCGCTGGAGTGCGTGATCCCGGAGACCGTGCTACCAGGGTCGCCCGTCCCACCTGTCCACCCGGCACCCGAGATGTCCGTGAACGTGTTGTCTGGGATGGTCTGAGACGTTGTCTTGTAGTGCACGCGCCACGGCTGGGTGATGGTTCCCTCGGGCCGCGTGATCGAGTCACCCATCCGCTTTAGCCACGTGTCGAGCCCGGAGCCGGGCGGCCCGAAGAGCTCGGTGTCGTCGGGCGTCCAGATGCCTTGGTCGTTGACGGCCACGTCAGCTCACTCTCAGGGGGTCGGCGTTGAAATCGGCGATGGTCTGGCCGTCCCAGAGCGCATTAAGGTCGGCGATGGTCTGGCCGTCCCACGCCTGGTTGAACTCGGCGATGGTCGGCAGTAGGGGTCGGACGTCGATGTACTGGTCGATGTTGCCCGCGGTGCCGCCGTGCTCGATGGCGACAACGACACCCCGCAGCGGCTCGAGCCCGGTGACGTCAGGGTCGGAGATCTCAACGATGTCGCCGAGTTGGCGCCGCGGTTCCCACAGGACCGGGACTCTCTGCAGGATCGCCCGCGGCGCGGACAGCTCGGCGGCGAGGAAACTCGCCAGGTCGAGAGCTGATGAGTTGTCCTGGACGTAGGGCGACTCGTCCAGGGTCAGCTCTTCTGCACGCACACCCTCGTTGTCGACCTCGGCGTACTCCGACGCCTGGCTGGCCTGGATGATCCGCTGCCGCGCCCGGATGAACAGGTCTGGCGCGTCGCTACCGTTGCCAGCGACGAGCCACACACGGCCGGAGTGGTTGTTGGTGACAATGACTCGCGCGACCCGCGGCCCGCTGGGGTCGACCTCAACCTGCACCGACGTCGACACGTCCGAACCTGAGCCGTCAGCGGCCGTGTTGGCGCGGAACCGCGTGCCGGTAGAGCCGGTGCCGGCCGTCGCCGTCGTGTCGATCCCGATGGCGATGCCGTTCAGATTCACCGACAGGCGCTTGGTGGCGTTGGCCCCCACGGAGATCACCGTGCCGGTCTCCTGGGCGCTCCACACGGTGTGTGCGTAGTCGTCGGACAGGTATGACGTGACCGGCAGTACGGGTACCTGGACGCTGGAGCGGACCTGCTCGACGGCCTCGCGCCACGACACGTCCATCAGCGACGTTCGCGACGTGATCTCGTGGACCGGCTCGCCGATGCCGCGCAGCGACTGGCGGTTCCGAAAGGTTGGAGTCCCCTGCTCGTCCAGCCAGACGGCGCCCAACTCGGCCTCGGCGACCTCTCGAAGGGCGTCCCACCCGTTGTCGCGGAACAGCCCGGGCGTGGCGTCGATCCGTCCGATGGTCGGGTCGAGACTGGCTGACGGGACGAAGCCGATCATGGCATGCGCGCCGGATGGGTTGGACCGGACCGCCACGCCGGCCAGTGCCATCCCCTCTTCGCTGGTCACCTGAACGTAAGAAACGCCGTTGCTGTGAGCTCCTACGAGACTCGTCGACTGAGAGCCGCCCTCATAGAACAGGATTACGTTGTTGGTGGCGCCGTCGTGCTCGACATCGATTGAGAATCGACCACCGGGCCAGCCAGTGAATGTGTGGGTCGGAGTTCCCAACGTGTTGATGGCGACCTCGATCTCACCGGGCCTGATCCGAACCCTGGTCCAGGCGAGTCCGGCCGATTGCAGAAGGATCTCCGTCTGCCCCGATTCGCCGTTTGCCCATCCATGGATGCGGACCCAGTCGGTCTCTACCAGTCGCGCCGGGCGCACCCGGAAGACAAAGTCTCCGGTCAGAGCGAGGAACCGCTCACCGGTGTCCCATGCCTGGCTGACGAAGGTCGGATTGTCCTCGGTGACCCCGTTGCGCGCCTGGATGAGCTCCCCGTAGAAGGCGGTCGCGGACACCGACGTCCCGGCCGGGAGCTGTTCGGGCCACACCGTTCCCTGGAGCGGGCATGAGACCGCGGTGGAGGGCTCGGCCGCCGGCATCGTGTAGTACCCCAACTGCCGCAACACAGAGTCCATCACGTAGCTCCCAGACACCCCCGGGAACAGCAGCACCGAAGCGCCAGAGTCGGGGACGTAACGCATCTGCGACGCCAGCGGCGCGACGATGACATCTCGCCGCAGTAGGGCGGCGTCGTCGTCGCAGTCCACCGACATGACGTCGGTCAGCGCCGAGCCGCCAGCGTCCATGACCCGGCCCGTGAACACCGGCACCAGGGACGGGCGGCCATCGGTGCCGATGAAGCCGGCCCGGATGGAGCAGCCCGACTCGACCACTCGCGAAGCTGTCTTGGAGAACGGGTTCCGGGCGACCTGCGTCTCAATGTCGGCGGCCGGGATCTCCGCCTGAGCGTCCGCCACCGACTGCCCGGAGATGCCCCGCACCTGAGCCGGCAGGTAGGTCGCGATCTCCCGGCGCACACTCCACGAGTCAGGCTCAACGTCCGTCCGCGCGCCGGCAACGTCGCCGACATCAACAACAGCGACAGGCTCAGAGACGGTCAGGTCGGTCGGCCAGTTCGCCGGCGTCGGCTGCATCAGCCGACCTCGAGCAACTCTGCGGTGTAATCCGATCGGACGGTTCCGTCGTCCCACACCGCCTGATGCGTGCGCTGCATGCCACTCACCGACACCCGCGGGATTCCTTCCCCGGGCAGCCAGTCAATGACCGTGGCCGTCTCGGTGAGCTGCACCCGGTTGAAGTTCCCCGCCACATCCGGGTCGAGGACCACGCGCACGCCCCCGGCGCCAGCAGGTGCGGCACCGGTCGCCGACAGGCGCCCAGTGCCCGTGCTGCCCGCAGTCGTCGACAGCGTGACGCCGTCGGCGTCCACCCAGCGCAGACCTACGTGCGACGACGCCGACGCGAAGGTCGACGCCGTGTACGTGCGCCCCTCCAGCACCGGCACCACCGGGGCGACCGCCTCGCCAAGCGGAACGTCGATCAACGGCAGGGCACCCCCCAGCACCGAGTACGTCAGCGTCCCCCCACCGACAGCCTCGTACGGCTCGTCACCCCACAGGCCGGGCGCGGCCACGCTGGGCCGAAGCATGTTCGTTGCCGCGGCGTACGGGTCGTACCAGTAGGTCGGCACGGACGGGTTCGCCAGCGAACCGGACTCCAACTCCACCAGCGCGGCCACCTCTGCCGGTGTCGCCCACGCGAGCGACAGCGTCCACCGTCGGGCCGACCTGGGTGCGCGCTGGATCGAACGCATGCCGGCCAGATTCAGCCGTGGCGTCGAGGGCCGCTCCACCGGCGCCTCAACCGGCGCCGGACAGCGAATCTCCTGCAGCGCGCCGAGACGGCCGATCCACGTGGAGGACATCAGGCCCTCCTCGCGTTGACTCGCGCGCCCTTGTCGACGACCCGGGCGAGTACCGACTCTGATCCGATCTGCAGCTGCAGCGTCGCCCCGTCAAGCGTCGGCATCGCGGCAGCCACGGCTGCCGCGATGGCATCAGCGTCAACAACGGAGCGAGCATCGGACTGGCTGTGCAGCGGGAGTGTGGTGAACCACTTCGGCATCTCGGGTGCGCGGCCTTCACCCATCCAAAGCGAGCCGCCGCCCTTAGCCTTCTTGCCGCCGAGAAACTGGATCAGCCATGCCTCGATCGCGCTGCCGGCGTTCGGGCCGGTGTACATTGCCGCGAGCTGGTCGTTGTACTTCCGCAGCAGGTCCGACATCCCCTCGAAGGAGAAGTCCTCGTAGAACTTCCCGCCAGACCTGATGCGATCCAAGAGCTCCTTCGCGGCCGTCTGCAGCGGCGTGAGGCTCAGCGGCTCCTTGCCACTCGGCCGGTCCGGTGGCTTGATGCCAATGGGCGCCGGGACGACACTGCGAGCGACCCGGTCGTACGCCTGTGCTGCTCGGGTGATCGCCGAGTCGAGCTCGATCAGGGAGTCCTCGACTTCGACGCCACCCTCCTCGACCATGTCGGTCGCTGAATCGATGGCACGCCACAGGCCATCACCCAGTCGGTACTCCGCCACACCCAGCGCCGTCAGGGCGCCCATCGACTCCAACCCGGACCGCTGGTTGAGCGATGAGAGAATGGACCGCGTGCGGCCGGCCGGGATGATCTCTCCGTCGCCCTCGGGGACGAACAGCTCCGGGCCCTCTTCGCCGACGGTGTACAGCTGTCCCATCTGGACCGGGCCGCCGCGCGCCTTCGGCAGCGGCCCCCCAACCACCTTCGGGTAGATGTTCACCGTGCGGGCACGGGTCAGGCTGTTCAGCTCGCCCTCGGCCCTACTGGTGTTCGCCTGGGCGCGGAGGTGCGCGATCACGTTCCGGCGCCCGAACGCATCCACGACGCCGAGTGCGCGGTTTGCGTTCGCCTGCGCGGTGGCCGCGCCGTCCTCGTCGATCTGCGCCGTGTAGGTGTCCTCGTAGTCCTCGGCGACACCAGTCAGTGCGGCGACGCGGTCCCGGATGGTGTCGGCCTGGTCGGCGGTGATCGCTCCCTGCGCGACCCACTGGTCGAGTTTGCTGGCGAAGGCGTCGAAGGACAGGTCGCCACTCAGCGCTGCTGACTCAAGATTTGCGACGGCGCCTGCAAGATCCAGCCCGGCCTGCTGCGCCTCGGCGCTGGTGGGCCCGAACTCTGCGACCGCCTCGTTGTAGGCGGTCTGCGCGTCGGTGACGCCGACGACGGCGTCGTTGAGCGCGAACACCGGGTCGGTAGCGATCTTGATTTGGTCGAGCCACGCCGACAGCGCCTCGGTCTGCGCGTCGATCTCGGCCGTGCCGCCGGCGAACTCCTCACCCATCCCGGCCACGGCGCCGCCGGCCGCCGTCGCCTCATGTGCGGCTAGCGCCTGGTCCTCAGCGGTGCCGCGCAGCGCCTCCTGGTAGGCAGGCAGCTTCTCCCGCAGCCGGTCGACCTCGTCGCCCTGGTACCCCAGCCGGTCAGCCAGCTCATCGAACGCCGCCGTAGCGCCCTCGATGTCGCCACCGGAGGCGAGTTTCGCCAGCTCGGCGTCGATCAGTTGCAGACCTGAGGAGAACTCCTCGCTGGCGCCGCCCAGCTCGTAGAGGTTCGCGATCTGGTCACCGCCGGCGAGGTTGCTGACACCGTTCTTGATGCGGCCCCACAGGCTGGTGTCAGCGATCGGCTCGGCGGCCTCCCGCAGCCGCACCTGCGAGTCGATCAGCTCGTTGAGTGCGGCGCTGCTCTCGCCACGGCTCAGCGCCAGCACGCCCTCGTACGCAGCCTGCGAGGAGATCTCGGTCTGGTTGAGCGCCTTGTTGAGCTCCCACACCGCGAAGCCGACGGCGCCGATGGCGCCCACCGCGCCGGCGAACCGGAGCGTCCGGCCCGCTCGCCCGGACGTGAGGCCGAGGTCGTTGATCGCCTCGCGGGTGTTGGCGACGCCGACGGCCAGCTTGCCGAGCCCGGCCACGCCGAGAGCGACCAGGCCGCCACCGCCGACGATGGCGAGCGTCGCCGACTGCACACCAGGAGGCAGGTCATTGAAGGCGTTCACCGCGTCCGTGGCGCCCTGCACGAGGTCACGTAGCGGACCGTCAGCGCCGGAGCCCGCGCCGATGAGCGCGGTCTCCAGGGCGCCCCCGAATTCCTCGAGGTCGCCCTTGAGGTTGTCCATGCGGGTGGCCGCGGTCTCGGCGGCGTAGCCCTGGTCGTCGACGGCGGCGATCCAGTTCCGGATGCCGGGCTCGCCCTGCTCGTACAGGATCGACGCCGCGCGGACGGCGTCGCTGCCGAAGATGGTCGCCATGGCGGCGTTGCGCTGCTCGGGCGTCAGGTCCCGCAGGGCGGCCTGCAGGTTGCCGGCGAACTCGGCGAGGCCGATGAATTGGCCCTGCCCGTCATACGCCGAGATGCCCAGCCGCTCCATCTCGTCAGCAGCCTCGACCGAGGTCGGCGTGAGCCGCTGCAGCATCGTCTTGAACGACGTGCCGGCGTCCGAACCGAGCAGGCCGGCCGAGGCGAACGCTGCGAGACCGCCCGTGGTCTCCTCGATCGACAGCCCGGTCTGGTCGGCGACGAGGCCGGCCTGATTGAGCGCCATCCCGAGCTCGTGCACGCCGCCCTGCGCCTTGCCGGCGCCGGCCGCGAGGAGGTCGGCGACGTGGACAACGTCGTCCCCAGCGAGGCCGAACTGGGTCATGGCCGATGCAGCGATCTCCGCCGCCTGTGCGACCTCGATGCCGCCGGCGGCGGCCAGGTCCAGCGCGCCGTCGAGACCGCCGGCCAGGATGTCCTCCGCCGAGACACCGGCCTTGGCCAACTCTTCGATCGCACCGGCCGCCTCGGTAGCGGAGAAAGCTGTCTCCGCGCCGGCGTCAAGCGCAGCCTGCCGCAGCTGGTCCAGGCTGCCCCGGGCGTCGTCACCGGTGGCGGCGACGTGCGACATCGCCTCGTCGAAGTTTGCGAACGCCCGGACCGCGAGGCCGGCACCAGCGACAGCCGCGAGGCCGACCGCGCCGATACCGGTGGTGAGGGTGTTGATTGACTGCTCGCGCTTGCCGACCCAGTCCAGGCCCTTGCCGCCCATGTCGGCGAGGGCTTTGCTGGCGGTACGTGCCCCGGCGATGACGCCGCCGATGTTCATGCCGAGGTTGATGACGACGGAGCGATTCGCCACAGGGCACCCCCGTCAGCTCGTATTCAGTTCGGCGCTCCAGAGCAGCGCGCCGGTGTGCCTCGACTGCTTCTTCTTCTTGCCTAGGCCCTCTTGCGCCTGGAGCACGGCCGTGGTGGCGTGGCAGCGGGTCGGCAGCCCGGAGCGCCAGCGCATCTCGTTGGCTGGGTCCGTGCAGACCTCGATCGGGCGGCCGCACAGCGGGCACAACGTGGCCCGGTACTGCGACAGCGCGCGCATCCAGTCCTGCTCCGCGTCGTCCCACTCGACCTCGCGGGTCGTCACAGACCTGAGCAGCCGGCCGTCGCCGGCGTACTCGTACTCGGTGATTTCCTCCGGCTCCCAGCCAGAGAACCGCTTGTAGGAGACGCCGAGTCGTTCCGCCGCCTCTAGGTCTCGTCGGAGGTCTGCGTCGTCCGCGACGCGGCGCGCGAGAAAGGGACGCTCACCTTCCCGCGGTTGAGCAGGAAGGCCATGTTGGCGATGCTCTCGAACTGCTGGTCGGTCATCTCGTCGGCCAGCGACTCCCAGTCCTGCGCCGGGTCGAACTCGACGACCTCGCCGGCGTGGTCGGTGACCTGCACGATGGTCCCCGGCTCCTTGCCGTCATCGTCCAGAGTCGCCAACATGAGTGCGTCGAAGAACGTCTCACGGTTGACTCCGACGGCGGCGTCTTCGGCGTCGTCCTTGCGCGGCGGATGCTGCGCGACGATCTTCTTGTACCGGTTACGCGGCAACGCGCTGAGCAGGAAGTGAACCGTCTGCTGCTCCATCAGCTCCTCGAGCTGGCGGATCTCCTCCGCAAGCCGGCTCGCGGTCGCGTTGCCAACCATCCGGTCGCCGGTGGTCTTGCCCCGCTCCTTGCGCAGCTGCTCGTCGAGCCGTTCCCACTCGGCGCGCATCGACATGTCGAGGCATAGCGGAACGGTCGCCGTCGGACGCTTGATGGTGAGCTTGCTCATCGGCCCGGCTCCTCGTCCTGCACGGGGATGTAGACCGTGTTGATGACGGTGCCGGACTCGCCCGCAACCGCCTCGCCCTCGTACCGAGGCTGCCCCGCGTTGTCGCGGTCGATGACCTCGGCGTAAATGCCGTCGTAGCCGAACTTGAGGCTGCGCAGCTCGTTGACGTCGAAGCCCGCCGACGCGATGAGGCGCAGGTAGTCCTCGCGGCTGATGCTTTCGGGCACGCCTTCAATGACCTTGCTCATGGTTGTGCTCCCGGTCTCCCCGGTCGTGGTGATGACCCCGCGCAGCCCGACCGGGTAAGAGGGCTGCGCGGGGCGTGAGTGGGCTACGGCGCCGCGACGACGGTGCCCTCGACAGTGGGGCCGGTGATGAACTGCTTCTGCGCCGTCTTGAGGACCGAGTTCGCCTCGGGGGTCAGCTCGTTGTACTGGCCGCACTTGATCGGCGTGACGACCACCTTCTGGTCAGCCGCGTACGCGGTGTCGAACTTGATGCCGCGGCGGGTCACCAGGAAGTGCGTCGAGCCCGGGACGAGGGTGTCCTTGGCCGCGTTGTCTGTGGCCTCGTTCGGCGCGTTGGTGTTGTCGATGTAGATCGTGTCCAGCGAGCGGGTGAACCGGCCCGGCTGCTCGAAGATCTGCGTCGAGCACAGGCGCTCGTCGGCGATGACCTGCTCGTCCAGGCTCGGCGTGTAACCGTCGCTGGTCAGGTAGCAGGAGATGTCCACGACCGTCGGGTCCGTCAACTCCGTGACGGTCGGTGCGGTCGGGTCGGCGATGGTGTCGACGACGATGACCGACACATTGCCGTCGGCCGGGGTGGCGGGGATGTCAGCCATCAGTTGGCTCCTTCGGGATCTCGACCGCGACGGCGGCCTGCTTGCGAGGGATGAAGTGCTTCGCCCGTCGCGGGCGATCAACCGGCGGGTACCGGTCGTCCTTGATGCGGGTCAGCAGCCCGCGCTTGAGTCGCGGGTCCGTCTCCGGCACGTCGAACTCATGCTTGGTCGTCGGCGACTTCACGCGGACGTATCTGGGCATGCGAAACTCCCCCGTTCGGGGTTGGGGCCAGGGCGGGAAAGGATCAGGCAGGTACTGACGCAAGGCGCCAGACGTCTACGCCGTACATCGGGTGCAGGTTCGTGCCCGGCAGTGTCACGTCGGAGTCCTGGCGGATGGGCTCGGAGTAGAGCGTCGCGAGTTTCCAGCACGAGCGACCGGCCACAATGGGCCGCACGTCCAGCAGGGTGCCGCTGACCTTGTCGGCCACGAACCGGACGGCATCGGCAGAGGCTCCCGCGTAGGTCGTGTACAGCCGGGTCTCGAACTGCGTGTGCTCGTTGCTCAGCGCCGGGGCCGTCCGGTCACCCGGTGTCGTCCAAAGCACGACATACGGGAACGTCGGCTCCTTCGGCACCTGTCCGTCGTAGAGCGCGATACTGCCCGGCGGTAGGTCTTCGCCGTCGGTGATATCGACGAAGCCGACCGCGGCCAGAAGCAGCTTAACTGCGGCGACATGCCCGGCGAGCACGTCAGCCGTCCAGCAGCTTGTCGGCCATCAACCCGAGCGCCTTCTCGAACTTCGGCGCTTCGGCGCGCAGGCCGGACTCGACATCCAGCACCGGGCCGTTGTTGCTGGAGCCGAAGTACAGCAGGTTCCCGAGCGCGCCCTGCGTCTTGTCCTTGTCGGGACCGATCTCCGCTTCGATCTTCCCGACGCCGTACTCGATGTCGTACGTGATCGAGTTCGGAAACGCCGGGAACGTCGGGTGGCCGCTGGCCTCGTCGCGCATCTGGTTCTTGGTGTTGAGCGCGCCCTTCTCGACGACGGCGCGGCCCTCCTTCACTGCGCGGCCGGGCATCTTGCCGACATCGGCGGCGACGCGCAGCACCTCGGAGGCGTCGACGGTGATGCGGTTCACCCGGCCACCTCCGCGATGTAGAACCTGCGCATGGTCTGGTGGGTCTTCCGCGACGGCGCGGCCACGCGCCAGATCCGGCCGGCGAGGGCCGGGTCCATTTCCGAGACGACCTGATCCACGACGTCATCGACCCGCACCACGACCACGGCCATCGGCAGCTGGAGGATGTCGCGCACGACGGTGAACGAGTGCTCGCCAGCTTCCGGCCGCTGCTCGTACGGGTCGTTGGTCTGGATGCGGCATCGGCCGTCGACTGGCGGCTGGGCTCCTGGGAGCGGGTAGATCAGGTCGTACGTCGTCGTCACCACGCCGTCAGGCCCGGTCGTCCGGCCGGTGGGGCGGCGGATGCGGCACGAGTCGATCATCAGGGCCTCAGCGCGGCGTCGGCCGCGCATCAGCACCCGCTCGGCGCGGCCCATCAGCCGATCCTCACCAGCCCCGCACGTCCCCCGTACGTGCGGCGCAGGAGAGCCTGGCTCAACTTCGGCAGCAGGTTCGTCGCCCCGTCGCCGGAGGTCTGGACCATCTGCTCGCGGTAGTCGTCGATCGAGAACCCGGCTGTGACGCCGTCCGGGCTGGCGTTGATGGCCGCCGCCAGGGTCAGCGTCAGCGACTTCGCCAGCTCCAACGCCGGATCGCCTGGAGGGTAGCCGTGCGTGTAGACGAGGCTGACCTGCGACGGCTCGTACGCGCAGGGTGCCCAGCCACAGGTACGCCACAGCCGGCTACCGAACCGCCGCCAGTCCGTCACGTCCTGGCCGTCGATCTGCACCAGCGTGACGTCGGTGACCGGACGCTGCGGGAGCGCCAGCCACGAGTCAGTCGTGCCCATGATGTCCAGGTGGTCGTCGACCACCTGCACGAGATCCTGCCCGGCTGCCGCTTGCACCTCGGAGGTGGCCATTGCCAGCAGCAGGTTCGCCTCCGCGTCAGGCAGCTGGGTCGCGTCGAGACCGAGGAGAGTTCGCAGGTCGTCGGGGGTTGCGAGCATGTCGGCCA
The DNA here is from genome assembly GCF_004349065.1 of Jiangella asiatica. Lineage (GTDB taxonomy): Bacteria > Actinomycetota > Actinomycetes > Jiangellales > Jiangellaceae > Jiangella > Jiangella asiatica. Next base: position 60,575 of record NZ_SMKZ01000034.1, read on the forward strand.
TGACGACCCCCTAAGCGCCGCTCGTGCCGATGATCTGCCAGTTGGTGCCGTCGAAGACGACGGTGCGGAGCCCGAGGGGGCTTTCGATACCGACGTTCGGCGTGCCGTCGATGTTGGCCCCGGCGCCGTCGATGGTGACGCCGAGCGTGCCGGCGACCTGCTTGATCGTAAACACTTTGCCGGCTGGGGGGGCGGCAGGGAGCGTGACTGCTGTGTCGTTGACATTGCCGGTGGTGTCGATCAGCTGAACCGTGGGCGAGTCGGCTGCCAGGGTGACGGTTGCGCCGGTTTGGGTGGCGACGGTGAGATGTCCGCCACCGACGCCGGCCACGGCGGAGTCGACGTAGGCCTTGGTGGCCGCATCCTTGGGATCGGATGGACTGCCGACGTTGACGATCTTCTGCTCGGACATGTGCACGGGCACATACACGGTGGCGCCGGTTGGCGTGTTGCTGGTGCGGGCAATCTCAATGACGTTCCCCGCGCCGACGCCCGCATCGTCGAGCGTCCGCAGCGTGAACGAGGTGTCGGCCGCTATGAAGTTCCACCGCTTGCTGTCCGTCGGCGCGTCCGACTTGGACAGCTCCAGCTGCGGGTTGCCGCTGGACAGGCCCACCGTCGGCGTGGCGTCGGAGGACACGTCGTTGAACTGCACGCCGGCTTGGAACTCGTGCTTGCCGGTCCAGACGGGGGTGATGCCCTGGTTGAGTGCCGGTGCGCCGTCGGACCGCATGTACGTCGCTGCGGTGCCGTTGGTCGCCGTCAGGCCGACATCCGCGGACGGGTCGGCGGACGCGGCAGCGAACGCGCCAACGTCGTGCCAGTTGCCGATGTCGGTCGCCGGGTCGCCGGACAGCATGAACACGTGAGGCGGCGTGAAGTCCGTCCGGATGCACATCGCTGGGGCTTGCACGGCGAGCGCGAGCATGGCCGCCTCGGTGGCGGCCTGCCCGACGTCGTGCTGCAGCGGGGGAAGCTCGGACACGCTGATCTTGCCGCTGCCGTCGAGGGTGGGCACGCCGCCGGGGGCGTCCGTCGTGATGCCCATGGTCGTCGTGCCGGCGTCCCACGTGAGCGGGGGGTCGGCGCTCATGTCGGCCGCCTGGACGGCGCCGGGGTCGGTCACCGGCAGCGGGTGGTCAACACCCGCCTGCCAGACGCGGCCGTTCTCGTCGCGCCAGTAGATCGCTCCACCCATGGCCTACTCCTCCGGCGGCGCGTCAGCCGCCGCTTGCTGTGCCTGCTGAGTGGTACCGCCAGATGCCACAGGCAAGGGGTGGTCCGCGCCGGCCTGCACGACGTTCCCGTCTGCGTCCCGGAAGTAGATCGCTCCGCCCACGCGGACCCCTCCTCAGTTCTCGTCGGCTGGCTTGGCGGCAGCCTTCTTCGCTGCGGCCTTCCTGGCCGGCTTGACCTCTTCGATGTCGCCCTGACGCAGAAGCGTGGCGACCTGCGCCGCGGGAACGTCGCCCGGGAGTTCCGCACCTCGACGGATGTCGATGTACGCCCGGGCTCCGTTCTCGCGGACCTGAGTTTCGACCGTGACATACCCGGCCGTGACGCGATATGCCATGTCACGCCCTCCGATCAGGGTGCCGGCGGGGCCGTGGTGGTGCCCGTGATCTTTCCGTGGGCGGTCTCGGCGCCGAACTCCAGGCCGACCTCGCCGTACAGCTGCGAGCGCTCCTTCGCGCCGGTCCGCGCCAGCGGCTCGGCGAAGAAGTGCCCCTTGCCGGGGATCTCCAGGTACACCGGGCGGCACTGTTCGAGCGACACCACGGCCACGGTGTCTGCCGGCATGTGCCGGTCCAGCATGACGTTGACCGTCCCGAAGTCGGTCTCGATCGTCTGCACCCGGACGCCGCCGACAGTGCGGGACGCTTCCTGGTAGCCCTTGTCGGTGATGAACGCCTGCGTCAGTTGGCGCTTGTTCCAGCTGTTGACGATGACCGTCGCCGTGTCCTGCTCCATGATGCCGCCGTTGTCGTAGACCTCCTGCATGAGGTCGAGCAGCATCACGTCGGTAAGGTCCACGCCGCCGGCCGCAACCGTGTTCGTAGTGATCGCCTCCAGGATGCCTCGCGTCTTGCGACCGGTGGCGTTGGTCGCCGGCTTCGCGTAGGTGCCCTGCAGGAACGAGAACTCGATGTCGCGCACCTGCTGCTTGAGCAGCTGCTCAACCTGCCAGTCCAGCTCGGAACGGACCGGGTTCTGCAGGTCGTTGTTGCTTCCGGCCTTCTGCCCGACGGCCGCCAGCTTGGAGTAGCTGACGCCGACACTGTCCTGGTGGATCTGGACGACGTTGGTCACGTTCGCCCGCGCGCGCTCGGTGTCGCTGGGGTCCGCGCCCTCAGGGATGTCCGGCTGCGAAGCATCGCGAAGGTCGAAGGTCTCCCACTCGAACTCCGTGGAGGTGGTCTGGCCGCCGCCGGTCAGGCCGCCGATAGCGGAGAAGAACGGCGTGTCCGACGGGGTGAGCTGGTGCAGGATGCCGGTGAAGTTGGGCAGATTGTAAGTCGTGCCCAGTCCGGTCACGGGAGCCATAACGGTTCCTCCTTGTGATCAGGGCACGACGTGCCCGTTGCTTACTGGTTGGTCACCTGGTTGGTGAGCTTCTGGTTCTGGAGCGAGATGACTTTGCGGAAGTCGCCAGCCTTCTGCGCCTCCGCGATCTGCGCGTCGATGTCGATGCCGCCACCGCGCGGGCCCTGTGTCGGGTCCGGCTTGGGCGTGCCAGGGGCTCGGCTCGCCGCCAGGCGCTCCGACAGCCGCTTCGCGCGGGCGTCGATCTGGTCGGCCGGCACGCCCTCGAGCAGCTCGAGGTCTTCGGCGCCGAGGCTGTGGTCGATGGCCGCCTTGTACAGTGCGGCTTGCCGCGCAGTAGTGGCTGCCGTCTCGCGGGCCTCGTCGCGCTCCTTCTCAAGGCGCTGCTGCTCAGTGAGCTGTGCGTCCTCGAACTCCTTCAGCTTGGTCAGCCTCGCGCTGATCTGCTCGAAGTGGCTCTCCTTGCCGCCGGTGTTCAGCTCGACGCCGAGTGACTGCGCGAGCATGGACTCCAGCTGCTGCCGCTTCTCCCGCTCTCGATCGCGCTCGGCGATGATCTCGGGCTTCGCGGACGGCTGCTCTGGCGACTTCGCCGGATCACCCGGCGGAGTTGCGGGCGCGGCGGGTGCCGCAGGTTCGGCGGGGACGACCTCCGGGCCGTGCTCGCCGACGATCTCGGTGGACATGCGGTGTTCCTCCATCGCAGAGGGGTTGACCCGGGTCCGCATCGCGCGGTCGGGAGTCAGCGGATGTAGCCGTAGAGGCGCAGCTGCCGGATAGCGTCGGCTCGGTTCTCCGCCTGCTGGTAGATCTGCTCGGGCACCGGCGAGACGCCGCGGCGCCCGCTGGCGGTCGTGTAGACCCCGCCGTGGCGCATCGAGGCGTTCATCACCGGGATCGGGTCGGCGCCGTCGCGGATCGCCCGCGCGTTGGCCTTCCCGAACAGCCGGTTCTGGTCAGCTTGGTCGAGGCTGTCGAAGTAGCGGCGCGGGCTCGTCGTCAGGTCTCCGGCGACGTTCTCCCGCGATGGGATGTGGACGCAGTCGCAGCGCGGATGCCGCCGGAACCCCTGGTTCGAGCGGAACCACTTGCCGGCGAGGGCCGCGCAGCGACCGCAGGTCTTGCCCTGGACCATCCGCACGTAGCCGACGCCGGGCCGGGCGAACGTCGAGAGGCCGTCGGCGACTCGACCAGCGTCGGCGATTTGCGTGCGCAGGATCATCTCGAGCTCGGCCCAGCCGGACGCCAGCGCCCGCGGCACCGTGGCGCCGCGGGACAGCGCCGTCAGGGTCGTGATGCGCGGCTCGTCGAGCAGCGAGTCGAGCTGCCGCCCATCTGATGCCCGGCCAGCGAGCCGACGCGGCACGACCTCGGCGATCGGGTCGGCCTGGATGCCCTGCTCGGCCAGCGCGGCCCCAACGTACTCGTCCGAGCCCTGAGCGGCTGCGAGCTGAGCACCCGAGAGCGTGATCAGCAGCTGCGGCACCAGTGACCGCCACGAGCCGGTGACGTCGCGGGCGTCGAGCTGCCGCCATGTGCGCCGCCCCTCGGCCGCGACGGCGTTGCTCAGCCGTTGGCGCTGGGCGTACCGCTCACGCGACCGGCTGAGCGTCGCCATCGCGCTCCGCCGGCACCGGCTCGCCAGTCATGCCCCGGGCGATCACGCCGACCGGGTCACGCTGGAGCGCCTTCTCGTCCTCTTCCTCCATGCGGCGGATCTGCGCGTCGGTGTACCCGAGATCTTCGCGGGTCTGCCGCAGCGGCACGATGCCGATCTGGAACTTCTTGGTGGCGGCATCCGCGGCCTGAGCTACCGTCGGCGTCCCCGCATCGCGCCAGATCGTCTCCAACTGGCGCAGCCGAGGGTCCCACTCGCCGGTCTGGAAGCGGCGCACGAGCCGGGACGACTCCTCGTAGGAGCCACCGAACGAGCGATGCTTGCGCTCGCACCGCTTCACGAGCCGGGTCTCGCGGGACCGGATTGCGTCGGCGCTCGCGGCGTCGTCGGCGGCGAGACCGAAGTAGTTCGGCGGCAGTCCGGCCATGCCCGACGCCTGTCGCGCGAGCAGTTCTACGGTGCCGTGGAAGTTCTTCAAGTCGGCCGCTGAGAACTCAAACTCCTTGCCCTGCGCGCCATCCCCCTCAGGCTGCGGCAGGGTGAGGAACTTCCGCATCATCGCCTGAATGGCGGTGAGCTGGTTGCCGTCCTTGTCTGTGAGGTCTTCCGGACTCAAGCCCCAGAAGCCCCGCAGCGGGATCGCGTGGGCGTCGGCGGTGAGCATCATGTCGGTGGCGATCTTGTTGGCCGCGTCCGACAGGGGGATGATCGGTGCCAGCTCCGACGTTCCCAACCGCCGCGTCGCGCGGCCGTGGCGGTCACGACGGGACGACAGCCGACCGCGGTTCACCACCGGCACGACGGGGACCTCACCGAGGTTGTGCTCGTCACGGTCGACCTCACGCCAGCCCTGACCACCTTCGCCCCACTCATACCAGACGGTCCGGTTGGGCAGGTAGAGCGTGGCGTAGCGCTCACCGAGGCGGGCCAGGTCGTCCTGCTCAAGCACGCGGCGCAGTGCCGCCCGCACCTTGCGGGTGCGCGGGTCGATGTCGGCGAACATCTCCAGCGGAGACTCGGCCGTCACCAGCGGCGTGTCGCGGTCAGCCTCGTTGCTGCCTACGACGACGAAGTACCGACGCATCACCAGGGCGTCGACATGGCCGAGCTGGGTCTGCTCGTCCATGTCGTTGGCCTGCCAGACGCGCCACAGATCGTCGTCCGCCGTGTCCTCGTCTGGCAGCCGGAACCCCTCGACATCGAGGCGCTCCTCGACCGCATCCACCACAAGCTGCGGCCAGAACAACACCAGCGGCTTGATCCGGTCGCCGACCTCGCGCTGGATCTCCGGATGCATGTAGGCGAGCGGCTGCGTGCCCTCGTAGTAGTGGTCGAGCGCCTCGAGCTCGGGCTTCTCCGCGTCGTGCCGCAGCGCCAGGTAGGTCAGCCATTCGAGGTCAGTCGAGGGCACAGCCACGGCGCGACCTCCTGCCTACAGGGCGATGAGCTTCTGACGCTTCCGGGACTTCCACAGCTTGGCCGCGGTCACGTCGCCGGCCGCCTCGTTCGTGATCACAGAGACCACCGCCATGTCGATCTTGCGGCCGTCGCCGGGCTTGGTCAGGATGTAGCGGTTCGACGGGCGCTGCGCCTTCCGGGCGTTGCGCATGTGCTGCCCCGTGACCTCGCAGCCGTCGTGGTGGAAGGCGCTCTCGGCCTTGTTCACGTCCACGAGCTGGCGTTCGCAGGCGGCGTGCATCTGCACCGGCCGATACGTCTCGAACCGCAGTACACGCTTCTCGCCGTACTTCGCCGCCCAGCCGTCACCCTCGGTCTCCCAGTACGGAGGGTCGAAGTAGAAGCGGATCACGTCGAAGTGCTCGAACAGCCAGTCGACGGCGGCGTCGACCTCGAGGCGCGGCACCTGGCCGCCGTACTCGGCGGGATTCCAGATCGTCGGGCCGCCGTGCGGTGTCTCGGGCGTGAACTGGTAGTTCTCGCGGGTTTGGGCCCTGATTCCGGTCCAGTCGTCGACGTCCGATCCGTCAAGCCCGAGGACGATCTGCGTGCCCTTCGGCGGCATCCCAGCCGGTTTCGAGCGGGCGTCCCACTTGTCGCCGTCCATCCAGGAGCCAAGGCCCGCGACGATCCGGTTGCCGTAGAACCGCTCGGCCTGCCCCGGGTCCTTCTCCATCAGCTCGGCGGCCTCGGCTTCGAGGCCATCGAGGTCAGCGTGCGGCGAGCCGGCGTAGTTGAAGATGTGGATCTTCCGGCGCTCAGCCTTGTTCTTGTAGCTGAGATTCGCCGGCGGCGGCTCGTAGAACTTGAAGATGTCCTTGGCCTTCGCCTCGCGCGTGCGCTGCGCGACCGACTGCTCCGATGGGTCGTAGCAGTTCGTCGTCTCGATGGAGCGGCCGCCCATGGCGGCTGCGCCGCGCCGCATCGTCTCCGCGACCCGGATCATCTTGTTGGTCTCGGTGTACAGCTGGGTCTCGTCCTGAATGCAGAACGTTAGCGGGTTGCCAAGGCGGGACTGCGCCGACGAGGTCACAACGTCGATGCGACTGGCGTCCGGGTCCTGATCCTCGCCGATGATCCGGATGAAGCCCTCGCGGACCTTCATTCGGTCGGTCAGCCGCGGACCTCGAGCCATGCCTTTGAGGTGCTTGTAGACGTTGTCGACCTGGTCCTCGGACGTCGCGAGCAGCTGGATCAGCGGCGACGGCCAAGGGTGGCCCATCGGCTCGCCGGGCTTGTAGCGGTACACCCACCCACAGCTGCAGCCGTGGTTCTCGCAGCGGTACTCGTCGCCATCCTTCGCCCAGTCGAGGAACAGGACCGGGCCGACGGCCTCCGCGCAGACGATCGCCGCCGTCCAGGGCCCCTTGCCGGTCTTCTGGGGCGCGATGACCTGGGTGCGGCGGTTGTGGAACGCCGCGGACCGGATCGGGAAGACGTCCGGGTCGACGCCGAACCCCTCGACCTGCCGCGCCGACGGCTTGATCCGGTAGTGGTTCGCCGTGATCCAGAGCTGCCAGTCGTACATCCGGAACGGGCGCCCCTTGCGGAAGCCGTCCGAGATGATGCAGTGCCGCTGAATCCAGGCGGGGACGACCCAGAGCGTCGGGAAGTCGACGACGTATTGGCTACGCGCCTCCACCGGTCACGACCGTCATGCGGTTCCGAGGATCGTCCTCATCCTCTTCGGGCTCGGGCGCCTCGTTGCGCTTCCCGGCGAGCTCGTCGACGGCGACCTTCCAGCCCATCTCGGCGAGGCCGGCCGTCGTCATGCCGATCTGGTCGGCGAACCGGTGGAGGCTGTTCTTGTCGGCGGCCGTCGCGGCAGACGACTCACAGATCACGAACGTCCTGACCCACATGGCGATCGTGTGGATGCGCCACGACTCCGAGGGCATCGACCAGGCGCAGGCTTGCGGCGTGGTCCACGCCCACTCCCACAGCTCGGCCTCCCGGTCGGCGACCTCCTGTGTCGCATCCGGGTCGAGCACTTGGTAGCGGACCTTTCCGTCCTGCTCCCAGCGCATAACCTGGCGCCGCATCAGCGGCCACTCGGGGACGGGCCCGTCGTAGCCCTCCGCCGGCAGTGCCGTCAGTGAGAAGCCGCGGCGATCGGAGCGGCCGGAGTTCGGGTCGGCCGGCGGACCGGAGCGGTTGCGCGCACCTCCACGCATGGTGATCACTTCTCCTCAGCGGCATCGCACCGCATCGGTTGACAGTCCAGCGTCGCGCTGGACTGATGATCTTGGGGGCCGGCCCTGGGAGGTTTGAACCCTCCGCGCCGTTCAGCGCCCTCCCCGGCGGTCCTGGTATAGCGGCGCTCGGGGGTTCCCCCCCACCCGTTCGCGCTGGTCAGAGCGTTGTTGATCACGCCATGGTTACCATGGTTCGCCGCGTCACTGCAGGTCAGGAGGGTGACCATCCTGCGGCGAGTGCCATGCCGTGCCCCTGCGTCACGTGCTCGCAGCCTCGTGCAGCACCGTCACCGCGCGTTCCAGCCTCCAGGCTGATGCTTCGCAGTCGATCTCTTGTGGCACAGCGAGCACAAGCCGCGACCGTGCTTCGGATCGTCAGGGTTAAGGCCAGCGGCGATCAGCTCACGCCTGCTCAGGGGGTGGTGGTCAGCGTCGGTGCTGGGCCTCGAGCATGGTGTTGCGTGGTCGTCGCATTCGGTGCACACGCAGAAGGGCTGGGCACCCAGCACCCCGGTACGGAACCGGGTGGTGTGCCCCTTGCCATAGCCCCTGTCCCGTGCAGTACCTCGGCGCTGGTCTGCCTCACGCCTGCAGTCGTCGCACCTGCTCTGGCCAGGTGGGGTGAGCTCGGGGCAGGAGGGGGTGGAGC